>JBCBIE010000032.1:0-58925 GCA_038524995.1 Cyanobacteria bacterium J06621_8
CGATGGCGCTTAAGTTGATTATTCGCCAGTCAGATTGATTTAAATGATATAATAAAGGACGATTAAGCATCAAGCTTTCCCAAATCTTAAATTGTTTCTTAAAATCCTTTTTAAAATTATTTTCAAATTCTGGTTCCTGTTGTATCCTTTGGATTAATTTCTCGTCTTTTGATGCCTTACCCACCTCTTGCAAGCTATGACATAAAAGAGAACCAACGTACCTTGGTAGATATCTTTCTATCTGTTCGACTCTTATAATCATAACTCTCAATCTGTATTGGTTTAGCAGCTTTTCCCAGGTATGCTGTTTCTTAGGATTATATTTTGATAATCTCCATTGCCAGTAAGTGTCTGCTAAACCTGATCCCAACGTAGCCGCTTCAGCCAAAAGTGAGTTTTCAGCATTTAATACAGCTAATATTTCTCTACTCCAATGATTAAAATCACTAAAAAAACTCTCTTCAGGCTTACAAAAGTTCCCTTGTTTGACTATCATTACTTGTTCGGAACAATCAATGAATTTTCTAATTGACTCTGGTGGCTGTATCGCATTAGAAAACCATTTTTGTTCACCATCTGTAGTTTCAGTAAGAGGATAAAGCTGTAGTGTTAAGTAAACAAGCATTTGCATACTGATCCAGAGAGATTCACCATTACTATGCTGACGAGTACTCAATGCCAGTCTTGTAACAGGCTTACCTGAAGGAGGCGGAAATAAGTTTTTCCAACGAATATTTGGTTGTGTTAAACGCCCATAAACCTCTGCTAAAATCCAGCCTAAACGAAAAGCTAACTGTATTCTTTTTTTTAACATATATTATTTTATTTAATATTTATTGATTTACCAAAATATATCTAACATCTTGCCGTAAAAGCTGTATTTCTAGAATCTTCATCATTTGAAAATCTCTACACAAATAAAATATAATGTAAATTACCTAAGTACAGGACAAAAATTGTAAGGAGAAAAGAAACTTATCTTGTTTTAAATCGAGGTCGGTAACAATCGAACGCAGAAGATCGAGTCCATAACGAAAAATACTCTTGGCTAATCTTCCATGTTTTTTCACCTTAATTGGGTTACTTCGATGCAGCCACTCTCCTGTTTTGACAGCCCAACACAGAGCTAGAGTCATCAAAGCAACAAGTTTACTCAATCGTTCAGAGTCGCGAAAATGAGTAGATTCCAAACAAAATCCCTTAGTCTTGAACATTCCGAATAAGGTTTCAATACCCCAGCGTTTTCCATAGTCGGAAATTGCCGTGGGACAAGATTCTGGCGTAATCACAATTAACAACTCGCCACTATCTAAACGTAAAGCTGAAACATAAACTAAACGACCCCAAACGAGCCTTCTGCCAGATAAAAACCTAGTTTGTCCAGGCTGGAGATGAGCAAAGACAATGGATGCTCTAAGCTGTTTCTTCCCATCACTGATGCGGTAAGCGAAGCCATGCCGAAGGCTTATCGCTCTCTCGAATTCTCAACCGAAATTGAGCGTGAGGGACGCTGGGGTTTCCCCAGCTTGTCCAATCACGCTGTTGAATCACAGGCTCAATCAGAAGATAAGTCAGCCATTGTTTTCCCACAAATTCGCGATCGCCAGTCAGGTAAGCAACCTCAGAGTCAGGAAATAGCTTGTAGAAGCGATCAAGCAAATCCATGCGCTCGTTACCATTGGAATTGCCCTTTTTCTCCAGAGTTGTCCAAACGATAGGATATGCAATACCATCATGTACTATTCCCAGAAACAGAAGATTAAATCGCTTTTCGCCAAAAGACCATATGCGAAGCGGTATCCTTTAGGACTCCGTTCGATCTGTGCTTAAAACCCACGGTTGTGGAATTTCCATTAGAGTGATTACGGCTGGTGCGATCACAGCATAATTCAAATCAAAATTGCGAAAGAAACGCTGTAGTCTTTTATAGCTAGATTCGGTTTTCGCATTACTTCTGAAGCCTGTTGCTAGCTCTACCAAATTCACTGTTTTGACTCTTAGCAATGCAATTAGGAACAACGCCAAAAAACTTAAGCGTGCGCCATGCCATCCAAGTATTGGTTTTAAAGTTTGTCGCAGTAAGTTAACCTGATTCATAAGGGTCGATTGTTAAAGTGTGGTTACTTTTCATGAAACCCTTTTCCTCTAATACTTTGCAACCCTATATCTTATTTTTTGTCCTGTACAGAGATAAAAAATATAGAAAACCAAAATTGATGAAACTGAAAGCAAAAATAAAAAATCAAGCACCAAAGGTTCAATTACATCACTCAAGCTTCTACAATCTTGTGATAAATTTTCTTCTCGTCCAAGAAAATATTTGCGGAGACAGGACTCTTCTGTAGTGCTAGGTGTAAGTATTGGCTTGAAGCATCCTGCTACAGTAACAGTAGTAGATGTATTAACGGGGTAAATAAAGGCTACCTATGATACAAAACAGCTACTGAGCAAGCCAATATCCCAGAAAGCAAAAAAGGGTAAAAGAGCTAAAAAACATACTCAGTACGAATTCTTATTGAGACATAGACAGAAACAACAAGAAAACAAAGGCAGTAGAAGGCAAGCAAAAATAAAAGAGGGTGATTATTCTTTTGGAGAGTCTAATCTAGGTCAATATGTGGATCGCTTAATTGCCAAATCGATCGTCGAAATAGCTCTAAGATTTCGTGTAAGTTCGATTGTCTTGCCAGACTTGACTAATATTAGAGAAATTACAGAAAGTGAAGTACAAGCCAAAGCAAGAATTAAAAATCCTGGATGTAAAAAAGCTCAAAAAATTTACAGTAAAAAATACAGAAAAAATCTTCATCAGTGGAGTTATAAACGACTAACCAAAGCAATTGAGTCCCAGGCTGTTAAAAAAGAGATCGATATAGAATATACACTTCAAAAATATATTGAAACACCCGATATACAGGCTAAAAATATGGTTTTGAATGCTTATGAACAAAGAAAGCAATTGGTAAAATAAATATTTCTTGACAGTTTTTTGAATCGAATTAAGTTTATAATGTTAACTATGCGCCGTGTACTTTTAGTATTCGATAAATGTGGTTTTGTTTGATTGCCAATTGGCAATCTTGCTTTCTGAGACCTAATAGCTACTAGCTCACAGCACTATGTTCTTTAAAGCACAGATATTTGAATCTTGATTCATATTCTGGTGTAGAGCAAAAATGCGTTTGCTGCTTACTCCGCGTTCCAATTGTGGGGTGTTGGGAAAAAGACTTTGAAGGTATGGTTATCTTCTATTATAGTCAAGTTTGCGCTACCAGCAAGTGAGTTGATTTATTGAGTAAGGACATTTGATAAGTCAAGCTTACGAATAATTTTATGAGATACGCTTACAGGTTAATAAACTCCAGAAGTCAATTAATTTTGTTAGCCCTTATAAATACAATAGCATTTGTAAGTCTAGCTCTGAATCAAGAATCATCAATGATGATTTTCAGAGTACGAATATATCGTTTTGTGGCTATAACATCACCCTTATTCATTTAAGGGAGCTTTTTCCACTTGTGAGATGCTCTGTTTTTTCCCTATGTGGGAAATGTTGAAAGGGTCCAGGCGAATTTTCTTATGAAAACGCATTCAACTATGTTGTTTTAGCTCTTTTGACCTGGAAAAAGTTGAAAGGGTCCTGGGCTATTTTCTGTAAAAAGCTTAGATAATTTTTTGCTCTGAGTCGTCCCACAGAATTAATACTGATAGATGACTTCTGAGTTTATGGAAAAAGTTGAAAGGATAGAGCAACAGATTCATAGAGTGAATATTAATTTTCTCTATTTTTTTTGACATTAATTCTTTAAATCTGGTTTTTTGAACCAAAATATTGACACTTTAAATAAATTTAAACGCAAAAATGGCTCAAGCGAAGCAAAATCGTTCGAGCCATTTAATTTTGTGACATTAATTCTTTAAATCTGACAAATAAAGCTTTAATGTACAATCTACGAGCGCGGCAGGACTTGAACCTGCGACCTACAGAACCGGAATCTGTTGCTCTATCCGCTGAGCCACGCGCCCTTGACAATCCAATCTAAAGCTTAAAAAATTTAGCCCAGATTGTCTTAATCGAATGCCAAATCTTATCATTGGAATTTTGCATCACTTTCTAATCTTAATTATTTATTAAGCTTAATCCCCCTCTTCTGTCACTCTCCGAGATTAAAAAGTAAGAAATAACGCAATCTATTGGGCGTTTCGCAGGTTGAGGAATAGCCGTAGAGTATTAAGTAGTAAATATAAAAAATCATTAGCAAATTACTGACTTGTTGAGGTCGAGGCTCATTAGCCACATATTCAATAATCTTTTAAGCTGATTTGAACTAGTACCAGATTCTCCTCTTTGGTTGCTTGTTACGTTCTCTAAAATTTGGTGAAGATAGTCGATTGCCCCTGTACTAAACTGATTTTCATTAATTGCATCTTGAATCAACTGCGCTTGGGAAAAATTACTGCTCAAGATACGATAAGAAGCCTGTGACATGTAAACATTGCCGCTGATTAAGTACTCGTTGGGCAGGCGCGTCTTAAAATACTTGTGACACTCATTGGTAACCAACTGGGTCATGATTCTAAAAGATACGTTACTTGTCATTTTTCATTCTGTAAGAGTAAGCGCAATTGTGAATTTTGTCAGCACTTAGGCAGTTAATGTAATGTAGATTACATTAATTAATACAAGTCTTATCTCTAGTACATCGAAATTATTAATGATGCGGCATCATGCTTAAGCCAGATATTAGCAATTGTGTTGAGCAATTAGCGATCGCTCTCAGTGAATACTAGGTATTTTCTCAATCTCAGTCAGGCATCCTGGTCTGATGTAGACTAGAATAAACTTTAGCAATAAAAACGTTGTTTTAATCTCTGGGCTTAAACCTTATCCCCTTCGGACTGTCTCCCAGCATACCTAAGATTGAGGTTTGCTCTTTCTATCAAATAAGTTTTTTTAGTAAACCAACAATGACTGAAACGATTTTAGAAGTACGTAACTTAACTGCTGAAATAGATGGTACGCCAATTCTCAAAGGTGTCGATTTAGAAATTAAAGCTGGTGAGGTTCACGCCATCATGGGGCGCAATGGCTCAGGTAAAAGCACCCTTTCTAAGGTCATTGCGGGGCATCCAGACTACGAAGTCACGGGAGGCGAGATTATTTACCAGGGTAACGATATCATCGAGCAGGAACCAAATGAAAGAGCTAACAGCGGCATTTTTCTGGCTTTTCAGTATCCTTTAGCGATTCCTGGGGTGAGTAATCTTGACTTTATGCGAGTAGCATATAACGCCAAGCGTAAGTATCAGGGATTGGAGGAAATAGACACTTTTGATTTTGATGATCTAATCGAAGAGAAGTTAGAGGTGGTCAAAATGAAGCCCAGCTTTCTGGAAAGAAGTCTTAATGAGGGATTTTCTGGAGGAGAAAAAAAGCGTAACGAAATCCTTCAGATGGCACTCCTAGACCCAACATTGACAATTTTGGATGAAATAGATTCAGGGTTGGATATTGATGCTTTGCGAATCGTCGCCGATGGCGTAAATCAGCTTAAGACTCCCGAAAAAGGATATCTAATGATTACCCATTACCAACGCCTTTTGGACTACATTAAGCCTGATTTTGTGCACGTTATGCAGGATGGCAAGATTATTACCAGCGGTGGCAAAGAACTAGCCTTAGAACTGGAATCTCGTGGCTATGATTTTCTGGAAAATCAGTCAGCAGAGGAGGTTGAAGTTTAATGGCGGTTGAAATACCTTGGTTAACCATACCTCAAGTTGATAAATCTGAGCCCGTAGCAGACAAGTTTATTGCGGCATTGTTAGAGCAGTGTCGGCTAAATAAATCGGAACCTCAGTGGTTACGGGAGATTCGTCAGCAGTCTCACAATTGGCTATCTGGCTTGTCTGTCCCCACTCGGCGGGACGAAGATTGGCGTTTTCTCGATCTTTCGTCACTGACAGCAGTTGAATTCATCAGCAATCGCAGTTCTCAAGCAATCGGTGAAGCTTTACCCGAAACTAGCCAAAGCCGCTTAGTTTTTATCAATGGCTTTTATAGTGCGGAACAATCTGATGTGTCTGGATTACCAACAGGGGCTTATGTCGGAACCCTTGCGGATTTGCCTGAAGCTTATAATGCGAGTCAATACTTTGCCCAACAACCTGGTGCTGACCCCTTCACGGCATTAAACACCGCAGGAAATCAGGATATTGCCGTGATTTGGCTAGAACGCAATCTCAATCTAACCACGCCAATCCAAATCATTCACATTGCTGACGGTGCTGAGGTGGCTAGCTTGGCTCAACCCAGAACGTTGATAGTTGCTGCCACAGGCTCTAGCACAACCTTAATTGAAGAATTTGTTGGGACGGGAGAATATTTTACTAATTCGGTTACAGAAATTTTTATCCAGGATAATGCGCGAGTTAATCATACTCGTCTACAGCAAGAATCAGAGACTAGTTATCATATAGGGAAAACAGCACTGTCTCAACAGCGAGATAGTCACTATACTTTGAATGAAGTTAATCTGGGCGCTAAACTAATGCGCCACAATCCCCAAATGTGGCAATTGGGAATACAGACAGAAACTAATTTTAATGGTTTGACCGTAGCTACTGGGGTGCAGACTTCAGACACCCACAGTCTGGTGGCGCTAACTCAACCCCAGGGAATTACCAACCAGCTCCATAAATGTATCTTAGGCGATCGCTCCCACACCGTATTTAACGGTAAAGTGTTTGTGCCCAAAAAAGCCCAGCTAACCAACGCAACCCAGCTTAATCGTAATTTGATGCTCTCTCCCAAGGCAAGAGTGGATACTAAGCCAGAGCTCCAGATTACGGCTGATAACGTTAAATGCGCTCATGGTGCTACGGTAAGCCAACTAGAAGCGGAAGAGATTTTTTACCTTCAGAGTCGTGGTCTTAGCGCAGCAGATGCTAATCAGCTCCTGATTGACGCTTTTACCGCAGAAATTGTTGAGTATCTGAGCCTAAAATCTCTGAGAAACAGAGTTACCAAAATTATTGAACAAAAAATAAAGAAAGCATTAAGTTAGCAATCAAAACATGACTTTTACTCCCGAAAAGACTTTAGGAGAGAGGATTCGCGATGACTTTCCCATTCTCCATCAGCAAGTTAACCAAAATCCGTTAATCTATTTTGATAGTGCTGCTAGTTCTCAGAAACCTCAGGCAGTTCTAGATGTATTGCAAAACTACTATCAAAAAGATAATGCTAACGTGCATCGCGGGGCACACACCCTCAGCGGCAGAGCTACCGATGCCTATGAAGGGGCACGGGATAAAGTTGCTCGGTTTATTAATGCTGCTTCTCGTGAGGAGATTGTCTATACTCGCAATGCCAGCGAAGCGATTAATTTAGTGGCATATAGCTGGGGTTTAGCAAACTTAAATCCTGGAGATGAAATCATCCTGTCGGTGATGGAGCATCATAGTAATATTGTTCCTTGGCAACTGATTGCAGCAAGGACTGGAGCCGTAATTAAATATGTAGAATTAACTCCCGACGAAGAATTTGATCGGGAACAGTACCAGTCTTTATTGTCGGATAAAGTTAAGCTGGTGTCCGTGGTTCATGTCTCTAATACTCTGGGGGTGGTTAATCCCGCAGCAGAGATTGTCCAACAGGCGCATCGTTACGGTGCTAGGGTGCTGATTGATGCTTGTCAGAGTGTACCTCACATGCCTATCGACGTTCAGCAGCTTGGCTGTGACTGGCTGGTGGCTTCGGGTCACAAAATGTGTGCTACTACTGGGATTGGCTTTCTTTACGGCAAGAAGGAACTGCTGCTAGAGATGCCCCCGTTTATGGGGGGGGGAGAAATGATTGAGGAAGTATTCCTCGACCACTCAACCTACGGCACGCTGCCTCATAAATTTGAGGCGGGAACCCCCGCTATCGGAGAGGCGATCGCCTTAGGGGCAGCAGTAGACTATATTAGTAGTATTGGCATGGAGCAGATTCATGCTTACGAAGCTGAACTTACAGCATATCTCTTCAAAAAGTTGGAGGGTATTCCTAACCTCAGAATTTACGGTAAGAAGCCAACTCCCGCAGGGGAAGGGCGAGCTGCTTTGGCAGCATTCAACGTTCCAGGGATTCACGCCAGCGATTTGGCAACTTTGCTTGATCATGAAGGCATTGCTATTCGCTCAGGACACCACTGCACCCAACCCCTGCACCGTATTCTGGACGCTTCGGGTAGTGCCAGAGCTAGTTTATATTTCTACAACACTCGTCAAGAAATTGATGTCTTTATTGCGGCATTGAAGAGCACTATTGATTTCTTTCAAAGCATAAATGACTAGTTATTGCTTAGAAATTAGCCTTTTATCGTGAAAACTAGGGATAAGTAGGCATTAAACTAGCATAATAATCTCTTAAGAGTAAATAGCCCCAGCCAACTTCTTTTTTGGCTTGGGGTTTTTAATGAAAGGGCTTAAGAATAGCCGTACAAATTTAAGATTAGGACAACCTTTATCTGCCTGCTCGTAAGTAATGAGTAATAAATTTAGTCATCTATAACTATAATGCTATGTTTGATAATGGAAATCATCAGCAAGAATGAGATGAATCAGGATCGGGGTTGTCGCTACGGAGTTTGCTTATTCTTTCCCCAAGCTAAAGATATGCAGCAAATGCTTAAATAATTCCTATTCCATAGCTGCTAAACAATAGTTTATGACACTCAAAGTAAATCATGGCTCATAAGTGATTATACTTAGTTGGTTTTTAAGCTTGAATTTTGACACTCTCCTTAATAGCTATTATTCTCAAATGAGGCTGTAGTCAAAGTCGAATAGCCTCTTTTCTGTTGTTGATAAAGGCAGTTGTTCACCAATCTTTTACACAAATTAGCTACTTTCTTAATAAGGGCTTAACTATTATCTTGACTCAAATAGTTTTCTTATTCTTAACTCTTGGCTAACTTTTTAGGTGAACTCGTGGCATTTTGCCAGTTAACCACAATTTTAGCTATGCTTGAATTACCATAAATGTGAAAAAGTCGATTACATCTATTGTTATTTTAAGTGCTAAAAGTAGCTTGTTTCTGATAGACTCTAGCTATTTTGGACTCTTAAACCTAGATATTAAATAGTTCAAATAATAAACAGTAAACGTAATTCCTTTAAAGGAGTTATTAGTTATCTTATATTTTATTTTTTTGGGTTTAGCTATTAATCTAAGCGCGCTGAAGCGAGAAGTATCAAAATGATGAAATTCGAGAATCAGGTCTAATACTTTTAAGTAATCAAAAAAGGATCAATTATGTTGGGTGACATCAGCACCAAAAAAATATCGGCAACTGGACAAGTAAATTGCATTAGCTCAAAACATGCAGTTGAAGTTTCAATTATTATGCCTTGTTTAAATGAGGCAGAAACCTTAGAAACCTGTATCAGAAAAGCTCAGTGTTTCATTCGAGAAAACGACCTTGCTGGAGAAGTAATCATAGCCGACAACGGTAGTAATGATGGCTCACAAGAAATTGCCAGAAGGCTAAATGCGCGAGTAGTTAACGTTTCCACTAAGGGATATGGTAGCGCCCTCAAAGGGGGCATTCATGCTGCTAGAGGGGAATACATCATTATGGGTGATGCGGATGATAGCTATGATTTTAGCAATCTCAATCCCTTCATCAGAAAGCTCCGCAACGGCTACGATTTGGTAATGGGTAATCGCTTTCGTGGTGGAATCAAGTCTGGGGCAATGCCATTTCTCCATCGCTATTTGGGCAATCCTGTATTAACAGGTATTGGGAAGTTGCTGTTTGGTAGCCCTTGTAATGACTTTCACTGCGGATTGAGAGGTTTTCGTAAAGATTCCATCTCTAGTTTAGATTTGCAAACAACGGGAATGGAATTTGCCAGTGAGATGGTGGTTAAAGCAACCCTCTACAAAATGCAGATTGCTGAAGTTCCCACAACCCTATCCCGTGATGGGCGTAGTCGTCCTCCCCACCTCAATACCTGGCGTGACGGCTGGAGACATTTGCGCTTTCTGTTGATGTATAGCCCGCGCTGGCTGTTTTTCTATCCTGGAATATTTTTGATTATTGCTGGATTCCTGGCGACTTTATCTCTGCTACCTAGTCCGAAAGTTCATAGCCTGCTTTACTCTTCTACAGCCATGACCATTGGCTTTCAGATTGTGATGTTTGCTCTGTTTACCAAAGTCTTTGGCATGGGCGAGGGTTTGTTGCCAGAGGATCGAAAATTTAATAGGTTATTGAGCTATTTAAGCCTGGAGACAGGATTGATCACGGGAGTCATTCTGTTGCTGATGGGTTTAGCCGCTTCAATTTATGCCTTTGGAGTCTGGGGACAGCAAGATTTTGGTTCCCTTAATCCAGCACAAACCATGCCTATTTTGATTCCTGGGGTAACTTGTTTAGCTTTGGGGATTCAGGCAATTTTCTCCAGCTTCTTTTTAAGTATTTTAGGGTTAAAACGATGAGCAAGCAGCCTTGGTTATCAGTAATTATCCCCACCTACAACGGCAGTAAGTATCTAGCAGCAGCCCTTGATTCAGTTGTGGTGCAGCAGGATCAAGAGCTGGAGTGCGTGATCATCGATGATGGTTCCACCGATAGCACCCTAGAAATTATTGATGAATATCAGGAGCGCCTCAATATTAAGCTGATTACCAAAGCCAGGCAGGGTAATTGGGTTGCTAATACCAATCATGCTTTGCAGGTTGCCAGTGGCTTATACGCCTGTTTCCTACACCAAGACGATCTTTGGCTAGAGGGCAGATTAAAGCAGCTAGAAATGGCGATCGCTGCCTATCCTCAAGCTAGTCTCTATCTTCATGATTCAGTATTTATCGATGATGACGCTAAACCTCTTGGTATGTGGAGTTGTCCCCTACGACTAAAACGCCAGGCTATTAGTTCAGAAGAGATGAGGGAAAAGCTCTTAATTCAGAACTTCATTGCAATTCCTGCCCCCGTGTTTAAACGAGCCGACGCAGTAGCAGTAGGAAGTTTGAACGAGGAATTGTGGTACACCGCCGACTGGGATTTTTGGTTAAGACTAGCAGCATTAGGAGATACTTGCTACACTCCTCAACCCCTTGCTGCTTTTAGAGTTCACAGCAACTCCCAAACTATTCGCCGTAGTTCCAGCGTGGCAGAATTCCGTCAGCAGATGCACCTCGTAATTGACCAGCATTCGACGCCCCAATCAAACAAGGAAGTGACTAGGGTAGCTTTTTTCTCCACAGAGGTTAATACTACCTTGGCGGCGCTGGTTCACGGTAAATCTCCCAATTTATTGAAACTTGCTGGTGAGTTTATCTCCCTAGGACCTAATGGATGGCGCAGATATTGGCAGGATTCTCGAATTAGTGAACGGGTATCTGCCAGGCTTAAGGCAAAGCTACAAGCCTAAGTTTTTGTTTTTCTACTCATAATCGATCAAATTCATGAAGCCTAATTTTTTTATTGTCGGGCAGCCCAAATCAGGGACGACGGCTCTACATCAATTTCTCCAGCAGCATCCTGAAATCTTTATGTCAGGCTATAAGGAGCCACATTTTTTCTGTGCTGATTTCCATTTGGAAAGCGATCAACATCATGGCAAGCAGCTTTTTTTTGACTTTAGGCAGGAAAGCGCCTACTTACAGTTATTTGCTAAAGCTAAAACTGAAAAGGCAGTGGGAGAGGCTACCGCTAATTATTTATATTCTCGGGTAGCCGCGAATAAAATCCATAATTTTAACCCCGATGCCAAGATAATTATCCTGTTGAGGGAACCTGCTCAATATCTGTATTCTTTGCACAGTCACTATGCTAAGTTTACGGAAGAGAATGAGCCAAACTTTGCAGCGGCATTAGCTCTAGAGAGATTACGTCAACAAGGAAAAAATTCTAGTCCGAGGGTTATGAGCCCTAGCTTCTTGTTTTACTCTGAGCGAGTTAAATACTATCAGCAGGTAAAACGTTATTATGACCTCTTTCCCGCTGAACAAATAAAGATCATAATTTATGAAAAATTTAGAGCCGATAACGAGGGCATTTATCGAGAAATTCTAGAGTTTCTCGGCGTAGATCAGAGCTTTGTGCCGAATTTTGCCTTAATTAACGTCAATAAAGAGGTTAAATTTCCTGCCCTTAATAACTTTGTTAATCGTCCTTTTATTAAGAGTATTACCAAGAATTTAATTTCTCAGGAATTCAATGAATTTGTCAGGGATAATATTGTCGAAAAGCTGCTTTGGCATCAAGCACCAAAGGACAGTATTCCAGAGGAAATGAAGCTAAAGTTAATGCAGAAATATCAGCCTGAGGTGGCTCAAGTTTCAGAATTAATTGGTATTGATCTAGAGAAAGTCTGGGGGTATGATTCTTTGTAGTCATTCTAATTAATTGACCTGTTTCCTAAGTGATTTATTTGAAGGATTAGGAATTGGGGACTAGGAATTAGTGAGCAAGAAATAGTACATACTTTAGTATAGTTCTTATTGGGAAATACTATAAAATAAGATTTGAACTTTTTATAAATACTTTAATTAATGGCTAACAGTCAAAATAATCTAATTGGATTTATATCGCTCTAATTAATTAGAAATATATTAGCTTTAAATGCATAACAATCAATGATAACCCCCAAAACTGTTATATCTAGTGTTTTATCTTTGGGTATCGGATTCTTCTTTGTCTGGTTGATTCTGAATTTTACTGATGTAGACCTAGGGGAAGTTGTAGCCAGTTTTTACAGTTTAAATCCCCTTTATGCTGGTCTAGCGATCGCCGCATTAATTGTACATACTGCTCTCACGGCATACAAGTGGGGCTTAGTTACGCAAAAGCTGACACCTAAAAATCAGCAGCCCTTAAAATTTTACTTATTTTATACGACTTTGGGCTCATTAACTATGCAGTTTATGCCTCAGTATCTAGGCATGGTAATTGTGCAAAATTTAGCTTTAAGAGTACATAAAATAAGCTCGTTTTCTAGAGGGTTTTTATCCGTAATTTATGATCAATTCTTTAACCTCCTAATCCCAGTACTCTTATTCCCCACCTCCGTTGCTTACGTTCTGGGCTACCTCTCTCTTTCGATCGCAGTTTGGCTTTGGATAGCTACTATTATTGCGGTTCACTTTATAATTAATCAATGGTATCGCCACCTGATCAGCGCACTAATTGAGGCTTTAATGTGGTTTAAGCGACTCAAGGGAAGAAAATCTCAAGAACCTCAATCATCCCTAAAAGTGGACCAAGATTCAATCTTAGGCAAAAAGTTTACCCTCTACCTTTATTGGCTTTCCGTAGTTCGTTACATAGTCTGGATTGCTCGCGGAGTCTTAATTGCGATCGCAGGTGGATTTAACATTAAACTCTGGGCAGTGGCGTTTATTTCACCAATCGTTCAGCTGGCTATGCTTCTCAGCTTTACCCCAGCTAATTTAGGATTGATGGAGTTTAGCTGGATTGGCTTATTAGGCTTGTTTGATATCCCAGACGTAAGCGCAGTTAAGTTCGCTCTAATTCAAAGGTTTCTCTACATCACGGCTGTGATGATAATTTTGGCAGTATTTGCTGTCGTGCCTCTCGTCGAGAGATTTGCGTTACTAACCCAGAAGCAGAACTAAACTACATTTTTATATCTTAATCACCTATCTATAGATCAGATGTTGAATCTTGCTTCCCTGGGGAAGAGGGCAAAAACCTATACATTGTCCATAGAAACCATACTAAATTTAGCTGCGGCGGTGCTGGTTATTGCCGTATTGTCCAAAGCAGTTATCGATATTGACACTAACTACGATCCTGGCTGGTATCATCTGCCTTTTGCGGGAAGAATCTGGAGCATTATCCCTAAAGAAATGTTTATTGGTGATCAAGAGTGGTTTGAGCCACGTTTTGAAGGTTTCCCCCTACTGGCACATTTTCTTCAGGGTTTTTTCTGGAAGATTACGGGACGAATGCAGTCGGCTAACCTGGTTAACTTTTTGGCGATCTTGGGCTACTTTTTCTTTCTCAAATCATATTTTAAAGTACCCTTCTACCTTGCCGTAACTGCTTTATTTTCGATTCCCTTAGTAATATTTCATGCTAGCAGTAGCTATGTTGATTTGCTGGGTAACGTAGGGGGAGCGATCTTGATTATGATGTGCTATCGCTTTTATATTGATCGAGAAATTCCCGATACCAAAGCGTTATTGACTGCATTTTTAGGAGCAACCATAGCGGCAAATACCAAAACTCTATTGCAGCCTATAGTATTCAGCGCTTTAATCTTGGCTAGTTTAAGAATTATCTGGCTTTACTATCAACATAAATCAGCAATCAAGCTGAGTAAAATTTTACCTATTGCTTTATTAGCGGGAGTAATTATCTTTGCTACACCAGTTAAAAATACCCTTGTTTACGGCAATCCCTTATACCCAATTAGAGTTGAAATAGCTGGGGTAGTCCTCAATCATAAGCGAACCCCCAAAGCCTTTGAAGAAGGTAATAGGCAGATTAACTGGATTGGCTCGATGTTAGATATCAATGCACCTCAATACTGGTCAGCGGATCAATGGAGTCCAGATCCAACAAGGAGTCGTCGTGGCGGTTTTTTTGGTGCTTACGTAGTGTTTAATTTGCTGCTACTAATATTTTTCTGGCTGCAAGAGCGAACTCAAAACAAATCTCTCCCCAAGGAGTTGCGTTCAGCAAAGGCTAGAGCAGCATTAATAGTTATCGCTGCTATATCTTTAATTCCGCTTAATTTTCCTGCATCCCATGAACTAAGATACTTCATTTATTGGATGATTACCATAGTTTCTTTAAACCTCTATTTATTATCATCTCAAAATAATAATCAGCTAGCTTTAGCTAAATGGTTGCAGATTAAACATATGAGATGGGTTTATGTTGTATTTATAATTATGGTGTTAATTAAAACTGCTTATCGCCCCATTACCGCAAATTTTATCACCTTAGATAAGTACGTTAATTCTGGGGTCAATCGTGAATTCCTGAGTCAGATCGAGTCCGATAAAGAAATCTGTTTGATTAGTCAACACATGGGGAATGATGTGCAAACTGCGGATAAAGCGGCGCTAAAATATGCCTTTTTATATAGCTCATATTTCCATCCTGAACTAGAACATGATTACTCAATTAAAGTAGGGGGATATTATCCTAAGCATGCCGAATTTGATTTAGGAGTATGCGGCGATCGCAAAATAATTCCGCAAGATATTGATTATTAATTGGGTTCGTATTCAGCAAGCTAGTTTATGAGCAATATATCGATTTAAACTAACATTTTGTTCCGCAGCTTCTATCGCCAACATACGATGGAGAATAGGGGATTTACTACTCTTCTTTTCTTAACCTGACAATGCCAGCTCACTTTGCTGTAGGTAAAAATTATAGCGATCGCCTAGCTGATCTTTACTAATATTCTTACTCCAGTATTCGACTAAAGCCTGACCTAGCGCCCAGGGACTATCACTACCAGCTTCATTATTTTCTAGTAACAAAAACCAAATTGCCCTCAAGTCAAAATTCTCCTCATCACTAAGCAAAGAATATAGCTCATAAGCCATTTGCAGCTTGCCGATTACCATCGGTGCCTGTTCAACAGGTATTTGTTCTGCTAAAACATATGCTAGGGCATTATTTCCCGTAGTTATGGTGGAAATAAATTGCAGGATTGGGCTTTTAAGAAAGTTAGTTAAGCCTTGAGTGGTAGCCATCTGGCGACTGTAGCGCCTGATAATTTGACTAGCGGCGGAACTCCTCGCTTCAAGATCCCGCAGGAAACGCGCTAATCGCAGTTGCTTGCCTGGGGCGATCGCCTGAATTAATTCAGTAGCTAGGGCATTAGTATTCCAGCCTGAGCGGTTATTCGGAAAATCTGTAGTCACTAAAGGTAAAATTAAATCGCAGAATTCCCCTAGTTGTTCTGCTCGATAAATAGTTGCTTCACGGATTGATTTTTCTTTTGGTTGAGTACCTTCTTGCCAATCATAGGGGGGATTCCACTCTCGTAGGGGACGCAGGCGATCAACCTGAGTGACAATACCGATGGCATTAAGATCGGGTAATACCTGTTTCAAGTCCTGTAAAAAATCAGCATCCATTTGCAGTGCAGGATCAAGGGCAGGGGTAACCAGTAACAATAGATCGGCAGTGGCTGCATAATCCAGGACTTCTTGGCGTAATTCAGGGCGGTTGACCTGCTCATAGCCAGGAGTGTCTAGAAGTTCTAAAATCTCTTGGCTAGGTGTTTGCCAGCGGTAGGTCTTAATTTGATCCGTACTGGGTAACACATCTACTTTGGCAGCTTCGGACTGAAACAAAGTATTAATCAGACTGCTTTTACCAGCGCCAGTACGCCCCACAAGGATGATCTTCAGGGGCTTTTGCTCCAGTTGAGAGACAGGTTCAGCAGCTTCAAGAATCTCCTTGAGGGATTGAGTTTGAGTCTCAGGTAAAGTAGCAGGTGCGGCAACTTCAGGGAGGGTAATAGTTTCATCTCCATAAAGAGCGATCGCCTGCTGGGCTAGATTGCGGAGGGCAACTTCCCGCATTAGCTGACCCAGATTCAGCACCAGCTCCTGATTTGCCTGACTATTAAACTTCTTCGTTGCTAGCTTCGCTACCGCCGCCGCAGGGTTGAGTAGCCATTGCGACCACTTAAGCGCCTGACCTAATTTAAGCGCCGAGGGTGACCATTTGCGGTAGACTTCGTAAGCCTCTATTGCTTGCCCCACGGAAACCCGATTTAAAACAGGAGAGAGCTTTTGCATCAGACGATCCGTATCATCAACCGTACCGCGAATTAAGCCATAAGCCTGGGGCACGTAGATAGTCAGCTCAGGGCGTTTCACCTCTGGATAATAGACACAGGCGATCGCCCTTACTATAGCTAAACATCTTTGCCAGAAAGTCCCCCAGTCTGACCAAATCGGTTCATCATCCTTAGTTTGGGCAATTATTTGCTCAATAGAGCTTTTAAGCTGCTGTTCCCTCTCAGAAGTCAAGCTAAAGTTAGAATTTTGCTCGCTTAACTCTTCGTTAAATTCAGCGATCGCCTCTTCCACTTCTTGAAGCGGAGATTGAGTCCACTTAACCAGTAGCCAACGCCAAATAGCAAAGATAACAATAACGATGCCCCAAATCCAGTTAATGCCCCAGCTATGAATCTGAGAAACCGCTGCTACCAAAAGGAACAGAACAATAGCGACGATGGGCATAACTAAGATTGCTACTTGCCACGGTTTGATGTTTACCATTACTGTTAACTCACCCTTTAATCTGCTCCTATCCTAGCGGCATTTAATCAGATTATATGAATTACAATTATGTTTGCTATACGAATGAAGTCACGGTCTTAAAAACTCATACGCTGCTTTTAAGATATTGTTCTAGAGCCTCATTGACTAACTTATTTAAATTGATTCCCTTTTGTTTAGCTGCGATCGCTACTCGCCGATGAAGATCGCTGCCAGTTCTGATGTTGAAACTGCCCTTAAAAGGCTGCTCTGGTTCAATATTTTCAGTATGAGCAAGCTCTAAGTAATCCTCTACTGCTTCATGAAAGCTATCTCGAACCACCTGTTTTTCTCGTATTGATAGGTTGGGATAAGATAAGGACAACAAGGAAGCCAAATTAATTTAGCTATCCCTCGGTAGTTAAATTGATCAACAATATTTTAATTAACTAACAGTACCAGTTAAGGGAGAACTCGCCGTAGCATATTGTTGAACGGGGATTCTACCCGCTAGATACGCCAAACGACCAGCTTCTGCTGCCAGACCCATTGCCCTTGCCATTGCTACGGGATTTTGCGCCAGGGCGATCGCACTATTAACTAGTAGGGCATCGGCACCCATTTCCATCGCCTGAGCTGCTTCGCTGGGGGCACCAATTCCTGCATCTACCACCACAGGAACTTGGGCTTCCTCAATAATAATGGCAATATTTGCCGCGTTATTAATTCCCTGTCCTGAACCAATGGGAGAACCAAGGGGCATCACGGTGACACAGCCAGCATCTTCTAAACGTTTAGCCAATAAAGGATCAGCATTGATGTAGGGTAGGACTGCAAAACCTTCCTTAACTAGCTTTTCTGCTGCTTCCAGAGTACCCATCGGATCGGGTAACAGATACTTAGAATCAGGTATAACTTCCAACTTAATGAAATTATTATCTTCCTGACCCAATAACTTTGCCATTTCTCGACCTAAACGAGCAACTCGTACCGCTTCCTCGGCAGTTTTACAACCAGCGGTATTGGGCAGCATCCAAACTTTACTCCAGTCGAGCGCCTCCGCCAAGCCTTCGTGTCCAGGGGCTTTGGTTTGGACTCGCCTGACGGCTACCGTAATAATTTCACAGCCGCTAGCGGTAACGCTTTGCTGCATCGCCTCTATGCTGGGATACTTTCCCGTACCAGTCATTAGTCGAGAATTAAAGGTGCGCCCCGCAATCTTTAGCTTATTATCGTCTTCAACTATTATTGAACTAGTTAAAGACTGAGGTGGCGTTAAAGGTACTGAGGACGAAGATTGAATTTGCAAGGGTAGTTTAGAGTTACTCAAAGAAGTCATATTTACTAATTGCTCAAAACGTTGGTAGCTAAAGGCATCAAGTAGGGGGTCAGATTTCTGCTGTAGAATCAAGTCAGCGATTAAAGCAGCAGTGATGGGTGCTAGCAAAATCCCGTTGCGATAGTGCCCCGTAGCTAGATATAAATTTTCACAGGCACTACGACCTATAATAGGCAGCTCATCAGGAGTTCCAGGACGAAAACCCCACCAAAGCTCTTCCATTTGCCACTCTGCCGCTGCGGGATAAAGCTCGATCGCCTTGGCTAATAGACTTTGAACCTCGGCAGGTGTGTTAAAAGGCTTCCATTTGACCTCTTCCACCGTAGCACCAACTATTAGTTTGCCATCCTGTCGCGGAACCAGGTAGACCCCATCCCCGTAGATAACTCGCTGGAGGGGGAAAGGTTGATGTAGCTCTTGGGGCATCCTTAGAGAGAGCATTTGTCCCTTTACAGGTCGTACGGGTAGGGGCAGCAGGTGCCTAGACCAGGAGCCAGCCGCCAAAACATAATTATCGGCAGTCAATAGACCCAGGTCGGTCAATACGCCGCTTACCTTGCCCTGCTGTTGCTGAATCGCCTTAACTTTAACCCCTTCCTTAACCTCAATCCCTAAAGTTTGGGCTGCCTGTAAGAGCGATCGCATTAAATAGCGATTATCTACCTGACCATCTTCGGGATACCACCAGCCACCAACTACTTGCTCTCCTAAGCCAGGCTGATACTGCTCAATTAATTCTGGCTCTAACCAAACTTGCTGGGGGGTTACTTCAATCTGGGTGGGGCGCTCAAATACAGGAGCCAAAATACCGCAGGGTAGATATCCTGTATCGATTCCCGTCAACTCTTCTAACTTTTGTGTCCATTCAGGATAAAGCCAGCGAGAACGCAAACACAAATCGAGCAAAGCAGGATCGGTTAACTGTTCTGCCATCGGAGCCAACATCCCTGCTGCGGCGTGGGATGCTGCCTGCATAAACTCCTTACTAACAACGGTGACCTTTGCTCCCTGACGCTTCAATTCTATGGCGATCGCCAGTCCAATTACACCACCACCAATGATTAGAGTATCTCTTGCTGCTTTCATCTTCTTTCACCCTCAACTCCATTACTCTAACGTGAATCTTGGGCTGGAGGAACAATCTTAATTTATGGCAAGCTAAATATAGATTAGGACAATATTCTAGACTCTAAATAATTAAGATGCTAAAAATAGCTTTGATAAAGAGATAATAAAATTTAGGGTTCAGCTTGCTGAGTACTAAGCTGCTGATAGATTACTTAATTTTCTTGATGAGCCCCTGGAGTTTGATCATTCTGCTGACTTTCAGGCATTTGCTGACAAGCAAACAACATCATAACCAATAAAACGGCTGTAAACAAACGATTTACCAGCGTCGGTAAATTATTAAACACGACTCTATAGTTCCTCAAAACACCACATGTTTCTATTCTGAGTCAATTTAAAGTTGAATTTTTCTATCCTATTACAGGAGATGGATTGTCACAGGAGGCATAACTTAAATAATCAACAGCCTCCCCACAAGTCTACGTCAAGCTTGCTACAGACTTTACTCCTGACTCCGTTAACTCTTCCTAGGTATCCCTTTCAATCTACCTATAAGTTGCACATGGCGTATTCGGTAATAGTATTTGATCCGCTACTATAAAAATAATACTCTCCTAGTAATCTTATTCTCATCTAGTTTGTGAACGACAACAATTCACCAGAGAGCATCACTCAATCAGAGAAAGCGAGTAGTAATAATCAATCCCATTCTGGTGATGGTGATAATGTTGCTGGAAATAAGATCATTATCAACCAAGCATCAATAAACCCAGAAACTAAACCAAGTCTCAACAAGCTGAGTAATTTAAACCGCAGCGGGGTAGTTAATTTTGTCGGACGGGAAAAGCAGCTAGAGGAGTTACACCAGCTATTGCAGGAGAATGAACAGGTTAGCATCTCGGCGATCGCAGGCATGGGAGGCATCGGGAAAACGGAATTAGCTCTACAGTATGCCCAAACCTACCAAGATGAATATCCAGGAAGCCTGTGCTGGTTTTCCGTAAGAGGAGAAAACCTGGTCACCCAAATTATCGAATTTGCTGCCACATATCTCAACATCATTCCTCCCAAGGAACGGGAGTCAGACTTAGACAAGGTAAAGTATTGTTGGCAAAACTGGCAGAGAGAACCAAGCTTAATCATCTTAGATGATGTGCCTAATTTTGGTCAGTTTTATCAAGAGCAGATAACCCCTTGCTTACCGCCTGTTACCAGCAAGATTAAGGTGTTAATGACTAGTCGGGAACGTCCTGGGAAGAATATCCCCAGCATCGATTTAGATGTCCTGACAGAAGCTAAAGCCCTGGAGTTACTACAGTTCTTTATTGGCAAATCGAGAATTGAAGCCGAACCAGAACTAGCTAAGGATTTATGTCGATGGTTGGGCTATTTACCCTTGGGATTAGAGTTAGTGGGACGGTACATCGAGATCGACCCCAGTCTGACTTTGGAATCAACTTTGGAAAACTTAAAAAGTCAACAGCTAAAAGCTGAAGAACTACTAGAACCAGAGCAAAAAGACATGACGGCTCAATTAGGAATTGCCGCAGCTTTTGAATTATCTTGGCAGGAGCTAAATTCAGAAGTTCAAAGATTAGGATCTTATTTAAGTTTGTTTGCCTCAGAACCCTTTGAATGGACGTGGGTAGAACAAGCTTGGACAGGAGATTCTAACCAGCAGGTAGAAATGAACCCAAGAGATTTACTCAAGCATAAAAGAGATTTGCTGAAGCGGTATCTGCTTAAAATGATTCCCAATCCCGAATCTCCTACTGAGTATCGATATCAACTACACTCCCTAATTGCCCAATACCTCCGAGCCAAACTAGAAGAGAGAGAAAAAGTCCCAGAACTAAAACAGAAATTCTGTGGGGTGATGAACCAGATTGCGAGTGAGATTCCCCAAACCCCAACCCTAGAAGAAATAAAAGAATTTACCGTTACCATTCCCCATCTAATCTTTGTGGCAGAAGAATTAACAACCTACATCGATAATGAGGACTTAATTGGGTCATATGTAGGTCTAGGGAGATTTTATGAAGGTCAGGGATTATATAACCAAGCTTTAGTCTGGTTTGAGCAATGTTTAAAAGTCTGCCAAGAACGACTAGGAGAACAACACCCCTCGGTGGCAATCAGTCTCAATAATTTGGCAGTACTCTACAATGCTCAGGGAAGATATGAGTCTGCTGAACCCCTGTATCTTCAGGCATTGGAGCTATATAAACAACTACTGGGAGCACAACACCCCTCGGTGGCAATCAGTCTCAATAATCTGGCTTATCTCTACAATGCTCAGGGAAGATATGAAGAAGCCGAGCCACTATATCTTCAATCACTGGAGCTCAGAAAGCAACTGCTGGGAGAACAACACCCCGCTGTGGCATTAAGTCTCAATAATCTGGCAGCACTCTACGATGACCAGGGAAAATATGAAGAAGCCGAGCCACTATATCTTCAAGCACTGGAGCTCAGAAAGCAACTGCTGGGTGAGCAGCACCCCGATGTGGCATTAAGTCTCAATAATCTAGCTCATCTCTACAGTGCTCAGGGAAAATATGAAGAAGCCGAGCCCCTCTATCTTCAGGCTCTGGAGCTCAGAAAGCAACTGCTGGGAGAACAACACCCCAATGTGGCAACCAGTCTCAATAATCTGGCAGTACTTTACAAAGCTCAGGGAAGATATGAAGCAGCCGAACCTCTTTATCTTCAGGCACTGGAGCGAAGGAAACAACTGTTGGGAGAACAACACCCCCATGTGGCAAACAGTCTCAATAATCTGGCAGTACTTTACAAAGCTCAGGGAAGATATGAAGAAGCCAAGACCCTTTATCTTCAAGCATTGGCGATCGCAGAATCAGTCTTAGGAGAAAACCACCCCAATACCAAGATTTTTCGAGATAACTACACCTCCTGCATGGAGAAGGCAGAAGATACATCAGATAAAAACTCGTGACGAATTAAGACTGGGGGAACTATGTTTAACAAATAATTTTGGCAACGCGATCGCTCCTTCAGGACAAATAATAAAAATAATTAAGTAAATAAATATTAAGCTCATTATTGAGAATGAAGTAATGAATTTACTCGATCGCAGAGTCGTGATATTTTGTTGAATAACTAAACAATAAAATAAAGGTATGATGGGGTATTTCTTAACTGCAATTTTTATGATTAGTTAAGAATCTCTGTAAGCAAATTAATATGAGGCTTTGACAATCCAAGAAAAATCTAATTTTATTTAACTTAATAAAAACCCTCAAATTCCTTATTGACTAAGTATTTATATTCATTGACAAAAAACTGATTTAGCTATCTTTCAATTGATAACGATCGGGAATTTTCTAGATTTTGCCGAATATCTTGCAGGCGATCGCAGGGGATTATACTAAATCCTGTTTAGATAGAACACTTTTAGGTTATGTAGGGGGAAAAGGAGTTTCAGCTTTTTCAAATTCCCATTTGTAAATACTCTTTGTAAATCGGATTTAGTAGTTAGTACAGTCTGCGGAGTGAATTTCTCCACTTTGAGCTTATGCGGCGAGGGCATTTTCATAACAAACCTTACGCACGTCTGTCTCAGCAATGCCCATTTCCCTCATTAACTGAGCCGTTTTGGGTATCGCTAACGGATCGCTCAAGCCCCAGTCTGCTGCACTATCTACAATAATGCGATCGCTGCCATACTGTCGCACCAATTCAACCATGCGCTTATTGCCCATTTTTAGTAATCCCTAAGAAACGGGTTATTAAGGGCGATCGCATTAAAAACTGCATTGATGCTGGTACAGAGTCCTTCTGCTGCAAGGGCAACAAACTTCTGGGGATGAGGCATCAGGGGCAGACAGGGGAAAGTTACCCCAGTCTCAATTCTGATTCTAAACTGTAAATTAACCTAAAATTTCCGTCAGCTGAACCCCAGCCTGTTCCAGAGCCTCATCTAGCTTACTGGCATCTCTACCGCCAGCCTGTGCCAAATTGGGTCTGCCACCGCCGCCACCGCCACAGATTTTGGCAATACCACCAATAAATTTACCAGCCTGGAGCTGTTTTTCCTGAATCACTTTCTGACTAAAAGCCGCTACCAGACTGACTTTTCCTGGGCTAGGGATTGATGCCACTACAACCGCTGCATCACCTAACTTTTGCTGTAGTCTCTCTCCCGCAGACTGCAAAGATTTTGCGTCCATTTCCCCCATATGAGCCACCAAGATTTTATAGCTACCCACAGTTTCCGCCTGAGACAGTAGACTATCAGATTTAGCCAAAGCTAGCTCTTGTTTAACTGCTTCTAATTCCTTTTGGGTGGTTCTAAGTTCCGTCTGTAAACTAGTAACGCGATCGCTGACTTCTTCAGGCTTAACTTTAAACCTGTCGCTCAATTCCTTGACGATCTTATCCCGCACCGCCAAGTAATCTAAAATTCCTGGTCCCGCCACAGCCTCCACCCGCCTAATTCCTGAAGAAATACCCGTTTCCGAGATGATTTTAAACGCCCCAACTTCCGTGGTATTAGCTACGTGGGTACCGCCGCATAATTCCATGGAAACTCCAGGGAAATCAACTACCCGCACCGTAGCAGGATATTTTTCGCCAAACACCGCCAGCGCACCCTTAGCTTTCGCCTCTTCTAGGGGCATGATGTGAATGAAGCAATCATGTGCCTCCGCAATCCAGGTATTAACAAACTCCTCTACCTGCTGAATATCCTCCGCCGTCATTGCACGAGGGGAGTTAAAATCAAACCGTAGATATCGCAAATTCAGTAATGAACCTGCTTGGGATACCGAATCGTCGATTACTTTCTTTAACCCTGACTGTAATAGATGGGTTGCAGTGTGATGGATCTCCACGCGACGGCGTGCCGCAGCATCTACCGTAGCGTTAACCAGATCTCCTACTCTAATCGTACCGCGAGCAACCTTGCCATAGTGGATAAAGAAGCCCGATTCCTTCTGCACGTCTCTAATTTTAATTGAGAAGTTATCTCCAGCCAGCTCGCCGCGATCGCCGATTTGTCCTCCAGATTCTCCGTAAAATGGCGTATTATTAAGAATTAGCTTAATTTCTGTGTCTGCCTCAGCAGTTTCTACAGTTTTACCCTCTACTAAGATAGCTTCGACGGTTGCCTCTGCCTCCAAGGTGCTATAGCCCAGAAATTCCGTGGGTTGAATATACTCCGTCAGCTTATCAATGCTGCCCTGTACCGTAAGATCAATGGTTTCATGGGATGCACGGGCGCGATCGCGCTGTTGCTCCATTTCCGCTTCAAAGCCTTCTACATCAACGCTTAACCCTTGTTCCTCGGCAATTTCTTGGGTTAATTCGAGGGGAAACCCATAGGTATCATAGAGTTCAAAGGCATCTTGACCAGGGATTACCGTAGAACCTGAATTTGCAGCATTAGCCATCACCTCTGCCAGTAACTTTTCTCCTCGATCTAAAGTTTTGAGGAATTGCGATTCTTCTCGCTGTAGCTGATTTTTAATAAACTCTGATCTCTCCCTGACGTTGGGATAAGCGGCTTCCGAAAGAGCGATCGCCGTTTCCGCAACCTGATTAATAAAATTTCCTTCAATCCCGATTAATCGACCCTGACGCACCACCCGACGAATCAGACGACGTAACACATAACCCCGACCAACATTAGACCCTGAGATCCCGTCAGCAATCATATGCACCACTGAACGGACGTGATCACCAATTACTTTTAAAGCCGTTTTGATTTTCTGATCTCCTTGGCTATAGTCTACCCCTGCAATCTCAGCGGCGGTTTCAATAATAGGAAAAATCAAGTCGGTTTCATAGTTATTCGGTACCTGTTGCAGGATTTGTGCCATCCTCTCCAGTCCCAAACCTGTATCAATATTCTGCTTGGCTAAGGGCGTTAGCTCACCTGCCGCATCACGGTTATACTGCATGAAAACCAGGTTATAAAACTCGATAAACCTACTGTCGTCTTCTAAATCGATAGCTTCATCCCCCAATTCAGGATGAAAATCATAATATAGTTCTGAACAGGGACCACAGGGTCCAGTTGCGCCCGATTTCCAAAAATTATCCTTTTCTCCCATACGCTGAATTCGATGAGCAGGAATACCTATTTGATCGCGCCAGATCGCAAAAGCATCATCATCCTCCTGAAACACGCTGACAATAATTCTCTCTGCTGGTAGCTGATACACCTGAGTTGAAAGCTCCCACGCCCAGGCGATCGCCTGTTCTTTAAAATAGTCTCCAAAGCTAAAGTTCCCCAGCATCTCAAAGAAAGTATGATGCCTAGCGGTGCGCCCCACATTTTCAATGTCATTGGTACGAATACACTTTTGGGAGGTTGTGGCGCGGGGCTGAGGTGCTTGACGCTGCCCCAGGAAAATTGGCTTAAACGGCAGCATCCCCGCAATAGTTAGCATCACCGTCGGATCTTCAGGAATTAACGAGGCGCTGGGTAGTATTTTGTGCTGTTTGGACTCGTAGAATTTTAAGAACCTGTCACGGATTTCGCTACCGCTTAGGGATGGGAGTTCAGCCATAGTAATTATTGCAATGCGGTTGGTGTATTTCTTTATTGTTGCATTTTTATCCTATGTCTCGGAACAATAATTACAGATTAAATACGTCTGATGTGAATTAAGATGCCCAAATATATGTAGCAATGCAACTCTGCTAGCGCTTTGCTATATTCCTTGATTTGTTTTAGCTTATCTGCTTTCATTAACTCTACCCTCTTTTTCCTTCAGGATAGTCATTTATCTCTCTTATTTCATCAAGTTTTTCTACCTATTACATAACTGGGATGCACTCTAAGAATCAGCGTAACTTGATGACGATTATTATCCATGTGAGATTGAAATTAAGCAAAATTATTATGGTAATGTTGGCAATGCAGCAGGAAATATTGCAGGTGATTATAGCGATCAAAGCCAAACTTTAAATAACCCTGGCACGATTAATAACAGCGGTACAGGGGCATTCAATTTAGGAGAGATTAACGGTAAGGTTTTCAGTGCTATTAATCAACTTCCTAAATTTACTAATGAGCCAGATAAACAACACCTTAAGGAATTACTTACTCAACTACAAGCCATAGTTACAAAAACTGAACTAGAGCAAGAAGAAATCGAAGATACTCTCGAATAAATTAGGGTTATTGCTGAAGCATTATTAAAAAAATATAATTGTAAAATTAAACATAAAGCTAAAGCCACCATGGAAATCATTGAAGAAATTGCCTATTACTTATCTCCTAGTGATGCAATGGCAATAACTTGTCAGCAGTCATTAGACTTAATCAGTAAGATATTTTAAACTTTTGATGTGAATTAGGATGACTAACTTTAATTACCTTGAAATAAAGGAATTGAGATGCTTTGAGTTAAATACTTGGATCGAAATCAAGTTTTCGAGACTCTAAAAAAGCGAATAGCGGCGCAGCGCGGTTATCCGAAGGTGTACCATATGCGAAGCGGTACCATTTATCCTTATTATCCCGCCCTGACGGCTTGCCCTCGAATAGGGATAATATATCCTTTTAGGGACGAGCCAACAACTTTTAAACGAAGCTAATTCCTACGAGGCATATTATCATGGTCTATGATTTCCGAATAAAATTACCATAGTCCCCATAACGGAAATGACAACCCCCCAAAAATCCCACCTGTCTGGTTCAACCCCTTCTGCTAACCAGAGCCAAAAAAGCGAGGATAAAATATACACTCCTCCATATGCCGCATATACTCTTCCCGCATAATCAACGTCTATTCTGGTAAGAGCGATGGCAAAAATAACTAAGGCGAGAATGCCTGGAAGAATCCAGAAGATACTTTTTCCCAGTCTCAGCCATGCCCAAAAAGCATAACATCCCGAAATTTCTCCAAGAGCAGCAATCAGAAAAAAGATGTATTTCTCCATTAGGCTTTTTTAGCAAAAATTCAATAGTTATTAATTATCAAAAAGCTTTAGGCTTCAAGCTCTAAACTTAAGGCTTAAATAGGTAGGCATAATAATTTGTAAGACTGAGTACTATAACTTTATTCCCAGTCACCAGTCACCAGTCACCAGTCACCAATTCAAGGATTTTATATTTAATTCGACTTACCTACTTATGAAAGACTAAGATTATTTCAGTTTTAACTAAAAATTATGGAATTAAATACAGAAATTAAAGGGCAAGGAGAAGCGATCCTGTGCTTACATGGTCATCCTGGTTGTGCCGCTAGCATGTCTGTATTTACCAACTATTTATCTCAACAATATCAAACCCTTGCTCCCGATCTTCGGGGATATGGTCGAAGCCGTTATCGACAGCGGTTTGTAATGGAGGATCATCTAACGGATTTACTGGCACTGCTGGATCACCATCAAATCGATCAGTGTCTAGTACTAGGATGGTCATTAGGGGGCATTCTCGCTATGGAATTAGCCCTCAAACAGCCAGACAGATTTAGGGGATTGATTTTAGTTGCAACTGCTGCTCATCCCCGCAGCAGTCTTCCGCCAGAGACATGGCGAGAATTATTATTTACGGGCATCGGCGGAATCTTAAACTACATCAAACCAGCTTGGCAGTGGAATATTAACACTTTTGGCAGGAGATCGCTATTTCGTTATCTGCTGCACCAACAACAGCCAGAGTCCTATCGCTACCTAGCGGCTGAGGGAGTACCCGCTTATTTTCAAACTTCTAAAGTGGCTTCCCAGGCTTTATCTACGGCAATTAAACAAGGCTATAACCGTCTATCAGACCTAGAGCAAATTAATATTCCCTGTCTGATGCTTTCAGGAGAATGCGATCGCCATATTACCCCTCAATCTAGTCAAAAAACAGCTCAATATTTGCCCCATTGTGAATATAAAAATTACCCCCAGGTAGCCCATCTCTTCCCTTGGGAAATTCCTGATTTAGTCTTAGGGGATATTCAACGATGGCTGAACAGTCGTTGATGGCTGTGGATTATTACAGGCTTAAAATTTCTTCTTGATTTAATTTGCTGGGGTTGTGGTAAAACAATAGGGTTATGGATTGAGCACTGGAAAATTGCCATGATAAACCTCGATTACCGTGCCATCGCCGAGCTTGCCCTTTCAGGAGAATTGATTGATCGGACGACGGCACATCAAGTTTTAAATGCCCCTGACGTGATGTTTCTAGAACAGCTAGCGGCAGCATATAAGGTGCGGCATCACTATTGGTCAAATCGAGTACGGCTGCATTTTTTGCTCAATGCTAAAAGCGGCTTATGCCAAGAAGACTGTAACTATTGCTCGCAATCGAAAATATCTACTGCTGAGATTGAGAAATATCCTTTGATCGCTCAATCAAAGATTTTAGCCGCAGCAGATCGGGCTGCTAATTTAAAGGCTGGTACCTTCTGCATGGCAATTTCTGGGCGATCGCCTTCGGAATCGGTCTTTAATAGTGTTTTAGAGGCGTTTCAAGAGGTGAAACAGAAGCACGATCTAAAAATATGTGCCTGCTTAGGTTTATTAGATGAAGCTCAAACTAAGCGTTTAGCCGAAGTAGGGGTTGATCGCGTCAATCATAATCTAAATACTTCAGAAAATCATCACGAGCATATTTGCAGCACCCATACCTATCGCGATCGCGTCACTACGATCAAAAATGTTCAGCAAGCGGGGATTACTACCTGTTCAGGGGGCATTCTAGGGATGAATGAAACCGATGATGACGTAATTGATTTGGCTTATGCTCTACGGGATTTAAACGTTACTAGCGTCCCTATTAACTTCTTGATTCCCATTCCAGGAACTCCTTTAGGGGATGTTGATCAGCTTAATCCCCGTCGCTGTCTACGCATTCTCAATTTGTTTCGCTTTATCCTCCCCCGCCAGGAAATTCGCATTGCAGGGGGTAGAGAAGTTCACCTGCGATCGCTCCAGGTTATGGGATTATACTCGGCTAACTCGATTTTTGTCGGTGATTACCTAACTACTTTGGGACAGGCTGCAAGTAGCGATTTGGCAATGATTCGCGATGCGGGTTTTGTGTTGGAGAATCCTGATGGTTCAGTTTTAGAGGCATCAGATAACCAGCAGTTAAACGTAGCCTTTAAGCAATCGCCAGTAATGGCTGATTAAATTTAATCCATTAGCAAGCAAACTATTTGCTAACTAACGTGAATTTTAGAGAAGTTTAATCCCTTAACTATACGAGGGATTTGTAATACTTTTTATGTCTGCCTACTCATCTAGCGGCTTGCCTACTGCCGTTAGAGCGGGATAATTTAGCTGATGTTTGGCAAAAGCCTGTTTAGCTCTGGTAATGAGATCGGTCTGATAAATAAACTCATCCCTAGCATCTAAAGGATAGGCTTTTAACTTAAATACGGTACCCCAGGGCTTTTCCGCCATCACGACTACAATCGGCAGCTTGAGCGCCGTATATTTGCTTGTTTGTGCTACTCGATAGAGGATTTTTTTGACCTGATGAACTTCTATATCGTGAGCAAAATAAAATTTGGTTACCACCTGTGCTTCTAATGCTCCAGCGTTGGAGTTGGATATGGCTTCCGTCCAGATTTTGTTATGGGGAACGGTAATCATATTATCATCGGGAGTTTTTAATCTTACCGAACGCAAACCATAGCTGACTACCTCACCATAGTGTTCGCCAATTTTGATGCGATCGCCTACTCCATAAGGAGATTCAAACAGACCGACAATGCCGGCAATAATCGAACTGGCATAATCTTTAAAGGCAAAGCCGAGAGCTACTGCCACCGTTCCTGTGACCGCCAGAATATTCTCCCGAGAAAGATTGAGAAACATATTAGCCAGAACGACAACGGTAAAGGTCAACACCATCATCCGCATGAAGGGTAAAAACTGCTTTACTCTCAGTCGCCACTCTTTAGCAATTCTTTCTGAGAGCCAAATAACTAACCGATCCAATATTCGCAGAAATAGGTAGGCGACTAATAAGATTATCAGTCCTTGGATTATCTTATCTGTAGTGACTTTTGAGACAATTTCTCTAGTTTGCTCGGCGGTTTCTTTGGCAGCATCTCCTGCCGACTGGGCTAAATAATAATAGTTCACTGTTTATCGATAGCTGTTGACTATAATAATTAACTTCGCGTGATAATAAAGTTATTTGCTGCCAGTTCTGACTTGATTCTGGGATAGTAGATGGGATTAATCTTCAAAATATTCTCTCTTTGTTCGATAATACCTTCATGGCGCAATACCTGAACCCGTGCGTGTACTAAAGATTCCAAATCCCCCAAGCTTTTGGCTAGTGCCGCATTAGTCAAATCGCCATGCATTAGCAGCGAATATAAAAGATACTGGTCTGCTGGCTCTAAATCTGGCAGATTGGGCAGCCCTGGCGTTTGAGCGATCGGGTTCTGCTCGTCTTGCTTTGATTCTATTTTTACCCCTTCTATTTCTCCGCGATCTTCTGCCTCTTCATACAATAATCCAAAAGCGATTTCTCGAGCCGCCACAGAGCAAAGACTGTAAGTAGTCTATGCCTCCCAAGCCATCGAGCGATCGCAAAAAGCACCAGCTTAGATTGGGAATTACTACAATTTCTAATTCCTCGTCGTCTTCCTCATCGGTCTTCGACTTTAGCTCATGCTCTAGCTTAGAAGTAATGGTTTCAATTGCGTAGGGTCGAGCCTGTAGAGACAGGAGATTTAAAGACAGTTGCTTTTCTGCCGTCCAGTCCTCTAGGGTTTCCGATGGAATTAGCCATGGTCTTGTTCGGCTTCAATCTTGCCCTGACCGCTGCTTTGGCTATTGCCATTACCGTTACTTCTAGCTAGCTGACGCAGAGATTCGCCAATTTTTCTCGGCTGGGGATTGTCTCCTTTAGCAGCGGGCCAACCTTCTCTTTGTCTGGTGCGATCGCCATCTGTCTCTTCGGTTTGGTCGTGGAATAAGACTTGCTGGGTGGGGAAGGGCAGGTCAATACCTGCGGCGACTAGTTTTTTACATAGCTGCGTTAATACTTGATCTTGTGAGTCGATAACTTCGGCACGACGAGGAGGATTAACCCACCAGCGAGCGCGAATATTAATGGTGGATGCGGCTAAATCTACGACTAGGGCTTCTGGTGGCGGATCGGAAATTGCTTCGGGGTCGTTTCTCAACACGTCGAGAATAATTTCTTTAGCGCGATCAATGTCGTCTCCATAGCCGATGCCAATATCATACTGCAGACGGCGCTTCTCAAAAGCAGTATTCACCTTTACTGCATTGGTAAATAGTTCGGCGTTGGGAATAACGATTCTCGTCCCGTCATAGGTGCGAATGGTGGTGGCGCGGATTTCAATATGTTCCACCGTACCCTCAAAGTCTTTAAAGATAATTTGGTCGTTGATTACAAAAGGTTCGGTAACGAGAATCAGAATTCCAGCTAAGAAATTTTGAAAAATATCGCGGAAGGCAAAACCAACAGCTACCCCACTTACCCCTAATAGCTGTACTAAGTCACCAGGTTTAAATGAAGGAATGACTATTGCCAGAGAGATAAACGCACCGAATAAAATAATTAGACCTTGAGAAAGCCTGGCTAGAACAAGCCCCAGGTTACGAGACTTTTTCTTACGAGTAACATTTTTAATAATGCGTCGTGAGAACTTGGCAATGAACCAGAAGAGGATAAAAAGCACAATTGCGGTCGCAATATTTGGCAGAAGCTGTATCGCTCCCTTCGCCATATCAATAAGCTGCTGCCATGTGGTTTGCACTGGCGTAAAAGTTTGCATTAAAATCATAAAATTAAAAAATAATTACACTTGCTCAATAAGCCCAAGATTAAATGGATTATCGGACAAATGAATCTATCTCAGGAGGGGGTTTAAATAGACTGTTCCGAGACTGAATCTATCTGGAGATTTAGCCTCATTTGCTTCGCTAAAATAGACGTAGGTTGCCTTATTAGCATGCCAGACAATAGATAGCACGATTTGGTTTAATCTACAGCAGCTCTCGCTTTTTAGTTGCGATCGCCAAAATATAAGTTTTGAGCCTTAAAAGTAAAACCTACATATAATTAGATTTTGAGATACTTGTGTCCATCAGTCAGGCTTATAGCTCATAGCTATCCCCAAAGATTAGTCTTATTATCCACAACTAGCGTTAATTAAATTACCAATGACCAGAAATTGATTGTATATTGTATCAAAGTTGGATTGGTAACTCTTTGGTGTCTCAAGCAAAATCTGTCTGGCAAGAATTATTAGAAATCTCAGTCTTACTCCTCAAAGATCGCCGATTGCGCCGCATTAGTGGCTGGATCTTAGGATTAGGGACAGTTGCTTTATTATGCTGGCTACACTGGAAATTATTCCTCGCTACCACCGTCGGCATCAGCTTAATGTGCTGGTGCTACGCTAGACAAAACTCTCATTGGCAGCGCTACTGGCAAAAATGGCAGAATCTATTGGTAGGCTCCAATCGTCAGCTAGCGATCGCCGTTACTACGGGAGCATCAGGCGCGTTTGGAACCTATTTGGCAGCATCAATTTGGGCTGATGTGGAAAATCAGTGGTTAGCCACTGGCAGCATTTTACAGGGATTATTAAGCTTAATTACCCTCGCTCTGGTATGGTCTACCATCAGGAATAAGCAAGCAAGCTCTCTGGAGGCTAAACTAGAATCTTTATTAGCTGAGTTAAGTCATGGCGATCGCCTGAAGCGTCTGGTGGCAATTCGCCAATTAACTCGTCTTTTAATCAGTAAGCGACTCTCGGCAGAACATTATTCTCAGTCTATCGAATACTATCGCCTGATGTTAGCTGAACCTCAAGTGCCAGCTATTAAAAATGCTCTGCTAGAAAGTTTGGCTATTTTGGGAGATGAAGATTTTTCCCCACAGCCTCCAGCACTTAAAATTCCTCTTAAACCATTACGCGATCGCCAGTTGATCACGGAAGGAACTCTACAATAACCAATAATTAATTAGTTCAACTGAGCACACTAGAGAGCAAAACAAAAGAGATGTAGCTATTAACTATAATCATCAAAGCTACTATCGATGTAGCGCGAGCTTCCGTTAAATTGAGTAGCTGAATATAAGCAGCCTGGAGAGTTAGGACACAATAGGTACACCCTAAAAGCACCAAGGGAAATATTAGGGAAAAATTTGAGATCGAGAAAAACCCGACCAAAACCGCCGCCAGGGCACAGGGAGCGATCGCGACTCCCGCAATAAAGATATCAGTCTGAAAATTTCCTCGATGGTGGATGAAGGAACGCATCAAACTCCCTGTAGCTATCAGAACAATAAAGGGCATTGCCCCAACCAAAAATAACTGCCAAATCGCTAAAGATGATGTCCATCCCGTCATAAAATAGCTACAGACAAAACAGAGGCTAGAAAAAATACCGTAGATCCCGCCAACCTGCACTAACTGCGAATTATCTAAACGCGAGAATGCGGGCAATAATCCTCCTCCAGGATTAAATAAAGAAAGGATCAAAGTTTCCAAAAAACCGACCACTACATTATCATTTCGTCCTGAAACTTTGTTGCGCCCCAACTCCTGCACCATTTTTTGCGTTTGACGATAAGCCTCAAAGTTTTTCTGCGCGCGGAATAACTCTGCTGCCCTAGTTAAATCATCTACGGCTGAACTGACGTTATTTAGATCTTTATATGCCACTCCACGATAATAGTAAGCTTGGGGATAATTTTGATCCTGGGCGATCGCTAAATTATAGGAATCAACTGCCGACTGAGTATAGCCCAAACTGTACCGTGCTCTGCCCTGATAGTAATATGCCTTCGCTACGGTTGGATCAATACTACAAACTTCATAGCAGTCGTTTAATACTCCCTGATTGTCCCCCAGCTTGTAGTGCATTTCGCATCTTTTAAGATAGGCATCCACGAACTTGGGATTAATTTCAATGGCTTTACTATAATCATTGATTGCCTGGCGATATTCTTTGGCTTGGGAACGCGTTAAAGCCCGATTATAAAAATCGAGGGCTGAAATTGGAGTTGGATTACTCTTCTTTGAATTACTCTTCTTTGAGCTATTTTTCTTGGGTGGTGGAGAAATCGTCTGCTCGAAATCATAACGGCGACGCTTTTTGTGGTCAGATAAAACATCATAAGCCTGAGAAACTTGCTTGAATTTTTCCGCCGCTAAGGGGTTGTTGGGATTTAGATCAGGGTGATATCGTCGCGCCAAACTACGGAATGCCGCCTTAATTTCTTCGATACTCGCGTTTTGAGCTACTCCCAAAATCGAATAATAATTTCCTGTATAGTTCTCCGCCCTTGCCATTGATTTTTACTGTTTTTTTGCTTGCCGCTGCATCTAGTTTATGACATGGGGTCAAAAGCGATGTCAGTCATAATCACCTTGAGCCATGTTGCAATTTTTTTGGCTTCCAATCGCCTACTAACAAAGTATTGTCTCTACTTTATAAACTACTGCCAAAGCAATTCTAATTTTCTTCTCATGATTTGCAAAGCTTTGACTAGATAATAAGACAAATGATTTTACGTCTAAACTTACCTCAAACGATACTAAACAATTTAAGTGATATCAAAGTACAATATGTTGTTTAATCAGAATCAAATTATAAACGCCAATAACTTCAATCATGAAAGAGTCACAATATTATCCAACATTATCAAAGGGTTTATTTTTAGCCTTAGATGTAGCGCAGTCAGCTTAAAAAGAGTAAAGTATGCGGTTGTTGCTTGAGGTTAAATTTACTTTAAACATTAAAGTTACCCAATTTTAATAAAATCTATCTATTGCTTTTAAATATTTCATAAATTTATCTTATTTTTAATCCAGTATGCAGACTTTTTTAATTGTCTGGTTGGGGCAGGTTGTTTCCCTACTCGGCACTAAACTAACGGAATTTGCCTTAGGGTTGTGGATTCTTCAGCTAACCTATCAAAATACGGGAACCGTGACCCAATTTGCCATAGCGGTTCTCTTTATGTCTCTACCCAAGGTAATTATTTCTCCCTTGGCAGGGGTGATAGTTGATCGCTGGAACCGCCGCTGGGCAATGATCGCCAGCGATATCGGCACGGGTTTAATTACCTGTGTAATTTTAGCTTTAGTTTGGTCAGACAGTTTGGCAGTTTGGCACATCTACCTGGCTTTGCTAGTTTCATCTACCCTCAACTCCTTACAGCAGCCAGCCTATCTCGCCGCCATCGGACAACTGGTCAAAACAGAAAATTTGAGTCGAGCTAACGGGATGGTGCAGGCTTCTTTTGCGATCGCCAAAATTGCCTCACCAGCGATCGCAGGAGTGCTGTTAAACTACTTTGGCTTAAAAACCATTTTATTAATTGACATTGCAACTTTTTTACTGGCGACTCTGAGCCTAATCAGCGTTAAATTTCCTGAATTTAAAAAGTCTACCAAAGTCAAAAAACAGATGGTCAATCAGGTGCTTTTTGATGCGATCGCAGGCTGGAATTATATCGTGCGGAGACCTGGCTTAGTCCGCCTCGTCAGCTTTATTGCCCTGAGCTACTTCACTACTGGCATGATCGAGATTGTGGTTTGGCCCCTACTATCAGGTTCAGCTGAGGAACTAGGATTTGTCCTCACTATTGGTGGCTGCGGTATGCTTTTGGGCAGTGTTTTGATGAGTGTTTGGTCTGGTCCTGCCAATCGAGTTAAGGCAATTCTCGCTGGGGTTGGTTTTCAGGGGCTAATTGTTCTGGTGGGAGGGCTCAAAATTTCCACGATGATCCTGGGAATTGGCATTTTTGGCTATTTATTCTCCCAACCAATTATTGAAAGCTGTAACCAGGCGATTTGGCAGAGCAAAGTTCCCAGTCGTCTTCAGGGTCGAGTTTTTGCCCTACAGCAAGCTCTTCAGCGATCGCTAATGATGGTTGCTTATTTACTATCGGGACCTTTAGTGGATCAGGTGCTCAATCCCTTGATGGCAGAAGGAAGCTTTTTGTCTCAGATAATGGGCAAAATTATTAATACTGGTGTGGGTCAAGGAGTCACATTACTACTGGTGATGATGGGAATTACCAATTTAATAGTAGTGGCGATCGCCTATCGAGAACCTCGATTACGAAATTTAGAACGGGAGTTACCCGACCGCAATCGGTTTAAGAAAGGAATCAACCAACAATTTTCGTAACAGAGCTTTATTAACTTGTTAGCTGAACTCACTCAATTTCAATCAGGCGATCGCTATCTTCAGCTTCTAAAATTAATTGTTCTAATACTTCTAAATTATAGTAAGTACGACCATCAACAAAGTTTTCTAACTTGCCTTCTTTCCCATTAACTTCAATCACTCTACCAGTAGCTAATCCCCTAGCATCCATTAATAGCCTTGCTCCTTCAACTGGATCTGTTTTCGAGGGTAAAGTTACTAAAACATTCTCAGAGGTACAAGACTCTCCTTCTTCCACTACGGCACAAAGCACTGGCTCACTATTAACATGATCCGCGCCAATAAACTTTAAAAGTCCATTATCGTAAAATCGTTGAAACCTAGTAGCTACTATCTTACAGCGATCGCTTCTAGATAATTCTGGGGAAACATCCCTGATAAAATTCAGTATGTTCATGTTACCCCGCTCAGTTTGGGAGTATACACCATATACATTGTCAATTTCTAGGCAAGAATATTTATCGCTCGATGCATGAATCAAAGGGGATATGCTGAAGATGCCAGTGCTGATAGCCATCCCAGTCATAATTTTAGTCAGCAGAGAAAATTTCATAGTTAGGAAGTTTAAATAAAGATATATCTGTGTTCAAAAAGGGTTCCAAAATTAGTTGACCTCGGTGATGTAGCCTATAAAGATACAATACCTTGCTGAAATCCAGTAGCGCCATGATTTTCAGCTTTCGTTAATATTCTATTTTGCAGGACTTTCCTGGCAAGAATTAAGAATTAATGGTGTTTTGACAGACTTAATAGCTAAGGATATTACAATTATCAGAATTTCGGCTTGAAATGGCAGGGGCGTTAATCTGATGCAGACTAATCACGACAGTCTAATAGGAAAAACTTTGCGGGGTAAATATCAAGTCATTAGTAAACTTGCTCAAGGAGGACAGGGTAATATTTACGATGCTAAAGATATTACCTCTTCAATTGATAAAAGATATATTGTCAAGCAGTTTGCGCCTACCTATGAAAGTGGTTCACAGCTACAGAAAGCCCAGGAATTATTTAATCAAGAAGCCATAATTTTACAAAAACTAGGAAGCCATACCCAGATACCCCAAATTTTTGATTATTTCACCGAAAACAGCCAATTTTTTCTAGTTCAGGAGTTTATTGATGGTCAAAATCTGCAACAAGAACTAGATCAAAAAAAGTACCTAACAGAATCAGCAACAATTGAGATTCTCCAGGATATTTTAAGGGTTTTGCAATTTGTTCACCAAAATAACTACATCCATCGCGATCTGAAGCCTTCTAACCTAATCCGTAATCAATGCGATCGCTAACTATTTTTAATTGATTTTGGTGCGGTTAAGGAAAAGATTAAGCCAGAAAATATTGATGATTATGGTAACTTTAATCGAACCGTTAGTATTGGGACTAATGGTTATATTCCTAATGAACAAAAGCTTGGTCAACCTGAATTTTGTAGCGATATATATGCTCTAGGAATGATAGCTATTCAAGCTCTTACGGGAATACATCCCAGTAGGATACTTTATGATCAAGACGACAATCCTATCTGGCGGGAACACCTACCAACTAGCCAAGATAATCGTAATCTTAAATTTCTCGATCTGATTGATCGCATGGTTCGTTGTGATTACAAAAAACGTTATCAGTCTGCTGCTGAGGTTTTACGGGATTTAAAAAGTTTAACAACTAATCAAGCAAAACCCTCAACTACAATATCCCCAGCTAAATCTGTTCCTACTGAGGTTGTAGAGAATAATCCTCAACAAACTAAAGAAAAACGCAAGAATACATCATTCCCCAGAATAACTTTTGATTTAGGGACATTCATAGCTGCAATTATTACTGCTGTTGTGACTATATTGATCACCTTTAAAACTGATATTTTCAGGAAAAAATATGTAGTCTATGAAAATTCCGACTACGGAATAAAGTTAGAACATCCTGACAACTGGTCAACGCAACCAAAAGAGGATTTTCTTGAGTCTAGCTTCATCTTTCTTTCTCCTCAAGAAAATGATGCAGATGATTTTCAAGAAAAGGTGACAGTTTCAATCGAAAGATTACGTCAGCCATTGTCTTTAAATGAATATACTGAACAATCTAGTCAGGAAATAGCCCGTAAGAATGAAATTATCGAACCACCCAAGGTTACTACTTTTGCTAATAAGGAGGGTAGAAAGATAATTTATCAGGAAAAAGACGGTAATATAAAACGACTAGAATTCTGGATGATTAACAATAAAAAGGCTTATATCGCTACCTATGCAGCAGAAGAAGAGAAGTTTAATAAGTATCTCAAAAAAGCAGACAGGATTATAGAGTCGGTAAATATTGAGTAATAACGAGAATTAGGAAGAACATTCCAAGACAAACGTTATAGCTTTGTCTGTAGTGCTTATAGAACAAAGCTTTGACTACCTTTATTCAACTAAAAGCAAGGTCTAGTAATCTAAATTACATCTAAAAATATTATTAAGTCTGCCAAAATCTTAAGAGTTTGTTGCGTTGATGCTTGTACTGATATCTATTGCTTGTATGATAATTTTTAGCGAACGTAATTCAGTTTAGTTAAAAGTTTATCAATCTTTATTATTAGCAGCAAGAGAGTTGATCATGACCAACGCAATAAAGTTTATCCCGAAATTAGTTAAGTTTGGGGTTCTGGGTTTAGTTTTAGCTGGTTTAAATGGAGGAGTAACACAGGCACAGCGATCGCAGCCAAGTGATGGTTCTATAGACTTATTATCGTTAGGCTGTTCTACCTCTGGACAAGGTAAGCTAGTTACCGATAAGAGAGATGATGTATCTGTCGGTAAACGAATATTTACTCCTGCTTTTCACTTTAGCAACTTACGTTCTACTTATAATCCCTCATTAATAACTTGTAAGCTTAATCCATCAGGACAGCCTCAAACTATGAAATTAATAGTTGGGATTCAAGATTATGCCATGGAGTACAGGCATGAAATAACCTTTAGGACTTATTTAGACGGACAACCAACCGCATCTCATGTTTTGAGTGCTGGAGAAGGAAGAACCTTATTGCTTGATGTCAGCAAAACCAGCAGCATTGCTCTTGAGGCTCAATGTTCTTTTCTTGAAAGCGGTTATTATTGTCCCTCTCTTTATTTCCTTGAGGCTTCTATTCTACCCTCTCCAACTTCTTCGTTAACTAACCCAAACTCAACAGCTTTTAATGAAACAGAAAAGTTTAATTCATACAATGATACTGATAACCCTCAAACAGAAACGTCTGCTGTAGAAGAATCTTCTTGGGGTAATAGTACTGTTGGACGAGAAGAGAAAAAAGGCGCTAATGGCAATAGAACAACTGGGGGAAGCCTAGAGGATACGATTGAAGATGTCAATTCAATCATAAATATTTTTAAATAAATCTAAGTTTAATTATGGTGGACATTACCACCATAAATATATTTTTATTACTTCTATACTTTATGACTATTAATCGGAGAAAATTTACCAAGCTAGCTTTGTTTGGTACTGCTTCATGTGCAGCTTCTTCTGGTATTTTCTTTCCGAAGCCTGCTGAAGCATTTAGCCTCGATTTTCTAATTGATAAAGCGACTAGCCGTAATGTTTTTGCTAGTTTGTTAACCTATGCAGGGGTAAAAGCCATTGATGCTATTTTTGCCCCTCCTACTCAAACGGCAATTAATACCACTCAACAAAAGCTTGAACAAGAAGGTTTTGAGCAAAATCAAACCGAATATGGACAGGTTAGCGATACTAACGTCATGTGGGGGCAAGAAAGACAAGAAAGCCAACACAATCTTGGTTTAAATATAGTTGCTCCTAATCCTGGTTTTGCCGTACAAAATACTCAAGACTACTATGCCAAACCTGCCTTATTTACTGCTTCAACTTCAGTGGGAATTGATAGCGCATCCAAAATTTTAGCGCAGCAGCAAAGACTATCACCTGAACAGGTCAAAGATATTTTAATTCCCTGGCAAGAAGTATTTGAAGATATTACTAGCTGGCAAGGAGATCGAGATCCTACCATTGGGGAGAATCTTAATGTGGGTTTAACTGCCTATCGAGCACGTCAAGGGGAAGTTACCCGTCGTTATGAGCGAGTTTCCCCTGAATTAGGAATAGTTACTTTTTTTGTTGACAGTCATTTATTTAACGGCGTTATCACCACTAACGTTAAGTTTGCTTAAATGAATATTTTTAAATTCTCTGAATTTCCCTAATTCGATCTAGAGTGCGCTGGTAATTAGCACTATTTCCCTGTGCTTGAAATAAGGTAGATGCTCGCTGTAAGTCCTGTAGTGCTTTTTCTGGCTCATTTTGTTGAGAATAAGCTATTCCACGATTATAGTGAGCCTGAGCATGTTGCGGATTAATTCTAATTGCTTGACTATAATCATCAACTGCTGATTCAATTTTCTTCAGCAACTGATAAGCATTTCCCCGATCTACGTACACTTGAGCATCATCTGATGCGAGTTCAATCGACTTAGTAAAATTGGCTAGAGCTTGTCGATAGTCTCCTAAATCTCTACCATAAATTAGCCCGCGATTATAGTAAGTAGTAGCAGATTCAGGATTAAGTTTAACTGCTAGATCATAATCAGTAAGAGCACTTTGAGCATCACCTAATTTAGCATAGGCAAAACCGCGATTATGATAGGCATGATAAAATTTTGAATTAATTTTGATAATCTTATTATAATCGTTTATTGCTCCTTGATAATCTCCTTTTCTTCCTCGTATATTACCAAGATGAAAATAAACTAATTTTAAATGACTATCAGAAATAAACTGATTTTCTATATTTTTAAATACTTTAATTGCTTTACTTAGATAATCAATTGCTTGTTCCCAATCTTCTTCAAAATAGCGATACATGCCCAAAGTAAAAAAACTTAAATAAGTCATTTCTTGAGAAAGAGTAGTTTGTAACTTAAAGCTTGTTAATTGATCTATAGCTTTAGGTTGAGATTGTCCTTTAACGGCTGGTTCCAGTTCAGGAAATTCGGGCGGTTGATTGAGGATTTCAAAGTTAACACTAAAAGGAACAATTTTTCCTATTATTGGATATCTTCCCCAGATCACAATTGCTGCTTTTTTTCTTTTTCCTTCTTCTCTTGCAGCTCTGATACTCAAAAGAGATTTATCTAATTTCTCAACTTTTACATCACTATAGCTATTCATTTCTCTCTCTAAATGGGAAAAAATTTCTTGCGTTACTGAATAATCCTTAGAATTAGAATCTTCAAATTTAGCAACTAAAATAATAAAATTTTTTGCAGGTGATTGAACATGGTGACGATAAATACCAAATACAGCAAGTAGTAGAATAGGAATAATAAATAAACCTAATCTGGATAAATAACGTATTTTTCTTCTATGTTCTTTTCTTTCTTTCTGCGACTTAAATCTACTTTCAGCATTTGTAATCAAGACTAAGGAAGAATTTTTATCTGCTAATTCTGGTTCCCAAAACCAAGTATAAAAGATGCAGACTAACAATAAAATAAAAATCCCGACTCCAAGTAAAACTAGTGTAAATAATCCTGAATTACCTTCTGCCAGTTTGACAAAGCCTAATACAGCAGATACTACCCCAAAAACAAAGCCGAATCCACTCCAGACTTGCTTTATAAAAACTGAAAGTTTATCAGGGTTTTGATTTTTACTCATTAGGGTTTTTTAAATATATTTAAGATTTTACGTTTTAACTAATATTTGCTTAAATAAATATTTTTAAATTCTCTGAATTTCCCTAATTCGATCAAGAGTACGCTGGTAATTAGCACTATCTCCCTGTGCTTGAAATAAGGTAGAAGCTCGCTGTAAATCTTGTAGTGCTTTTTCTGGCTCATTTTTTTGAGAATAAGCTATCCCACGATTATAGTGAGCCTGAGCATGTTGAGGATTAATTCTAATTGCTTGACTATAATCATCAACTGCTGATTTAGTATTCTCCAGCAACTTATAAACATTCCCCCGATCTACGTACACTTGAGCATCATCTGAATCAAGTTCAATCGACTTAGTAAAATCAGCTAAAGCTTGTTGATAGTCTCCTAAATCTCTGCCATAAATTAACCCGCGATTATAGTAAGCAGTAGCAGATTCAAGATTAAGCTGAATCGCCTGATTATAATCAGCGATCGCCTGTTGAGCATTGCCTAATTTACCATAGGCAAAACCGCGATTAGTATAAGCCAAATCAAAATCAGCATCCAGCTCAATAGTTTGATTATAATCGGCGATCGCTCCTTGATAATCTCCTTGTTCTCCACGTATATAACCCCGATAAAAATAAACCAGATAGTTATTAGGACTTAATCGTAGAAACTGATTAAAATCAGTAATTGCCGCAGCATAGTTTTCGAGTCTATAAAAGGCTTCTCCACGGCTATAGTAGGCGTTTAAATCATTAGCATCTTTCTCTAAAGCCTGATTAAAAAATGCGATTGCTCCTCGATAATCCTCTTGCTTTAATGCTTTTCTGCCCAAGTCAACTAAGTCTGGAAGCAGAGGAATATTATCAGGAATTTTTAAATCAGTTCGAGTTGCTAAATAAGTCTCAATCGGGATTCCTCGCCCAAAAGATTTGTAAGTATTTCCGTCAAGGAAAGTTTCCCCGTTAATTCCAATGAGATTAGCTTCCGCATCAAAAATACCACCACCAGATCCCCCATGAGTAAATGCACCGTTATGAATAATTTGATAACCTTCTTCTCCTTCTGAGAGTCTGGTTTGTACCTGCGCGTCTTCCGTAAAATACCGTCTTTCTGGTACAAAACGGAAAGGAACAGGATAACCCACTATAAAAACATTAAGCCCCGATGTAGCTTTACTAGAGTCGCCTAATTCGGCTACGGGGTAGTTATTGCTGGAGTTAAAAGTGATAATTGCTAAATCAACATCGGGGAGGTTTTGTATTTTAGCGACTGTGTGAGTTTTACCATCAAGAGTTGTTACTTGATAGTCACCTATTTTTTCCATAACGTGCCAACAGGTAATCACGCTATAGCTATTATTATCATTACGCTCAATAATGGTTCCTGTACCCGCTTCTTCTCCATCAATCTGTACCGTGAATTCTTTAACTTTATTGGCGAGGATCTCCGTCGGCTCTAAAGCTAATGTGGGTAATGGTTTTAGGGTGATGATGGTGATTATTCCTAGAACAGGAATAAAAGACGAAAATTTATTCACTAATTGATTCACGGCGAATAGCTTGAGCTATGACAGTATTATTATTTTTTGATTTTAAGGGAAAATAAAGATCTAAAACATCAAAGTATCAACATGACTACTCAATTATCGTCTTCGACTGATACAGCAAATCTTTATGAGCGAGACTATTATCTTTGGTTGTTACATACTGCTCAACTTTTATCTGAAGGCAAATTGACTGAGGTTGACGTTGCTAATTTAATTGAAGAAATCACAGACATGGGTAAAAGTGAGAAGCAAGCAGTTGAAAGCAACTTAGTAGTTGTACTGCTACACTTACTTAAATACAAATATCAGCCAGAGAAGAGAAGCAATAGTTGGAAGGCTAGTATCAGAGAACATCGGCGTAGATTAAGAAAAGCTTTTGCTGATAGCCCCAGCTTGAAAGGTTATTTTGAGGAAGTGTTTACCGAATGTTATGGAGAAGCCAGAGAACAGGCTGCTGATGAAACAGGATTACCTTTAGAGACTTTTCCCCTAGAGTCTTTTTTTACTCCAGCAGAAGCTCTTGATCCTAACTATTTACCTCAAGACTAGTTCCAGAAATGAGTAGCGTTGTAGCCAAGTTTTTCCAACATCTGATACAGCAAAGGCAGACTTAAGCCAATGACGTTACTATGGCAACCAGCTATCCGCTCAACAAACATCCCTCCCTTACCCTCTAAAGCAAAACCTCCAGCGCAATTTAGGGGTTCTTCCGTAGCAATATAAGCCTCGATAGTGTGATCGCTAATATCGGCAAAATAAACCTGAGTAATGCCACAGCGAACCACCTGTCGTTGTTGTTTAAGGTCAATCAAAGCATGTCCCGTATAGATTTCGCCCATTTTCCCCCGCATCCCGCGCCAGCGAGTCAGGGCAATTTTAGGAGATTCAGGCTTGCCGTAAATTCGATTATTAATTGTTAAAACCGAATCACAGCCTAAAATTAGGGCATCAGTAAATTGACTGGCAACAGTTTCTGCCTTGCCTTTAGCTAAAGTTGTTACTAGTTCAGTAGCGTCTTCTAGCTGAATTTGGTCTTCGTCAAAACCACTCTTGCAGACGATTGGCTCAATACCTACCATCTTCAATAACTTTAAACGAGCAGGTGAAGCTGAAGCCAACACAAAAGGCGGAATAGTATTTGAAGACGGCATGAGCTAATAACCTATAATTTATAACCTATAACCTATAACAGTTATTTAGCTCTAAGCAAGCTGGTGGCTATCGATTATCTTCAAGCTTTTTTTGCTATGGTTTGTACGGGTAAGAAGTTTAATCTGGGGTTGGTCAATGAGTAGAATCTTAATTAGCAACGATGACGGCATTTTTGCTTTGGGAGTACGTACTTTAGCCAATACCTTGGCTCAAGCTGGTCATCAAGTAACGATAGTCTGTCCAGATCGGGAGCGTTCGGCAACAGGACATGGTTTAACTCTACATCATCCCCTGAGAGCCGAAGAAGTAAACTCCATTTTTGACGAGAATGTAGTTGCCTGGTCGTGTTCGGGAACACCAGCGGACTGCGTTAAGTTTGCCCTCAGTGCAGTCTTGAAGAATCCTCCTGAGTTTGTCTTCTCTGGCATTAATCATGGTCCTAACCTAGGAACAGACGTTCTGTATTCTGGTACTGTATCTGCCGCTATGGAAGGGGCTTTAGAAGGAATTCCCAGCGTAGCCTTTAGCCTAGCTGATTTTGCTAATTTTGAATTTCAGCCTGCTGCGGATTTTGCCCTCAAACTCATCCCCCAGCTAGCTCAGCATAATTATCCTAAACCGCCACTACTCAGCGTTAATATTCCCCCTGTACCATCCTCTGAGATTGCGGGAGTCCTGGTTACCCGTCAGGGTTTGCGCCGCTACATAGAGAAATTTGAACAACGACTTGATCCACGGGGCAAAAGTTATTATTGGCTGGAGGGGGAGATTATTGAAGATATTGAACAGCCAGAAGATAGCAATTTACCGCCCCATATTTTGACGGATGTTCAGGCAATCCGCGATCGCTTTATTACTATAACCCCGCTGCAATATAATCTCACCGATGCCATAATTACCAAACATCTTTATACCCAAGATTTCTTTTCCTAAGTTAACAGGCAAAAAACAGCAAATCTGACTAACTGAATTCATGATCTTTTCTAATATACTGGCGATCGCCCAACGGGAACTACTGGGATATTTTGCTGCACCAGGGACATATATTGTGACGGCAGTATTTTGGTTTGTTTCAGGCTTTTTTCTAGTAGCTCTCTTGATTGGGGAACAGGGAATTATCCAGCAGGTTGCTTTTAGCGAAACCGTAGGAGTTGATTTAGGATCAATTGATGTTGCTAAAGAATTTCTCAGTTCTTACCTGGCAATCTTGGGTACCTTATCCTTGCTAACTGTTCCTGTTTTATCTATGGGGCTATATGCCGAAGAGAGGAAGCGCGGCACCCTAGAACTCCTGGCTACTTCCCCGATTACCAATTGGGCAGTAGCACTGGGAAAGCTGATTGCCGTAGTGATGCTGTTTAGCTTCTTAATTTTACCTGCTTTAATCTATGAAGCGATCGCCCTTAGCGCTGCTGAACCAGCGGTATCCTCGGCAGTTCCTCTAGTTGCTCATTTAGGCTTAATTTTACTCGTTGCTAGCTTTCTTTCCTGGGGTATGTTTATTTCTTCTTTGACTAACAGCACGATCTTGGCAGCAGTTTTGACTTTAGGACTAGTCTTGCTCACCTGGCTAGGAGAATTAATTGCCAATAGTTTTGGCAGTACGAGTCAAGAGGTGTTCCTGCGGCTTTCGCTAATTGAAAGCTACAGTAATTGGGTTCAGGGAATTGTTCACCTCAGCGACTTTATTTTATTTTTTAGCTACATTTTCTCAGGGCTATTTCTTACAGCACAGTCCATTAATGCTTTGAGACTCCATCAAAAATAAGGGAGCTTCGCTCTAGCCATTAGCTATCAGCCATCAGCTATCAGCCAGTTAAGAGATGTTTAAATACTGCCATTAATATAAAAAATACTTTGGATTTAAGCCTGCTGCCAAGCCAATGATCAATAGCTTTTAGCCGTTAGCTCTTAGCTCTTAGCTTGGAGATAAATATTAAATGTTAAATGCTAAATGCTAAATGTTAAATGCTAAATGCTAAATGTTAAATGCTCAGAATCATTATCTTTTTATTAGGTATTACTTTATCTATTGCAGGAATAGTAGCAGTTACTATTACTGAAGCCTGGACAACCGCAGCAATACTTCTATTAGTTTCAGGAGGCTGTTTGTTAATTTTAGGGTTTTGGTTCTGGGGACACCAGCATAAGTTTTGGCAGAGAAGAGCAACTAAATCAGGCATTAGCTCAGTAGTGAAAACTGTTATAGTTTTAGCTGCTGTTGCTCTGTTGAACTGGCTAGGTATCCAATACAATCAGCGCTGGGATATCTCCGAAAATCAAATTTATACACTTTCTGAACAGTCCCAGGTAATTACATCGCAGCTAAAGCAGCCTCTAGAGGTAATTATCTTTGATCGCAGTTCCAACTCAGAGATTGAAGCCTTATTGCAAAACTATCGCCGCCAGAGCGATCGCTTTCAGTATAAATTTGTTAACCCTGAGTTAGAAATTGCCCTAGCACAGCAGTTTGGCGTACAGTCCTTGGGGGAAATTTATCTCCAGTATGGTGAGAAAAGACAAAAGCTCGAACCAGGTAACCCAGCGTTGGGAGAATTCCTCACGGAAACCAAGTTAACCAACGCGATCGCCAAGATTCAACGCGATCGCCCTAACCACATTTATTTTTTACAGGGACACGGAGAAGCTTCGTTAGATTTGGTCGAGGGGGGTTTCGCTCAAGCCGTTACTAATCTAGAAGATAAAGGCAATACAGTTCATACTTTAAACCTGGCTAATACGGGACAATTACCCGATAATGCAGACTTGATCGTGATTGCTGGTGCCCAGCGTAAATTACTCGCAGCAGAAGTTTCCATGCTGCAACAATATCTCCAGGAAGGCGGTAACCTATTATTGCTCCTGACACCCAATACCGATATCGGTATTACTCCCATCACAGAAAACTGGGGGATTAAGCTAGATCAGCGGCTAGTTGTTGATGCTTCTGGAGCAGGTAGTGTGATGGGTTTTGGTCCTGCGGTAGCAATTATCAATAACTATGGACAACACCCCATTACCGCCAGCTTTCGTAACGGCATTTCCTTGTTTCCTGAAGCTCGACCAGTTGCTATTGAGCCTAAAGCAGAGATTGAAAGCACTCCACTAGTAATTAGCAGCGAGCAAACATGGGCAGAAAGCAATCTTCAAGGAGCAGAAATTACCTTTGATCAGGGAGAAGATATTTCAGGACCTTTAGAGCTGGCGATCGCCTTAGAGCGAGCCCAACCACAACCCTCTCGACTAGTAGTTTTTGGCAGCGCAACTTTTGCTTTCAATGGCTGGTTTGAACAGCAGTTAAACGGAGATCTGCTGCTCAATTCTATTGGTTGGCTAGTGGGAGAAGAGCAAGATATTCTGACAATCAGACCGCAAGAACCTGCTAATCGGCGGATTATTTTCAGTTCGCTCCAGACCTCAATTTTAAGCTGGTTAGTTTTGCGTATTCTGCCCTTAATGGCTCTAGTTACAGGGATTTATTTCTGGTGGCAAAGAAGATAAGCTACCGATACCTAGCTATTTATAGCATTATGGGTATGGGTTAGAACACTTATTACTCATTACTTATTACTTACGAGCAGGCACATAAAAGCTATCCGAAGTTAAATTTGTACGGCTTTAATTAGGCTGCATACCGATCTGCATCGGGTCAAATTCAGGATCGAAGAAGGTTTCCGAATTATAGGAAGCACCTTGAAAATTTGCTCCCTGAAGCTTAGTACTGCGTAGATCTGCTCCTTCAAAACAAACATTGACAAAGTAACCATGTCTAAGATCGGCTTGTCGTAAATCAGCATTTTTAAAATTAGAGCCCTCTGAATGAGCATCGGTGAGATTTACTTGACTCAGACATGCTGATTCAAAATCAGACTTTTGTAGAATGGCTTTTTCCAAATTGGCACCTGCTAAGTTAGCAAATCTGAGAGAAGAATTACTGAGATTTGCTTTTTTTAATTCTGCTTGGGCTAGAGTAGAACTATCGAGGTTCACTCCTTTAAGGGTTACATGATTGAGCCTAATCTTGTTGAGCTGAGAACCTTGAAAATTCGTTTCTCCTTTGATATAGCTTTGTAAAATTTTATAGGGTGTAGCAACGGAAAATAAAGGGTGGGATTTTTGAGATTGATTGGGAATTAGGAGATTCCTAAGTAGAAAGTCAATGGTTTGTTGTTTAATAAAGCCTCGTTGAACAGCTATTTGGTGAAATCTAACTTTTTGCTGGCTTTGGTTGCGCTGTGCCATTAAAAAGCTAATTTGATTTTCATCAAGCAATGCTGCCTGGCGTAGATAATATACTAAAGGGCGCTTCTCCTGTTCTTGGAGTAAGGAGTGCCACTGCTCGGCAAAAAAATCAGCGGTTTCTTGTTTAATCCATCCTCTCAAGGAAAAGAGTTCCCCAATCTTAAGTTTGGGAGTTTCCACCTGTTCTTGTAAAGCAATTTCTATCTGGCGGGCTGTGATTAAACCAGCTTCATTTAAAAGCTGCCCTAGGGGCTGATGCTGTTTAGGCTGTATTCCTGGAGCATTATGAGACGAAGATTGGTTCATCGTAACTTAAGAATTCCGTTTAATTACTGGGGCGAAATCTGAAGACACCAGGGTCAGCTATTTTTCAATAGCTTTATAAAGTTTAGTCGGAGTCAAAAATGTCAGACAACAGTAGAAACACCATTCTTAGAACCTAGATAGAGATGCTCGTTTTATCTATCATTTATCATTCGCTGGGAAATAGCTCGTAACTACTGTAACAAGGCATACTAATAGATACACTGAGAATATAGTTAATTCACAGAGAGGATTGAATAGAAGAGGATGCAGATTAAAGCAACCGACACAGCATTACTAGACTGGACAGGGGCATTACTTGCTATCGGTGTTAAGGAAGGAGAAACCGAATTATCAGGAGATTTAGCGAAGCTGGATGATAAATTAGCTGGTACTATCTCCGAACTAATTACCGATGAAGAATTTACAGGTAAGGCTGGTACCACTGCGGTCAGCCGCGTTGGAGGGAAAAATCCCCTCCGTAAAATTGCTCTGGTTGGTCTGGGCAAAGCTGATGATTTAACCATTGATAGTTATCGTAGTGCGGCAGCGGCGATCGCTCGCTTGGCAAAGAAAGAAAGTACCTTGGGCATTAGTCTCCCCAGTGAACTCGAACCTTCAGCCATAGCGCAAGCTCTGTCAGAGGCAATACTGCTGGCTCTCCATGAAGACAACCGCTTTAAGTCGGAACCTGAATCCAGCAAGCTTAAATTAGAAACCGTAGAACTTATTGGCTTGGCAGGACAGTCCGCCGCCATTCAAAAAGGCTCAACTATTGCTGAAGGGGTAATTTTAGCAAGGGAATTAGTAAATGCTCCTGCCAATGAAGTCACCCCCGTTACCATGGCAGAAACCGCCCAACAGCTAGCAACAGAATATGGCTTAGGCATTAAAATTCTCGAAGCAGCAGACTGTGAGCAGTTTGAGCAAGGCATGGGAGCATATCTTGGAGTAGGCATGGCTTCCGATATTCCCCCCAAATTTATTCACCTCACCTATCAGCCTGCGGGGACAGCCAAACGGAAAATCGCTATTGTGGGCAAAAGCTTAACCTTTGATTCTGGTGGTTTAAACCTCAAGCCCAGCAGTAGCGGCATTGAAACCATGAAAATGGATATGGGAGGCGGCGCAGCAACCCTTGGTGCTGCTAAAGCGATCGCCCAACTAAAGCCTGATGTGGAAGTTCACTTTATCTGTGCCGCCACGGAAAATATGATTAGTGGACGTGCCATGCACCCTGGAGATATCCTCAAAGCAGCTAACGGCAAAACTATTGAGGTTAATAATACCGATGCTGAAGGGAGGTTAACCCTAGCGGATGCCTTGATTTACGCGGAAAAACTAGAGGTAGATGCGATCGTTGATCTTGCTACCCTAACTGGAGCCTGTATTGTCGCCCTCGGCAATGATATTGCTGGATTGTGGAGTAATAATGATGCCCTGGCAACAGAGCTTAAGACTGCGGCGGAACTAGCTGGAGAAAAATTCTGGCAGCTACCGCTAGAAGAGCGCTATTTTGAGGGCTTAAAATCACCAATCGCTGATATGAAGAATACAGGTCCCCGCGCTGGTGGCTCAATTACCGCCGCACTATTCCTGAAGCAGTTTATTAAAGATACTCCCTGGATGCACTTAGACGTAGCAGGACCAGTCTGGGCAGATTCCCCCAAAGGAGTCAATAATAAAGGTGCTACTGGTTTTCCTGTCAGGACTCTGGTTAACTGGGTGAGCAGCTAAACGTCTGGATAATTTGGCATGGATTTGCGGCTCCTAATAGACAATGTTGGCTATGGTTGACAACAGCAAAAAAATGTAATCACTAATACATTTTGTTTCTAACATCGTTGTTATTTTTATAGTTGCGGAAATGTTATCGATAGTTTAAAATTTGGTGATCGCTAAATAAGCAAGCGATATTTTTTCTTTTAGGTGTGAGGCAAATGTATAAATTAACACGTAACTTGTTGCTGGCTGCTCCAGCAATAGTCGGAATTGTCTTAGGTTCTCAATTATCTGCTACTGCTCAATCCAACGTAGACAGTACCAATCAATTATTAAATCAGATCAATAGCTACGGTCAAGAAGGTCGTGGAGTAACTCAAAATCAGGTTACCAACGTCAACCAGCTACGGGACGTATCCCCTACCGACTGGGCTTATGAGGCTTTACGTTCTTTAGTAGACCGCTATGGCTGTATTGCTGGTTTTCCTAATCAGACTTACCGTGGTAGTCAGCCCTTGACTCGCTATGAATTTGCTGCTGGTTTGAACTCCTGCTTAAATCAAATCGAGCGTTTGATTGCGGCTCAAGGTTCAGTGACTCAGGAAGATCTGGAAACCGTGAACCGTTTAGCGCAAGAATTTGAAGCTGAATTGGCGACAGTTGGCGGACGAGTCGATGAACTAGAAAGTCGCACTGCCGTTTTGGAAGATAACCAGTTTTCGACTACTACTAAACTAGAAGGAGAAGTAGTCTTTGGTATTAGTAGTGAGTTTAACAGTACTGACGTCAACGAAACCGTATTCCAAGACCGAGTTCGTCTATCCTTTGTTTCCAGTTTCTTTGGTGAGGATGCCCTTTATACTCGTCTTGATGCTGCCAATGCAGGGTTCGGTTTTAATACCGAAATTGATGGCGTAGGAGTTCCTCTCCAAACAGGTGCTTTAACCTACCAAACATCTCCTAGTGGCAATGATGTGGGTATTGGCTGGCTAGCTTACTACTTCCCCATCGGCGATAGGATCGATGTTTATCTCCCTGCGGCATTTCCTCTCTGGCAAGATTTTGCTCCTACCCTAAGCCCCTTTCTCGATTCTTTTACTGGAGCTAGTGGTTCTTTGTCCAGTTTTGCTGAATCGAGTCCTATCTATAAAATTGGTTTAGCTGCTGGTGGCGGTATTGGCGTTAATTTTGAGCTAACAGACTTTATTACTATTAGTGGTGGGTACTTTGGTGGTGATAGCTTTAGCCCAGTTGAAGAAGCTGATGGTGGTCTGCTTAATGAAGAGTATTCTGTACTGGGTCAGGCTACCATAAGTCTATTTGATGACAAGCTACAGCTAGCGGGAACTTACGTTCTGGGTCAATTTGGTGCTGGCGACAACACCATTTATGACTTGGGTGTAGGTACTGACCTTGCCAGACAACCTTTTGGTGATGGAGTTGAAGTTGCCGCTAATTCCTATGGTGTAGAAGCAGCCTTTCAATTGGGCGATCGCCTTTCCATTAATGCTTTTGGGATGTATACCGATGCTCAAACGGATGATGGTACTGAAGAAGAGGACATCTGGTCTTACGGCGTTGGGGTTTCACTACCTGACTTTGGTAAGGAAGGCAGTCTCGCCGCTGTGTTTGCTGGTGTGGAACCCTATGCAGGGGATCAGTCGAACCCAATCCACATTGAGGGCTTATATAAGTACCAGTTCAATGACAACATTGCGGTAACTCCTGGGGTAGTTTATATAATCAACCCCAATGGTGGAGATGATGAGGATGATGCGATTATTGGCGTTCTCAGAACAACCTTCACTTTCTAGGAAGATTGAGTTAACTAAGTTAGCTTAATAATCAATAGAGCGATCGCAGTTCAGGGTTGAACTGCGATTTTTGTTGTTGTTTATTCATGATTAAGATTTACCATAGCATTACATATATGATTCCGAGACGATATGCTAGGCTCAAGCAGGTATTAGATCTGAGACAACCAGACCTGACGGTGTTGATGGAGGATGTGCATAAACCCCACAACCTGTCGGCAATTATTCGTACCTGCGATGCGGTGGGAGTCTTTGCTGTACATGCCGTCAATCGTCACAGTGATACGCCAACCTATTCTCAGGTGGCTCAGGGTAGCGAGAAATGGGTCAAGCTTCATTCTCATCCCGATATTACCACCGCTATTAAATCTTTACAGCAGCAACATTATCAGGTTTATGCGGCTCATTTAAGCGATGATGCCATTGACTATCGCCAGGTAGACTACACTCAACCCACGGCAATTCTTTTAGGGACAGAGAAATGGGGTGTAACGGATCAAGCGGCAAATCTGGTAAATGGACATATCATTATCCCGATGCAGGGGATGGTGCAGTCTCTTAATGTTTCGGTGGCTAATGCGGTAGTGTTGTTTGAAGCCCAACGTCAAAGGTTACAGGCTGGCTTGTATGATAAGGTTCGTTTAGATTCAGAAACTTACCATAAGACCTTATTTGAATGGGGCTATCCCGATATCGCAGCAGTTTATCATCGTCAGGGAAAGCCTTATCCAGAATTAGGAGAAAATGGTGAAATTTTACATTAACATCAGTTTTAGAGCAAAATACTGAACTGTTGGGATAGCTTTAAGTTAATTTATTTGAATCCTCAATAACTGTGGGCTTCATTTGCCAGGTGTAACTACTAAGTGCCACATGAATTAGTTCATCGCGATCAATAAAATTCTTATTCTCTATTAAACAGAAGTGAAAATTTCTTTGGGGGTAAGCTGTAACTCTGAAAAACAAGAAGACATTAATAAATCACCATCTCTAAATAAGCATCTTTGATATTCATCATTATTTAAAGTACAGATAGTAATCGTCGGTTTTTTAGGTTTACCGAGATATTCTCTCCCGCCAACACCTAAATAATCTACAATCCAGTATTCATGAATGCCTAAAACAGCATAATCTTCAAATTTTCTAGCATAGTCATTCTGCCAATTAGTACTAACTATTTCTACAGCTAACTTAATAGAACTACCAAGGGTAATTATTGGTTCTCGCTGCCATAAAGGTTCATTAACAAGTTGAGTTCGATCTAATACAATCATGTCGGGGCGAAATGCTGTTTCAGTTCCTAATAGTTTGATTAAACAGCGATGGGGAATAAATAAATTAAGACTGAGGCGATCTATTTCTACATTAAGTTTTCTTCCGATAAAAGCGCAAACTTGTTCGTGTAGCCCTGTTGGCTCCATTTTAACTAATTCTCCATCTATTAATTCATAATGATTGTCATCTCCATAGTTGAGATTAAATTCATCAAAATTAAGGATCTTATTGACTAATTGAACCATTGGCGATCGCTGTGGAAGAACAAAATAATTTTATATTTAAATCGTAACTTATACTCAATTTAGCAATTCTCAGATTTTGCTTGTGACATAAATTAATTCATTGCGATCGCCAAACTCAATTTTTGCTTCTTCCCAAGTTAAACTTGTGTTCATATCTATCTTGTTCAATAGTCAATTAAGAAAAATAAGCGATCGTCTAATCTAAAACCATTTCACGCTAAGATTTAATTATTAGGAACATCAAAACTATAGCGGTTCTCATATCAATGAGATACAAACACAGATAAAGGCATGAAGCTTAAGTTTAGAGCTAATGGCTAACGGCTTTTAGAAGACCGAAATGTATCTCACTAAATCGAGAATTGCTATATAAGTATCTAAGCTTACAGTACATAATAACTAAAACTCAATGAGTTAACTAGTGATGAAGCCAATACTGTCTGTTGTAGAAAATAGTTCTCAGAGTATTAAAAAATCCTCTAATTAATCCATGAAACAGTTAGTCTAAAAATAGCTAACCTAGGTGACTATTCTAATAGATTAATTAATCTCTATCGCTAACCATATCCCCTGTCTAGTGCCATGAATAAAATTCAACAAAGATGGCTGGCTTTCATAATTCTGCTGGCTGGCTTGAGAGCATATCTCCCAATTTATCAGCAGCTTTTGAGCAAGTTTCAAAAATCTCCCGTTGTTCCTTGCCAGAGGTATTCAAAGGCAAAATTGCGATCGCCTAAAATAGCTTCACCTCCTCCAGAGTTAGCATTACCAGAAATCAATCATCACCATCATAGGCTGACTTCCCCTACAGAAAAAATCGGCATGGCTGTTTCTCCCAACAAGCAGTACATTTACGAACTAACCGCGACAGGAATCAAACTCAGCGATCGCATTTCTGGCAGTCAACAAATTTACCCCCTACCCCCTAATTTTCCTCAACTCTCCTGGGCTACAGACCTAGCATACGATAGTAAGCGCGACGTAGTTGCTCTAGTTTCTTATGGCGGTTCAGGCTATTTTTATCGTTTTGACGTCAAAAACCGTCGTTGGCTAGGGGCGCGCTCCCTCGAAGGGGTAGATCTACAGACTTTAACCTACGATGCTACCTTTGATCGCTATCTTGCCTGGTCAGAGAGCTTTGTCGGCAAAGAAAGTAAGCTATGGTTTCTTTCTAGCGATGGGGAATTACAGTTTGCGGAAAATCTTGGCGATCGCCTGCCAGGATATCATCAACTGTATAATCGAGGTTATGAACCTAATCCTCAGGTAGAAATTATTGCCAACGGTCACCATCTCGCTTTAATCGCTCGACAAAATCCTCGTATAGCTAACAATGTTGCCGAGCTTCCTATTACAGCTATTTGGCATTATGACCGCCTCTCCAATAAGATTAATCTCAGTTATAAAGAACCTCGTAGACTTTACAGCGATTAACGTGCCGCCAGAAAAGCGATCGCAATACTTTAAAAATTGAATTGAATAGTAGTTTTAGCTTATTCAACTAATTACTTAAACTACTGACCAAATTTGGCTCTTACCTGTTCCACGATATCAGAGGTTATTTCTTCCAAACCTTCTGCTCGTGCCACTTGTTCTATTATGTGGCGTGCCTGGGAACGAGCAAAAAAGGGAATCATCTTAAGTTTAGCTTGAGCTTGGGGTGTCCAAAATAGATCATCGTCTAAATTGGAATTTAAATTGAAATTATTCATCGATATAAACCCCTACATATTTTATACATAGATCTCTATTGTATGATTAATGCTCTGGAGATCTTAAGGCAGCTTAGACAAAGTTAATCGAAGGAAAAATTTCTCTGATATGCAGCTTAATTAAGCTTAATTAAAATTCGACGATTACTGGTGCATGATCGCTGGGCTTTTCTAGTTTTCTCGGTTCAACATCAATCCAGCAGCTAGTGGCTTGCTGATAAAGCTTGGAAGTCAAATAATGATGATCGATGCGCCAGCCGCGATTGCGGGTAAAACCACTGGCACGATAGTCCCACCAGCTAAAGTTTCCTCCTTCGTCATTAAACTTGCGAAAAGCATCTTGAAACCCCAGAGCTAAAATCGTCCTCAATGCCTCTCTTTCCGTAGGAGAAGACATAATATGTTGCTCTCGATTTTTTGTCGTATAGATATCATTATCTTCTAAAGCAATATTAAAATCCCCACAGACGCAGATCTCCTGTTCATTACGCTGCAAAATCTCCAAGTACTGCTGTAAAATTCTGAGCCATTCCAGCTTGTATTGATACTTCTCACTGGCGATCGCCGAACCATTGGGCACATAGAGATTAACAATTCTAACATTGTCTATAACCCCCGTAATCACTCGCTTCTGGAGATCAAAATCTGCCGCTGATTCTACCAGGGGAGTAAAGCCACAGCTAACATCATCAAGGGATTTTAAACTAAAAATAGCCACTCCGTTATAGGATTTTTGACCTGAAATATAAATGTGATAGCCCAAATCCTCAAAAGCCGAACGGGGAAAATCACCATCCTGCACCTTCGTTTCCTGTAGACAAAGCACGTCTACCTGGTGCTGCTGTAACCAGTTAATCACAATTTGTTGGCGAGTCCGAATCGAGTTAACGTTCCAAGTAGCTACTTTCAATGACTTAGTCCCAAAATTTAGAATCAATCATTCTTAATTATCCAATGGAATTTGCCTCACTACCCCTTAAGGTTTTCGTTTATGGAACCCTCAAGCCTGGATACCGCAACTATGCTGTCTATTGTGAGGGTAAAGTTGCCGCTGCAACGACCGCATCCACAAAAGGCAATCTCTATAGTTTACCCATGGGCTATCCCGCAATGACCGCAGGAAATAATCAAGTATCTGGCGTGCTGTTGGCGTTTCAGGATACTCAAGTTTTAGACAGCCTAGACCATCTAGAAGGTTATCAACAGGAACTTCCCCTAACCGCTAGCGAATATTATCGCGCCTCAGTTCCCGTCTATGACTCCTCTGGAGGGGTGATTGCCCAAGCCTGGACATATTATATGACTACTGCCAGAGTGGAGTATTATCAGGGCGTCCCTCTTAATTCTGGCTGTTGGCAAGGTTGAGCGATCCTGATAGTCAAAGTTAAACTGGGAAATCTTTCTAATCACTTGCTCCTATGTCCAACCTCAAAGAATTACCCAAGCCAAACTCCGACATTAACGATTATGAGTGGGAAATGACGCCAAATCCTGTCAAGGGTTTTATTGAGCAGCTTCAGCAGCTACTTCAGCAGAAGCAGCAGAACCTAGATCATCTGTATCGAGAAAATAAGTGGCTGCGTCACCAGCTAGACATAATTTTAGATCGACCCCATCGGGCATATGTGCCACCGTTACCAGAAGTCTTACTGTGGGCAACCATCGGCTTAATCTTAATGATTGCTGGCACCTTTATCCCAGCCTATACCCTCAGTGCTCCTTGGTCTTGGTGGGGTGGTGGAGTTAGCGTTAAAGCTTTGGGAGTTAGCTATCAGGTGGGAGCAGTATTATTTGTTGCTGGGGTGGGAGGTAAAAACGCCGCTCTATTGTGCCAAATCGTCTATGTTTTACTAGGGCTATTAGGACTACCAGTGTTTGATCGCGGGGGCGGATTAGATTATCTTCAGCAGCCCCACTTTGGCTATTTATTGGGGTTTATCATCGGGGCTTGGCTTTGTGGCTGGCTAGCTTTTCAAACTTTGGTCAGGTTTTCTACTCTGATTGCTAGCAGCTTTGCAGGATTAATCGTCATTCATGGAGTAGGAATTATTTATTTGATTATCATAAGCTGGATTACTGGATTGCCAGAGGGGCTTAATTCTTTAGGACAGGCGATCGCAATTTATTCGATCCAGCCTCTTCCTGGGCAATTAGCGGTGATGTGTGCCGTAAGCTTGATAGCTTTTGTGTTCCGCAAGATTATGGTTACTTGAATCAACCAAAACTCAGAAATAAAGAAATCGCATTATCAAGACAATAATCATCAAAAAGCGATCGCCTTTCTTCAAACTGAAGAGCGATCGCTCAATACAGAGATCATTAATAATACCCTTGACAAGTCTCCTCTCCGACTTGTCTTGGCTGTCCATATTATTTGGCGATCGCCAATTCTCACATAATGTAGCGTGTCATTTTCCAGGTATCACTTTTCTAGCGATCTCTTGTTATTGCCCCTCAGGAAATATCATTAAT
>JBCBIE010000033.1:0-56581 GCA_038524995.1 Cyanobacteria bacterium J06621_8
TCTCCCAGGCAAAAAAAGAAGCCCAAACCCAAACCTACTTATGACCCCAAACACCCTCACCGCTCTACTGCTCGTCTTTTACAACAGCATAAACAGTACCAACGCTCACCTTAACAGGGGTACTACTAACTACTAACAGTCCTAACAAATTAATTCTATTTATACCGACCTACTTACATTATTTAAATTTAGGCTCAAAAGATTGCACGATAACCCATTCGAGAATATCAATTGGTGCGGTTAACTCAATCTCTACTTTCGTTGCTGCATCTTGGTTAGGAACGGTAGATTTGACCTTGCCCACTGGTAATCCTGGCGGGTAGAGCTTACTAAGGTTAGAAGTAGTAATACTGTCTCCAGGCTGAATATCGTTAAACTGCTCAAAAAAGTGCATGATGACAGATGCTTCTGCGGTGCCTTCGATATATCCTAGCTGGCGATTGTGGCTTAAAACCGTGCCGACTTTACTGGTAGGATCGCTAATCAACAAGACCTTGCTAGTATGGGGCGTAACCTGAGTAATACGACCAACTAGACCCCCAATCCCCATAACAATGTAACCTGGTTTGATTCCTTCCAAGGAACCTTTTCCTAGGGTAACCTTATGCCACCAGCGATCGCGATTGCGCCCAATAATTGGCGCGGCTACAGTTGTGGCTGATTGGCTGGCGCGATAGTCTAATAGCTGCTTTAGCTGCTGATTTTGCTGCTCAAGTTCAGCCAGACGATATTCTAACTGCAAAATTCTGGCGTTGGTCAGCTTATCTTCAATGACAAGCTGCTGTTGAGATTGGAAGGGACTGACTAAAAAATAGTAAATCTCAGCAAAAATTGCTCCTTGAGTCTGTTTAATCCACAAGGCAATGATTAAAGCTGCTACCGTCAGTATTGTGCGAAAACCGTATTTATCCCACCAGCGACTCATAAAATAAAGTTATTTATATAAAGCTTTTTAAGTCGTGATTGAGCGATCGCTGAAAACGCGGTCTAGGGTTTTATCTTCCAAGACTCTGCCAGTGCCGAGAACAACGCATTTTAAGGGTTCGGCAGCAATATGGGTGACAATTCCTGTTTCGTGACTAATGAGAGTGTCTAACCCCCGCAGCATGGCACCGCCCCCAGCCAGCATGATACCGCGATCAATGATGTCTGCCGCTAAATCAGGGGGAGTTTGCTCTAGAGTACCCTTGATAGCTTCAATGATGGCTGTAACCGAATCCTGAAGACATTCCCGTACTTCTGACTCTCTGACTTCAACGGTGCGGGGTAACCCCGACAGCAGATGTAAGCCCCGAACCTCCATCGTGCGATCGTCATTATCGATGGGATGAGCAGAAGCTAGTTTAAACTTGATATTCTCCGCCGTATTCTCACCAATTGCCAGCTTATGTTCTTTTTTGACTTGATTGGCGATCGCCTCAGTTAATTCATCCCCAGCAATCTTAATAGATTTACTGATAACCTTTCCTTGGGAACTAATTACCGCGACTTCCGTAGTGCCGCCGCCAATATCGACAATCATATTACCAGTGGGTTCCGTAACGGGTAATCCTGCCCCAATAGCCGCCGCCAAGGGTTCCTCAATTAGGTCAACTTCTCGCGCCCCCGCATTGGATGCTGCCTCAATCACGGCGCGTCGCTCAAGCTTAGTCACACCGCTGGGAATGCCGATCACCATCCGAGGATGCACTAAAGGACTACCCTCAAAAGCTCGTCGAATAAATTCATGGATCATCGCTTCGGTAGCGTCAAAATCCGCAATTACCCCATCTTTAAGGGGGCGCAGCGCCTCAATATTCTCAGGTGCCCTACCCAGCATCTTCTTTGCCTCTTGACCAAAAGCTCTGGGATGATCCGTTTTGCGCTCAATGGCTACCACTGAAGGCTCTTCTAGGACAATACCTTTGCTTGATATATAGACTAGAGTATTCGCAGTACCCAGATCGATACCCATGTCCCGCGAAATCTTAAACCGATTGAGAAAACCCACTGTGAATAATCGCTCCCGAGAAACTAAATGATTTAGAGTTATGGCTATTAGCTTTTAGCCCTTAGCCTTTAGCTTGAGATATCTGTGAGAATCGTTCTTCAACATTTAGCGTTTAACATTTTTTAGTAGGGGTTTAAATTCCCATGTGAACAAGTTAATGTTCAATGTTTAATTGTTCAATGTTTTAACGGGAGTATGATATTCAAATAGCTAATAGCGTCAAGGTTAAAGCTTTGTCTGAAGTCGAGTCCAATGTACTCTCTCAATGGTAATTAGTTTAAGGGAGAATATACGGAAATATCATATTGTCTTAGTAGTGTTACGGATCTCCCTCTTTCATTTAGCATTTAACATTTAGCATTTACATGAGCAGGTAAACATAAAATCCATTGATTTAACCATCATTAGTTAACTCCGTTAAAACCCCTACTTCTCAGAAGACTCTGACTTGGAAGGGGGCTTTTTTTCGGGCAAAGATTCATGATCATGGTAGATAACTGCCTGAGAGAATCTTTCCCACATCTGGCGATCGCTTTGCTCTCCTGATTCATGAGGAATAATACCTAGTTTTTCCTGTAAATCTCCTATCAATATTAAATAAAATTTTAAGATTTATATAAATCAGACTAAATTGCATATAGAATGTCATCCTGGGAGTTAGCTTTAGTGCAAAGCTAAATATTATCAAAAATCTATTATTTTTTTTAAAACCTAGATAAATTATGAGTCATATCTCTATTTTTGCTAAATTTACAACTGCTCCATCTGGAGAAGGTTCTTGGTGGATATTAGTCGCAGGAATAGCTTCTGTAATTGGTTTATGGCTTCTAAGAGAATCGTTCAGTTGGCTCTATAGAAAGAGTTTAGATAAGTTATTAGATAAATCTAAAGCTAATAATTCGTTACCTAAATTAGATACTGTAGAAATTGAGCCTTACTACGAAAGTAACGATAAACTTTCGTCAAGTAATATAAAAAAATCACTTAATTTACTTGATTTTCTTAATTCAAGTAATGCTCGAAAAGTAACATTTACGGGATGGGATCAAAATAAAGGTGGTACTTTTATAAAAGTAGAGAAAGGAAGCCAAGTAGAACCTACTATCCACATTCATCAAACGACAGATAAAAACGATATTGATAATTTTTTACCTCGCAATTATGAAAAATAAAAATAATTCACATATTCAATCTTTTTAAAATAACTATAATGTAACGATGACTAGTTTTTTATGCTCCTAAAGCAAATATTCAATTCGTGTTTAAATCTCTTAATTAATTGAATAGAAAATATTTGCAAAGAATGCTGATACATAGCTATAACTAAGCATTTCGTTCAAAGTTGTCTTCATTCTTGCTTTTATAAATATGCCTTTAGTTACCATCCGTGATCGCAATTCTAACGCTACTCAATTCCAGGTAGAGGTAGCGTTTGATAATTGTGCTCCCTATCAAGTGGATTTTGCTAATCCCTACGATGAGTATCAAGAGCAGCTATTTGCTTGGTATTTTGAAGGCTGGCTTTATAATCCCCATTTAGATACGGTGCGGGCGGCAGAGGCGGCTAATTTACTGCAAAATTACGGGAAGAAACTGTTTGTGGACGTGATTCAGTCTAACCCCGAAGTCTATCAACAGTATGTATATTTGCGGAAGGATTTAAGTCAGGTACAGATTGAGATTGAGGGTAATAGCCCAGAGTTTCAAGCCCTCCACTGGGAAGCTATTCAAGACCCTGAACTGCCTACCCCTTTAGGGGTAGAGTGTGTGATTCTCAGGAAGGCGGCTCGCCCTGCGGTAACTCCTGTATCGATTAAGACTTACCCCACAATTAACCTGTTAATCGTCACGGCTCGACCAGATCAGGAGAATGACGCAGCCTATCGGACGATTTCCCGCCCGTTGATTCAGGCAATCCGCAATGCTGAGTTAAAGGTCAAGATTGACCTGTTGCGCCCAGGCACCTATGAAGCCCTGAGTCGTCAATTAGAGGCTAAGGGTAACGGTTACTATCACATTGTCCATTTTGATACTCACGGGGCATTGCTGGAGTATGAGCAGTTAACTTCGGAAAGGGTGAAAAGTCGCTTTATTTATGGCGATCGCTTTGGCAGAAAAGACCTGAAACCCTATGAAGGAGTAGAGGCGTTTATTTTTCTGGAGGGGCAAACTAAGGGCAAAGCCGACCCCGTTAAAGCTGAGGAATTAGCAGGTTTACTGACTAATCGGGGCATTCCCTTATGTATTCTCAACGCCTGTCAGTCGGGTCAGCAGCTACTAAGAATTACGGCAGCTCTAGAGGAAATCGATAGCCGTGAAACCAGCCTGGGGAGTCGCCTGATGGTGGCGGGAATGGAGCTAGTGGTGGCGATGGGCTATTCCGTCACCGTCACCGCAGCGGAAATTATGATGGAACAGCTTTACACCAATCTGTTTCAGGATTCCGATTTCCAGCGGGCAATTCGCCTGGGGCGGAAGGAACTCTGGAATCGCAAGAGTCGGCGGGCACAGTATAACCAAAGCATCGATCTGGAAGACTGGATTTTACCCGTGGTTTATGCCAACGGCACCCTAGATCTAAACCTGCGGGACTTTACCCCCGACGAAGAAGAGGAATACTGGGATAGCGTTGCCAGTCAGTATCAGTTTATCCCGCCCCCTTCAGACTTTATCGGACGGGATCTCGATATTCTCCTGATTGAACAGGCATTAATTAAACACAATATCCTGCTGCTGCGGGGCATGGGGGGCACAGGGAAAACCACCCTACTGAGCTACCTGCGGGAATGGTGGCAGATTACCAACTTTGCCCAGGAGATCTTTTACTTTGGTTACGATGAGCGGGCTTGGAACCTAGAGCAAATCGTGTTAGAGATTGCTAAACAGCTTTACCCAGGTAAGTACGACTATTTTAACTTTCAGGCAATGAAGCCCCCTGCAAGAGCCAGCAAACTGAAGTCGAAGCTGCGGGCAGAATCCCACATCATCATTCTCGATAACCTGGAGTCCGTCACGGGGCAACCCTTGGCAATTCAAAACACCCTTGATACCCCAGAACAAAAGCTAATCAAACAATTCCTCACCCAGCTAGCAGGAGGCAAAACCAAAATTATCCTCGGTTCCCGCAGCGGCGAAACCTGGCTCCAGCCCACCACCTTTAAGGAAAATATCTACCAGCTTGGGGGATTAGACCCCGAAGCCCGAACCCTCCTGGCAGAAAAGATCCTGGAACGAGTAGCCCCGACTCGAAAGACTTCAATTAGGGAGAATGGAGATTTTAAGCGACTCATGAACTTGCTGGCGGGCTATCCCCTGGCAATGGAGGTGGTGTTAAGCAACCTCAAACAGCAAACTGCCGCCGAGATCATCAACCAGCTCGACGCAGCGGATATCCAATCCCTGGGGGGCGCAGATAAAACTAATAACATCGTCAAATGTATCGAATACTCCCACAGCAACCTCTCTCCCCAGGCACAGGAACTACTGCTCTGTCTGGCTCCCTTTCGCAAGTTTATTGATACCAGCGACATTCCCAATTACGTTAAGCAACTTCAGCAGTTTGAACCCTTCCGAGACTACCAGCCCGAAACCCTCGCTAGCGCAATTGAAGAAGCCACCAACTGGGGCTTATTGTCTCCCATCAATCCCGACTATCCCAGCCTCCTAACCATCCAGCCCGTACTGCCTTACTTCCTGCAAACCAAGCTTAAGGAAACCGACACCAGGGAGGCATTGCGCCAGGCATTTAACCAGCACTATCAAGGATTAGGCAATCTGTATTTCCAATATATGCAGTCTAAGGAAGCAGAGAAGAGACAGATCGGGATTACTTTTGTCCGTCTGGAATACGAAAACCTTTATCAAGGACTACAGATAAACCTGGAACAGCAAACTAGCCCTTATGCTATTTGGCAATGCCTATATAAATATTTAGACTTAACCAGCAACTATCCGCAGCAACTGCAATTTACTGAAGCCGTTTATGATGCCCTAGAAGCCTATCCCCCAGAGAAAAGAAACGCGACGTGGGAAGAGCATATAGTGCCCATTTCTGGCAATTTGGCTAATTCCTATCTCCGCAATCAAGATTATGATCGTGCACACAAAACCTATCAGCAGGCTTTAACTCAAATCGCTCAACTGCAAAATATTGAGGAAAACCAAAAACAATCTTATCAAGCCACAATTTATCATCAAATAGGCATGGTTGCCCAGGAGTTAAGAGAATATGACCAGGCGCAGCAATATTATCGACAGGCTCTCAATCTCAAGATTAAATCTGGCGATCGCTTTGCTTTAGCTACTACTTTTCATCAGCTAGGTAGAGTTACTCAGAAGTTAAGAGAATATAACCTAGCAATTGCTTACTATCAAGAAGCACTCAATCTTAAGATTGAATATGGAGATCGTTTTTCTCAAGCTACTACTTTCCATCAATTAGGCAAAGTTGCCGAAGAGTTAAGAGAATATAATCAGGCACGTGACTACTATTATCAGGCTCTCGATATCTATATTGAATATGGCGATCGCTATAATCAAGCTGATACTTTTCATCAGTTAGGCAATGTCGCTTTAGAGTTAAGGGAATATGACCAGGCGCGTCAATATTATCAACAGGCTCTTGATATCTATATTGAATATGGCGATCGCTATCAACAAGCAGCTACGTATCATAATTTGGGCAATATTGCCCTGGAGTTAGGGGAATATGACCAGGCACAACAATACTATCAACAGGCTCTCGATCTCTTCATTGAATTTGGCGATCGCTATAATCAAGTAAGTACTTATTATCAATTAGGCATTGTCGCTCAGAAGTTAAAGGAATATGACCAGGCGCATAACTACTATCAACAAGCTCTCGATATCTACGTTGAATATGGCGATCGCTATGAGCAAGCCAGTACTTATCATCAGTTAGGCAGTGTCGCTCAGGAGTTGAGGGAATATGACCAGGCGCAAAAATACTATCAACAGGCTCTCGATATCTACATTGAATTTGGCGATCGCTTTTCTCAAGCTTCTACTTATCATCAGTTAGGCAATGTCGCTTTAAAGTTAAGAGAATATGAGCAGGTGCGACAATACTATCAACAGGCTCTCGATCTCTTTATTGAATTTGGCGATCTCTCTGGACAAGCTCGCACTAACTTTCAGTTGGGTAAAGTTGCCGAGGCTTTAGGAGAGTTAGAGTCAGCTCAAGATTACTATCTCAAGGATTTAGAACTGACGGTAGCAAGCAACGATGAGGAGGACTTGGGTATTTCTTTAGGTAACCTGGCGCGTTTTTATTCATTAACCCAGAATGAAACCCTGATCGCTTCAGCGGCGCAGCTATTAAACACCACCGAGGAGGAGGTGAGGGAATGGGTGGGGAAGATTAACCTATAACCTATAACTGAGGGCGACCCCGCGTCGGCGCAAGACGCAAGGGAACGCGCCCGAACCCGAAGGGCTATAACCTATAACTCATAAGAGTTTGAAGCTTTACTCATCCTTGGTAACTACAGATCATCTCTTTGCGCCTTTGCGCCTCTGCGCCTCTGCGTGAGATAAAACAACATCGAATCAACTAAAAAAAGGTAAAAATCGTCAAAATTAAGGAAAAGAATACAGCAATCAAGGAAATTGCCTTGATTTCTTGAAATTCATTATAAGGTTTCATGGTATGTGCTGAATGTTAAACCTTTGATGTGAATTAAAAATGTCTATATGTTATGTCTGTTCTATTTGAAATCGATTTTAGAAGCAGAAATATAAGACTGGGGGAACTTTCCCCCAGACCCCCTGTTGGGGAAGTGACGGCTTCCCCAAGCCCCTTCGTAACTACAGTTAAGCCGCAGATTGCTGCATTGTTCATGGCGCATATTCCGCCGCATGTAGCAACTTTTGAGGGGGTTCCCCGTCTCAAATCACATGGGATAAATAAGCAACTGGCGAATCTGAAAAGCTTAAGGCTTAAGGCTTATGGCTTATAGCTATCCCAACAGATCAATGTTCCTACCCCAAACTGTCATTACCGATAAGACTGAGCCTGAATATCCCTTAAACGAGCTTCAGGGCGAAGAAAGCGATCTATTTGAGAACTGAAAAATTCGCGGTTTTTCTGGAGATGCCGAGGATTCGGATCGTCAAGGGGATAGAGGAGGGCTTGGCGGAGGGCTTGAATTACCGCCGAGGTAACGTTGTACATCGATCGCTGGAAGGTAATGCCAAGCTGAATTAAGATATCGTCCTCACCACGGCAATGCTGCTGATAATATTCCCGTAGGTAGCTCGGAAGGAAATGGGACATGTCCTGCATTAATAGTGTTGGCGGAATACCAGCGGTGCCCACAGGGAAGACATCGGCATATAAAATACCGTAGTGGAAGTCTTTTTGCTCGTCGGGGACTTGTTTTGCCTGGGCGTTGTAAGATTTTGTGCCACGGAAGGGGGCGGTACGGTAAAAGATTGCCTCGACGTAGGGTAAAGCCGCCTCATAAAGCCAGGTAAAGCCCTGGGACTTGGGAATAATTTCGTAGCACTCCCCATCGATATAGGCATGGTGATAGATTGGTCTACCTGCAACGGCAAAGATTCCGCTAACTAGGAAGTCCATGGCGTCGGGTACTCCCTTAAAGCCTCCCTCGTCGTAGATGTCGGACATTTCAAAAAACACGGGTGCCATTACTTCCCAAAATAGCCCCAGGTTGGAATAGTAGGAAAGCCGCCTTACCTGTTCCAGGAACATCTCAGGGAAAACTTTATAAAGCCCCAGCATTGCGGGATTGCCCTTGAAATAAGCTTTAATTGCTCGGTCTGCGTTGGCGCGATATTCATCGGTATCCAGATAGGCATCAAATTTACCCAGTCCCATATCCCTACCGTGCCAAAACATCGACCGCATACAGGATTCAGCAAACTCCATATTAATGCGATCGTGCCACAGATGATGGAATAGCTTGGGCATCTTGCGGGTTGTGCCTTTTTCCATAAAGTCTAATAGTTCAGGATGTGCTGAACCTTTACCGCGCCAAACTTTAAGATCCGCCGTGTCTCCTGCGTAATGATTCAGCAAGTCTAAATATTCCTGGGGCATGAAATACTTAAAAAACGGCAGGGGATTGAGAAAGACTTGTTCGGCAATGTACAGCAGATTGCGCCAATAAAAATCCATCGGTACAGCATAGGCTTTATAGATGCCAATAATCTGCATCAGGTTTTCTGGCGTATCGGGCAACATTGAGCCTCCAGCCTCCAGCCGATGAATAACTTCAGCAAAGGGATGATTCGATGGCGGCAGCTTTTCTGGTTTGATAGGGGTTTGAGTCATTGGTTAATGGTTAATTAATGAGGAGTAATTTATAGCTTTTAGATCAAATAATTGCTCTGCCCATTCTATAATTCTTCGCTATTGCTTGATGTTTGGTAACTGACTATCGTTGACTGTTGACTGTTGACAGTTAAAAGATCTGTTGTAGGTTCCGTCCAACGTAATAACCAGTTGGGCTGAATGCCGAGGAAGATAATAATAATGGTTAAAACAAAGGCTGGTATCGTCTCTGAGGAGGATACTTTGGGATAGTATGCCAGTTCATTAGGTAACTTACCGAAGCAAGTACGATTAAGCAGAATTACAAAGTAAACCGCCGTTAAGCCAGAGGAAAGGATACATAAAAGTGTCGGAATGGGGAAATTGCTGAAGCTACCCTGAAAGATGATGAATTCTGCCACAAAACCGACTAAACCAGGAATTCCCGCACTAGCCATCCCTCCCATAATCAATAACCCACTGGTAAGAGGCAACCCACGTACGGGGTTCATTAAACCGTTGAGCACATCTAGATCGCGAGTGCCTACCGTCCGCTCAATAATCCCTACTAGATGGAAGAGGAGTGCCAGAATTAAGCCGTGTCCAATCATCTGCGCCACAGCCCCTAGGATACTCAAGTCAGTACCCGCAGCGGCAGCGACTAGGATATAGCCCATGTGTCCGATGGAACTGTATGCCACCATGCGCTTAATATCTTTTTGAGCGATCGCACTTAACGCGCCATAGAGTACGCTTACCGTGCCAATGATCGCTAAACCAGGAGCTACTAACGACCAGGTATCGGGAAATAGCTGTAGTCCAAAGCGAATCAAGCCATAGGTACCTAGCTTTGCCAAAATTCCTCCCAGTAAGATAGTAATGGCTGGGGAAGCTTCGGTATAGGCATCGGGTAGCCAGGTGTGGAGTGGTACTAAAGGTATCTTGATACCAAAACCCACCAGCAAGACAGTTAATAAAACTAATTGGGTGATTAAAGGTAAGCCCTGGGTGGAGATTAAATCGTATTCAAAACTGTCAATAGTATCGAGGAAGCCAATACCCAAAAATGCCGCTAAGATTAACAGTCCCGATACGGCGGTGTAGAGCAGGAACTTAGTTGCCGCATAGCCTTTTTTTGCTCCTCCCCAAATGGCGATCGCCAGATAAAAGGGAATTAGTTCTACTTCATAGAAAATTACGAATAAAAGTAGGTTGCGCGCCGCTAATGCTCCAGTAATTCCCGCATTAATTAACAACAGCAGGGAATAATATAGCCGTGGACGCTCTACATCTTTACCGATACTAAAAATAGCAATAATTGTTAGTAGAGCATTAAGCACCAACAAGGGTGCAGATAAGCCGTCTACCCCCAAGCTATAACTTAAGCCAATAGGTTCAATCCAGGGAAGATACTGGCTAAACTGCCATCCCCCCTCACTCAGATCGAATTGAGTTAATAAATAAATCGTCCCCGCAAAAGTGATGCTGGCAAAAATAGTGGCAATAACTCTTAAGCGTTGGGAATCATCTTTTCCTGGAGAAAATCCGATGATGCAGGCTCCAATTACGGGTAGCCAAAGTAAGAAACTAAGCATTTTTATTTATCTTGAAAATATTAAAAATTATTTTTTGTCGCTTGATGTGAGTAAGCTTCGTTTAAGGTTTATTGGCTCGTCCCTAAAGGGATATATTATGCCCTTGTGGTACCGCTTCGCATATGGTACCGCTTCGCATATAGCCATTAGCCATTAGCCATTAGCTTGTTTATAGTATTTAGAGATTTAAAAAGAAATTTCAGAGATAAAAGGATAACAAACTAGAGCAATAAATAAGCTGAGTCCCAAGAGAATCGAAATTACATAGGACTGAGTTTGCCCAGTGGTGTTGTACTTTAAACTTTCACCGCTAAATAGAGTTGCTAAACCCAAAAAATTGATTACACCATCGACTAAAAAGCGATCGCACCAATAGATCAGCCTGGATACGATAGCCACCACCGCCACAATCGTCACGCGGTATAGTTCTTCTGTATAGAGATCGTAGGCAAAAAAGTCTTGTAATGCTTTTGGCTTAAGCTGAATGGGCTTAGAGATCTTGTCGCTGAGATAAATCCAGCTCGCTGCACCCCCACCAAGTAGCGTTGTGCCAGTTAAAGCCCCCGCAACAGCTAAGTTAAGGTCACCGAGAGCAATCAAACCCCATTGATTCAATAAGATCGGGGTGTGTATAGCCAATCCCATAGTGATAGTCATCGGTAAAACCAGCGCCCATAGTCCTTCGGGAGAGCGCACCGTCATCTGCTTAATCTCACCTGCAAAAACCAGGCAAAATTCACGAGTTAAGCTAAAAGCCGTTAAGCCATTAACTATGAGCATTACCCCCACTAACCAGGGACTCGTCTGCCAGAGATGGGTCGCCATTTCCGATAGCGCCCAAAAACAGCCCAGGGGAGGAAAAGCCACCAGAGAAGCCGCACCCACTAAAAAACAAATGCCAGTCACGGGACGACGTGACCATAAGCCGCCATACTGAGTTAAATCTTGAGTAATGGTGTTTAATATTACCCCACCAATGCTCATCACTAGCAGGGACATAGCAATAGCGTAAGTAAATAACAGCTTGAGAGCCGTAATATCCTGCTGTGTTCCCACCGCAATAAAAACCAAGCCCATGTAGGCACTGACGGAATAAGAAAGCGATCGCTTAATATCTATCTGGGCGATCGCAATTAACCCCGCTCCAATTGCCGTAGTTGCTCCCACTGCCACCATAAAGCCTAATGCTACGGGGGATAGAGCCAACACAGGCTGTAGTTTAATCAGCACCCAAGCCCCAGTAGAAACCACGATAGTATTACGCAAAATTGTTCCTGGCATTGGTCCTTCCATCGCCTCATCCAGCCAGAGATGGAGGGGAAATTGGGCACATTTACCCAAAGGACCCGCAATCAATGCCAAACATAGCAGAGTCGCGACATTAGGATCGATGTTGGCAGTTTCTGCCCAGCTAGCTAACTCGGTGAAGTTCCAGCTACCAGCCAGGGGTAATAAAGCCACTACCGCCATCAGCAGAATCAAATCCCCTACCCGCTTGGTTAAAAAAGCATCCCGTGCCCCAGTTACCACTAAAGACTGGTTAAACCATAAGCCAATCAAGAGATAAGTCCCTAAAGTCAAAATCTCTAGGACGACATAGCTGAAAAACAGCGAGTTACATAAAACTAGGGTGGACATCCCCGCCTCAAATAAAGCCAAGAGAGTATAGAACCTTGCCCAACCCCAGTCCATTTCCATGTAGCCGATGCCATAGATCTGGGATAGTAGGTTTAAACCAGTAATTAAGACCAGTGCGCCGATATTAAGGGTAGAAATCTCCAGATCAAAGGAAATATTTAGGTCTGCTGCCTGTAGCCACTGAAAAGATAGATACTGGACTGGCTGTCGCCAAGTCTCTGCTAAGGCAACTATGCTATGCACTAGAGCCAGCAAGGTCATCAAAATATTGATGTATCCCGCTGGTCTAGGTCCAGTATGGCGAATAATTCCTGGTGACCATGGAATAGCCAGACCCGCCCCAACTAAGGCATAAACAGGAACTAGCCAAATACTTTGATTGAAAATTCCGCTCATAGATATTTTGCTATTGCTTATTTTTGATAGATAGATATTTCTCTACTTTAAGGCAACGAAAGCACTCAAGTCTATGAGAAGCAAAATATTACGAGTCAATCTGAGACTATAAGCTTAAGACTATGAGCAAATGTGAATATTTTTGTAAGCGCGCAGAAATCTATAGATAAAATTAACTTGTCGATAATATTAGCCATGAGCCATTAGCTCTGCTTAATGTTTAATGCTCAAACTCGCGCGTTCCCAAGCCAGTCCGTTGCGGAGGTTCCCTCCGTTGTAGGAACTGGCGTTTGCGCCTGACGGCGACGCGGTGAAGCACTTTCGTTGCGGAGGTTCCCTCCGTTGAGAAAAGTGCTGAACCCTTTAGGGGGTTGCTCGTCAATGTTCAATGCTTAATGAAAAATGATGAAGGGCAATCGAAAACTGCAACGCTCTTTTTACCGCATTGCGATCGCAATTGGGGGAACAACGGCATTAATTGCTCTAATCTTAGCTTTAGAGGGGTGGTTTGGCGCAGAAAAGTCCTGCCAAGTCGGGGAGTCCTGGTTTTTCTGTCAGATCAGGGAGTCGGTTTTATTAAATATTGTCGAAGGCTTCAGTATTTTGGTAGCGGTTTGGCTCTTTTTTCTGGAAGCACCCGAAAGAGATAAGAAGGCTCATTACGAAGCCTGGAAAACCATCGATTCTGCCCACGGTTTAAGAACTAGCTACGCTCGTTTACAGGCTCTACAAGACTTAAACAGCGATCGCATTCCTTTAAGAGGTTTTAATGCTCCCGAGGCTGATTTACGGGGCATAAACCTCTCTGGAGCAGATTTAAGATCTGCCTACCTATCAGGAGCGGATCTGAGTAATGCTAATCTCAGTCATGCTAACTTAAGCCACGCTAATTTATCAGAGGCAAAGCTAACTAATGCTAACCTGAGCAATTGTCTACTGACGGGAGCTAATATTAGCTACAGCAAACTCATTGAAGCTGATCTGCAAGAAGTTGATTTTGTCGGGGCAAATATTGTTGGGGTTAATTTTGTCCGCTCTAATCTCACTCAGGCATATTTTGGCGACGTTAATTTTAATGAGTGCATTCTTAATGATGCTAATTTACAAAAAACTAAATTTTTTGGGGTAGAAAATTTAACCGCAGCACAAATTAAAACTGGTAAAAATTGGTCTGAGGGAATCTACGACGCCAAAATACAGTCACGATTGGATAACGGGTAACGGTTATCGGGTAACGGGTATCGGAGATTGGTGACAAGTTCAGAAAAGATATTGTTGGTCAAGTACTACACATGGTGTTTTTTATTTTGAACAACACTAGATGCAGATTTTAACTCGATTAGTCTGATAAGCTCTTAACTTAAATAGAAGTAACCAAAGAAGCTCTTGAAAGTTATAGGTTATAGCCCTTCGGGTTCGGGCGCGTTCCCTTGCGTCTTGCGCCGACGCGGGGTCGCCCTCAGTTATAGGTTATAGGTTAAATGCCATTTGACAAACAGCGCAGTCCCCTAACTTGTCACGATTGGGTAACGGGTAACTGATCTAGTATTGCACTAATGCTTTTCAAGTCTGAATTACTAACAACTAACCACTAACCACTAACAACTAACCACTAACCAAATATCATTAATACCTAGCTAATTCCTAATCACAATACATTTAGTCCTAGGACGTAAAATTAAACCTTCCCTCTCAAATTGATTGAGAGTTTTCGTTACGGTAATGCGGGTAGTGTTAATAGCATCAGCTAGCTCTTGATGGGTAAGATGAAAATCAATTAAACTACCTTCTTCAATTCCTCTGCCAAACTTATACGCTAACCATTTCAATAATAACCAGAGACGTTTAGCTATTTTTGTGTTTCGTACGATAAAGAGTAGCTGTTGAGTTTGCTGGGCATGGTAAAGTAACCTTCCAGATAAATTTTCCCATTGGCTGCGGTGAATGGCGATCGCTCTAACGTTGCTAACGCATTTAAGGGCATATGGCTTAACATTCGATAGATTTTTCCCCAAAAGATCCTCTTCCCCCCAGAATCCTAAAGTGATTGCGCCCCCCTCTTCAGTAAAAGTGCAACTTTTAACTACGCCGCTGACAACTTGCCACAGGTAATCTGTTTCTTGAGGCAGTTCATCTCCTTGAGGAAAAAACAGAGCTTGGGATTTGTTGATTGAGGTTGACATAAGATTAAGCCACATTCTTTTATTTTCACCACATAGCTAACTGCTTCATAATTTCAAAAAATTATGGTGTTCGTTACAAAAATAAATAAAAATCTTTGCTTTCCATAGCTTTTAATCTTGTGGAGAAAATGAAGATATAGCCAAGGCAAAAGAGTGTGGGATTTTTAGGCTGAAATAGCTGAAATAAAGACGATGTGTTTAACTAGGATGCGTTGTAATGGCGCTGATGGTTAATGAGTCGTTCAGATTTGGTAATTTTGGGTTTAGCTTATCTTGGAGGACTGTTATCCACTAATCTTATTGCCGATCAGGAACCGTTTCTCACTTCATATCAACTGGGATTGCTGTTAGTTGTCATGGTCAGCTTATGTGCGATCGCCAAATTCATCCTGAAAACTCCTCTTGTCAGGGAAATCAAGCTGCGCACGGGAGTTATGGCTTTAATAGTGGCGCTGGCGGCAGTCTGCTATCTTCAAGTTCGCATGCCGCGACCTCAGGCTAATGACGTTAGCTTTCAGGTACAGGGAAGTGAGCTAGTAACTCTACAGGGCAAGGTACTCACCGAACCGAGATTAAATGAGCGTCAGCGTCTCCGATTTTGGTTAAAGGCTCAACAGCTAGAAAGTATCAAACAGGTTAGGGGAAAAGTATATGTAACTTTACCCTTACTCCAGGGAACAGGGATTCACCCAGGACAAGAGCTGAAGATTCAAGGCATACTTTACTTACCCCAGGGGGCTAGTAATCCTGGGGGCTTCGATTTTAGCCAGTATCTGGCGCGTCAGGGCATCTTTTCAGGTATGCAGGGGTTAACGGTAGAAGTTAACAATAGTACTGAACCAACTTGGGGCTGGTGGAAGTTGCGGCGGCGAATTGTGCGGAGTCATCTCCAGGGTTTGGGTAGTCCCCTGGGGCAACTGGTTAGCTCAATGGTTTTGGGGCGCAAAGCGGTGGATCTTCCCAGCGAGATTCGCGATCGCTTTATCCAATCAGGGTTAGCTCACGTCCTAGCTGCGTCTGGGTTCCATGTTTCCCTACTCCTAGGAATAATCCTCAGATTAACTAGTCGTTGCAATGGAAAAACTAAGCTAACTATTGGCACCACAACGTTATTGATTTATCTCGGCTTGACAGGGTTGCAAGCCTCTGTAGTCAGGGCTGGACTAATGGGTTTTGCAGTACTGTTGGCTTTAGCCCTAGACACTAAGGTTAAGCCCCTTGGTTCTCTATTAATGGCGGCAATCTTGATCCTGCTGATTAATCCTTGGCTAATTAAGGATTTGGGGTTTCAACTCAGCTTTTTAGCTACCTTTGGTTTGATTGTTACCTTGCCAGCACTCCAGGGGCGGCTAGAGTGGCTACCTACGTCGATTGCCACCCTAGTTGCGGTTCCCTTGTCGGCTTCTCTGTGGGTATTGCCCTTGCTTTGTTATGAGTTTTATAGCCTGGCTACCTACAGTATTTTGGTAAACATCTTGACCACGCCCCTAATTACCATTATTAGTTTAGGGGGTATGGTAAGTGCGATCGCTGCATTAATTTTTCCTGCCTTGGGTAGTGCGATCGCCCGATTGCTTTTTTATCCGACTCTAGGTTTAACTAAGCTGACAGAGTTAGTAACTAATTTACCAGGAAGTTCTTGGGCAGTAGGTCAAATCCCTTTGGGGGTTCTCTTGTTAATCTATGGTGGGTTAATTATGGTCTGGCTTAGTCCCTGGTTTCGCAGGCGTTGGGGCTACATATTATTAGCGATCTTTGGGTTAATAATGTTCCCCAGCCTCTTAAATCTCCATCAGGTTAAGGTGACAATTTTAACGGCAAAGCAAGCACCAATAGTCTTAATTCAAGATCGAGGAGAAACAATATTAATCAATAGCGGTCAACAAAACCAGGCAAAATATACCATCCTGCCCTTTTTGGCACAACAAGGAATCAACCAGATCGATTATGGTTTAGCTCAGACTCAGGAGGCTAACTCCCAGGCTGAATGGCAGGAAATTAACCACAGAGCCAAAATAAAGCATTTTTCCAGCTTAACTGATAGTATTGACCATCTCGATTCAACCACAGCACAAACGGCTAATCAGCCAATTGTCACTCCATCGGCAAGGCTATCTTTTTCCTTACTGGGAATTAAGCTACGGATTAACCAAACTGACTGGATGTTTATTAATCCTCAAGCTGAAGATAATACCCCCCAGGAGATCCAGCAATATATTCAGCAGCAGCAGTTAGAAAACCCGATTTTAGTCTGGTCAGGAAATAAACTAGACCCAGCTTGGTTAGACCTACTGCAACCGCAAATGGCGATCGCCACTACAAGAAAGATTGCACCAGCTACTCAACAACTGCTAAACCAGAGACAAATTAAGCTGCATAATATCGCCCAGTCAGGCTCAATCTCCTGGACACCACGGGGCGGCTTCCAGACTCAGAGTAATGAGTTAAGGTAACGTCAGTTCGGGATAAGAGAGTTAGTCTGTGAAGATAGCCATAAGCTATAAGCCATAAGCCATAAGCTTTTTATCTTTTTTTTGCTTTAAATAAAATGACCATATTTTCTAGAAAAAGCAATTTTAAAAGCCTTACTGGGTAAGTATTAGAGCTTAAGCCGAACTCAGTTTAAGATAAGTGTCTCTAAACCCACTAATCACTAACCACCCTTCGGGAGCGGAGCATTTCCTTGCGCCTGTCCTAAAGGATATATTATGCCCTTGTCCTAAAGGATACCGCTTCGCATATGGTACCGCTCCGCATAACGGCGATATTATGCCCTTGTGGTACGCGGGTTCTCCGCTCTAACTACTACCTAACCCAATAGATCGATTAGTGTGTCACATCAGTTAATGAATTAAACGAATAAACTTTTTCTTACCTACCTGGAGCACCTTTCCTGCGAGATCATCAGGAGAATCAAAAGTTAAGTTAACGTCGGTCTGGCGATCTCCTTCTAAACGCACCGCCCCCCCTTGAATCTGCCTCCTACCCTCGCCGCTACTCTTACACAAGCCGCTGGCACCCAAAATATAGAATAGCTTGGCGGGAAACTCCACTTCCCCCAGAGAATATTCCGCAATATCGCCACCAGCGGTATTTCCTTGAAGTACGATCTGTTCTGCCGTTTGCTGCGCCTGGAGGGCGGCATCCCTACCGTGAAACTGGGAAGCGATTTCTAGCGCCAGTAATTTTTGTGCTGTGCGGGGATTATCAGGGATGGTTGTCAAATCTTTAGTGGTCAATAGCTCAAAATAATCTGATAGTAAATTATCAGGCGTTTTCTCCAGCTTAGAATAGATTGATAGGGCATCTTCCTGAAGTCCCACATAATTACCCAGAGACTTAGACATTTTCTGAGCGCCGTCAGTACCCAGCAAAATCGGTAGCAGTAACCCAAACTGGGGCGTTTTCTTAAAATGTCGCTGTAGATCTCGCCCCACGGCAATATTAAACTTTTGATCGGTACCCCCTAACTCCACATCTGCATCTATAGCCACTGAGTCATAACCCTGCATCAGAGGATAGAGAAATTCATGGAGAAAGATCGGCTTTTCCTGCTGGTAACGTTCCGCAAACCCTTCTTTGGCTAACATCTGTCCTACGGTCATGGTAGCCAGTAGTTCTTGAATCTGGGCTAAGTCTAACTTACCCAGCCATTCGGAGTTGTAGCGGATTTCTAACCGTCCTGGAGTCTCAAAATCGAGGATTGGCTTGAGCTGATCCAAGTAACTTTCAGCATTAGCCTGTACCTGTTCTGGGGTCAGCTGACGACGCACTTCCGATTTTCCTGTCGGGTCGCCAATTTGAGCCGTAAAATCACCAATAATCACCACTGCCGTATGTCCCGCATCCTGGAACGCTCTTAACTTGCGAAAAGGAATACTATGACCAAGATGAATATCCGTACCCGTCGGATCGATACCTAGCTTAATTCGCAGCGGGCGATCGCACTGCTGAATACGTTGACGTAAATTTTCGTTGGGATCGGCTGAGTCAGAGCGATCTGGAAAAATTTCGTTAGTGCCTCGATGCAGCCACTCTAAGCTATTATCCGAATCCAAAGATGACATTGACCAATTTACCCATAGAACATTTAGCTTTAGTCAGATTACCAAAGTATTAGTCTCTTTTGAATAAACATTAAACATTGAGCATTAAACAAAAAAGTTCGATCAGGAACTCAAGCCTGTTGCCAAATGACTGTTAACTGATTACCGTTGACTGATTACTGTTAACCGTTGACTGATACTATGCCGTCTGGAATTATTCACGATCGCATTACCTTTTGGCTTCTGCCCTGTGTCGCAATCATCACCTACTCTCTAACTCGCAATGGTGAATTGACGCTAATTCTCTCTGGCGGCTTCCTGTTTAGTGGCATGATGTTTGGTCCTGACTTAGATATTCATTCCCTCCAGTACAAGAGATGGGGCGCAATTCGATGGATCTGGCTCCCCTACCGCAATATGATGGTTCATCGCTCAATACTATCCCATGGCTTCATCATTGGTACTTTGCTCCGTCTGATATACTTGGGTCTGATCATTACGCTACTGGCGATGATGACAGTGGCGATCGCTCAGTTAATCTGGGGTTTTCCCTGGAATTGGCAGAATTTTGTGCGCGATCAGTTCAATCTACTAGTTAATCAATATCATCGTGAAACCATCTCCCTGCTTCTTGGTCTGGAGCTTGGTGCCATGAGTCATAGCTTCAGCGACTGGATTAGTTCTCAGAATAAGGTGCGTCTACGTCAGAAACGCAATCAGCCCAAAACTACTAAAAAATTACGTAAAGCCAAGATATATCAAAAGAAAAAATAACTCCGCACCAGCTTTTGACGGATGAATCTAAAGAAAATATTAACATCTGACGAGATCAAGGATAAAATAATAAGTAGGCGAAAAAAATATGCCAGAAGCAAATGCCTTTATTAATCTTAGTTGCTGATGATGACCCAGCGATTCGCTTGGCAGTTAGCGACTACTTAGAGCTTAATGGATACTCAGTAATTGCCGCAGAAAATGGGGAGCAGGCACTCCGAATGGTAGAAAAATATCATCCTCATCTGCTTATTTCTGATATCAAAATGCCCCACAAGGATGGTTATGAATTAATTAAAAGTATTCGTAGATTACCGCAATATCGCCTCTTACCAGTGATTTTCTTAAGCGAGCGCAGCGCAACGACGGAGAGGATTCGTGGTTATCAGGCTGGATGTGATATGTATTTACCAAAACCCTTTGAACTCGACGAGCTCAGAGCCATTATGCGTAATCTACTAGAGCGATCGCAGATGATTCACTCGGAACTCAGATTTTCTCAGAGCGATCATGCTCAGTCCTTAAGAATTCAGCCTCCAGAACTTACTAAACCCTTTTATGAACTGCAAGAACTAAATCACCGACTAGAATTAACCAAACGAGAGGAAGAAGTCCTAAAGCTGCTCATGGAAGGTCAATCTAATATAGAAATCGGACAAAGGCTTCACTTATCTCCCCGTACAATTGAAAAATATGTCAGCAGCCTGTTACGTAAATCAGATAGCAGCAATCGTATTGAACTAATCCGCTATGCTATGGAATATCATCTTGTCTGATCTTTATCCAAGTCAATATTTTTCTTCAACTCAGCTCTTTAAAATATACAGAATAATTAACTGCTACCAAGCGCTCCAGAGTAAACAACACCTCTCTTTGCATCCACAGTTAAGATGGCTCCTTCACGAATCACTTCCGTAGCATTCTTAAAGCCAACAATCACGGGGATTCCGAGACGCAAGCCAATAATCGCCGCATGGCTGGTAATATGATCCTCTTCCGTAATTATCCCCGAAGCTTGACGAATAATATCAACAAACTGAGCGTTCGTGGAAGGAGTAACCAGAATTTCCCCAGGATTAAAATCGTTAATATCCCTAGGACTGAGAGCAACACGAGCACGACCGCTAATTGCTCCTTGTCCAATACCTGAACCCTCACCCAAAATCGCCTTAACGAGCTCTACCTTAATTAAATCTGTTGAACCTGAAATCCCCTGAAGAGTCCCCGCAGTCATCACTACCAGATCCCCCGCAGACAGCAATCTTTTTTCTTGTGCCACATTAATTGCCGCCTGGAAGGTTTCCGTTGCTGAAGATAAATCTAAGACCAGCAGCGGCTTGACTCCCCAAACTAGCTGTAATCTTCGGGATACATAAACATGAGGTGTAATTGCCAAAATGGGAGTTTTCGGTCTAAATTTAGAGACGTTGCGTGCCGTTGCTCCCGTTTTGGTTAAGGTCATGATGGCAGAAGCATCTAATTGAGAGGCAATTTGACCGACAGCAGCAGAAATCGCATGGGTAATCGAGCGCTTAGTTCGTTTAAAGTTGCTAGTTTGCTGTTCTTTTTCAATCCGACAGGCAATAGTAGACATTGTTTGCACTGCTTCCACAGGATAATTACCCACAGCAGTTTCATTAGACAGCATAATGGCATCAGTACCATCGAGAATCGCGTTGGCAACGTCTGATACCTCAGCACGGGTGGGACGAGGACTGTTAACCATGCTATCGAGCATTTGAGTAGCTGTAATAATAGGAATTCCCAGCTTGTTGGCAGTAGTAATCAAGCGCTTCTGTAAAATTGGTACTTCTTCAGCAGGCAGTTCGACCCCTAAATCTCCCCGAGCTACCATTACTCCATCACAAAGAGACAAAATCGCATCCATTTGCTCAATCGCCTCATGCTTTTCGATTTTGGCAATGATTGGTATGGATTTACCAGCGCTGGAGATTAGATCCTTGATTTCTAGGATGTCTTGAGGATTGCGCACAAAGCTCAAGGCGATCCAGTCTACCCCCTGATCTAAACCAAACATCAAATCTTCCCGATCCTTCTGGGTTAGGGCTTTAACTGAAAGATAAACCCCTGGAAAATTGACTCCTTTATTACTGGAAAGAACTCCACCCACGATTACTTGGCAATGAAGATCCTGATTGGCTGGATCAATTTTTTGCACCTTCATTTCCACTTTGCCGTCATCCAAGAGAATTGTGGCATTTTCAGGAACTTCTTGCGCCAGCTTATCATAGCTAATATAACCAATCTCCTGATTACATGGAACTTGCCGACTAGTCAGTATGTAAGCATCACCCTTATTGAGGTGAATTTTTCCTTCGGCAAATTTTCCCAGACGAATTTTGGGACCCTGCAAATCTTGCAAGATTCCTACTGGCTGGTCTAGTTCAAAAGCAGTTTGTCTGATTAAACGAATTGCCCGTTGATGCTCTTGCTGTGTCCCATGGGAAAAATTGATCCTGAGAGTTGTTGCTCCTGCTTTAATTAACTGGCGTAGAATGTCAGGTTTGAGCGTAGCTGGACCTACCGTAGCCACAATTTTTGTACGACGCGGGTTACTTGGCGATGACATTACTTTTCTAGTTTCAATTTACTGAATTGACGAAGCTAGTGTAGACCTGATGCTTCTTGCCTGATCCCACAGCTAAGATCCTTACAGATAATTTTAGTTGCCAGCCTAGTTTACAACACAACAATTCCCCTGAGCACATTTTTCTATAACGTTATTAATCGAGCTCTATCGTATCAAGAGCGATCGCTCTTGGCGATAAATTGAGGTAGAAGAACTTTGGGACGATACTCCAGAAGCTCTATTAAGAGTGTGAATTATAACTATGGCTTGGATTCGCAACAGTAGATTAGATTTGTGTAAAATACTATGCAACTCTAGGAAAGTAAAATATCAAACTAGATTCAGATACGCTTATTTTGAGTGTTCAGCTAATTAAAGTAAAGCATAATTTTATTGGGCAATTGTATTTTTATATCTATGTTAAGAAAAAGCGATATTCTTCCTCTGGTTTTGGCAGCAATATCGGCAGCTTTAATTGTCGGATTGGGTTATTTTGGGGTCACCAGCATTTATGCTGCTAAGGTTGGCAAAAACCAAGCCGCCGACAATGTTGTCACTGATAATTCTCAAAGCAAACCAAAGCTAAATAATGATTTAACTGCTGACTCAACTACTAGTCCTGCTGAAGCCTTTGTAATTCCTGCTATAGTTCCAGAGGGTACTGCGGTAAACATTAATGGCTCTCGTAAAATGGCACAGATTAACCAAGCATTGAGCAGAGGTTTCCATCGCCAATTTCCTGGAACCGCAATCAATACCGATAATGACGGGAATACTCAAGGCATTGATCTTTTGACCTCTGGCTTAATTGATTTAGCTGCCATTGATCGTCCTCTCAATGACACAGAAAAATCCTCAGGATTAAAAGCAATTAAGATTAGTTCAGGCATCACTGGAGATTCAGGTTTTAAGTCGGACGAACTATACTACGTTTATCAAGAACCTCCTACTTCTGAAGCTGAAGCTTTCCTAGGATTTGTATTATCCGCTAAAGGACAGAAGGCGATTAATCAACTTGAAGTTCCTCAATAGTGAGAAACTAGATGCATACTAGTTAATGATAGCCATTTACAGTGACTCAGATTTGGGGGGCGAAACCCGAAAATTTTGGGGAGTGCTAAAATCAATTCCTGCGCCACGGTCAAAAATTTCAATGTTCCATTGACCTGCGCGATTGCCTTCAAAAGAGATAAATCTACCATTGCCACTGATGCTGGGGTGGCGCACTTCACCGATGAAGTTACGGGTTAAATTCTGACTCTTAGATGTGAGGCGATCGTACAAAAAGATATCAGATTTTCCTAGCTGTTCCGAAACATAGACAATATAGCGTCCATCAGCACTAAGATCCCCCTGAGATTGCATACTTCCTGGCTGGTTTAATCCAGGAAGTGAAATAGAGCGTCTTTGCTGGAGATCATACAGATAGATACTCCGCTTTTGCCCGCGATCGCTATTAAAGATTAAATAACGACCATCGTAGGAGAAATTAGCAGATCCTTCAGCCGATGAAGAATTTAAGGAGGAGGCTATGGCTTGAGTTGGAGGGGTGATATATCTGGAGTTCTGGCAACTACCCAGAGCTAACGCCAGAGTTAAATAGGCTAAAAATGACTTAAGAAACCACCTCATCGTGTTTCATCCCCTGCTCAACACTGGGCAGGGTGCAACAGTTAACGCTTTCTAGACAAACTTTACCCCACTGCAAAGACCAGCGCACCAATTCAACTCGATTAATGGTTCCTGTCTTCTTTAAAATGTTGCTGATGTGGTTGTCAACAGTCCTCTTGCTAATCTCTAGCGCCTGAGCAATTTTATGATTACTTAAACCAGTTACCACTAGCTCAACAATCTCCAGTTCTCTGGATGATAAAAATGCCTCATGTCTCAGTTGCTCTGCTTCCATCAAAGTTATCCAGTAAAACTACTTAGTACATTTTTCTTTCCTCATTGTAAAAGGTAGTTTTGATAAATGATCTTCAATCAAGACAGAAAAAATTATTCTTTAATATTTGAGATAAAGTTTGTAAGCAATTACTAAGTACTTTTACGAATAATCAGGATTATGTTACATGGTGCGGCACTAAATCGAGCCATATCTCAACTAGGCAAATTACGCTAATAATAGATTAATTTTGTTCCTTTAAAATATAAGTTGGGGTAAGTGCGAAGATAATCAACTTTAGAAAGGATTTACATTCAGCTTCGATTCTGGCAGTTCCCAAGCGCTTGAATCGTATTCTTTAATCGTAACTAGTAGCTGAAAGTAATCTAGCCTTGCCTATATTTTTAGTCAGACTATGAAAAACTCCACACTATCAAATATACAGCCTAATCAAATTACTTCCAGATTAACTATATCTAGGCATTTTTTAATAAATCCTTCACCAAATTGTCTTTGACCATCATTTGACGGAACATTTCAAGTAGGTATTCTTGAGCCTGTTCTTTGCTGAGACTCTGTACCTGCTCTTGAAGCACCTTAAGCTTAAACTGCTGCTCAATGCTCAATTTACCTGTTAAATCCATAGACCCAATCCTCTCCGTAAATCTTAATCGTTTGCCTTTTAGCGCATAAAACCAGTGGTTTTGCTAAGAGTTAATTTGCAATCAATCTAACACTACCTGTATAAGAAGTCCACAATGTCAAGGATTAATTAATCAAGGCAACAAAAAGTTATAAAATACTTATCAGACCTGAGCATTTTTGGTGTATTTTGATGCGGCAAAAAACAAAAGTTTGGCTATCGAGGAGCAATAGCCGCTAATTTCTCGATATATTAATTATTAGTGAGATAAATAAAAATTATCAGAATATGAATTCAATTAAAGACGCAAAAGAATTTTTTCAGCGCAGTGCTGGCAAGTGGAAATCTCAAAGAACAACCCATCATCTTCCGTTTAGAAGAGCGGAAAGTGGAGACTCTGACATTTCGGTAGAATTTCTCGAAGCAGGAGATCCTAAAATCAATGCTATTTGCGAAATGCACGATCAAGACCCCCAAACAGCAATTGGTGGCGCCTTTGTTAGTTGGGATGGTTCCATGGCATGGGATAAAGAAAATGAAGAGCATAAAGGGACAACTGTCTTTGCCCTGATTCCAGACCCCAATGACCCTCGACAAGGCAAGTTACTTCGGGAAAGGGGCTATGCCGAGATCGTACCAGTAGCAGGTCAATATCATATGGATGAAGAAGACGGAATGGTTTTAATTACTGAGTATGAAACCATGAGTATTATTGAGCGTTTTTGGTTTGCTAGCCCAGATCTTAGACTGAGAAGCAGTACGGTGAAACGCTTTGGTGGGTTTAATACTGCGACTTTTTGTGCGGAGTCTCGGGTTGAGGAACTGGGGGAAACAGCATCAACTTCAGAAAGTAGCGATCGCCAGTCTTTTGCAATTTCTGGCTGGTAGGCGATCGCCTTGCTCTGCAATACTTTCAGAGCACAGAATAACTCTGTAATATTTTGTTACCGTTGTTCATTTAGGCTCCCCGTCTAAGGATATGATTGGGGTTAAGATATTAATAAACTTTAAGATAGACGGAGGTTTCAACTTGTCTATTCCTTTATTGGACTATAAGCCCAGCTCGCAAAATGCGCGGGTTCCAGGGTACGATATCGGCGGGGATGACCAACCCAAAATCTATTCAGCAGAGAATTTACTTTCTTTGTCTGAAATGAATGAATTGATTACGGCAGCATATCGTCAAATCTTTTTCTATGCTTTTCGCTCAGATCGCGAAAGGTTTTTAGAGTCGCAACTGCGTAATGGTCAAATTACAGTGCGTGATTTTATTCGGGGACTTTTGCTATCGGAAACTTTTTACAATAGTTTTTACGTCAAGAATAGCAACTATCGCTTTGTAGAACAGTGCATCCAAAGAGTTTTGGGTCGTGATGTCTACAGTGAGAGAGAAAAGATCGCTTGGTCGATCAAAGTAGCCACCAAAGGAATCGAAGGATTTGTTGATGAGCTGCTAGATAGCACTGAGTACATGGAAAACTTTGGCTATGATATAGTTCCTTATCAGCGCCGTCGTGTTCTTGCTAGTCGCGATCAGGGTGAGCGTCCGTTTAATATTACGTCTCCCCGTTACGATGAGTATTATCGTAGCATCTTGGGCTTCCCTCAAGTTATTTGGCAGACTCAAGCAAAACGCTTTACTCCCCAAGAGAAGCAGCCTAGAGCAGGTAGTCCCGCTTTATATCTAGATTTAGCTCGTAGTTTGTCGAGCAAAGGGAATGTTCCCCAAACTAGTTCGGTAAACGATTTGGACTATGTGTCCAGAGTGCCCTATCGTAAAGTAACTTAAAAATAAATCTGTCTTGAGGGTCTTGTAGCCTAATTGTTTTGAGGGGAAAGTTATAAATTAGCTTCTTGGATTTGAGCCAAATTGGGTTGTTAATTTATGAGACCCCTCTAGTAAACTTGGGAATTATGCCTACTCTCTAACTTGCTTGTTGGGTAAAGGGTAAAGGTTAATCTAAGTTTTATGCTTTTAGTTATTTCTGTTACGCAACACCTGTAGGAGTTTATTAAATTCTGCTGGTAAGGGTGCGATCGCCTCTATGATAGATTCTGAGATGGGATGGGTTAGAGTTAGCTTTCTGGCATGAAGAGCTTGACCAGATAAATTAATCTTTAGAGAGCGATTTGAACCATAAACCTGATCGCCTAAAAGGGGGTGTCCCCGATGTGAGCAATGAACCCTAATTTGGTGAGTTCTGCCAGTTTCCAGGAGAAACTTCATCAGGCTATAGTTGCCCAGTCTTTCTAATATTTGCCAGTGGGTAACAGCATCTCTTCCGCCTCGTTCAATGGGAGTTACCGCAATCTTTTTCCGTTCCTTGGGATGACGACCTAAGGGTAAATTAATAGTACCTGCTTCTGTAGGAAATGAGCCATGAATAATTCCCCAGTATTCTCTGATGGCGGTTTTTGCCTTGATTTGCGCCTGTAAAGCTTGATGAGTGCGATCGCTTTTGGCGACGACAATTGCCCCCGTAGTATCCTTATCGAGGCGATGAACAATTCCTGGACGTTCTACGCCGCCAATCCCCGCTAAGGTATCGCAGTGGTGCAATAAAGCATGAACCAGAGTTCCAGTGTAATGTCCTGGTGCAGGATGAACCACCATTCCCGCAGGTTTATTCACAATAATTAGATGTTCATCCTCATAGAGAATATCGAGGGGAATATTCTCAGGGGTTAGATCCAGCTTTTCAGGTTCAGGAATAATAACTTCCAGGGAGTCTCCAGGGACTATTTTCTGTTTTTTGCTATTGCATACCTGATCATTAATGCGGACATGTCCATGATCGATCAGCTTTTGAATCCGCGATCGCGACACGTCCGATAGATTTTGCGACAGCCAGCGATCGAGACGGTGCGTGTTTTGTGTTACCTGTAGTTTGATCTTCTTGATAACCTATAACCTATAACTGAGGGCGACCCCGCGTACCATATGCGAAGCGGTATCCTTTAGGACAAGGGCATAACATCGGCGCAAGACGTTTATCCTCGAATGGGGGCAAGGGAACGCGCCCGAACCCGAAGGGCTATAACCTATAACCTATAACAAACCCCTGTTATGTTATGGGTTGGTATCATGCATTAAATTTAGCTAGTTTTCTTACTTTGTTGCCAATCTTCAAGGGCTGCAATTACAAAGCTAGCTGCGGGATGATCGAGAAATGAGTCTAGCGCAGATGTTCCTCCAGCTTTTAGGGCGCTTAGTACTCTGGATGATAGTTTTGGATTGTTGTCTATTTCTTGAATTGCACCTGTTGCGATCGCCATTTTCCCCATAGTATTATCAGCAGGATAAGTTTTTTCTAGTTGCTCTAACAAAGCCTGAATCTCTGCTGCGGCTTGCTTTAAATCCTGGCTGTTGTAGTTGTTAGTAATTTTATCACCCGCAACATTATCTCCACTGCCAGAATGGGTTTGAGTAATGTTTGACATGGTATTGTTATCTCCTTTTCGTTCGTAATAGTTACCCGCGATATATTCGTTGTAATTACCCTCATTGATATTGATTTTACGCATTACTGATCTTAAATCTCCTGAAAAATTACCATTTTCCGCTAACTAAAAGATTAGCTGCTTAATGTTGCCACCAAAGCTTATAGATTTATTATTTTTGTGCTCATCATGATTAATTAACTGCTTAATATCGATTGCATTATCAGTTAAATCCAGCACTTTAAACAGCGCAGCCGCTCAAGTTAGAGTCCTAGAAATTGATCAAAGCCAGCTAGCCACAGTTTATCAGCTCTATTCTCAAGTAACTTATGATGTGGTTAGAGATAGAGAAAATAAAAATTAGCGGCTTTAGAAGTTGCTCATCATTACGCCATCCCAAGCAGGTAAAATACAGCAGGAGCTGATTCGCGAAATTAATGCTTTTTGTATAGCTCAATGATAATTAATGAGTACTTATCAAAGCTGGTATCAGCCAGACTTAGCATATATTCATGACTTGGGCTTTGGAGAATTGGCGCTCAAGTCTGCACCTGCCATCATTGCAATGCTGCGGCAAAGAAAGCTCAATCAAGGTTTAATTGTCGATTTAGGCTGTGGGAGCGGATTATCAGCGCAAAGATTTATCCAGGCTAATTATCAAGTGCTGGGGATTGATATGTCTCCATCCATGATTGAACTTGCCAAAACCAGAGTTCCCAGCGCCGAATTTAGAGTTGAATCCCTATTTCAAGCTGAAATTCCTCCCTGCGTTGCCGTTACTTCCGTTGGAGAATGTCTCAACTATCTTTTTGATCAAGGAAATAGTCTTCAGGCTCTGGCTAATTTGGGCGATCGCATTTATCAAGCCTTGATTCCTGGGGGATTGTTTATTTTTGACGTTTTACAACCAATGGCAACGGTCAAAACTCAGGGATTTAAAGAGGGTAAAGACTGGATCGTCATCTATGAAAAAGACGAAAATTTTCACCAAAAGACATTATCCCGCCGCATCATTACTCTGCGTAAAGAAGGTAGTTACTATCGACGAGAGGAAGAAACTCATCAGGTTTGTCTCTATGAACCGTTGGAAATTAAGGCACTACTAGAGCAAATTGGTTTTCAAGTGCAAACCCAGTCTAATTATGGAGAATTTCAGCTATCGGAAGCTCACACTGTTTTTATTGCCAGTAAATAATTTAAAGAATCGATAACTCACCTACTGCTTCTAAACGTTTAAAGCTAGTAAGCTGCACAAAACTATCGGAGAGCATTTCAGCGATCGCAGGACTAATCCAGCCCATTTGCTTCAAGAGGTGAATTGCCACGGCATACTTAGCTCTTTTTGCCCCATCCTTAACCTTAATTGCTAGTCCCATACCCTCACCCACTCGACCAATACACTGAATCCCTTCCGCTCCAGATTTGCTCACTAGCTCTCCCTCACTGAGACGCATTAGCTCAGTATCAAAAGCACCGTCTCCAGCAATCATTCGTGGATGATAAGTCATGGCTCTGGTGATTCGCTCTAGGTCTAAATTATTGCCAGCCGCTAGCTGGGCATAGAGATAAGACATTTGCTGAATCTGCATCAAATAGGTAGGCATACCACAGTCGTCTCGGGCTGAAATCAGCTCTACTCCAGGCATTTTTAGTAGTTCAGCTACTTTATTTAAGATTAGCTGCTGCGCGGGGTGGGACTGCTTCATATATTGGTGTAGAGGCCAATCAAGGTTTTTACAGACAGCTAAAATTCCCGCATGTTTCCCAGAACAATTGTACTCTAGTCGATTAGTTTTTCCTGAGGGTATAGGGCACTGGAGAGTTAAAGGGTCAACGTCTGCCTGCCATAAAATGTTGAATGCCTGTCGAGCCTGGGGAATTTTTCCTTGGTGAGAGCTACAAATGATCGCCAAATCGCGATCGCTCAAGCTATATTTTTGCAGAGTTCCTGTGCTGGTTACGGCTAATGCTTGAAAAGGCTTTAATGCTGAACGAATAAAGGCTGATGCCCCAGAATTACCCGCCATCAGTAATACTCGCCCCCGACTGTCACAGACCGTTGCTTCCACCTGATGCGTCGATTCTAAGATACCTTCCCGTAGTAGATGTACTTCTAAATGTGGCGTTTGAACTCTTTTTCCCCTAGTCATTCAATTAGTTTGATTGCTGAATAATAAATGAATAATTGATAATAATCAATAGTTATTGTTATCTAATTTAGTTTAAGATTTTTTTCTTTATAAAAGAATAATTAATATTTTGTAGAAACTTTTGTCTTTTAAGTCTGGATAGTTAATCTTTTATGGTTAATTTTTAAATTTACTAAATTTTGGTACTTGATAAAATCTCCTTTACTCTCGCCACTCGATCTAGACTCCTAGTGCTTTCCTTTATGTTTTTCTCAATTTATTTTTAGATATTTAAAATCTAGCTGATTTAATGTGTCCTAGGGCTTCAGTAACCACATCAGACTACAGCTGACTAAGATCATGGCAATTAAGCCATAAGTTTGCCGCAATCGTTTCATAATTGGCTCAATTTCATAGGCAACAACCAAGCGATCGCGATCGCGCATAGAAGTAGGCTTAAGCCAGGTTTGTCCGTCATACCAGCCCGACTCCTCATAAAAAATGCGATCGTTTCTGAGGCGATTTCTCACATATTGCCACCCCAAGTAAATTCGCGAGAGAAATAATCCTGTTAGCAAGACAACTCCGACAATGGTAGATAAAATTAGCTCAATCGGGTTTTTAGCGGGAGTATAAATTGACAGAGATAGGGGGATCACAATTAAAAAACTCCAGAAGTTCACCCAGAGAATTTTGCGGGCATATTTATCAACCGCTAGCATGCCCCAATCAAATAACCAAGACTCTTTTAGCTGTTTATATTCATGGATAGGCTGCTGTTCCTGAGGAACAGGACAAAAGTTTAAAGTTGATTTATTCATGTAAAAAGTGAAGAAGTATTATTAACTTGGCTGAGAAATAAATTCAATGCGTTGGGCATGACCCCAAAATGCCTCTAAATTATAATATTTTCTCTCCTCAGGAAGAAAGATATGAGCAATAACGTCTCCATAATCTTGGACAATCCAATCACCATCTTTTTTACCAGAAACTCTTACTGGGTGGAGATTGTACTGCTCTTCAAGTCTCTCTTCAATCGATTCTGCGATCGCATTGAGTTGAGCTCTCGAAAATCCAGTGGCAATCACAAAATAATCAGCTAAATATGACACCTCATCAACTTTCAATAAAACAATATCCTGAGCTTTCTTGTCCTCAGCGGCGGTGGCAATTTGCCAAGCTAACTCCTGAGTATTAGGAGGTGATTGTGGCGCAAAGTTTTGGTTAGTAGCGTCAATTGTTGGTTTTGATGATTCTCTCATGCAGATATTTTAAGAGTTTAGTTATGTTTAAAGTAGTTAGAGTAACTAGTGTATTGGGCTGGATTTTGCTGAAGCCGTGTAGGGGCAAACGCCCTAACTGATCTTATTAAATAATCAAGTGGCTGATCTTGACTGGGTGTAATTTGCCACTTGAGACCAAGCCCAATTTCTAGTTAGCACGGTGCGGGGATGAATAATTTTTCCCTTGTTTAGTAAATATTCTAATGAATAATCACTCGTCTGCTGTACAGCTTTATAAAGGTTTTCTCTAGCCGTAGCCCTCATCAATTCCAGCTCCTCACTGTCCCCACGGTTTGGCTCTAGGGCATCTGCCACAAACACCAAACAGCTTAACTGGCTCATGTGGGGTGTTCCTAGGGTGTGATTAGCGATCGCCGTTAAGATTTCTGGATCTTTAACTCCAAACTCTTGTTGGGCAATTAGGGCGCTGACATCGGCATGGAGAAGATGAGGGTACTGTCGGCAACATTGATCAATGGGAATCTTGGCTGATTCTGCTAGATGCAGCAGCTTTGCAGGGGGAAAAAATTTTGCCAAATCGTGCATTAAGCCAGCCTGAGCCGCCTGCTGCTCATCAATTTGATGGTAATGAGCTAAATGAAGGCAAAACTCTTCAACCCCCAAAATATGCTGTAAACGATGACGGGAAACATTTTCTTTAAGCCAGGAAATAACGCGATCGCGCATGGGATGTTAATTTGCAAAATCAAGTCTTCAAGAATATAAAAAAGCCAACGGCTAATAGCTATTTCAACAGATTAATGTTCTGATCCAAAACTGACGTTACTTATAAGTATACTTACTGTTTTGATAAAGTTTTGCAAAATTCAATATCAAGAATCAACTAAAAGGACGAAGATTACTTTATGTAAGTTAGACCATGTAAGTAAGATTCTAAAATGCCAAACGTGACTAGTTTTCGTAAATTTCTAGTAGCCTGGTTTTTGACTGGATGTTTATTCTTATCCGCCTGTTCCGAGCAACCCCCCTCCCGTTTTGATGATGCTCAACAGTCAAGCACCAGTAAAGGTGCCACTGCGGTAGTTGAGGATTCTCAATCGGGGGGTACTTTCAATCGCTACTTCCCCGATTCTGGAGATGGTTATGAGCGAGTTTTTTCTCAAGAGAAACAAGGATTTGCCCAGGCAAAACTAAAGCAGGGCGGTCAAGAAATGGCTATATTGTCAATCTCGGATACTCTGAATGATCCTCAAGCTTTGGCAAAATATCAAAACAGTTCAGAAAAGCTTGGTGGCTATCCCTTAGTTAGTCAGGGAAGCACGGGAACAGCCATATTAGTTAATGATCGCTATCAGGTTAAGATTCGCTCCAAAGACACTTCTTTTAGCCAAGAGGAGCGAGAAAAATGGCTGCAAAAGTTTAATCTCAGAGGATTGTCCCAGTTAAATTAATCCTTATTTAGCCAGATAGTTTGTAAAAATTCAGGAGCAAGCAGTGAGCGAATCAATTTTTGAACTGGTAGATAATTTACCCCAAAATAACGTTACTACCATGATGTTAAAGTCCCTAGACTCTATTGTTCCAGGGGAGTGGGAGAATACCGTCGGCTTTGTCGAGACAATTCGTAAAGTAACTGGAGAAACTGACGATGAGCTAATTCAACAAATCGGCGATCGCGCAGTTTGGCTGTATAACGATAAGTCCCAGGGCTATCGTAGGGCAATGTGGCTTTATCAAACGGTAGATCGTGCCGACAAAGCTTTGGGTTCAGCGGCGCTGGCTAATAAAGTAGGTAATAAAATTCCTCTGGTGGGGGGTTTACTCACCAAGATCACTCCCAATCCAGATAAGGCGCAGGCTCTAGATCTAGCGATTAAACTGGTGGTTGAGCTAGTAGCTTTTTGCCAAATCAACGGTATTCCTGGGGATAGTATTGGGGATTTTGTCGGTGCTTTAGGGGATTACAGCGGCGAATCATTAATGCGAATGGCGGCTTTAGTTTGTGTTGATGGCTTAATTCCTTTGGGTCCCGATTTTTTGCTCAAGGTTCAATCAACTTTAGGGGGTATTGCTCCTAAAGAATTAGAATCTAACTCTACGTTTAAAGGTGTTTCTGAGTTAATTCCTGGTGGCAACGCCCGAGGCAAGCTAGACTTTATTGGAGACAGCTTTGGTTCAGTTCAAGGCTGGATGGCTGACTTAGTAAGCAATAAGAATTTATCCCCGCAAAAAGTAATGCATAATTTACAGGGCTTTTTGCAATTTTCTGATGACAAGTTAGATTACGTCGCTGCATTCATTGACGTCTCGACCAATTATTTTGAGCATACAGGTACTCAAACTTTAGCCAGGAGATTGATTGAAAGAGCCTTTGATGAAATCTAGCAAATTATTAAATTATCAATTTCTTGAGATTTAAACATAATGCTTACGCATTACTAGACAGTTACGGTGATTAGGCAGGTTGCGATATTGTAATTCATCAGTCAGCTTTTTAATAAATTGCAGCCCTCTCCCTCCTTCTTTTTCTAACGAGCCAACTTCTTTTTCCCCTTTACGTAGCTTCGCCTGAATATCGAAAGGTTGACCCTGATCCCAAATTCTCATTTCTAGAAAGTTAGGCAAAAGTTCAACTTCCAAATCAATTGGAGTTGTCTCTGGTAAATCTTGATGGGCATGACGTACTGCATTAGTAAATGCCTCAACCAGGGCTACTTCACATTGCCATCCTATCTTTTGGGGAACTAGGGGAAAAACTAAGGATTCAAACCACTGTAATACCTCTTTTAATGCTTCTAATTCGGTTTTAACCTGTAAATGATACTGTTTAGCTTTGGGGTTTGGTTTCATTGAATGCTGACGACTACAAATCTGCCAAGTATGGGGGATAATTATATAATTTCTACTTCAGCGTGGGACTTTGACTGTTAACAATTTCCACTTAACATTAATGGTCTTAGTAATAATTAAGATTATTTAACATTAATATTGCGTGAAATCATAGTTATTTATATTTAAATGATAAACCTTTACAGACAGTAACAACAACCATTTGCCAGGAAATAAAAACCGTATAGATGCTGATGATCGCCTCAAGATCAGAAAGATTGGCAATAAAACTTTGAATTGAATGCTATTTGATATAGTTTAGTCAAAAAAGACTTATAATATCCTAAATTTGCAGCTGTTGCTATAAGATAATATCGATATTCACTGCTAAGAAAAATGATCGTCCACTTCAGAAAACTAAATTTTGCTGGCTTAACATTGGGTATTAAGTATTTAAGCAATATCGTAATTGTCTGTAGTTTGTTTAGTCTCCCGATGAATGCTCCAGCGATCGCCCAAGAGCTGTTAAAAACCTTAACGGTTACTGGAAATGGGGTTAAGAAGATTCCTAGCACTATGACCAGAGTAGATTTAGGAGTAGAAATTCCAGGAAAGACAGCGAGTGAAGTACAGCAAGAAGTTGCTCAAAAAACTGCCGCAGTTATAGACCTGCTAAAGACAAGAGAGGTGGAACAGCTACAAACTACGGGAATTCGACTCAGCCCCATTTATGATCGAGTCAATACCAGAAGTAATCAGAGAGTACTCACTGGATATTTGGGCACCAATACCGTTAGCTTTCAGGTAGAAACAAAACAGGCGGGAGAATTATTAGATGCAGCAGTTAAAGCGGGAGCAACTCGCGTTGATCGGGTTAGTTTTACTGCCACTCCTGAAGCACTGGCGGTAGCGAAAAAGGAGGCTTTGCGTCTAGCCAGTATTAATGCTCAAGAGCGAGCAGAGGTAGTTTTAGAAACTCTTAACTTAAGAGCGAAAGACATAGTTAATGTTGAGGTTGATGCTGCTCAGATTCGCCAGCCTCCCCCTATTGCCAGAGAGCAATTTGCTCTTGAGTCGGCAGTCGCTACCCCCGTAATTCCTGGAGAACAAACGGTGCAGGCAACGGTTACTTTGCAAATTAGCTATTAATACGCTGAACGTGAATTAGCCTCGTTGAAAAATTACTGATTGTTAGTGGTTAGTAGTTAGTAGGTAATTCTCTAGATGTACTTCACTAATTTGAGAAAGGCTATAAATGTTCATTGTTCATTGTTCAATGAATTCTCGGCTTGAGTCTATAGTTACGATAATTCCAATAATCACGGAGAATGCGATCGTGATCGAAGCAGAGAGTTTTGGGCAGTTCCCACTGATTAAATATTCCCAGGCTTTTCGCATCATCAGCAGCAGTCGGTTTTCCTACTGCGGTGGCGATAAATACGATCGCCAGGGTGTGTTTCCTCGGATCTCGTTGGGGATCTGAATAAACATGAAACTGTTCTAGCAGTTCTACATCTAAACTAACCTCTTCCTTAGCTTCACGGATAGCGGCAGTTTCTACCGATTCCCCATAGTCAACAAATCCCCCAGGAAGCGCCCAGCCCAAGGGCTCATTTTTTCGTTCGATCAAAATAATTGGTCTTCCTGGAAGATCGAGCAATTCAATAATAATATCTACGGTGGGAGCAGGATTACGATATGACAATTTTTTTAACCTATAAACTTAATCTACAGTCTGATTGCTTTGCTTTTTTGAATAATGTCTACAAATTGAAAATTGCTTAGAACTGCTGGGCTTTCTTTTGCCAAAGTCGTAGTCGTTGTTCCCAGAGGTTGAATGGATAGTAAAATGCAGGACTCCAGAGGCTGCTAATGATTGCGGAGGCGATCGCTAGCTGTTGATATTGAGAGATAATTTGAGGAATACTCATTCCATACTTTTGAGCATACTGCCAGGCAAATACTGCTTCGGCAAAGATGCTCATGAAGAAAACTACAAAAGCAATGGAAATAAAATCCTCTCCCAGATATTTCTGCTTTTGCAGGCTGGAGGTGATGATACCCACTAAGATGAAGCTGAAGACATGGGACGGAGAGTCAGTAGCTATTCCATCGTAAATCCAGCCGATAATTAAGCCAGCGATCGCACTTTGCCAGATAGTGCGTTTAATACACCAAGCAACTAGCCAAATCAGCAGCCAATTAGGATTAGTCTCTAGTAATTCCATTCCTGGGATATCTAGCATCATTAGAATACAGCACATAGAGACTGTGGTACTAATCACTAAAATATTGATAATCTTTAAAAAATTAAATGTTCTTTGATTCTGGCTAGGCATTTTGGATCAAAGTTACCCTCTGATTGAATTAATATCAAGGAGTGAATTCCAGATCGATATTTTACTTGTTGACCAATATTTATCCTCTATCAAGCAGATTCTATTTCAAGGTACCCCGAAGATAACTGAACTGCCAATTAACGTATAAAATTGAGCAGTAGCTTAAGGGTACGATTATGATCGCCATTTATCCAGGCAGCTTCGATCCGATTACTTTGGGACACATTGATATCGTAGAGCGAGGAGCAAAGCTTTTTGAGCAGGTGATCGTAGCTGTTCTCTCTAATCCTGGTAAAGAGCCTTTATTCACCGTTAAAGAACGCATGGCGCAGATTAGCGCCTGTACTAAACACATTTCTAATGTAAAAGTCGATAGCTTTGTTGGTCTAACGGTAGATTACGCTAAACTCCATCAGGCTGGAGTTTTATTGAGGGGTTTACGAGTCTTATCAGATTTTGAAAAAGAATTGCAGATGGCACACACCAATAAAACTCTAAATAGCGATATCGAAACAGTATTTTTAGCAACTACTAAGGAGTACAGCTTTCTCAGCAGCAGTACCGTTAAAGAAATTGCTCAATTTGGTGGCTTAGTCGATCACCTAGTTTCTCCTAATGTGGCGCAAGAGGTGTATCGAAAATATCAAAATCAGCCATGATTTCTCAAGCATCAGGATCAAGATCCAACGTTATTTTAAAGATCAAAGTATGTTGTCAATTGTTAGCAGCTTGAGTTAAAAATGGACTCAAAGAATCAAATATAATAATGCCATCAGCAAATTATATGCAGGACACTAACACTATATCGGCAACTGCAAACGCTTCTGATGCTGATTTTTCCTATAAATTTAATATTGAAATTAAGATAAATGATTTAATAGATTTAATTTTAAATAGTACTAGTATTCCCCTTACTGAATATTTGATTGTAGATCGAGTTGAGTTATTACATCAGCTAAGTCAAATTAAAGCTAACTTGCCCGTAGATTTGGCTACAGCAATTGAAATCGCCAGCTGTAGACAGCAAATTATTGCTGAAGCTGAAAATTATGCCTCTTTAGTGGTTAAGTCCGCAGAAGAACAAGCCAGCAAAATGCTGCAAGACTCCTCAATCTTGCGCCAGGCAGAATTAGACGGGGCAAAAATTAGGCTGAGAGTTGAGCGAGAGTGTGAAGAACTCAAGCAAAGTGCGATCGCTGAGTGTTTAGCTATTCAGACTGATGCAGATAACTATGCTGATTGCGTTTTAGATGATATTGAGCAAAGGTTGGAACAAATACTAATCGTCATCAAAAATGGACGAGAACAAATAGCAGAATCGACTCTTCAAGAAGATTAGTTATCGTTTTGGACGTCAGGAGTCCTAAAGGATACCGCTCCGCATATCAGAAGTCAGAATACTGTTATAGGTTATAGCCCTTCGGGTTCGGGCGCTTTCCCTTGCGCCTGAAGGCGACGCGGGGTCGCCCTCAGTTATAAGTTATACTAAATCCTGTTCTCATAACCACCTTTTCTTTAAGGAGCGGAGGAGCAGGGAAGATAGGGAGAAAAGACAGATGATTATAAGTGGGGGTTGACAATCGGATTTAGTATTACACACTCCTTAGTCTTCTTCAATTACAGGAAAGTTAGCCGATCGCTCGGAAGGAATGGCAGCGATAATAGCATCAATAACCTTAGAGATGGGAATAATCTCTAAACCAATATCATCAGGAAGACTTTGACCCTTGGGCACGATCGCTTTTTTAAAGCCTAGCTTGGCTGCTTCTTTGAGGCGTAATTCCATTTGGGATACCAGACGCACTTGCCCCCCTAATCCAACCTCGCCAATTAATACGGTGCGGGGATCGACCACGCGATCGCGAAAGCTGGCAACAATGGCGATCGCTACTCCTAAATCTGCCGCTGGTTCGCCAACTCCCAACCCTCCCACGGAAGCAACATAGGCATCAAGCTTCGACAGGGGCACCCCAACTCTTTTCTCTAATACCGCCAAAATTTGCTGGAGACGATTATAGTCAATGCCTGTGGTGGAACGACGGGGAGAAGTATAGCTAGTAGGACTAACTAAAGCCTGTATCTCTACCACAATGGGACGAGTCCCCTCACACGCGACCACAATTGAGGTGCCAGGGGAAGCCTCATCTCGATTACCGAGAAATAATTCCGAGGGGTTGTCGACTTCAACTAACCCCCCTTCAGCCATTTCAAAGATGCCAATTTCGTGGGTAGCGCCAAAGCGATTTTTTACCGAACGTAGCAGACGATGGGAAGCATAGCGATCGCCCTCAAAATAGAGTACCGTATCTACCAGGTGTTCCAAAACCCGTGGACCAGCGATCGCTCCTTCTTTGGTTACATGCCCCACAATCAACAAAGTGATATTTTCCCTTTTGCCCACCTGCATCAGTGCCGAAGTGCATTCCCGAACCTGCGCTACTGAACCAGGAGAAGAGGTTAACGCCGCAAAATGGAGAGTTTGGATACTATCAATTACTGCCACCTGGGGTTTTAAAGACTCTAATTCCCGCAAGATCTCTTCTAAATCCGTCTCTGGCATTACATAAAGATTGTTCTCTTTTGACTGAGAATTTCCATTCTGACTGCCGTTAGCTGACTCGGCTTTAGTATCTGCAACCCTTAATCTAGAGGCTCTCAGCTTAACCTGCTGTCCCGACTCTTCTGCGGAAACATAGAGAATTCGCGGTAGCTGATAAGAAAGTTGATTTGCCACCTGAAGCAGTAAAGTTGATTTCCCAATCCCTGGATCTCCACCGATCAGCACCAAAGAACCAGGAACTACACCCCCTCCTAAGACGCGATCAAATTCTCCATAGCCAGAAGGAAACCGTTCCTGGACATCATTATTAATTTCCGAAAACTTGAGGGAAACCCTCGGCTTGGCGGATCCTGAGGCTTTTTTATTAGAACGAGTTGACGATTGCCACCCTCCCCGACTATATCCTCCTCCAGATCCAACCTCTACTGGTTCCTCAGAAATGGTGCCAAACTCATTACATTCCTTGCATAAACCAAACCACTGACTGTACTCAGCGCCACAACTGTTGCAGATATAGATTTGTTTCGCTTTAGCCATTACCTTAAGAAAAATTAGAGAATTGAAGAAATAAGAAGATAAGTAAGTAAACTTGACTAAGTAACATAATTCCAATCCTAAGAAACTTTAAAAGCCTCAAAGATAAATTAAATCTGAAAAAACTCGGTAACGGTGCGAATTGGTGAGTTAATCGCCGTAGAATATACCTTTAGGTTCTATGAAGCTTCTGGGAGGCAATGCTAGTTGATAGCTGGGATGATAAGGCATCAGACACTTATTTTAAACATTGGTAATTTAACTTTAATAAGGAGAGTGTAGTAATTTGGAAACTAATAAAGAAAAAATCTTAGTAGTAGATGACGAAGCTAGCATCCGTCGCATCCTAGAAACTCGACTGTCAATGATTGGTTATGACGTGGTTACTGCTGCCGACGGAGAGGAAGCTTTAGAAACGTTTCGGGTTACTGAGCCGAGCCTAGTAGTTTTAGACGTGATGATGCCGAAACTGGATGGCTATGGTGTCTGCCAAGAGTTGCGTAAGGAATCTGATATTCCCATTATTATGCTGACTGCTTTAGGGGACGTTGCCGATCGCATTACTGGTTTGGAGTTAGGTGCTGATGATTATGTTGTTAAGCCCTTCTCTCCCAAAGAACTGGAGGCTAGAATCCGTTCCGTATTGCGGCGAGTAGAAAAAAATGGTGCTCCTGGGATTCCTAGTTCTGGGGTAATCAACGTCGGCTCAATTAAGATTGATACTAATAAGCGTCAGGTATATAAAGGTGACGAGCGAATTCGCCTTACGGGCATGGAGTTTAGCCTGTTGGAACTGTTGGTTAGCCGTTCTGGAGAACCTTTTTCCCGTTCGGAAATTCTCCAGGAAGTTTGGGGTTATACTCCTGAACGACATGTTGATACTAGGGTGGTGGATGTTCACATCTCCCGTCTCCGCGCCAAGTTAGAAGATGATCCTAGCAATCCAGAATTAATTCTGACTGCCAGAGGCACAGGCTATTTGTTTCAACGTATTTTAGAACCTGGAGAAGAATAAATAGCTTTTAACTCACTACCCACCCTTCGGGAGCAGAGCATTACATGCGGCGAATATGCGAAGCGGTACCACAAGGGCATAATATATCCTTTAGGACTATGCGCCTTTGTTTGCGCCTGACGGCGATATCCGAAGGTGTACCACAAGGGCATAATATATCCTTTAGGACGCGGGGTCTCAGCTCTACCCACTACCTAAAAAGGATAACTGTAACGGATAGGGAAACCAATTGAAATGACGATGAAATGGGTAAATCTGAACCTAATCGCATACTGAGACGTTTACCCTTTTTCGCTGGCGGATTAGGTGGTTTGCTGCTGCTGATTAATCGCTTGCTAACATCTCAAGTTTCTGCTTCTCAGGCACGCTCTGATGCTTTGGGAGTGATTGAAGGCGCAGTATTAATTTTAGTGGGGTTACTTTGGCAGGAAATCCAGGCAAGAACGCCCGAAACAGTTGATTTAGTCGGCGAAGCTGGTTTGCATTTCAGTCCCAAGCTTTCCCCAACAGCTAAAACTGAATTAGCCTGGGCTTCCCATCTATTATTAACTAATACCGTCACGCGATCGCTCGTGGTTTACTATGATGGCAAGACAATTTTACGCCGTGGTGTACTGGGTAAAAATTCCCAGGTTAATCCTAAAACAATTCTCAATCGCGTCTTGAATAAATGTAAACCAGCCTATCTGGTAAACCTTAAGTTCTATCCAGGTAGAGTAGAGTTCGATTATTTACCTGAGAATGTCCAGGGGATTATTTGTCAGCCTATCGGTAATCGGGGAGCGTTAATCTTGGGTGCCAATGCCCCCCGCAGCTATACTAAGAAAGACGAACAGTGGATTGAGGGCATTGCTGATAAGCTAGCGGTGACTCTGGCTGAAGAAAGTTAATTTGCCTTAACTCCATAATAGATTTGTAACCATCAGGCAAAAAAATGCAAGTTCCTACTAAAGCTGATTATTCTCCCGAAGAATATTTAGAACTGGAAACTACTGCTGAATATAGAAGCGAATATCTTGATGGTCGCATAATTCTCATGGCTAGTGGTAAACCAAATCATAATCAACTGGCGATTAATCTGACTGGCGCAATTAATTACAGCTTACGGAAGCAGCCATTTCGAGTTTTTATGAGCGATTTGCGCTTATCAATTCCTGATTATTCTCTTTATACCTATGAGATTAGTTTAGCAGAACTCTATGATCGCGTTGATCTGGACTAAAGATTAGATTAAATTTAGCTGGTTAACTTTTAAGGCGATCGCCCGATTTTGCTCTTGATAACTAAAATAGAGATAGCTTATTGCTAAAGTTAAGACATCATTAGAATACGTAGGAGAACGACTAGTGGCGTTTTCATACCTTAATCTACCAACTTCAGACGAGCTACCCTGCTCAGACGATATTCCCGTGGATAATGAAGATCAAAATCTCCTGCCCAATTTACTGCTGCTGCTGTTGACCCATCTGTGGTCAGAGCGGATGGATTGGTATTTTGGAGTAGATATGGCAATCTACCATACCACTGGCTCAAATCCCCGTGTCCCCGTCGTCCCCGATGCCTTTTTAAGCTTAGGGGTAGAACGTAAAAAGGGCGGCAAATCTCGCCGTAGCTACGTAGTCTGGGAAGAATCAGGAATCGTACCAGCCTTGGTGCTAGAAATGGTTTCCCATCAGCCAGGGGATGAATATTCTGAAAAAATGGCTCTTTATGCCAAGCTAGGGGTACTCTACTACGTAATTTATAACCCAGAATTCTGGCAGCGCGATCGCCATCAACCTCTGGAAGTCTATAAGCTACTCAACGGCAGCTATCAACTGCAAATCGGGGAACCCTACTGGATGAGCGAGATTGGGCTGGGCATTGGTCGCTATCAGGGGCAGATAGGTGGTTTAGAGCAGGAAATGCTGACCTGGTATGACTCTAGGGGTAATCGCCATCTCAGCGGGGAAGAACAGGAACGACAGCGTGCAGAGCGTTTGTCGGCATATTTGCGATCGCAGGGCATCAATCTAGAACAACTGCCATAATTAATGCCATTTTTAAATAAGAACATTAATCTGTTGGGATAATTATTAGTCATTAGCTTTTGAGGAATTTATTGCCCTGTAACGGGTATCTTTAACCATTGACTCAGTTCCTGTGCCAGCCAATTTAACTCCATATCTTCAGGGTTATGCTTAGATATCTCATCAAAGGGGTTTATCTTATTTTTAATGAAATTAGTTCTAATGCTATATGCTTGACCATTTGCCCAAATGACTACTGCTGAGGATTTCGGAGTTTTTTGTTGATGATTTTTATCCGTTCTGGATCTCCACTTGTTAGCAGTAAATCTTTCGATAGCAGTAATATTCTGCCGAGAAGTAGCTTTGGGTTTTTGATATCTTATCCCTAAACATTCATAAGTTAAAGAAATTTGCTTCGAGGTAATTTTAAGCTTAGTCTTACCGCACAAGCTAAATAAAATAGAGCCAATTAAACCTAAACCAACAGTCCAAAACGGGATTGAAAATAAAGCAAAAACCAGATTAATTGGAAAAGGAGCCATGAATACGGCTGCTCCTGTCCACACTACTAAAAAACTATTCCAGAATATGGCAAAAGCAATAACAAAAAGTAACTCTGGAGTAAAACCTTGAGCAGGAATAAAAACATCAATTTTCGCTGGTGTTTTACTTAGCTTGATTTTACTATGGGCGGGCTGTCTAATAATTTCTGAAGCCTGATCTTTGTTGAGAGAAATAGGCTGCTTAAGAGCTTGCAAAGCTTCTATGGCAGAGTTAAATCGACGACTACCTTTGGATTCAGTTTCAAGATCGCAATTTGGCTCAATTAACTGGTTTAACCACTGGATCAAAGCAGGACTCAGCTGAACTGACGGTTCAAAGACAATTTTTCCAGCTTTACTGGGTAATTCTGTCGGATGTCTTCCTGTGGCTAAATAAATCAGAGTGGCACCCAAACTATAAAGATCTGATGCTGGAGTAGTTTTGCCGCCAAATTGCTCTGGGGGCATATAGCCGTAGGTGCCCACTACAGTAATGGTTCCTCCTTCGGCGGCTGCTACATTTTTTACTGCGCCAAAATCGATTAAGAAAACTTGCCCAACCCTATTACCCGTTCGGTCTGTTAGTAAAATATTGCTTGGCTTAATATCGCGATGAATTATTGACGGCTGTTGTTGATGAAGATATTGCAAAATATTAAGCAACGCTTCGGATATCTCTTTAATCTCTGATTCACTAAAGGTACGTCCCGCTTGAATCGCAGCCTCTAAAGACGGAGCCTTAATATATTCTTGAACTAGAGCAAAACCTTGGCAGTAGGGTAAGTCTAATTCAAAGTAATCTAAATATTGAGGAATGGCAGGATGATTGATATTCTTTAGAGTTTTAGCTTCCCTTTCAAATAGCTTAAAATCTTCCCAAACTGCATCTAAACCGAACTTGAGTAATTTAACTACTACTAATTCCTCTGTAGCTAAATTTTTCGCCAGCAGGGTTTCTCTCCCACCCCGTTTACTCAGTGAGGATTTAATTTGATAAATTTCGTTTAAAATACCGCCCTGCATTAATCTATAAAGAGTGAATATAATCAGATCTATTTCTCATTGCGATTTTGTGCAATTAGTCTGATAGTTAAAGGTTTCCCAGAAAAGACATTTTAGTCTACAGCTAAATTGACATAATTCCTCTCAGTTTTATCCTGTAAAAAATTAAGTTCAGACCTCAAAGTCATAAAAGAGGGTTTATAATCCAGAATTTTGGCAGCGCGATTGAACATTAAACATTAACTAGTTCAAATATGCAGAATCATTGTTTTTAAAAATGAGTAGAATATCAATGTCTTGTAACGGGTATCTTTAACCATTGACTTAGTTCCTGTGCCAGGCAATCTAACTCTTCTATATCTTCAGGATTATGCTTCGATGTCTCATTAAAGACTGTAGCATTATTTTGAATAGTATATGCTTTGCTATTTGCCCTAATAATCACTGCTGAGAATTTCTGCAATCTTTCTACAGCAGTAATATTTTGGCGAGAGGTAGATTGAGGACGTTGACATCTTATCCCCAAGCATTCATAGGTTAGAGAAATTTGCTTAGAGTTGATTTTTAGTTTAATCTTACCAAATAAGCGAAATAAAATAGAGCTAAATAAACCTAAACCAATACCCCAAAATGGGATTAAAAAGAAACCAAACACGAGATTTATCGGGAAATAAGCTATGGATAGAACTCCTTTTGTTATCAATAATAAAGTAGTATTAAAGCCTAGGGCAAGAAAAGCTAACAAAATCAACTCGGCAGTAAAGCCTTGAGGAAGAATAGAAATACTAATTTCTGCTGGTGTTTTACGCAGCTTGATTTTACTGTATGAGGGCTGTTTAATAATTTTTGAAGCTTGATCTTTGTTGAGAGAAATAGGCTGCTTAAGAGCCTGTAGCGCTTCTGTGGCAGATTTAAACCGACAATTACCCTTCAAGTCGAGTTCAAGATCGCAATTTGGCTCAATTAACTGGTTTAACCACTGGATCAAAGCAGGACTCAGCTGAACTGACGGTTCAAAGACAATTTTTCCAGCTTTACTGGGTAATTCTGTCGGATGTCTTCCTGTGGCTAAATAAATCAGAGTGGCACCCAAACTATAAAGATCTGATGCTGGAGTAGTTTTGCCGCCAAATTGCTCTGGGGGCATATAGCCGTAGGTGCCCACTACAGTAATGGTTCCTCCTTCGGCGGCTGCTACATTTTTTACTGCGCCAAAATCGATTAAGAAAACTTGCCCAACCCTATTACCCGTTCGGTCTGTTAGTAAAATATTGCTTGGCTTAATATCGCGATGAATTATTGACGGCTGTTGTTGATGAAGATATTGCAAAATATTAAGCAACGCTTCGGATATCTCTTTAATCTCTGATTCACTAAAGGTACGTCCCGCTTGAATCGCAGCCTCTAAAGACGGAGCCTTAATATATTCTTGAACTAGAGCAAAACCTTGGCAGTAGGGTAAGTCTAATTCAAAGTAATCTAAATATTGAGGAATGGCAGGATGATTGATATTCTTTAGAGTTTTAGCTTCCCTTTCAAATAGCTTAAAATCTTCCCAAACTGCATCTAAACCGAACTTGAGTAATTTAACTACTACTAATTCCTCTGTAGCTAAATTTTTCGCCAGCAGGGTTTCTCTCCCACCCCGTTTACTCAGTGAGGATTTAATTTGATAAATTTCGTTTAAAATACCGCCCTGCATCAATCTATTATAATAAATAGTCAACTAATAAATTAATTAGCGCAGTTCCCTGAGCTTCTGATTAGCAAAACCCCTCATGTTTACCGCATCATCATAAACAGTGGTTTGCGGCTTGACTTTCTCTAGTTGATTAATAATTTTTAATATGTCTTGGGCAGTACGTTCTCGATTTTTTCGATCTACAGATTTGGGTAAATTAGTAATCATCTGCTGTGCCTGATCGTAAGCCTGTTGTGATGCTCGCTCTTCCTCGTAGCGAATTCGCATCTCGCCCAATTCTCCCTCATACTGAGCCAGCAAAGTTTGACTTTCTAGGTAGCCTGCATCTTCCAAGGGTACCCTCTCTAAAATATTAATTCCTCGCTGTAAAAGCTTGATACACTCTTGCCAGCGAACAGAAGACTGAGGCATTGTGCCACAGCTACTAGTCCCTTGCGTATAAAACTGCTGCGCTGCAGCTAACAATTTATTGGTGCGATCATTTCCCGCTATTAAACCTGATACCTGACGAAAATCTCGCCGAGATGCCTCATAAAACCCTGAGCCTTGCTCGTGGGCTACGGTGCCTGCGGGGAGTTGATTTAAGCGGTCTAGTCCCCCCTGCCAGTCAGAGATCGCCTGCTGTCGAGCAGTATTTTCCTTCGACTGCTGATAGCTCTGCTTTGCCTGCTGAATCTCTTGCTGCGCCTGTTCTAACTTAGTAAAAGCATTAATTTCTTGGAAAATTTTGGCGTCCATCCGTCCTACTTTTGCCCGAGCAACCTCGAACTCATCTAAGGTGAATTTCCAGCCAAAACTAAAGAAAGTCCGATACATTTGCGGCTCGTAACCAAGAAACCACACTGGCAAAGCATTTAAGTGCTTCTGAGCCTGATTGACTTTGATTTGCCCTAGCTTCAGATCTTCTAAACTGGTTGCCTGATTAACTAGCTGATCCGCCTGTTCTACTTTGGCGATCGCCTGTCGATAATTACGATCCATCCGCAAATAGCTGGGCAAAAGTATAATAGGAGCGGTCTTGGCTACAGGACGACGAATCATCGGATAGGGCAGATTCAGCAACCAGATCAATCCCGCAAAACCCCCTAATCCCAGAGCAATTTTGGGAATCCACCAGAGATGACTAGGAGGTTGATTAGCTCGGACAGCTTTTTTGATCGCTTTGGTATCAAAATCGGGAAAGAGATCGCCGATTAGATACTTAAGTTCTGACTCGGTAACTGGTTGACCCTTTGTATTATTTAGTTGCTGAATTCTTCTTAAGGCAATTTTTTGACTTACTTCTCCCGCTATAGGATCTTGAGCGGTAGCTTTTTGAATAGCAACACTCAGAATTTTAAAGGCTTTATTATTTAAACGCAGAGGCATGGGGAAACAAAAATACTCAGGTAAATTCCTATTTATTTATTGTTCCCTTGATTCAGTTGTTAATTGATTATCAAGTATGAGTACTTGGGTGAAACTCAATAAAAGATAAGCTTTACCTTAAATACCTTCTCCGCCTCTATGCCGATTCAGATTTGCGATAAGAGGTAGGATGGAGAATTAGTTCGGCAGTAGAGCGTTTTTCTACCATTTCCTCAGTAATTGTGCATTGATGAACATCTTCACGGGAAGGAATTTCATACATGACATCTAGCATCAATTCTTCAACGATACCCCGTAAGGCTCTGGCTCCCGTTTTCCTTCGATAGGCTTCTTTTGCTAAAGCTTTAATCGCTCCTTCGGTGAACTCTAACTCAATATTGTCCATCCGCAACAGCTTTTGATATTGCTTGACAATGGCATTGCGAGGCTGAGTCAAAATTTGCACCAAAGCATCCTCGTCTAAGGGTTCCAGAGCCGCAGTCACGGGGATTCTGCCCACAAACTCAGGTATCATGCCAAACTTAACCAGATCATCTAATTCTAACTTTTGCAAAATGTCCACGGTACGCTTGACCTTAGTCGCCGTCTTATCTCCCTTTTGGATAAAGCCGATGGATTTCTTCCCCATTCTTCGCTCTACTACCTTGTCTAAACCGACAAACGCCCCACCGCAAATAAACAAGATATTCTTCGTATCGATCTGAATACAGTCTTGATAGGGATGTTTTCGACCACCCTGGGGAGGAACATTGGCAATAGTTCCCTCTAACATTTTTAATAAAGCCTGCTGTACTCCTTCTCCTGAAACATCACGAGTAATGGAGGCGTTTTCACTCTTGCGGGCAATTTTATCAATTTCATCGATATAAATAATTCCTCGCTGGGCTTCCTCAACATCTAGGTCAGCAACTTGCAACAGCCGCAGGAGAATATTCTCTACATCTTCTCCAACGTATCCAGCTTCCGTTAGAGTAGTAGCATCAGCAACGGCAAACGGCACCTGGAGCACTTTCGCCAAGGTTTGCGCCAATAAGGTTTTACCACATCCCGTTGGTCCAATTAGCAGCACGTTGGATTTTTGTAACTCTACAGAATCTTCGGCATCTTTTCCTTTGTTGGAAACAGTGAGACGCTTATAGTGATTGTAGACCCCGACTGAGAGCACTTTTTTGGCTTCCTCTTGTCCAATTACGTGCTCATCAAGGCACTTTTTGATTTCTATGGGTTTGGGTATATCGCCGAAAGAAATGCCTCCCGCTTTCTTCTGGCGTTTTTTGGGGGGCTTCGCTTCACTACTTCCCGAAACAGTAGCCGAAGAGACTACTGCACCATCCTCAATCAACTCCTCATCCAAAATTTCGTTGCACAGTTCGACACATTCATCGCAAATGTAGACACCAGGACCAGCAATAAGTTTCCTGACCTGCTCTTGAGATTTACCGCAAAACGAGCATTTGAGATGGGAGTCGTATTTAGACATATGAACCTCTTACTAATCAGCGCAAATTTAGGTAGTAGGTGAGCTTGTCACATGGGACTTGGTAATGACTTTATCAATCAAGCCATATTCCACTGCATCTTCTGAAGACATATAAAAATCTCTTTCTGTGTCGGCAGCTATCTTATCAAAGGGTTGACCAGTGTGTCCTGCAATTAGTTCATTCAATTTTTGCTTGATGTACAAGATTTCCTTGGCTTGGATCTCAATATCCGTAGCCTGTCCTTGAGCGCCACCAAGGGGTTGATGAATCATAATCCGTGAACTAGGCAAAGCCATGCGCTTACCTTTAGTTCCCCCAGATAAGAGAAATGCGCCCATGCTGGCAGCAATACCGTAACAAATCGTAACGACATCTGGCTGAATTTGCTGCATGGTATCGTACATTGCCATCCCCGAGTACACTGAGCCACCAGGGGAATTGATGTAGATTTGAATATCTTTTTCAGGGTCTTCCGCTTCCAGATATAGTAACTGAGCCACAACCGAATCAGCTACCTTATCATCGATCGCCGTACCGAGAAAGATAATCCGCTCACGTAACAGACGAGAGTAGATATCAAAAGCTCGCTCACCAATACCTGACTGTTCGACCACCATGGGTACTACATTGGCTTCGGTATAAACTGAGCTGATCTGGGGTTTGGGTTTCCCGACGAGAAGACTATAGGGCGAATGGGATTGCAACATCGATTTCTATTTAAAAGTTTATTTTCTTAGCTTATTTTTTACTTAATTTGGTAACTAAGGATATCAGTGAAATAATGTCGGGGAAGCTGATTTTGAAGAATCACTGAACCAGGCAATACAGCACTGTAATTATTATGACTCAACTCTCAGCACCCTGACCTTTTTGGCGATCTCCTATTCGGAATCGGGAACTACTTCTACTTCAGCGGTTGCTACTTCGCCATCATCGCTATCTTCTTCTTCTGCCGCCTCAGCCTCAGCTTCTGCTGCCTCAGTCAGTGACCCCTCAGGTACTAGCTCTACCTGAGCTTTCTCCCGCAGGAAGTTGAAGGTATTGTCGGTAATGAGATCGCTTTCTACCATTTCTAGTAAACGCTCCTCGTCTACTTCCTGTCCCGCTAGCTGGGGTCTAATTTCAGCAATTTTAGTTTCAATTGCTGCCTCGTCTGGCTCTAAACCTTCTTTTTTAGCAATTTCACTGATAATCAATGATTTTTGCAGGTTAGTTACAGCCTCAGGGCGAGCATTATCCCGCAGCATGGGAATACTATCAGAATTAACCAACTGCTTAACGTCTAACCCCATCTGCTGCATCTGCATCAAGGTTTTAGTCAAAACACTAGTCACTTCTTCCTGAACTAGAGATTCTGGCAGGTCAACCTTATTCTGCTCCAGTAAAATATCGGCGATCGCCCCATTGATATTGTTCTTAGTTTGCTCCTCAGCCTGCTCCTGAAACTGCTTCTCGATCGATTCTTTATATGCCGCAAAGGTTTCAAACTCATCATCACTGACTTCTTGGGCAAAGTCATCATCTAGCTCTGGCAATTCCTTGGTTTTTAATTCATTAAGGGTGACAGTAAATACCGCAGGCTTGCCCGCTAAAGTTTCTTGGGGATAATCTTCGGGAAAAGTCACCGCTATTTCCTTAGTTTCTTCTGGCTTCATGCCCACAACTCCCTCAATCATGCCAGGAATCAGCTTGCCTTCAGCCATTTCCACCTGAAAGTTGGTTGCGCTCCCACCTTCAATTTCTTGACCAGCTTCTCCTTCAGCAGTGAGGATGCCTTTGAAATCAATAAATACCTCATCTCCCATTTGGGCGGGACGATCCTCCACAGGAACCAAGTCTGCCTGTTTTGCTCGACGTTGCTCAATAAACTCATCAACTTTTTCAGGCTTGTAGAGAATCTCTTCTGCTTTGACCTCTAGACCCTGATAATCTGCTAGCTCTAAAGTTGGCGGGACATCTACGGCGATGGAAAATGTCAGAGCCTCTCCTGGATTATATGCCCCCAGAAGCTCGTCGAAACTAGAGCGCAAATCTGGCTGACCCAAAGCTTCAATTGATTCTTGCTCGATGGCATCTTGTAAAGATTTTTGAATCAATTCTTCTAGGGCAGCCGCCTTGATTCTTTCTCTACCAATTCTCTGTAACAAAACTTGACGTGGCACTTTTCCTTTGCGAAACCCAGGAATATTGCTGGAGCGAGCAAGGTTTTGCACCATTTTCTCGTAGGCATTGCGTGATGCTTCGGGGGCAATCTCTATATTTAGGGCAACTTGACTTTCAGGAAGCCTCTCCTGGGTTATTTTCATCGATGCTAATATCTTTAAAATTACTTATTGCTTAATTTTAGGTTGGATTGAGTCCAGAATGAACTTAAGGGAAAGTTAAAACTAGTAACTATCAGGCTAATTCTTGATTGCTAGATAACTTCAATCAAGCTTTTTTATTTAAGCACCATAGCACAGCATTTATTAGTAATTATGTATTGATAAGATATCAGTATAATTCTTGTTAATCTTTAATGTTGCAGGTTTACACCGTGATAATATTAAGCGATGCAGATAAAACTTATTAATTTTAGACATAATAGTGTTACGAACCAAAGGTAAAAGCTATGGGTTATTCAGAAGTTTACAGATTCTGACCTGTCGATTCTGAACCAGGGAAAGCTGGTATAACCACTAATCTTTTGAAAAAAGTCTATAAAAGCTGATTACACCACAGAAAATAGCTAAAATCGACAAAAATCAAGGCTATCCAGGCATTAATAACGAAGTTTTATTTTTCTCAAATATTATTTAGTGGTTTAGTAAATTCAATGGAGGTTTAAAATAATTGTCTAGAAATGTTAACGTAGCCATTTTAGGAGCAACAGGTGCAGTTGGTAAGGAGCTATTAAAGCTGCTGGAGTCAAGGAATTTTCCCCTAAACGATCTTAAATTATTAGCTTCTCCCCGATCAGCGGGCAGCAAAATCTCCTTTCAGGGCAGGGAGATTGAGGTAACGGCAGTTAATGATGATTCTTTTCAGAATATTGATATTGTTTTGGCTTCTGCTGGTGGCTCCACTTCCAAAGCCTGGGCAAGCAAAGCAGTAGAGGCTGGCGCTGTTGTTATCGACAACTCAAGCGCTTTTCGGCTTGATGATGATGTCCCCTTGGTGATACCTGAAATTAATCCTGAAGCAGCAACCAAACACCAAGGGATTATTGCAAATCCTAACTGCACGACAATTTTGATGGGGGTAGCAATTTATCCTCTACATCAGGTGCAGCCTATCAAGAGAATAGTAGTTGCCACTTATCAGTCGGCATCGGGGGCTGGTGCCAGAGCAATGGAGGAAGCGAAAACCCAAGCAGGCGATATTTTAGCTGGTCGAGAGCCCCAGGCATCAGTACTACCGTATCCCTTGGCTTTTAACTTATTCCCTCATAATTCCCCCCTCAATGATCAAGGATATTGTGCCGAGGAGATGAAAATGGTTCACGAAACCCGCAAGATCTTTGATGCACCTGAAATTAGAGTAAGTGCAACCTGTGTGAGAGTCCCAATTTTGAGGGCACATTCCGAAGCGATAAACCTTGAATTTGAGCAGCCTTTTGATGTGCAGCAGGCAAGGGAGTTAATCGCCGCCGCACCAGGAGTCAAATTAGTTGAAGACTGGCAAAGTAATTATTTCCCCATGCCAATAGATGCTACAGGGCAAGATCCTGTTCTGGTGGGTAGAATTCGTCAGGACATTTCCCACGATTGTGGTTTGGAATTATGGCTTTGCGGTGATCAGATTCGTAAAGGTGCAGCTTTAAATGCGATTCAGATTGCTGAACTATTACTAGAACGAAATTTACTGCTGAATACTAATTCCGCAGTCAGCGTATAGAAAAAGAATATTAAAATATTATACAGATGAGTGAAGAACCATTTGGGAGAGTAATTACGGCAATGGTGACGCCTTTTGCCGAAGATGGCAGCGTTAATTATGAAGTTGCGGCAAAGCTGGCGTTGCACCTAATTGATCATGGTAGTGATAGTTTGGTAGTTTGTGGAACTACGGGAGAATCTCCAACCCTGAGCTGGCAAGAAGAATATGAGCTGTTTAAAGTTGTCAAACAGGCGGTAGGGGAGCGAGCTAAAATCATTGCGGGGACTGGTTCAAACTCAACCAAAGAGGCAATTTTCGCTACTGAAAAAGCGTCTAAGCTAGGTTTAGATGGTTCTCTTCAGGTAGTGCCCTACTATAATAAGCCACCTCAAAAAGGACTTTATCAGCATTTCAGCCTAATTGCCGAGGCTTGCCCAGAATTGCCGATGATGCTTTATAATGTGCCAGGCAGAACAGGATGCAGCCTGGAGCCTGAAACTGTAGGGGAACTAGCCCAAATAAACAACATTGTGGCGATTAAAGAAGCTAGTGGGAATTTGGAGCAAGCCTGCAAGATTAGATGCCTGACACCCGAAGATTTTGCCATCTATTCGGGAGATGATGCCCTAACTTTGCCCATAATGAGCATTGGTGGTTCTGGGGTGGTTAGCGTAGCATCTCATTTGGTTGGGGAGCAGATGCAGGAAATGATTCAAGCATTTTTGAGCGGTCATAATCAACAGGCAATGAAAATTCAGCTTAAGCTGTTTCCCTTATTTCAGGCACTGTTTATGACTAGTAACCCGATTCCAGTTAAAGCTGCTTTAAATTCACAGGGATGGCAAGTCGGAAATTTGCGGACACCTTTATGTGAGCTACAATTAAATTTGCTAGATAATTTAACAACGACTTTGCGAGAATTAGGTTTAGTTTAACTTACTATTATTCAGGACAGATAAATACAGTTGATATTAATTAAATTTGCCATACTATTTATTAGATACCTACAGCAAATAATTAAAGATTTAAAATTGTCAGTTAAGTTAGCTACTTTTTCTCAACTTGGGCAATTATTAACTTTTAGCAGATACATAAGCCCTAAGTTTGTGGAAATTAATTGAGTAATTATCAAGACTATTGACCTGATAGCAAAGGTTTCGCTATTTTTGAACAAGTTTAAATAAGTAGTAATAACGATAATTCTATATCCCTTAGAAGAGGCGATTCTAAGGCAAAATTACAGTTTTTATTGAGTAAAGAAAAAAATAACCCAAAAAATCAATTAGAACCAAACAACATGAGTAAAATAAGCCAAAAAAATCAAAAGTCAACGGTCAAAATTATTCCTCTAGGGGGATTGCATGAAATCGGCAAAAACACCTGTATTTTTGAATATGAAGAGGAAATTATTCTCTTGGATGCAGGGCTAGGATTTCCCTCGGAGGAAATGCACGGGGTCAACATTGTTCTACCCGATATGACCTATCTTCGGGAAAATTCTCATCGCATCAAGGGCATGGTTGTTACCCATGGTCATGAGGATCATATTGGCGGCATTGCCCATCATCTCAAGCAGTTTGATATTCCTGTTATTTATGGACCTCGCTTAGCCATGTCTCTGCTGAATGACAAGCTGGAGGAAGCAGGCGTTAGCGATCGCACTACTCTCAAAAGCGTTCTGCCCCGAGATATCGTAAAGTTGGGCAAACATTTTCGCGCAGAATATATTCGCAATACCCACTCAATCGCCGATAGTTTCTGCATTGCCATCCACACTCCCATCGGGGTCATTCTCCACACGGGGGATTTTAAGATGGATCATACCCCTGTTGATGGTGAACACTTCGACCTGCAAAAGCTTGCGGAGCATGGAGAAAAGGGGTTACTCTGTCTGATGAGCGATTCTACTAATGCGGAAGTTCCAGGGCATACTCCTTCCGAGAGATCAGTATATCCCAACCTGGATCGAGTCTATAGTCAAGCAGAGGGTCGCTTGATGGTAACAACCTTCTCTTCTTCAGTACATCGCGTCAACATGATTTTAGACCTAGCACAAAAACATGGGCGTAAAGTTGCTGTAGTGGGTCGCTCGATGCTCAACGTGATTTCTCACGCTCGGAAACTAGGCTACATTCAGTGCCGCGATGATATTTTTGAGCCTCTGCGTTCCGTTAATCGTTTACCAGACGATAAAGTACTAATTCTCTGCACAGGTTCCCAGGGAGAAACCTTAGCTGCAATGACCCGTATTTCCCGAGGGGAACATCGCCAAATTAGAGTCAGGGCAGGAGATACGATTGTCTTTTCGGCAAATCCGATTCCTGGCAACACCATCAACGTAGTTAAAACCATTGATCGTCTGATGATGCAGGGAGCAAAGGTAGTTTATGGTCGCCACGAAGGTATCCACGTCTCAGGTCATGGTGCCAGAGAAGATCAGAAGCTAATGCTGAATTTGACTAGACCCAAATTTTTTATTCCCGTTCATGGGGAACACCGTATGCTGGTTGAACATGGAGGGATTGCTCAGGCAATAGGGATTCCCGAAGAAAATATTATCATTGCCAAGAACGGTCATATTGTTGAACTGACGGCAGATCGTATTGCCGTTAATGGCGAAGTTACTTCGGGAATTGAGCTAGTTGATCGTGCGGGAATCGTCCAGGATAACGTGTTGAGGGAACGCCAGCAGTTAGCAGAAGACGGGGTGGTAACGGTAGCTGCTGCTATTGACTGGTCGGGTAAATTAGCTGCCACTCCTGCTTTACACCTGCGGGGGGTGGTAACTTCTGTGGAGCAAACTTTGCTGCAACAGTTGGTTAACCGAACTATCGAAAGGATTTTAAGCGATCGCTGGAGTAGTTTTGCAGAGTTTCAAGAGGAAGGAACCGAAGTTGACTGGACAGGAATTCGTTCCGAAATTGAAGGGGGATTACAGCGTTTGATCAAGCGAGAGTTGCGCAGTCACCCGCTGGTGGTATTTATGATGCAGACCCCAGAAAAACCAATTAAGAAAGCTCGCACAGCCAGACGCAGAAAACGTTCGAGTTCCAACTCTTCTAATAGCTCTAGTCCTGCTCCTGCGGTTTCTAGTCATCAATAACGCCAGTTTTGGAGCAGAACATCAATCTATTGGGATAGCTATAAGCTATAAGCCTTAAGCTTTTTCAAGTCAGACTTGTAAATGGGTTCTACTTATGTGAACAGCGCAGTAAGAAAGCGTTACCTTCGATGTTATGAAGGTAACGCTTGATTGTTTAGTAGACCTCTTGCATAAATCAGGCGATCGCTAAATCTAATCCAAAATTGTATAAACCAGCAATCAGGTTAAAACGTAATCCAAATCGGCGACGACGATTACGATAAGGCTGTGCTAGAATCCGAAAAATTTTCAGACAGCGAATTACGTGTTCAATGTATATTCTTTCTTTTGTTCGAGAAAAGTGATTTTTTGCCAGGTTTGCTAAATTTTCTCGATCTGATTAACTGGTCTT
>JBCBIE010000034.1:0-54995 GCA_038524995.1 Cyanobacteria bacterium J06621_8
AAATTAGTGTTCCCCTCAATCTTAGTCAGTCTCTCTTTAATACTGGATTATTGCTTAGGCTTAAGGAGTTTAACTGGGAACAGATCGAGGAGCTAATCAAGCGATATGGCTTAGATCGAGAAGAATTAAACATTGAGACAGAGCAAATTAAGTCCCTATGGCAAATTGTTGGTGGTCATCCTTATCTGATGAGCCTGGCGTTTTGTCATTTGATTACTCAAGATAGTGATATGGTGCGGTTAACTAAAGAAGCAAAGACTGACACAGGAATCTATCGCGATCATTTACGCAGTTATTTAATGATGCTGGGCGATTATCCTCATTTAGCCGCAGCTTTCAAAACTGTCATCGAATCTGATAGTGCGGTAAAACTTAACTCCTTGGAGGCATATGAGTTAGAAAGTATGGGGTTGGTTAAGCTCAAAGCCGATGAGACTCTCCCCGCCTGTGAACTGTATCGGGTCTATTTTCGCGATCGCCTGTGATGAGAACACTATTTAAGTCTCTGTTACTGAGATGGGCAAAGATACAGTGAACTTAGTATTTCCTGGAAGAGTTCTTTTTCCTGAGAGCAGGTTTACCATAATACTTCCATCATGCTGTTCCACAATCCGTTTGGCGATCGCTAAACCTAAGCCTACTTTGTCTGATGATGATTTGGTGCTGAAGAAAGGTGCACACAACTTATTAATAATCTTTTGGTCAATACTAGCTCCCGTATCAATTATTTCCACCAATAAATTTTGCTCTTGCTGATAAAGATTAATCGTCATTATGCCATGGGTGCCAATGGCATCGATCGCATTTTGCATTAAATGGCACCAAACTTTCTGCAACGCCTCAGGATAACAATTAAGGGTTGAAACACTGCCATAATGCTTGATTACCTGAATACCAGGGGCTATTGGCTGGGGCAATGAGCTTAAAGCTTGTTCAATAGTATTTTTAATATTAGCCTGGCGTTTGACAGCTTGAATCTGATCGATACTAGCATAATCCTCGAAAGCCGCAATTACTTTACCCATCTTGACTGTTGAGTTAGTAATGTTGGTTACGCTATGGTGCAGATTAATAATTAGATAGGCGTTGTCGAGAATCTCCCAGTAGTTTTCACTGGCAAAGAGAGGCAGAAACTCATCAATATCGTCATTAAAGCCTAATTCAATCAGTATATTAGCTATTTTATCTACTTTGGTTAATTTAAGATGCTCTAGCTTGGCAGTAATACTGTCTTTTAATTCTTGTTTTGCTTGCTCAGACAATAAAGGATTAATTTGATTATTCTGGGCGTGCTGTAATAGGGAGACAAAATATTTTTGTTGCTGTGGCGAAATCGCCGCCAAAAAAGCAGGAATATCTTCGAGACTTGCCTGTCCAAAGTGCTTGATTTCCTCCAGAGTGCCATTGATTTCCGTTAGAGGATCGTTGATTTGATGGCTAATTCCCGAAGAAATTTGCGCCAAAGAGAGATATTTGTGGGATTTAACCACCTGCTTCTGATTTTTTGTCAGTTGCGCGATGGTTTGCTGTAAATGTTCGTTTCTAGCGGAGAGCTTTTGTTGAGCCTGTTTAAGATTGAGCTGATTTCTGACTCGCATCAGCACTTCATGCATCTGAAACGGCTTGCTAATGTAGTCTACACCACCAACTGCAAATGCCTTAACCTTATCTAGGGTTTCATCAACCGCACTAATAAAAATTACGGGAATATCTTTAGTTTGAGGATTGCTTTTGAGCTTTTTGCAGACTTCATAACCATTTAAATCTGGCATCATGATATCCAACAAGATTAAGTCAGGAGGACTAATCTCTGCTGCGGAGAGGGCGAGCTTACCGTTGGGAACAGGTCTAACTTTATAGTCGTACTTAGTTAAAATATCCACCAGTAAGTGGAGATTTTGGGGAGTATCATCTACGATCAGGATATTTTTTAACTCCTGAGCTGTCATTAATTTTCTCATAATGCCAATTTGCGGGGGATTTTAACTAAGAGGTAAAAAATCTAAAATCTGCTCGTATTCAAAATTACTAATATGGTGAGTGATGGTTTGAGCTAGTAATTGATTTTGCTGACCAATTTGCTCAATAATGCGCTCAATTTTATCCAAATCAATCTCCATAATTGATTGTTGAAGTTCCTGGAGTAGTTCCTGAGAAATGGAGGCAAATGAATTATGATCTAAAGATGCTATTGAAGGCTCAACTTCTTTCACAGGACAGGCTTCTGCATAGGTATAGCACACCCCTAAATGCTTCGTCATTATTTGTAGTAGTTCATCTACCTGGAATGGTTTACGGATAAAATCATCACACCCCAAGGCTAAGATCGCCGCTTTTTCTGTTTCTAATGCACTGGCGGTTAGGGCAATAACTTTAGTCTCCGCTCTGGCATCAGCCTTAATCAGGCGAATTGCCTCATGACCACTTAGCTTTGGCATCCTCAGATCCATCAAAATCAGATCAGGCTGCCAAGAACGCCATAGAGCGATCGCCTGTTCTCCATCAGCGGCAGTTTTGAGCTGAAAGCCAATGGGTTCAAGGATTTTGATCAGCAGCTGACGATTATACAGATGGTCATCGGCAATCAAAATCTGCGGCGAAGCTTGCTCAGGGGCTAAGGTAAGAATTTCCGAGGAGGTTTGAGGGGCAAGGGGTTGCGACTCCGTTGCCCGCTTTACCTGAATTTCGAGCTGAAACTTGCTACCCTGGTTCACCACTGATTGAACGGTGATCTCACCGCCCATAAGCCGAGCAAATTTGCGACTAATGGCTAAACCTAATCCCGTGCCCTCCTGGCTTTTCAGTCCTGATTGAGTTTGACTAAAGGGTTCAAATAAACTGCCTAACTCTTCTGGGGCAATACCGATTCCCGTATCTTCAACGCTAAAGCGGAGTTTAATATCCGCCGCTGAATCTATGGCAGAAGAGGATACCTTGAGGGTGATTCCTCCCTGATGGGTAAACTTGAGGGCATTATTGAGCAAGTTGATCAAGATCTGACGAAGCTTTCCTGGGTCGGTCTTAATATTTACTGGGACTGCGGGAGCAATATTGACCTTTAACCATAAGCCTTTATTGGCAGCCTTGAGGGTAAACATCTGTTGGAGATCCTTGAGCAGACTACTGATGTCTGTGGTGACGGATTCTAGAGCCAATCTTTCTGCCTCTATTTTGGCAAGATCTAGAACACTATTGATTAAGGTTAAGAGATGCTCTCCATTACGGCTAATAATTTCTAGGTGCTGAAGCTCTTCGGGGGGAAATTTTCGATTACGCAGCATCAACTGAGTAAAGCCAATAATTGCATTGAGAGGAGTTCGTAGCTCATGGCTCATGTTAGCGATAAAATTGCTTTTCGCTCGGTTGGCTACTTCGGCTTTTCTCTTGGCAGCAGATAGCTCGACGGTTCGTTGTGTCACTTGCTGCTCTAACTCCACGTTAAACTCCTTTAACTTTTGGGTAGAAGTTTCCAGAGAGTCCATGACGCGGTTGTAGTGTACTCCCACGTAGCCAATTTCCGTAAAAGGTTCTACTGGTACCCTTAGACTAAGCTCTTGGTGAGCCGCCTGTAAATTCATCACCCGCAACATTTCGTAAACTGAATTTCGCACATAGTGTTCCGAGACATTGAGCCCTTGTTCTTCATCTGCCAAAGAGACTCGGAACGGCATAAAGCGATCGCAGATCTTTAGCAGCAGCCAAGTTAATCCAAACGCCCACAAACCAGAAATTACGATCCCCAAGAGCTGCACCATAAATTGACTGCCTCGACTCAATCCAGTGTCTAATAGCTCAAGATCGCCGAACAAAGCCACTGCCAAAGTACCCCAGATCCCCCCTCCAAGATGAACGGCGATCGCATCTACCGCATCGTCAATCTGCCAACGACCTAGCCAGTAGAGCACCAAAATACTTACGGCTCCCCCAGCGGCACCAATCCCCACTGCCACCATCGGCTCAACGGCATGACAAACTCCTGTAATGGAAACTAACCCTGCCAGAGAACCATTAATCAGAACTTCTACCTTGCTAAATTTTAATTGCCTCCAGCTCAGATAGCAGGCGCAGAGCATCCCTGCGGCACCAGCTAGCATGGTGTTGAGAATAATTAGGGCAACTCTGCTGGTAAGAGCTTGAACACTACCTCCGTTAAATCCTAGCCAGCCAATCCAAATCAGCATTACTCCTAAAACGGAAAAAGGGAGGTTAGAACCTTGAATATGACGAGATTTGCCTGACTCATCAAATCTTCCCGTTCTCGAACCAATGACCAGGATCGTCGCCAGAGATACCCAACCGCCAACAGAATGAACGACCGTAGAACCAGCAAAATCAATAAAGCCCAGCCGTTCTAAAAAACCATTGGTTTCACCTAATCCATGACTATTCCAAGCCCAATGACCATAGACAGGGAAAATTAAGCCAGAAATAATTATTGTGATCAGCACGTAGGCACGAAACCTTAATCTCTCCGCAGAAGCGCCAGAAACTATAGTGGCGGCGGTGCTGCAAAACATCATATGAAAAATAAAGCTAATAATTTCCCTTGCGGAAAAAGATTCTGGATTGAGGAAGAAATAATTTGTGCCTACGATCCCCCAAAGTGAATGACCAAACTCCAAGCCATAACCGACTGCCCAATAGAGCAAAATCGATATTCCCAGATCGATTAGATTTTTAATGGCGACATGAATACTGTTTTTGGTTCTGGTTAATCCCGATTCCAAGCACATAAAGCCTGGCTGCATTAAAAACACGAGAAAGGTGCAGAAGATTAGCCACAGATAGTTGGAGTTCATCGGTACAGCTGGATGGTAAGATTGAGCCTTATCTATAGTAATTCCCCTTTTTTTGGTTAGAATTTATACTATGTTAATAGGACAAGCAGTTTAATCCTCATTTTTATCAATTTATTGCCTATTTTTGATTACTTAAGCCTGAAAATCAATTAAAACAATCGAAATCATGGAAATTATAGTGGCTTTATCTTTGGCAATTTGGCTATTTTTATGGCTATTTTGGGGCGATTTTTGGCGCGCCGATCAACGCCTTGCTCCTACTAGCCAAACTTTAGCAACGATGCCCCGTATCTGCGCCGTGATCCCTGCCCGCGATGAAGCAGAAGCGATCGCCGCCAGCCTGACTTCCCTGCTAAAACAGAATTACCCAGGAGAGTTTTCCCTCATTTTAGTTGATGATAATAGTAACGATCGCACCGCTGAAATTGCCCAAGCCACCGCAGAAAGTCTAAGGCAAACCCAACGGTTAACGATTATGGCAGGTAAACCCCTAGCCCTAGGCTGGAAAGGGAAACTGTGGGCGATGCACCAAGGATTTGAGCAGGCTCAAGCTCAGGCACCTGACTATATTTTATTTACCGATGCTGATATTCAGCATTCTCCCGATAACCTGACGCAGCTAGTTTCTAAAGCTCAAACTGAAAATCGAGCCTTGGTTTCCCTGATGGTCTTACTGCGGTGTCAAAGCTTCTGGGAAAAGCTGTTAATTCCCGCTTTTGTCTATTTCTTCCAGCAACTCTATCCTTTTCCCTGGGTTAACGATCCCCAAAAGTCTACTGCTGCTGCCGCTGGGGGCTGCGTACTCATTAGCAATCAGGCTTTAACCTCTATTGGCGGTATTCCTGCTATTAAAGATGCTTTAATTGATGACTGCACCCTGGCTCAAGCCGTTAAGTCTCAACAGCAAAAAATCTGGCTGGGCTTGAGCGAAACTACTATTAGCCTCCGTGGCTACGATACCTTAAAAGCGATCTGGGATACCATTGCCCGCACTGCATATACGCAGCTAAATTATTCTCCCCTGTTGCTGATTGGTACTTTATTAGGAATGATTCTGGTTTATCTGGTAGCTCCAATCGGGTTAATTGTGGGGTTAGTGTCTAGTAACTGGCTCGTGGTTGTAGTTTCTGCCCTAACCTGGATTTTAATGGCTCGAACCTATTTACCTACCGTTAGACTTTATCAGCTATCTCCCGTTTGGGCGCTTTATCTTCCTGCGATCGCTTTTCTCTACACTCTCATGACTCTTGACTCAGCCCTTAAATACTATCAGGGACGCGGTGGCGCTTGGAAAGGAAGAACTTATCAGTAATTTTCTCCCCTCCTAGTAGTAAAGTATTTGGTCAGAAAACAGAAATAAGATTAAGAACTAAAAGGCTCAATCTGAATATTATCTAAAGCCCAGTTATCAAAGCGGGAGCCACTATGGGCGATTTGCGTCCAGCGGAATAGGGTGCTGTCAGTTTGGGCATCAAGGGGAATAGATTCGCTAATCCCTGTCCAGTTGGTGTAATCCTCCGTATCGTAGATGGCAATTCTCTGCCATTGTGTACCGTCATCTATCGAGTATTCTAAAGCAACATCTTCCCCTGCGTCGGCATTTTCTCCGCCATTGACGCTATCTGTAACCTGAATTGTTTGGCTGCCGTCGTAGTAGAAAATTTCCCAATTACCACCGACATAACTACTCCAGACTAAATTATCCCCAGAACCATCAACCGCCGTTGAACTACTTGCACTACTTGAAGAGGGAGTGCTATTGGCAGAAAGTCGATCATTAAAATCGTTGTCGGTAATTTGTAACGTCGTATTGCCGTCATAATAAAAGGTATTCCAGCCATTGACCCAACCTTGCCACATAACTCCGTTGGCGGAAATTTGCGGGCTGATTGTCGAATTTCCCCCTAGGTTTGGTAAAACTATATTGCTATTGCCATCAAGGAGGACTACTTCGTTACCATTCTGAGTCCAAACAATTTGGTTTCCATAAATGTCAGGTCTTTCAGCAGTTCCGTTAGTGGTTAATTGCGTAATTGTCATTGATTCTTAAATCCTTAGTGGTGATAGAGTCGTAATTTTTGATTAAGGCTCACTCCCCAGCAACGCCGTTATTTGAACACGAGGGAGTAACCATCTCAAATCTGGCTTTAAATCAAAAAGATCAGCCTGAGAACAATTACGGAAATATTGACCGCTAAGTCTAGAAAAAATTGGTTAATTAACCGTTGTTTTTTTTGCTTAAATACCAGGATAATAATTTTTTCAAAATAAATAATATATGTGTAATATTTAAAGGTGATGACACGGTTAATTTGATAACTTAGCTTGAAATTATCTTTGGCTAATTAAAATCTTTAAAAAATGCCCAATGACTGCACTAATTGACCTGGTAAGAAAATATTGGCTGCTGACGACGCTGTTTCTGTTAACAATGATCACCGCGCTTTCTTTATCGCCCTTACCAAGCTTACCCGCCGTCCCTGGTAGCGATAAGACTCACCATCTGCTGGCATATGGAGGATTAATATTACCATTAGCTTTAAGTAAGCCAAATTCCTGGCGGTTATTGGCTTTTATTTTATTGTTTATCGGCTATAGCGGAATGATCGAAGTTCTCCAGCCCTACATTAATCGCTATGGTGAGGTTGAGGATTTATTGGCTAACTGTGCTGGGTTGGGCTGTGGCTGGCTGATTGCTCAAATAGTCAACTACTTTTTTCCTACGAAACTTCGGGCAAAATAAGGTACTATTTTGACCTACATCTGTTGAGATAGCCTTTAGCCTTTAGCCTTTAGCCTTTAGCCTTTAGCCTTTAGCCAAAATAATGCTTGCTATAGTCCCCAATAGTCAATTCTTTCTTGCAGCCAGCCCGACTCTTGCCAGTCGGCGATCGCCTGATTAACCTGAGTACGTAACTCTTGATACTGGAGTCCTTTGGGCATCACTACGGCTAAAGCTGCTCCTGAAAGCCTTGCGGGTAATAGTCTATAGTTAGGATATTCCTGAATCCAGCCTGTGAGGATTGAGCGATCGCCTGCAAAGGCATCAGCCTGGTTATTTTCGATTAATTCTAGGGCTGCTTGATAGGAATCAACGCCGATTAGGGTAGCGGAGGGTAGTCTACTGCGGATGACGGCGATGGTGGCGGAGTTTTGCAGTACGGCAATCTTACTTTGTTTTAAATCTTGTGCTTGGTTAACTCCATCTTGCTTAGTAACTATTCCTGTACCGTCGAGGTAGTAGTGGGGGCTAAAATCAACGATGCGACTGCGGGGAGTGGTTACGGAAACTCTGGCGATCGCCAAATCTACCTGATCCTCTAAAACTACCTGGAGTCTGGATTGATTATCAACCGTCATCAACTCTACCGCATCAGGACTATTTAATAGAGTTTGGGCTAGGCGACGGGCAATATCAATTTCTAATCCTGCTAAATTACCCTGATCATCGACAAACCCCAGAGGGCGCACATTATCCTTGACAGCGATTTTCAATTTTCCTGCGGCGGCAATCTCCGACCATTCCCTAGCAAATATAGACTGTGGCGTAAATCCTAGGAGAGCGATCGCCATAATTAAAGGGAAAAAATTTAGCTTCATCTTGCTACAAACTTTATTCTCAAAGCCTAATCGATTTTTCCCTACCTTAGACGATTATTTGAGACTTAACTTAATTCAACAATAAGAAATAAACAATGCTAAATGAGCGTTGAAAAATGATCAATGCCCATTGTTCATTGTTCATCGATTCAATCTGCTGATTTAGCAACCTCAACAACCTTAGCAAAAGCCTGAGGATCAACCATTGCTAACTGCGCCAACATTTTGCGATTCAATCCGATTTCTGCTTTTTTAAGCTGGTAAGTTAGCTTGCTGTAGCTTAAACCATTCATTCTGGCGGCTGCGTTAATGCGGGTAATCCAAAGACGACGAAAATCACGTTTGCGCTTACGGCGATCGCGATAGGCATTCCGCAATGCCTTCATTACCTGCTGATTAGCGGTGCGAAATAGTTTGGAATGAGAACCTCGAAAGCCCTTGGCTAACTTAAGGATCTTTTTCCGACGTTTACGGGCAACATTACCCCGTTTTACTCTACTCATGGTTTTATATCTAAGTTTTCTTTCTGGGCACTAAAATATCTAGCTATATCAACACAACCTAAAGGCTAGCTGTAAGGCATCATTGCCCGTACTGTTTTCTCATCAGCCTCATGTACTAATGCCGCGTTAGATAAGCGGCGGCGAGTACGTTCTTTACTCTTGCGCTCTAACAGATGGTTTTTAAATGCTTTGCGGCGCGCTATTTTTTTGCCACTGCCAGTAATGCGAAAACGCTTGGCGGCGGACTTCTTGGTTTTTAGCTTAGGCATGGACTATTGATAATTGACACAATTTCTAATTATATCGGATTTTTATATTAAATTAAAAAATTTTGAGAATGCGATCGCCCATTGATTATTTTCTGTATCTTCCCCAAAAAGATGATCCATGATGCGGCGATTTTCTACCTGTAATCCTCTAACCTCAGTCTGCATCTCTTTGATCACCTTTAATGAATCGATAATAGTTCCTTTGCTTCTGCCATTCTGATGGTAGGGCGATCTATCTTTACATCTTGGGCTTCAATTAGCTTCCTAGTTTCTTGAATGGCAACACTATTAGCTTTAATTTTGGCTGTATTGCTATGACTTAACTTGATCGCCGACTCTAGTATTTTTTCGATTTGGGTTAATCTCTGTTTGGGAGTCAATTCTTGAGTCATTGCAATGGCTATTTGTTCCCTGATTCATTTATCTAACAAAGATATTGGGTGTATTAGAAAATTTTGAGAATGCGATTACTTGATTTATCAGACTAGTTACTAATTTAATGAAGGAAAAAACTGAGCGGGAAAAGATGCTGAATAACGAACTTTATTTAGCAACAGATCCAGAATTACTAGCTATGCAGTTAAAAGCCCAGGAGTTAGTTTCTCGCTTCAATTTAGCCGATCCTAATGACATCAACGAGCAAAAAAAGATTATTTTGAACTTGTTTAGCTCAATTGGTAATAATTTCATCATTAGACCGCCATTCTATTGTGACTATGGAAGTCATATTATTGCTGGAGATAATCTATATATTAATTTTGACTGCACTATTCTTGACTGTAATTGGGTTCAGTTGGGCAACAATGTTTTATTAGCACCGAAAGTACAGATATATACGGCATATCATCCGACAGATCCTGAATTAAGGCTTTCTGGTAAAGAATTAGCAGCACCCGTAACCATTGGTGATAATGTTTGGCTGGGTGGTGAAGTGATTATATGTCCTGGGGTAAATATTGGCTCAAATGTCACTATCGGCGCAGGTAGTGTTGTGACTAAAAATGTTCCCGATAATCTAGTTGCGGTTGGTAATCCCTGTAGAGTGCTTAAGTCCGTGTGATGCTTTGGCAGAATTTGATAATGCGATCTCTTTAGCATAATCATCTATCATCGCCGACGATAATCGAACTTGATTTAATTATTTTGTGCTTATTTATTTTACGCTATTTCCTAAAAACAAATGAACTAATAAAGATATTTGCGCTATTTTAAAAGTTGACCAGTTCAATTAGGTGATCAGTATCTGTAGCTTACTGAAGCTGAAGTATTAGATCCCATCAAAAATTTACTGTTCACTAAATAAATATCTTTTTTAAATGAGCTTATTTAACCTGCAAGCACCCTTTGAACCAGGGGGAGATCAGCCAGAAGCGATCGCCCAATTAACAAACTCCATACAGCAAGGGCATCGGTTCCAAACTTTGTTGGGTGCCACGGGCACGGGTAAAACTTTTTCCATGGCAAACGTGATTGCGAATGTCCAGCAGCCCACCCTAGTTTTAGCCCATAATAAAACCCTGGCGGCGCAGCTGTGTAATGAGCTACGGCTATTTTTTCCTGACAATGCGGTGGAATATTTTGTCAGCTATTACGATTATTATCAGCCAGAAGCCTATATTCCCGTCAGCGATACTTATATTGAGAAAACAGCCTCGATTAACGATGAGATTGATATGCTGCGCCACTCGGCAACGCGATCGCTTTTTGAACGGAAGGATGTGATCGTAGTGGCTTCCATTAGCTGTATCTATGGTTTGGGGATGCCTGCGGAATATTTGAATGCAGCGGTACCCTTAAAGCTGGGGATGGAGGTAGATCAGCGGGAGTTGTTAAGGGATTTGGTGACGGTACAGTATTCCCGTAATGATATTGAACTGGAACGGGGGCGGTTTCGGGTTAAGGGGGATGTGTTGGAGATTGTCCCTGCCTATGAGGATCGGATTATTCGGATTGAGTTTTTTGGGGATGAGATTGAGGCTTTGCGCTACGTCGATCCCGTTACTGGGGAAATTCTCCAGAGTCTCAACGGGGTTAATATATACCCAGCCCGTCACTTTGTTACTCCCCAAGAAAGATTAGAGATTGCCTGTCAGGAGATCAAAGCAGAATTAGAAGCCCGTTTAATAGACTTGGAAAAGGATAATAAGCTACTAGAGGCACAGCGCTTAGAACAACGCTGTCGTTACGATCTCGAACTGCTTCAGGAAGTTGGCTACTGTAACGGGGTAGAAAACTATTCCCGACATCTAGCAGGTAGGGAGGCAGGATCACCACCACAATGTTTAGTGGACTATTTTCCCGATGACTGGTTATTAATTATTGATGAATCCCACGTTACGGTACCGCAATTGCGGGGAATGTACAATGGCGACCAGGCAAGAAAGAGAGTCCTGATTGAACATGGCTTTAGACTGCCTTCTGCTGCGGATAATCGCCCTCTAAAAGCGGACGAGTTTTGGCAGAAAGTTAGCCAGTGTATATTTGTCTCCGCAACCCCTGCTAAATGGGAATTAGAACAGTCTGAGGAACGAGTAGCAGAACAGGTTATTCGTCCCACGGGAGTAATTGATCCTGAAATCTTGGTTCGCCCTACGGAAGGGCAGGTTGATGATCTATATGGGGAAATTCGCGATCGCATCAAGAAAGGGGAACGAGTCCTGGTTACTACCCTAACGAAGAAGATGTCGGAAGATCTTAGCGAGTATTTTGCCGAACGGGATTTAAAGGTACAGTATCTCCATTCAGAAATTAAATCCATTGAACGAATTGAAATTTTGCAGGCGTTACGGAAAGGGGAAGTGGATGTCCTAGTAGGGGTTAACCTACTGCGGGAAGGTTTAGATTTACCAGAAGTTTCTTTAGTAGCAATTTTGGATGCTGATAAGGAAGGCTTTCTACGTTCCGAAAGCTCAATTATCCAAACCGTGGGGCGTGCCGCGCGACACCTCCAGGGACAGGCAATACTATATGCTGACAACATGACCAAGAGTATGGCACGGGCAATTGAGGAAACGGAACGACGACGTAATATTCAGATTGCTTACAATAAACGCCACAATATTACTCCCAAGCCAATTATTAAAAATGAAGAAAATTCTATCCTGGCATATTTAGATATATCCCGCCGTCTCAATTCCGAACAGCTAGAACAGGTTTATGAACAGTCGGACGAACTACCCTTAGAAAAAATTCCCGCATTAATTGAGCAACTAGAAGCCAAAATGAAGGATGCGGCTAAAAATTTAGAGTTTGAAGAAGCCGCAACATATCGCGATCGCATTCTCAAATTACGGGATAAGTTATTAGGTAGAAGTAAGCAGTAATTATTAACTCGTAAGAAACGAATTGATCTTTGAGGATGGGGTAAAGGTTAAAGGTGATTGTCTATTGGTGACAAGTTAAGGAACTGCGTTATTTGTCAAATTAAATAACTTTAACTAGCAATTAAATCCAAGGGGCAATCTAAAACCTCAATCCATACCTGTGCGCCACAGGATAGAGGTTTATCTGGCTGATAAACAACTCGACAACGAGTGGGAATCTCTAAGGAATGAGCGTAGGTATTTTTGGTACCCTTGATGGCAATTACAGGCTCTCTTCGTCCTGGGCTCTTTTTAGCATTACTTCTGATGGTATTGCGATTGATGTGAACAATGGTCTTTTTTGGGCGCTTCCCTCTTTTCCACGTTCCTGCCTGCCCCCGCTTGGCTTCTTCTATCTGGGGCATTCCATTGTAGAGAGGAATCAGCCAGAAGTTACCACTTTTATAGGCTCCTTTAACTCTTCCCTGCTGTAGTAGCTGTCGTAATCTGCGGGGGGATATTTCCAAAAGAGATGCTGCTTCAGCGGTAATTATATGCATGGTGCTCAAGTATTCCGATGCTGGTAAATCTTATTGTACTGGTAGATTTGGTAGATTTGGACGTTTGATTTCTTATTCTCATCAGTGAGAAATTTATTCATAATGACTCCACATCTTAAGAATACGAACTACCTTCTCTTCTTCCAATATCTCGTAAACTAAACGATGCTGGATGTTAATCCGACGGGAATAATAACCAGACAAATTACCAACTAACTTTTCATAAGGTGGCTGATAAGGGTTTTCCTGTAGAATTTCTAACAAAGCTTTTGTTTGAGGCTTTAAGCCGCTGGAAGCTATCTTTTTTGCATCTTTTTTAGCTTTTTTGGTTAAAATTATCTGCCACTTCACCCTATCGCGCTGCTTCACCAATCAAGCTCCTCTAGGGGCATTCCTTCAGATAATGGTTCTGCTGCTGCGGATTTTATCGAATCTACCATCCCAGGAATACTATTAAGATATATCGTTTCGGCGATCGCTTTCCCATCTTCTCTCGATACCAAAACCGCATCATCACGCATTTTAATTAAATCATCCGTAAATTTTATAACGGATTGAAATGTATTTTGGTCGATGATTGAACCCATATCGAATAAACTTTGTATTTTATTTTTAAAATTCAATAGTAAATCTAAATCTTTAATATCCTGAACATCAAATATTTCTTCTAGGGTTTTATCCTGAATATCCATTACTGAGTCAAGAGCGTAACAAATCCAAATTTTAGTTCCCTCAAGTAAATTGCTATCAATTGATTCTTTGGGAGCATTAAGTATGAAATTTAGTGTTTGATTTAGACGAAGTTGAACATCATCTTTACAAAAAAAATCAATATCAATTTGAACTACAGCATTAATTAAGTATATTATTATTAATCCTTGTAAGCTAGATATTGTCTCTTCGCATTTTTGATAAACTTGATCAACATTGAAATCTATTTGACCATAGAAAAACTTAAAAGCAATACGATCTGCTGTCAATATAAACCATAATTCATTATTCCCATTACAAGGAGGGTCAGCAGCAATAGATTTTTTCCAGTCGTCAAAATTTTCTATTTTGACAGTAAAAAATGTCCATAAAAAATCTCTAATTTCATTTTGAGGATTTTTCATATTTGACCAAGAAACATCACCTTTATTTACTACTTTCAAAAGCAATCTTTCAATCCCAATATCCTCAGTAATACTTCTCAAGTTATAACTTCGGATTTTTAAAGCACGGGGAATATAAGTAGAGTAGTAATCGAAAGGAGCATAATATTTGTAGTAGACGGATCTTTGAGGAAAACCAAGTTCTATTTGACCGCAAAGTAATTTATCTATTAAATTCTTACGATATATAGTAGAAAACTTTTCATACTGATCGTAGAGAATGCCCAAAGCTAGACGATAACTTTTAGCCTCAATACAAGAATCGATAAAGTTTTCTAAGTCTTTAACTGAAGCAATTCCAGCCCAAAGAAAAATAATCGTATTCCAGCGATCTTTATCTCTATAATCGAATAAAGTCAGGCGATCTATTCTGGTACCAGATGTATCCCTTTGATCTCCTTGATTTATTGCGTCTGCTACTAAATATTCCCCTACGCTTTTATGAATAAAGCTATAAATTCCTGGACCAATAATCAAACCAGAGCGCTCTCTCAAAGTTTCTAGAACATCCTCAGCAGAACAGGTTAATTTCATTTCTTCCAGTATTCTGTCTAACTGCTGAGTAATTTCTCCTTCGTCTAACTGATCTTTTTGCTCAAAATTCATGTACAGAGCAATACCCCTTAAAATTTGCCATTTTTCCTTTAAGGAAAGAGATATTTTATGAGCTTTAACTTTGCGACGATCATCCCACAAGCCCAGCATTCCTTTTACGTAGCGATTGTATAGTTCGGAACGTCCACTAGGTAAACTGCCGTCTAAATGATGTACCATCAACAAGGTCGAAAGTAGTAGTGGATTGCTAGTAAGGGGCTCAATTGTAGGATCGGACTGCCATTGCTGGGCAAGTACTTTGACATTAATTTCGCGATCGCTGTCTGCTAACAAAGATGTATATTTGTACCAGCGTTGGATATAGTCAATAATTCTCGGTTCATCAAAAGGCTTGATCTCAAATAGTTCCCATTGCTCTCCTAATTCCTCTAAATGATTGGTTGTTAGAGGACGAGAAGTAATTACAATGGGACAGTTTTTGATTGCTATATTTAGCTCTTGAATCCATTGTTGAATCTCATCTCTTTTTTCTGGGGGAATTTCATCAAAGCCATCCAAAATAAAGATGATTTGCCGTTGTTTAATCCATTGATTAATTTTGTTTGAAGTAACTCCTTCCGCTAAATGCCTACCTACGGTTTCTCTAATCAGTTGGGGAAATGAAACAAGTTCTTTCTGAGCCAAATTTCTTAGTTCAACTCTAATTGCAATTCCTTGCCAGTCTTTACTGAGGGCTATTCTTTGTAACCATTTTGACCATGTAGATTTACCAGCCCCAGGGGCACCAAAAACAATAGTTCTACTTATTAAACTGACAAATGTATTGAAAGATTCTTGTTCTCCTTCATAAGATAAGTTTGTCTCAGTGTCATAGTCTTCAGTGCTGTTAACTAGCTTACTTACGATCTCTGGATATACAAAAAAATCATTGAATTTCCCTGAAAGAGGCTTATCTGATCGCAAGCCTGTTAAATCTAGTTCAATAGCAATCTTTTGCGCTATGGTACGCCTAGCTGTTTGCAATAAGTCATCAGCTTCATTAGCCTTATCATTGGCTAAACTATCTACTTTTTTGAATAAAGCTGTCAATTCTGCCGTAATTTCATCCAATCGGCGATAGTTTTCTGTCCAAGCCTGATTTTCCCAATCTTTGACTGCTGCGGGAATCTTACAAAGTAGGGTTGCTATACGAGGAAACAACAACAAGTAGACATTCTCTAAGCCTTCATCGGTTACTTCCCTGGGTAAATCTCGATCTCCGTAGAGATTATCAAATATTTTTTGACCATCAAGTGAAGCCTGAAATAGCTTTTCTGGTGCTTCGGCTAAAGGCTTAAGCTCATCAACACAAGCCTGAATCAACAGCTCTTGCTGATATTCTTTAATATGTTCATTTTTTAAAAAAGGTATCAGCGGTTGAACTACTTCCGCAACTGCATCCTCCACTCGCCTTCCAATTTTGCGACGTTGAAAAAACTCCAGTGCACCATAACTAACCGTGTGATCGATTGCGTTAGCCACCAATCCTGTAATTACACCAAATGCAAACTCACTTATAGCCATTAAGTTAAAAATGCGCGCCTGTTCATTTTTCCTACATCATAATTCAACTATTGCCACTAACTACTAACTACTAACTGTCTTAAGCAATTAAATTAACAATGAAGTAAAATCAGCTTCTAAAGGCGCTATTTCTTGAATAATTGATTGACAGTTAGCGTGGGGATAATGAACTACGCTTAGATGCTTTAAAGTATTTAAAGTAGCATTAACCCCCAAAGTTTTCGCTAGAATATCGTGTAGTAATTTATCAGAAGCAATAATTAACCCTGTCGTTAAACTAGCTGTTGCTGAAGTTGAATTAAGCTTTTGTTGATTAGAAATGCGGCGTTGCCAAGTTTCTAGAAATCCTGCTCGGTCTACAGATAAATGAACCGTTTGTCGATGATTTTGCAGCAGTTTACTCGCAATATTTTCTGAGCGCGGCGAGTTATCAGTTACGACTAAATTAATTAAATTCTGCTCGATTAAAGCAGGAAGATGAGAACCATTCAGCAAAGATTCCGTGACTGAATTAGAGATAAATAGCCAACGCCAGCCAGTTTTTCCTGCCTTCAACTTCGGCAATCTTTCCTGGAGATGATTAGTAACGTTGAGATAGCTCAACTCAACCTGCTGGCGATCGCCGTTAGTAAATTCGAGACAGCTAATGCCGCAGTTAGACTGCTGTAAACTATGATAGTGCTTCGGCTCTATCCCCACTGCCGTACTGATTAAAGCTCGATTAGTTCCTCCATGAGCCACAACTAGAATTGTCTGACCACGATGACGATTTAAAACCGAGTGCCAGAACTCCTCTGCTGCCTGAAATAAATTAACTACAGGAAACTCAATACCGTCAAGACTAAATAAGTGAGGAGTATTCTGCCAGCAGCGATAAGCTTCAGGAAACCGATCTTTTGCCTCCTCATCAGTCAACCCCTGCCAACCCGACATAGATATTTCCCTTAGCTTGGGTTCAATTAAAATCGGCGGCAGATTACCTTTATTCTGATCTAAGGCAGACACCAGAGCTTGGGTAGTCTGCTGTGCCCCAGCCAGAGGACTGCTGTAGATCGCATCAAAGTCCAACTGTTTGAGGGCTAGTCCCGTAGCAAAAGCCCCTTGAGAGCCGCTTTCCGTTAGTATGGCAAGATCCTGATTTCCTTGATACCGTCCCTGTTCATTATAGTTAGTTTGTCCATGACGCACTAACAAGACTCTAGTAACAGATTTGGCAGTGGGGGCAAAGGAAGAGGGGTCAATGAAGTCAGTAACAGCTGTAGGGGAGTTGGAAAAATAGCTCATTTATTGATACTGAACGGTTTGCTGTAGGTGGAAGAGAGTGACAAAGCGTTGACCCAAAGCCATCAATTACGGATGAGTTCCTGGTTCCAAACTTCTGCCCTCTTCCAGATCAAAAATCAGATCGGCGCTGGTGGTGTTTCTCAGGTCGTGGGTAATAAAAAGAATACTGTCTGGTAAAACAATACTAATTTGGTTCCTTAACGACTTTAGAGTGTATTCGCGAATACTCTGTCCGTCAATCAAATTTTGCCCTGCTATTAAGATCCGTAACTCTTGACCTTAGAGCGATCGCCTTAGCAATTTGTTCTCCATCATTGACTGGCTGACGTATTGGTCTAATAATACGCTGAGATAAAGTTATGAGCGTAGAGTTTATTAAAGTAAATAACTTGAGCAATTATTTTAATTAAAAATTTTCATTAGGGAACCCTAGGCAAAAGATCACCTATGGAGCTAGATAGCAGATTGAGCCAATCAATCAAACTATTTAGGATTACTTGTGCCCCCATTCTTTCGACTGCAACTTTTAGTTTCCCTGCTGCTTATTTCAGGAACTTTAAATTCTGATATTGTCTGGGCAGATCAGCTTAGATCAACTCTTCATCAGGCAGAATTACAGGCAAAAAGACGTGGGGGGCGCAGCGGCGGCGGTTCCTTTAGAAGTAGACCATCACGCTCTAATTCATCAAAAAGTCGTTCTCCCAGAAGAAAATCGACCCCTAGACGCAGTAACTATAATTCAAGACCATACTCTTCTGACTACGACAGAGACTATAGAAGGACTTACCGCAGGTCTACCCCCGCATATCGAACTTCTCGGAATAGCGGTTCAGGAGAATTAGTTTTTTTATTGTTATTCTTAATCACTGGAGGGGTCTTGTGTTATGTCGTTTATCGCTCTCTTAGTCGAGGTAATGGCAGCTCTAGGAATAAAGCCGAGGCAAAAGCAATTAGAGAAAGAGATAACGATCGCGTCACCGTTTCAATGTTGCAGGTAGCCTTATCCTTTCCGCCGTCAAACGTTGAAGATTTGCAAGGAGAGTTATCACAGCTAAGTCGCAACGCTGATACCAGTACGGAAACGGGATTAGTTCAGTTAATGCAGGAATCGGCTCTAATTCTACTGCGTAATTCCCAAGCCTGGAGTCACGTTTTGGCGCAATCTGAAACAATGGCGATCGCCAGTGCGGAATCTGCTTTTGACCAGCTATCTATTAAAGAGAGAAGTAAGTTTAGTGGCGAAACCCTCAGCAACGTTGCTGGTAACTTATCCGTTAAAGAGCCAACAAATTCGGAGTCTGATGATTTAGGCTCTTATGTGGTGGTGACGCTAATTGTGGGTACTGCTGATGATCAGCCGCTATTTGCTGAGATCAACAGTGAAGCAAGCCTCCAAGAAGCTTTGCTAAAAATATCCTCGATGCGGGATGACTTTTTAATTAGGTTGGAACTGCTGTGGACTCCCCAAGCTGCTGATCAATATTTAACCGATGATGAACTTCTTCTGGAATATCCGAATATTTTGCCGTTAATTTAACTAATTTAAATCTTAAAAGGTCAAATAAGAAGATTGAATATTCGCTTAATGTTCCTATCTTCCTGGCTAAGATACACTCTGCTTATAAATAATGATTTAGCAATACTGCCATCAAGATGATCAAAAATGATAAATGGATAGTTAACCAGGCTCGCCAGGGAATGATCAGTCCATTTGAGGAAAAATCAGTCAGAAGAGCTGTTCTCGGAGCTGAATCGGCGATCGCAACTATTAGCTGGGGAATTAGCTCCTATGGCTACGATATTCGCCTTTCACCCCATGATTTTCGGATTTTTAAGCACATTCCAGGTACGGTGGTCGATCCTAAAAAGTTTAATCCCCAAAACTTAGAACAGGCAGAACTGCATCAAAACGAAGATGGTTCATCATATTTTATTATTCCTGCCAATAGCTATGGTTTAGGCGCTTCCCTAGAAAGCATCAAAATGCCCCCCAACGTTACGGCAATCTGTCTCGGAAAGTCTACCTATGCCCGTGTGGGCGTAATTGCTAACACCACTCCTCTAGAAGCTTCTTGGCAGGGTCAAAGCATTACCCTAGAGTTTAGTAATGCTTCCAGTGCTGACGTTAAAATCTATGCCAATGAGGGGGTTGTGCAGCTATTATTCTTTGAGGGCGAATCCTGCGACACTACCTACGCAGATCGCGGCGGCAAATATCAAAACCAGGGTGCAGGGGTAACTTTGCCCAAGGTATAGGTTATAACCTATAACCTATAACCTATAACCTATAACTGTTTACTGAAAAAATGGGCTATTTCGATCCTTTAAATGATGGTAAAAGTAGAATTGAGCTAATCGATTCTATGGGAACTGACCTTAGTATTGTTAATGATGCTAGAGCCTCGTTCGAGAAAAGTTCAGCAGATTTGGACGAGAAAGATATCAGGCTGATTAACTATTTAATCAAGCATCAGCATACTTCACCGTTTCGGGGGGTAGTGTTCAAATTTAAGGTTAAAGCCCCACTGTATATCTGTAGGCAGTGGTGGAAGCACGTTATAGCCAGCAATCATAATGAAGAACAGTTGGGCTGGAATGAGAAAAGTTTTCGCTATGTGGCGATTGATGACAGCAATGAATTTTATCTTCCTACAACCTTTAGAAAGCAGTCGAAAAATAACAAACAGGCTACTAGTGGCAGTTTAGAGCCTGAACTTAATCAGCAGGCGATCGCCATTTATCAGCAGCAGTGCGAAATGAGCTATCAAGCCTACTGCAAGTTGTTGGAGTTGGGAGTAGGTAGAGAACAAGCCAGGGGGGTATTGATTCCCTCGGTATACACTTCTTGGGTTTGGACGGTTTCTTTGCAGGCTTTACTTAACTTTATCAGCCTGCGTCTGGGGGCAGGAGCGCAAAGTGAGATTGGCGCCTATGCTCAAGCAATTGTGGAACTAATCGAGCCTATCGTCCCTGTATCTATGGAGGCATGGTCAAAACATCAGGGAGAAGCTTCCTAAAGTACCCTGATTATGAACTGATGCTGAATAAGTGAGCGAGAAGGGATTTGAACCCCTGACCTTTTGGTTCGTAGCCAAATGCTCTAATCCACTGAGCTACTCGCCCGCAACTGAGTTATTGAAAATTGCTTCTTTAACCCAACGGCTTACAATCTTAGCAGAACGCAGTATAACAATGCAAAAAAAAATTTCTGATTCCCTATCTCACCTCAATGATCGGGGCGAGGCACAGATGGTAGATGTTTCGGGTAAACCAATAACTCGTCGCCAGGCTGTAGCTAAGGGACAAATTAAGATGTCTCTAGCAACCCTAGAACAGATTGAAGCAGGCAACACCCCCAAGGGGGATGTTTTGAGTACTGCTAAAATTGCGGGGATTATGGCAGCCAAACAAACTGCAAATTTGATTCCTCTCTGTCATCCCCTGCCGATTCATAAAATCGAAGTCGAAATAATTCCTGAGCGCAGTCTTCCTGGATATGAAATACGGGCAACTGTCGCTACAAAAGCGGAAACAGGAGTAGAAATGGAGGCTTTAACCGCTGTATCGGTTACCGCATTGACGCTATACGATATGGCAAAGGCGTTAGAAAAATCGATGTCAATTACCGCCATCTCCTTAGTCAGCAAGACAGGGGGAAAATCTGGAGATTATTGTGCGGAGCAAACGGCAGCGAAACCGCTACAATAAGGGTAATTTAATAATTAGTGTATTTATACTTAATAAAAATCTATGCTTCCTCGTTGGTTTAATAAACCAGATCGTAATCTCGATCCTGAATTCCGTCGTGAGAACGACTCCTTAAATTTTGCCGTTCATGTTAACATCTTTGCCGCAACTAATTCTGGCTTATGGTTTTTCCATAATATCTATGGCATGAACTTCCCCCGCCTGCCCTGGATTACGGGAATTTGGTTAGGTCTCTTGGTTCTTCATCTAATCTATATTAAGGCGATCGCAGACTACTCTTCAATTAATACCTAATGACTACTACACAAGATATTGAGGCTTTAGCAGCTAAAATCGGCGAAAATGTCTATATTGATGTTGCCAAGTGGCATCTCTATCTTAGTGATGCCCATTTACACACCATCCTGGCGGAAAAGGTTTATCCGCTCCTAGAGAGTGATTCCGTTACCGAAGATGGGGTAGCTACGATTTTGCAGGAGATCCCCGTTAAGCTGGGGGGTGGTAAAACCCAATTAAACCTGGGTCAACTGGTGCCGATGCAGTGCGTAACTAACCTATTAGATTTGCTAGAAGAATATCAGCAAGACATGTGAGAGATTGTCGGTAAGCAAAGCTATTTGGCAAGCGGAGATCTTAAGCTGCGATTAAGTTATTGACTTAACTTTTGCGAACAAAGCTAGTATTGTAAATATGCCTCAACAACATATATAATGTTATTTTTTTGCTATGCCAAGTTTTCTTGGCACTTTTTTTTGGCAAATTTTTACCAAACTTCAATCCAGTCTATAGCCAAATCAATCCCTAAAATGCCTAAGGCTCAGAGCTATCTCAACAGATTAATGTTCTTATCCAAAACTGGCGTTACTCACTTAGTTAAGTCCAGATGATAGCGATAAAGTGCCACAGGACGATCGCCTGCGGCAAAATAATCGGGGTCTTGGGGAGAAAGGTAAATTACTGTAATCTGTTCTGCTTCAATAGCTTTGGGGGTTACTAGCCTATAGCTGGAGGTGGTTTCAACTTCGTTAAGATAGATTCTCTCAGGAGATTTAAATAGCTGCTGGGTAATTTCCGTGGCGATAAACTGGTTCTCCCCTGGTATTTCCTGTCCCCTTTTGACAATTTTAGAAATCAATTTGCGATCGCCTCTAAGAATGGTAATAAACTGATTAGGATTATCAGGATCAACCTTCACCTGATACACGTTATCCTCTCCCAGATATGCTTGGGCGATTTGTTTACCGTTAAACGAGCGATCTGCTACTACCCCTGGTTGAAATGGTTTTAATGAAGGTAAAAATTTCTGGGGTGGAGTGGCATATTCTTTGCCAAATCTGACCTGAAAAGCGATCTCCTGGTTAAAGTAATTTTTCTGATTATCTTCAAACCCAGGAGTTACAATATCTGGCGCTAGGGGGGCGAACTGCTCAGTTAAGGTGCTGGTCACATTCCAGGTACCAGTGATCCACTCAGGATATTCTAAGTCTCCTTTGGCAAGCTTTAGCGAGGGTTTACTCGTCCACTGGGGAAATTGCTCAATCCGCTCTTCAAGAGTAGCGGCAAAAGCACCAGGGCTGAAGCTCAGGAAGATTAAGCAAACTAAAATAATCCGAATTAAGTATCCTTTAATAGTTGATAATTGATGGTCAAGAGTAATATTGTCTCTCATGTTTAAATTATGGCTCAAGTTATGATTAGCATTATTATCCCAGTTCTCAATGAGTCAGCAATTATCAAATCAACTCTAGTTCAGCTACAGCAAAATTCAGAGTGTGAAATCATTGTGGTTGATGGTGGTAGTCATGACCAAACAGTAGCCATAGCGCAACAAACCACGGCTAAAGTCTTAACGGTAAGAGGAAATCGAGCAGAACAAATGAATGCTGGGGCAAATATTGCTCAGGGAGAGTTCCTCCTCTTTCTTCATGGGGATACTCAACTCCCAGGGAATTTTGAAGAGTTAATTATCACAGCTTTAAACCAACCCAACACCGTTGCAGGAGCCTTTGAGTTGGCAATTGAAGGTACTGAAAGAGCTTTACGCTGGATCGAAATCTTAGTTAAGCTGCGATCGCATTTCTGGTCTCTACCCTATGGCGATCAGGGAATCTTTATCTCCAAACAGGTTTTTACTGCTATCGGGGGATTCGCCTCCATGCCGATTATGGAAGACTTTGAGCTGATGAAGCGGCTGAAAAAACAAGGTCGTATTGCGATAGCTCCTGGGGCAGTAACTACCTCTGGTAGACGCTGGCAGAAGTTGGGGGTTTGGCAAACAACCTTAATTAATCAATTGGTCATTGCTGGCTATTATCTGGGAGTTTCCCCGATTAAGCTTAGAAGTTTTTATCGTAATCAAGGCAAGAAGCTGCTGGAGAAGGCGCAGAGTAATCGACCAAGGCTTGACCCCCACATAGCAGAGGAGCAATAGTTTTGTGATTTAAATCAGTACCATGACCAAGGATTAAGTAATCTACCATCAAAGTAGTCTAAATGCTGACCATCAGGCAAAACATGTTCATAGTTACTGCTTTACTGATTGATTATGGAATATAACAATCTTCATTTACGTGGGTATTGTGAGCTAAATCGGGATTGTGAGTATTAGCTGGGTTATCATGACCCAGCTTTAATTTTATTAAAATCCGACAATATTTATGACATAAAATCGGATAATATGAATATATGTTGGGAAATTCCAGGTTTTTAAGATGAAAATTACGACAATTGATGCGCCAAATGCCTTGGCTCAAATTTACACAGGCAGTAATTTAAGCTTAAAAAAGCTTGCCGAGTTCATGGGCATCACCTATCAGGAACTAGCAATCATAATTGATAAAGATATTCGCACCGTGCAGCGCGATACTGCTTCAGCTAAAGTAACCAAGCGGCTTGAGCCGATAGTTTATGTGATGAAAATGCTCTGGGAGTTAACAGATCAAGATACGGTAGCGATTCAGCGATGGTTGAGGGAACCTTTGGTGGAATGGCGAGGAATTACTCCTTTAGCTTGTTTGTTGGAACATAATTTTGCTGCCTTGGTTCAACTGGTAGAACGTATTTCTTTCGGCGATTCGGCTGGGTATTGATTGGGATGTCTCAAGATGCGGAAGTTGCCAGAATCCAAAGTTTAGCTAGCAAAATTAATCTCAGTCAAATTAAAACTGTTTCGGTTCAGGGGAACTTTTATCGGGTAGTCTCCTTCAAGCGATCGCAAGGCATGTTATCGACCAAAGGTGCCGAGCTAACGGGTGGTCGCTTTAACTTTAGACCGCAGGGGGAAAATTCTTTTCCCACTCTTTATTGTTCGGCAAGCAACTTTACGGCTATTTACGAAAAATTTTATAATCTTATTTCTGAATACAAACCACTACCGCCTCATACAGTGGCTTGTATCCAAGTCAATCTAGTAAGAGTTTGGGATTTAAGTTCGGCATCTCTCTGTATCATTTACCAAATATTAAAATCAAATTCAATTTTTCCTTAAGCATTATGACTATTAATGTTTACTGTGATGCCGACCCAGATAATTCTTATGATTATATAATTACTTTGGGAGAATCAGAAGATCTATGGGATTTGCCAAGTCAAATATATAAGTTGGAGCAATGGCTTGAAACTAATATAGGTAAATTGAATAAAGGTTCTTATGTAGCCGATATTGGTTTTACTGTTAGAGAAGATGCTACTGGAGGAGGTGCGGTATTAAATAGAAAAATGATTTTAATGCTACACCAAATAGGAATGGAGATATATTTTTCTGAATATAATTTTATTGATGAAGTCTGAAAGATATCTTGATAATAAAGAACCAAACAGGTCAACAACTCAGAGCAAAATTATAGTTGTTAATTATTAATTAAAATAAAATTCAGCAATTACTTCAGTATGACAGGCAAGATTGAATAAGTAGTTGAGTAATAAAGAAATTAAGTACAATATAATCAGCTTTGCAGCGTCAAATACGAGAAAAGCCATTGCTTCAGTACCAGTAAAAAACACGAGTACATGAGGGATTATTATTATAAGTGCGTAAGTTAAAATAAAGCCACTAGAAAATATAAGACCACCAACATCAGAAGTGACTGCAAAAATACCTAAAGACAACCCAATACATAACCACGTTATTGGTTCATATAAATTAGATTTATATGACATTAAAATCCATATAAAATAAACGCTAATCCCCTGGATTAGTAAGCCAAATAAAAAGCCTAATATAAAATTGTAGGGCAAAATTGACCAAATTTTACTGGACATGAATATATTATGTAAATACAAACTAAAATCATCTAAAGTTCTTAAAAAGAAATATCCTGATAATGCACCTTGAATACAGCCTAAAGAATATAGAAGAAGCAAATACTTTTTCTGTTGTAAAACTGATTGTTTCATTGTTTATTACGTAGCTTATATAGCGTTTCTCGGACTTGTGAGGTACACCTCGGTTTCTAAAAAGCCATTAGCCATTAGCCAAGATTTATAATTTGTACCTTATGACTATGAGAACTGCTACAAATATTTTACTTATCTCGATTACACAAGAAATAACAAAATTAATTATTAATTGTTAATTGTCCATTACAAAAATCGATATCAGAACAAATCCACATCCTTTCCCCTTCATTATCAATCACTACTTCATTTAGTGCTTTAGCAACATCTCCTCGAAAATCATTAGATTTATTCATAATCATTTACCAAATAACACGAAGATCGGCGAAAAATAGCGGATTTAGATAGATTGAAACAGAGTAAATCGCGATCGCTAATTTTTGTTAGATGAGTAACAATCTATATCAAGATATTCGAGAATTCTATGATGCCTCTAGTGGACTTTGGGAGTCTATCTGGGGCGAACACATGCACCACGGTTACTATGGCAAGAATGGTAATTACAGGCTAGAGCGCCGCCAGGCACAGATCGAACTGATTGAAGAGTTATTGAGTTGGGCTGGTTATGATACTCAAGAACCGCCACAAAATATTGTTGATGTAGGTTGCGGTATTGGGGGCAGCACTCTATATCTGGCAGAAAAATTTGGCAGCGCCGCTACGGGGATTACCCTATCCCCTGTGCAAGCCTCACGGGCATCAGAAAGAGCTGAGGAAAATGGTTTAGAGCAACGGGTGAAATTCACCGTGGCTAATGCCCTAAATATGCCCTTTGAAGACAATACTTTTGATCTGGTGTGGTCGCTGGAAAGTGGAGAACACATGCCCGACAAAAAGCAATTTTTAGCGGAATGCTATCGCGTCCTTAAGCCAGGGGGAAAGCTAATTTTCGCTACCTGGTGCCATCGGGAAACTAATTCTTTGGCGGGGGCGTTGACTGCTGATGAAGTGGCGCACCTCAAAGAAATTTATCGAGTCTATTGCTTACCCTACGTAATTTCCCTGTCAGAATACTGTGCGATCGCCAATGAATGCGGCTGGCAAGATATACGGGCTGATGATTGGTCTACCGCAGTGGAGCCTTTTTGGCAGATGGTAATTGATTCGGCGGTAGCTCCCCAGGCGATCGCTGGTTTGTTTAAGGCAGGTTGGCAGACGATTCAGGGAGCACTATCCCTTAACTTAATGAGTCGAGGCTATGCCAGAGGACTGGTGCGCTTTGGCGTGCTCTGTGCAACTAAGTAGTATCCATTATCCATAAAAATTATTCAGGCGGAAGTGAGTCTGCCAGCAGAAATTTTATGAAGATCGATCATGTTCATTTCTACACTAGAAATGCAGCACGAACTAGAGACTGGTTTATTGCCCACGTTGGCTTTCAATCCCTCGGCAACTGTATCAGTTCCGATACCCATACGGAGCTAATTGCCCTTAATTCTGCTTATTTTGCCATTTCTTCCCCCCTAAACTCCGCTAGCCCTGTAGCACAATATCTGAACCGTCATCCTTCAGGATTAGGAGATATTGCCTTTCGGGTGGCTAATCTGGAAAATGCGATCGCTCGCGGACGCAGTTTGGGCTTAAAACTGTTACAAAAGATTGAAGCTAAAACATCACCCCAGGGAGAGGTTAGACTAGCTCAAATTAGCGGATGGCAAGATTTACGGCATACTCTGATTGAAGCCCCAGCAGACGTTGATTACTATCTACCGCTGGCAGCTAAAGAGGTGGAGCGCCCTGCTTCAAAGATGGCAACCATTGACCACGTGGTACTTAACGTGGCGCGAGGTCAATTAAATAATGCCGTTAGCCTATATCAAGAGCTGTTTGGGCTGCGGGTGCAGCAGCAGTTTAAGATTCAAACCAACAAGTCTGGTTTGGCTAGTCAGGCTTTAATTGATGATTCAGGGGCAGTACAGTTCAATATTAACGAACCTACGGACTCCAATTCGCAGATTCAGGAATTTATCGACTGTAATCATGGCTCAGGAATTCAGCATTTAGCCCTGCGATCGCCTGATCTAATCTCTGATGTGGCGCAGATGCGGCGGCGGGGCTTAAATTTTTTATCCGTCCCTTCCGCTTACTATCATCAGCTACCCCAGCTAGAGGGTTTAAATACCCTAGAACAACAGACAATTACTCAACAGCAAATCCTGATAGATTGCGATCGCTGGTTACCCCAATCTTTACTAATGCAGATTTTTACCCAGCCAATCTTTGAGCAGCCAACATTTTTTCTGGAATTTATTGAGCGCAGACACAATGCCCAGGGCTTTGGTCAAGGTAACTTCCAAGCTTTGTTTGCTGCCGTGGAAAGAGAACAGGGAAATCGCATCTCTAAGAGAGTAGTTAGCAACCACAAATAAACCGACTTGAACCAAAACATTTATTACTTATTACTCATTACTTATTACTTAAATAATGACCTGGATTAAAAGCTTTTGGAAATTTTCGCGACCACACACAGTTATTGGCACTAGTCTGAGCGTTATAGCTCTTTATCTAATTTCTTTGACGACTAGCGGTAATCAGATTACCTTAGCCAATTTCTTCCAGATGATAGAGGTTTGGCTAGCATGTCTCTGTGGCAATATCTATATTGTCGGCTTAAACCAGCTACATGATGTTGAGATTGACCGCATCAATAAACCAGATTTGCCTCTCGCTTCAGGAGCATTTTCCCTGCAAGAGGGTAAGAGAATCATCGGTATTACGGGAATTTTAAGCTTGTTCATTGCGGCATATTCGGGAATGTGGCTTTTGCTTACCGTCGCCTTTAGCCTGATGCTGGGGACGGTATACTCCACGCCGCCGATTCGCTTAAAACGGTTTCCTATTTGGGCGGCTTTCTGCATTCTTACCGTGCGGGGGATCATTGTTAATCTCGGTTTATTTCTGCACTATGGCGATCGCTTTAATGGCAGAGAAACCCTCAATCCCTATGTCTGGACGTTAACCTTATTTATTTTGCTCTTTACGATTGCGATCGCTATTTTTAAAGATGTTCCTGACTTGGAGGGAGATCGGCAGTTTAATATTAGAACCTTTACCCTAGTTATCGGGAAGCCAGCGGTATTTAATATTTCCCGTGGCGTAATTACCCTCTGCTATTTTGGGATGCTGCTAGCTGGGTTATTTTGGTTAACGGCGTTAAACGTCAGATTTTTTACCGTCAGCCATCTAATCCTACTGGGGTTGCTGTGGTGGCGGAGTCGCTATGTCGATCTCGATGAAAAAGGTGCGATCGCCGATTTTTATCAGTTTATCTGGAAGCTGTTCTTCCTGGAATATCTACTATTTCCCATCGCTTGCTTGGTGTAATTTATCATTTTAAAATTGACAGACTACTACTTAGTTACCTTGAGCATCCATTGCAGCAGTTCTTGCCATTCGGGGGATCTGGTTAATTTATGACTCTGAAATTCAACTCCCCAGCTACGAGCAAATTCAGCAAAACTCTCAATCCAGGTCACTAAAGTATCGATTACTGAATGGGGACGATAAGCCCAAGCCTTTTGAAGATACTGCTTCATCTCTTGAGTATGCCCTGTATGGTATAAATACCAGGCAATCCAGACTAGTGTGCCATAGCGCACCGACTGTTCCATAAGTCGAATTTCTGGGGGTAAATTAGACTGACCAAAAAAATCTTCCGTCACCGCCATCAAAGAATTAGCCTGGGGTAAACCTTTGTACATGGCGCTGGATTCATGTTGGCGATAGCAGACCGTAATCTCTCTCAGCCAGCAGGTTTTACAGCCTTTTAAAGCTAGCTTGAGCACTAAATTAGTATCCTCTGCGGGGGGAAATCGCGGATCAAATCCTCCCACATACTGTAACCATTCTCGACGAAACATCATGGCGCTGGGTAACACGGGTTTCCAGCGCAGCCAGGTGGCTAGATTAAGTTCGGGAATTTGCTCCCAGGGGGAAACGTCCAATAGCTTATGACCTTGCTCATCAACTCTCTGCCATCCGCTGTGAATCATCCCAAGGTCGGGACGTTGGAGCAAAATTTGTGCCTGACGAGCTAATTTCCCTGGCAAAAAATAGTCATCAGCATCGAGAAATGCCACGAAATCAGCTTGAGCGACTTCAATTCCATGATTACGCGCTGCTGCTACTCCCTGATTTTCTTGCTTGATATAGTTTAGGCGATCGCCATAGGACTTTAATAGATCTTCCGTCTGATCCGTTGAGCCATCATCAATCACAATTAATTCATAACTGCACTGTTCCTGAGATAGTACACTTTCAACTGCCTGCACAATATAGCGATCGCAATTGTAGGCAGGAATTATTACGCTAACCGTGGGCTCAACTGTAGCATTCATAATTGATTACTGATGACTAATTACTGCTAAAGCTCTGTCGGTGCTGGTAAGTTCAACCTTTCCTCTAGGATTCTACCCAGCCAGTGTTGAACGATGGCAATTAAGCCCAATCGGGCGATCGCCTGTTGGGGAAATCGCTGCTGTACCTCCCCGAAAATACGGCAGTCAGCCAAGAAAATAGCTGTCGTCTGACTTAAGCTGAGAGCTGTCTTACTCCAGTTGCTACGAGGTTGACTAGCAAAGCGATCCGTGACAATTATGAGGTCGCGCAGCAAATTATACTCGGATAATCTAATCGACCATAAATTTTGTGCCTCGTTAAACCAAACTAAAAATGTTGATTGAGGTAGTTGCCAATTAGTCATTAATTTGGCTCTAGCTCCTAAATTCATTACGCTACAGCAACGAGCATGAATAAATTGTGCTGGTAAAAGCTGGAATGAATTCGATAATTTATTAGCTTTAGCAATTGTCAATCCAGAAGCTCCCCCATCATAATTAACCCTACCTAGATTAACCTGTGACAATAATTTTTGGAGCCAATGGGCAAGCATCTGGGGATGCAAATAAAAGTTAAACCAGCCTGAATCAATGATCAAATAGGATATTTTTGCTGTCGATTTGTCTGTGATATTGTTGAGCTTTTCTTTCAGCAAAATTTGTAAATTTTCCATTACCATCGACAAAGATAGCTTTTCAGAAGCGGCAATTAAAATAGCTAGTGGACAAGCATACACTATGGGGAGCAAGTGTGCTGGAGACTGCCACTGAAGATTATTACCAGAAGAATTGAGGTCAATTGATGAAGAATTTACCAAGGTGATTTTACTTTCTATGGTGCTAATCATGACATCAGATTCTACAGAGCACTGAAATTCTTGATGATACTCCACATAAATTGATATCAGCCACTGTTTCACTAAATTCCTCAGAGAAATCGTTAACTTTTCCTGTTCAAGGGAAATTTTAAACAATTTATGTGAATGAGTATTATTTCTCACATTGCTATCCATGTAAAATCAAGTAGGCGTCGATATCTTAATATTTTGCCTCCTGCTATGCAATTTTCCGAAAATCCATCTGAGGAATTCCGCCCAGTTTTTCACTGGCAAGATATCATTGACTGGGCAAAAACTCACTATCGCGATCGCATTTTTGACAAAGATGAACAGATACCTACCCGCCCCCAGTTAATTTACCTGGTGAATCGGGGTGCAGTGCGTCTAGTGAGTCAACCACAAAACCTCTCCGAAGGAGATGTCGCCAGGAAATCAGAGAAATTAGAGGAATTAGATTGGGAACAACTGGAAGAATCTTTTTTAGGTTTTGTTGGTGTAGAGAAATCCTTTGAAATTGTTGCCGAATCTTCCTTCACGATTAATGCTTATGCCCATGTTCCCCAAACCCATGTGGCTTGGTTATACTGGCAAGATTTAGAAAACTGGCCTAATTTTCGTCAGCAGCTATATGAGGATTTTCGCTATCAGCATCAACGAAAGCTCCTCTGGCTTAGTGCTTTGGGAAAACGCAAAACTATTGATCGCCTCACTAGCTTTCTAACCCTGCTGGTGGAAGAATATGGCATATGTGAAGAAGATTCTAGGTGCTGTCTCCCCTATAATCTGACCCATGCTCAGATCGGCAGCGCCATCGGTTCTACTAGAGTCACCGTAACCAGATTGATGGGCAAGCTGCGTCGTCAAGGGGTAATTTCAATTCAAGATGATAATTCAATCTGTCTTGATCAGAATGTTCTCAACGGAGATCATTCACGTTAATAAACGCTAGTTTTGGATAAGAATATTGATCTGTTGGGTTAGCTATTAGCCACTAGCCATTAGCCATTAGCTTTTCAGACTTAACTAGTTCACTTTATTCATGCCGAATCTATTTATCTTTTAATAACAGGTAAAATAATTGCCCCTCACCATTAATCAATCCTGCTCTTGCGCCTGCAACTTCCCCACTCCCCAGAAAGATATCAACTCTGCCTGCGCCCCTAATCGCGCTCCCTGTATCCTGATCTAGTACATAACGACTAACTATGGGAGTTTTACTAGGGCTATTTTCCTGGGAAGACTGAACATCAGGAATTGGTGCCATAATCAACGCCAAAGCGCCAGGAGGCATTAAAGATTTATCCGTAGCGATTGAGCGATCGCCCGTTACGGGAACTCCTAAACTACCAGTAGGGGGATTACCTGCGGTTTCACGGAAGAAAATAAAGCGATTGTTACGGGGTAAATACTGGTCTAGCTGTTGAGGATTAGCCGCAAAATACCTGAGAATCCTTGGTAAGCTAAGTTCATCTTCATTAAATATCCCATCCTCTACCAATTCCTTACCGATGCTGACGTAGGGATAATCAGTAGTGCCACCATAGCCTACAGTCATGATTGAGCCATCCGTCAGCCGTAGCCTTGCCGAACCCTGCACCTGAATCAAATACGCCTCCAGGCGATCGCGCAACCAGACTAATTCCTGCCCCTTTAGCTTGCCCTGCTTACTACTCAAACCATCTAAACCCTCCAGTTGAGCGCGGGTAGGGTGGGGTTTTGACCATTGCTGAAAGTCTGAAGGTTGACGATATAAGGGATAGCGATATTCCTGAGTGGGAACTCGGCTAGCAGTGTAGCTGGGTTCAAAATAGCCCGTAAATTCTACCGTTCCCTGATTATCTGTCCCCACGGACTGATAAAAAACAAACTCCGACCTCACCGCCTGCTCAAAGGTAGCGGGGGAATCACTGGTTAACAACAACTCTTTAAATCGCAAGAGCGATCGCTTTACTCTTTGCCAACTAAACTCTTTACTAGCTAGCTGACGATAGCTTGTTTTTGCTTTGGGAGTACTCAAATACTTAAGACTATGGTCAACTGCCGTTAATAATGCCTGTCGTTCTGGCTCATCCCAGCCTGATAACGATACTGGTGATGAGGCACTGGAACACTGAGGATTAGTGTGCCAACGGTAAACAGCAGTTTGCTCCGATTTTTCCTCAGAAGTTATGCTACTTTCCTTAAGTAATTGATCCCCTAATTCCAAATCGCTAACCTCTGATGGAGATATTGCTTGTAACGGAACTCCATTAACAGCATGTCCCCAGGAAATAAGGGTAGCCAGACTTAAACCTAAACTGCAAGTAAATATAAATTTCTTCATTGCTGCTTAATCTGGTTGATAAACAAGATAAGAGAGTTTCTACTTGATTAACTAGAGGTAGTTAACTATATAAACTAGCCACATACTCCCCATAGCCGTTATAGGGTAAAGTCTCCTTAATTTCCCAAGATAAACCAGGACCAGTACTAATAAACTTCTCGGTAGCCTGTGACCATCGTGGGTGGGGAACATCAGGCTCTACGTTAGCCTCAAATTTATATTCATTAGCATCGAGGGTATTCCAGTAAGTTGCGGGTTGTTCAGCGACAAACTCGATTTTGACAATTGATTTTGCCCCTTTAAAGCCATACTTCCAGGGCGTTACCATTCGCAGTGGTGCGCCGTGCTGTTTCGGCAGCTCATGCCCATAGATACCCACGGCAAAGAAAGCCAAATCATTAGCCATTTCCTCAACCGTCAGTCCCTCGGTATAGGGCCAGGGCAGAGAACCAATATGGAAACCAGGTCCTGGGGTAATTTCAGAATCATAAAAAGAAACAAACCGAACGTATTTAGCCTTGGGAGTTGGTTCAACATCCTCTAACAAAGCTCTCATGGGAAAACCCAACCAAGGCAGAACCATTGACCAAGCCTCTACACAGCGAAATCTATAGATCCTCTCCTCCAGAGGAAATTTTTGCTTAAGCTCGTCAATATCGAAGGTACGAGGATTTTTAACCAAGCCTCCAACTTCCACTTTCCAGTTTTCTGTCGGAAGTTTTTGAGCATCCAGCCAAATTCTTTTGGTTCCGCCATACTCATAAAAGTTGTTATACTGCGCCGCGACTTTTTCATCGGCGACTGGTCTTCCTGGATCTCGAAAATCAGGATTTTTGCTAAAGGATGGAATTTTTGGGAGGTTAATGCTTTTCTCTAATTCAGTGGCAGAAGCCGACTTCCCAATTCCTGAAACTCCATTTTGGCATCCAGCAAGGGGAAGTAAGCTAGCACCAATACCAGCACCAATAAGATTTTTAATAAATTTACGACGATTATAATAAAGCCTGGGGGAAGTTATCTGATTTTCTGATATTTCCCAGGATTCTGGAACCCGAATCAAAGTCATTAGAGTTATGGCTGATAATTTAATGGATTAATTGATTTACCGTAAGGAACAGTAAACTTTATCAATTGTAAACAACTATTATCGATATCTCCTAGCTCCCTCAGATTGATCCCCTGAGACAAATAACGCTTGATGTGAATTAATTGATTAGATCTAATCGAATCAAGAGTTTTTTAAATCGATTGGTAGCCAAGGGATTAAGCTTATCCCAAACTCACCTTGATTATTACTAGTGTCTCCAGCTTATAATGTGAAAATAAGAGTAATGTGCTGATTATTATTGACTAAATTGATATTTTGCAAACTGTTCCCGAAACGATTAGCTACCCAATAGTTGAGACTTTTCATTCTGTCCAGGGGGAAGGTTACTGGATGGGAGTAAATGCGTTTTTTATTCGTTTGGGCGGTTGTGATGTTCACTGTTCTTGGTGCGACACCAAACATTCTTGGAATCCAAAGAGACACCCTCAAAAGACTGTTCAAGATTTAGTGGCAACTACTAAGTCTCACCATCCTGCAATTGTGATCATTACAGGCGGTGAACCATTGATGCATGATTTGTTTCCCTTAACTACAGCCCTTAAAGATGTGGGGCTACAGGTACATCTAGAAACTTCTGGTGCCCATCCCTTCTGCGGCAATTTTGACTGGGTAACATTTTCTCCCAAACCTTTTAAAGCACCCCATCCCAGCATCTATGAACAGACCAGTGAGTTAAAGGTAGTCATAGCTAATCCAGAGGATTTTGAGTGGGCAGAGCAGCAGGCGGCATTAGTTAATTCATCAGCATTATGCTACCTCCAGCCAGAATGGAATTCTACTGGGAGTCAGGCTCTAATTTTCGATTATGTATTGCAGCATCCAAAATGGCGCATTGGTCTTCAAACCCATAAATTCTTGCAAATCCAGTAGGCAGAAGCTAGAAAGGTTACTCAAGCAGCATTAAGCAGTGGAAGTTCTCTTAAGAAAGCTTAATTATTTAGCAAATTTCAATAACTGGTATGAACTGTCTTTCTAGCTTTAAATGAATGCGGTTTATTTAACAAACTGAGGCATAACCTCGGCAGCAGTAAATAAACCTGTAATTCCCCTTTGCTTGAGAGCGATCCCCGCCTTAAGGTAGCCAAAAGCGGGACCACAAACATTTGCTGCCATACTGGTTTCATCACCCAGCGTAAAAGTATGAGTGGAAATCTTGCCCTCAAAAGTCCGCCCCGTGATTTTGACGTTAGTGCTGAGGGGTTTTTTCGGATTGCGAGTGTCTACTACACCCCCGACCGTGACGCGATCGCGATCGCAGATGCCCGCTAGCTCCAGCATAATATCGTCTGCGTGCTCCATATTCTCCAGTGAAATAATGCCGTTCGTTTTGTCTAGCAGTGCGGTTACTGCCTCATCACTCATGGCTCTGGCTTTTTCCACATCATAGCCAGGCATGTGGGCAATATCTTCTCTAATGGTGGCGCGATAGGATTCCCAATTAGCAATTCCGACGCCAAAGGTAATTTTGATACCGTGAATCTCGGCATAACTCTGGGCGGCAATAGCAGCAGCAGCGGTCAGTAAGCCAGGAGTAGCACCACAGCCTGTCAAATAAGTGATCCCCGCCGTTTCCAGTTCTGACTGTAATTCCAATAACTGTTCTACCGCACTAGTCCGCTTAAGGGCATCAACCAGTACTCCTTGCCATCCTGAGCGAATAAATTCCCTTGCAGTGTCCGCCATAAAGGTGTTGGGTAAATTGGGCAAAGCCAGAAAATAGCCGTCAACTTCTGCTTTAGTCAATAACTCTTGAATGCTATTGCTGCTTAGTACTCCTGTGTTGGGCTCATGTCCCACTGAATGCTGACTCCGATAGGTGGCGATCGCGCTATCTAGATTAATTCCTGTCGGCTCATAAAGGTAACCGTGGCGATCTGCTACTGCTACTAAATTCATTTCTTGTTTGGTGGCTAGGATCTTGGCAGCTGCCTGCCCTAAACCACCAAATCCCAAAACTCCAACTCTAATTGGACGAACTACTTTATTAATATTCATTTCTACCTCTAACTCTTATTACATCTCAGATTTTATTATCAGAGCTAAAGGACTGAACCAAATCACAAGTTATCTTCACTTAGCTAGCTTATTCTCAAAAATACATTAAGGTTTATATATTTTTATTAAGATCACAAAATAGTATGAGCATTTTTTACTTGACTACTGACTTTTTTTGCGGAAAACTTAAAATATATTGAAGTAACCAGTTCTATGTTTATTAATATTTGATAATATTTCAGTAGAATTAATATTTAGTTTCAAAATCTCTATAATTAGAGCGCTATAACAAAAACTATGTAGTGTCAGTAATCTGGCTGTTAGTTGTTAATGCTGGACTTTAGCCCACAAGCAAGTAAATGGAAACATTAGAATTTATAATCTATCCCGACGGACGGGTACAAGAGACAGTTACAGGTATCGTGGGTTCTTCTTGCCAGGAAGTGACAGCGGCAATTGAAAATCAATTAGGAGTTGTTATTGACCAGAAGCCGACTTCTGAGTACTATGCTCAAAATCAAACCCAGTCGTCTTCGGTGGTTGCTCAGGGCAACTTCAGCGATTGGTAATTTAAGATAATCGCAGGATTAAACACTTAATTTAGACTGTTTCTTAGAGGAAATTCATGTCACACTTTAGCAACATCAAAACTAAAATACGCAATTTAAAGTTCTTGAAGGCTGCCCTCAGCGACCTAGACATAGATTGGAAAGATGGTCCCGCTATTGTTAGGGGGTACCGTGGACAAACCTGCCAGGCGGATATCGTTGTAGAACAAAGTAATAACTATGACGTTGGGTTTGCTTGGAACGGCAATGAGTATGAACTGGTAGCAGATTTGCAATACTGGGCACAGCCATTAACGGTTGAAGGCTTTTTGAAAAAGGTTACTCAGCGATACGCCTACAACACGGTAGTTAGCGAAACCGCTGATCAAGGGTTTACAGTTGCAGAGCAATTAAATAAAGAGGATGGCTCCATACGTCTGGTTGTACAGCGCTGGAGTGCCTGATGGAGGAAACTTCTTTGAATCAACAGCAGCCTAGTGGGTTTGAGCCAGAGCTAGGCGGTGTCTGGAGACAGGAAGGAGTTTATGTAGATGAAAACATCTGTGTTGGCTGTCATTATTGCGCTCAAATAGCATCTAACACCTTTTACATGGAGCCAGAACATGGCAGAGCCCGTGTATTTAACCAAAATGGCGACCCAGAAGAACTGATTGAAGAAGCGATTGATGCATGTCCTGTAAACTGCATTCATCGGCTAGATTACACTAGGCTAAGTCAAATGGAAGAAAAGCGAGACAGTCAAGAAATTGAAAGTTTAGCTATCCCTTTTAGCCAAAGGCGATCTCAGCTTTAGTGGTAACGTCAAGAACTTATTGATCTTTATTTCCAGTTGTTCGTGGTTGTTCTGGGTAATTGAAATGGAAGTTCCACAGGAGATCAAAGAGCAAAACAGCAACCTATAGCCCGAATTAAGAGACCCCGACTAGCGACTGTTGGGGTTTTTTATTGAACCATATCTATTGAATATGTCTAGGTTTTCATGCCAACGCTGTAGCTGATCATTTTCAGCCAATAACTCTCGGATTTGTTGACGATAAATATTCCTGTAAGTAGGAAAATCATAATTGTCAATCCTTGTTCCAAAACCAAGAGCAAGATCGATCAAGATAGACCGCAGATGATCAAAACCATTGCGAAAAATAACTAACTTCAGTCTCGTAAATAATCTGTTTCATCTTCTTGCCGATAGATATGGAAAACGATTATCCATAAGCAACATAATCTTAGAGAATCAGAAATTAAGGTCGCATAGGCAGCACCTTTCCAGGAAAATTGGGGGATTAGCCAAATATTTAAGCAGACGTTAATCACTGCCGCCCCTACTTGAACGACACTTCGTGCCTTTTGATATCCTGAACCAGTTAAGGTATCGGCTGCTAAATATTGAAATGTAGCGATCGCTGGAAGAGGGGATAACCATAAAAGAGCTTCTACGGCATTACTATAGTCGTCACCTAAAATCTGGGGAATCCAGGGTGCTAAAAGCCTGAAGCCAACCACCACCGTAATAGCGTAAAGTACCAAAATTGGCAGCAAACGTTTAGCAAACTTTAGGCTTCCTTTAATCCCAGATGCTCCATGTTGAAAGAATCTAGTGTAGGTAGCGCCAAATAGTGCAAACAGAGGGACATTTCCGACATCAATAAAGCGATAGGCAGAGCCGTAAATACCCGCAGCACTTACCCCAGCCAGCTTACCTAACATCGACTTATCTAGATTGGCGTTGATGTTATTAGCCGAAGTGCTAATGGAAAAATATAGTCCCTGAATCAGGTTTGACTTCAACACAGATAGAACAGGACGAGGAGAACCAACCATTTTATTAATTAATAAAATAGTCGCAGTTGCCATGATGGCTGAACTTGTAAAGTAGAGACGCCCCCAAATAGCAACGCTGGGATTGGTGAAGAATGCAGCTAAAGATAATGCCGCGAGCAATTTGCTACAGGTGTTCAACATACCTAGCTGGGCTGTTTTATGCACCATATTAGTCGCCATTAAAGACTTATAGCCCAAATCAAGAAGAGCCAAACCAATTAAATCAGCCAACAATATCAGTAAGATTGCACTCCAGGAAACGTTGCTGGAAAAGAGCGCTGGCGAAAGTAATAATAGAACTAGCGTAAAAAAAGTTCCATTAGCGGTCAAAAGTACTATTCCATTGCCCCAGTAGGTGCCAAAACTAGCCCTGTCAGTAGAAACATTTTTGACTAATAGATGTTCGCTTCCCAACAGCACAAAAGGAAAGATAATTGATGCTGTAGCTGTAATCACAATGAATGAACCATAGTTTTCTTTGCCCAGCAAACGCGCAACAATAACAAAATATGCTGCCTGCATCACTACATTAAATAGTTTGGAAAACAGCATCCAGAGAGTATCTTTGGCTAGATTACTTTGAAATAGATTCGTTGCTTTAGTTTTTATCTTGGCTAGATTCATGATTTCTATTTCATAGGTAGATTACTTACTATTGCGCGTGCTAGGTATAGATTATTCTGTCACAGAATAATTAGCTCTCTTCGCAATAACTAAAGAGTATGAAATTGCTGCATAAATTACCCAAAAAGAACTATTTAAAGTGGATATAGTGCTTTCTGTTAGATTAGAAAGCAAAATATAGCTCAAAAACAATAGGGGCCAAAATCCTTCAGGAGTTTTGCTTAGTCTAAGTAAAGTAAAAGACTGTGACGTAGTATTGATAAAACTTAAGATAAATAAACCTAAACCGACAATGCCTAGATATAGCCAAAGATCCAAGAAACCGTTGTGAGCATAAATCACAGGAATTCCCATAGCTAGCTGGATATATCCCGATGGTCCCTCCAGACCATTCCAGAATGCGGTTAAGCCATAACCAAACCAGGGGCGAAGCTGAATTTGATCCCAAACATATTGCCAAATATAGGTTCTCCCTGACAGTGTGGTGTCTCGACCAATTGAGGTAAGTAAAGACTCAGAACCGACATATCCAACGAAAAAGATTAAACCAATAAAGCCGAGAATCATTACCCCTAAAATTGCCGATGCCATGATTTCGTAGCGCCAGCGAAAAATACGGTAAATCAGACATAAAATCAGCATCAGGGCAAAAGTACACAAAGCCGTCAGAGATTGAGACATTACCATTGCCCCACAATTCAGCATGAGTAAAAACCAATGTAGCCATCGGTATGGCGTGGCTCGCAGTGCATTAAGGAAGAAAATAACTCCTCCTGGAGCCATGAATGCTCCAAACTGGTTTTTATGGGTAAATACTCCCCTTAAGGCTCCTTCATGAACACCACTCATAATTCCATATTGAGGAATGCCCACGGCAAATAATAGACTTAATATCAGCAAGATGCCATAAGTCCAGGTGAGTAAATTCATTTGCTCAGTCAAAGTGTAGCGAGTTGCCAAGTATAAACCAATTCCTGTCGTGCCGATAGCGTAAATACTAAATCTCAAAGTTTGGTCAGGGTTAACCGACCAAAAATATGAAAAGCAAACTACTCCAATCAAGAGTAATAAAAATGTATTGTGAGTAAAGGCTACCAAAGCCTTTTTCCATCTTATTCCCAATAAGATAAAGGTAATCACATAAATTAAAAGTCCGATTTTGGCATTAATCGAGAGATCGAGACTGGCGACGCTAACGCCATCTCCTTCACTGGCACCTCCAGTCAGCAATAAAGGAACAACCGCCTGTGATAAGTGTATGAGGGCAATGATAGAGAAAATAAATTCAGATATTTTAAAAATTTTACTAGGGCTTTTATACATAACATGCAGTCCCGTTATTAAATAGTTGTCAAATTTAGTTGCTGCTATCACGGGTTAAAGTTTTCTGCTTAGGCGTTTTAGCTCGTGACCCTGCTATAGCGCAAATTGAGCATTAGTCATTAATCAGAATTTTTACGGAGGTAGATGACAATTTTTCATGTTTTTATGTAGTAAATTAGGGATTAAGTGACTTTATTTAAGATAATCTAATTTGATAGCAACAATCATTAGATAATTTGCCTAAATGTTTAAGAAAAACCAATAGTTGAGCGAATCCTTTACCAGGAGGCATTTTCATCCCAATAAGTTTCCATCCCAATAAGATAGATATCATTATTGAGCGAGAGAGATGGCAAGGCACATATAGCTAAAGCCTTTGTCTCGCCATCCTTAACAGTTAGAAGCTTTGGAGATTTACTCCATAAGCAGTTTTGATAAAAACTGTTACATCCGTCAGGAGATTACTCGTCAATCATATGTTGGATTCAGACCCAGATTTATGCTGTCGCCGTTTTGGAGGGTGTGCTTTCAGGAGAACTGGAAAAGTAATTTTTGCTGTATTTGGCGTGGTAGGAATAGCGATCAAACTCATTCGGCTTGACTCCATTAATTACTAAACCCAGAACTTTTGAGGACAGATTTGCATTCTCTATGGTTTCTAATGCTAAGTCTGCACTCTCAGATTCCACGATTCCAGGACGACTGACAAAAACAATCCCGTCAGCAAGTTTACTTAAGGTTAGAACATCGGCTGTTACCGCCAGAGGAGGAGCATCAATGATAACCAGCTCATATTCTTTTCTAGCTGTTGCCACCAGTTCGGCGATTTCTAAAGAATCTAATAAAGCCAGTGGATTTGGGGCAATAGTACCAGAAGTTAGAACATCAAGCTGCTTCATTGGTCGAGAAATAACTTGAGATAGGGGTGTTTTGTGCGCCACAATGTCTTTGACACCCGCTTGATTACTGAGCTGCCAGAGATGATGTTGAGAGGCTTTTCTTAGATCACCATCAATCAGCAGTACTTTTTTTCCTAATTGAGCGATCGCCGCTGCCAGATTAGCTGCTACGGTAGACTTGCCTTCCCCTGGAACCGAGCTAGTCATTAAGATCACTTTAGGCTGCCGCTTAACCGCCAGAAACTTGAGGTTGGTTTGAATCATGCGATAGATTTCGCTGGAGAAAGAATCGGGCTCTCGCTGGACAATAATTCCTCCTTCAGAACCCTGAAGAGAATCTAGGGGTACAATTCCCAGTAGCTGATAAGCAAACTTCTGTTTAATTTCAGGAATAGTTTTCAGGCTGCGATCCTGCATCTCCAGCATAATTGCCGTCAAGTTGGACAAAAATAAGCCCATAACTACCCCAAGAATCATCAAGGGAATTCTTCCCGTGCTACCTTCTTCAGGAATTTGACCTGATTCTATAATCTGAGCATTACCCGTTTGTTGATTAATTAAAACGTCAATATCAGATTTATTGTCCAATAGAGTATTGTAGGTAGAACGAGCGCTTTCAACTTCTCTCAATAAAGACTGTTCCTGCTTTTCCAATCTGGGTATTTGTTTCGCTCTGTCCAGGTAAACCTGTTGATATTGATATAGAGAACTTAACTCAGTTTGCAAACTAAGCTCTTCAATCTTGAGATTGATAAATCTTTCTAATTGATTATCTTTGACGTTTCCGCTTTCTAATAATCCTGTAGAAACATTAGTTCCGACGTATTGATTAATTAGCTGTCTTAGCTGACTATTTAGGGACTGCTTCTTTTCTTGAAGACTGGCAACTAAAGGATGACTATCATTAAACCGCTGACGCTCTTGAGATAGCTCTGTCTCAGTACTGTTGAGCTGACCTAAGATGCTTTGAACCTGAGGGGTATTACCCAGTTGATTAGCTGAGATCGCCTGTCTGAGATCTAGTCCTAACTGGCTTTGTAAACTACTAGTCTGAGCCTTTTTACCCTGTAGATCAGCACCAACTGATGAAATTTGACGATTCAGCGTACCAATTTCATTAACTAAGATCCTTTTTTCTTCCTGTAAATCTACAACTTGGTTCTTCTCATAGAAGCCTTGTAAACGAGACTCTAAATTTTGCAGCCTACTTTCAATTTTGGGAATTGTACTAGTGATAAAGCTATCGGCGCTGGCGGTTGCCTGCTTATTACTACGTACATGTTCTTCTACATAGACATCCATCAAAGTGTTGACTACTTTAGACGAAATTATCGGGTCTGGATCTTTATACTCCACGGAAATTACGTCTGTTCCACCAACTATTTCCACCGCTAGCCTTTTTTGAAGCTCTTTGACTTTGAGGGGTTCTCCATCCGCATCTTCGAGCCTGAGCTGGTCTATAGTCTTTTGTAAAACTGGTACTGAGATCATTCTCAGTCTCTCAGTACTCAGGGGAGTTTGATTATTTAATAGAGAAGTAAATTCGTTAGCATTGTCATCTAAGTCAAGCAGGGCATCAGGAGTATATTTTTTGAACAATATTTTTCCTTCTGATTTATAGGTTTTATCCAAAAAACTAGTTAGAAATAAAGTAGTTCCTAACGTAACCAGAAATACTGACAACGCTGGCACCCAACGACGTTTCAGCTTAATAAAATATTCTTCCAGATTTACATCAAGTTCAGAGCGTTGGTTAGAATCAGAATGATTATTTTTCTGCGCGTTGGTCATAATTTTTTACTTTAATTTTTATTTATGGATTAAGCTTTTATTTAAAATTAATGCCTTAGTATTTACTGTTATAAAGAATTTATAGTCGATTCAACAGGTATATATCTTAAAGTTTTCGTAAAGCTGAGGTCAGATAGTATAAAAATATTAAGAAGAGCCTAGAAAAAGCTTAGGAGATACGTGAAAACACTTAAAATAAATATTGATAAGATGGTTATCCTGGAAATGAGGAGATATTAAAGTTACTGTTATCACATAAAAAACTTTAGGTATCAAATAGTTAATATTATGATTGTATCTTAGCAGTCTTAGAAAGTGCTTAGTTCTAATTTAATAATACTTTGTAAATTAATATTTATAAGTTTAGCTTAGTAAAAATCACAGCTTTTATTACATTTGAACCTAGTAGTTTTATCGGTAGATTTACCTTGTTGTATGGTAACTAGAGTTTAACCATACAGGGGTTTATATGACTGTCCTGAAAGTGGAACAGGCAAAGGCACAACCAATGTTTTACTGAATATGATGATATAAGTATCTTGATCTAATTTTTGAGATAGCTTAAATATTTTCTAAGCTATTCTGGAGTTTATCGGTTTGTAATTTATATGAAAATATCACGATTGAAAGCCAAACAAACCGTTGGTCTGGTCAGATTAAATGAGAATAAAATCTTACTATTGGCTTTACTAACTTTTTGCTTAAATATGGAAAGTGCGATCGCTGGCACTAATGTGGTTAATTCCCTTGCCAAACAGGCTGATAAAACCATTAGAGGTCAATCAGGGGGAACGATTGATAGCCAAGGTTGCGGATTTGTTTCCAGCAATCCCAGCTATGAAATAAACCTGGAACAGAAAATCGACTATATGCGCTTGACAGTCCAGGCAGATGGCGGACAACCAACTTTACTGGTGATTGGTCCCAATTCAGAAGATAGTTTCTGTGTTTTAGGAGATGAGATTTCAGGATTAAAGCCTGAGATTTCTGGAGTATGGGAGGCTGGTTTCTATCGAATATTTGTTGGCGAGCTGACGCGAAATCAACATCAGTTTACTTTAGATATTTCTACAGCTAATTAATATTTAATTCCTATAATTAATATCCACACTATTTGCTATCATCAATACTCTTGACTGATACCTCTACAGCCTTAACATCAATGGTTCCAGGAGGGGTAATTCTGCTAAAACTTTCCGCTCCAGCTTTTAAGGTTTCTCCACAGTTAGGACAGTTAAATTCTTTATTTTTAAACCCTGTAAATTCATAATTACATACTGGACATGAAGCTTGAATTAACTTTCTCCTTAACCACCATTGGATTCCCCAAAAAGCTATTACTGGAGTAATTAGAAGCAATACACCAATTATAAGTAAGCTATTAACTACCCAGCCTAAACCAATACTAGTCAGGATTAAAATGAATAAAATTATACTAGTACCGCAACCCAGACCAGGCAGCTTTAGTGCTCTATTAAGACGTTCTTTCACTGTTTAGGAAGTCTTCTTTTTACTTTTTAAGTCTAAATTATTTTTACTTCTATTATTTACTCGCTGTCAAATTTAGATTTTAAGCTCAAGTCTAACTGAGTTCCTCTGCGGAAGATTAGCTGCTATGACTCAGATTTGCCGTGCTGCTAACTATACTTGAGTATTTGGCTTACATGCAGTCCAATACTTGCTAAGAAAATAGTTGGTGACGCTGATATCAGTAAACCCAGCTGATTCTAGTCGAGTCTGCAAATCATCAAATGTATAGTGCTTGTAATATGGCTCGTGAAACATCGCGGGAAAAGTGTCCATTACTATCTGTAAATCAGCAGAATCCTCTACCTGGATTGAATCGCAAATAACTAATACTCCTCCAGGCTGTAGAACCCGAAATGCTTCATTAATTACATTCTGTCGTGCCTTAGGAGGCAATTCATGAAATAAAAAGACGGAACTTAGTCCATGAAAGTAACTATCTTGATAGGGTAACTCTTCAGCGTTGGCTTGAACTAGCTGCGGTAGTTCTCCTGAAATTTCTGAAAGTAGCTGGTTGGCTTTGCGCAGATATGCTGGAGACATGTCTACTCCAAATAAAGAAGCTTGAGGCAAGCTTCCCCGAATCATCCTGAGAGTTCTTCCCGTTCCACAAGCTATATCCAAAATTCGCGTCTGCTGTGCTGGAATATTGCTAAAAGCTTGCAGTCCTTGCTTTAAAGGTGCCAGGATACGGCGGCGCATCGGGTCTGCTGCACCGTTGAATAAAAGCTCTACCTGGAGGTCGTAAAGATTCGCCGACTGGTCACTGAGATAGCCATTGGTTTGGTGATGGAAATTTTGTAGATAGTATTTTGGGTACCCAACCTGGTCAATGGTTTCATCAAAGCTGCGAAACTCTTTTTTTTCTAGACGCTGCCAGATGCTAAACATATCTAGCCAGACTTCTGGATAGTAGCGCAGGAAGTCAGACCAAGGATAGTCGAACAAAAGACTGCTGGGATAAATTCCTTGTTGAGCATCTTGCCAGTCTTGTTCCTCTAGTTCCTTAAATTTTGCCTGAAGTTTAGCCAATATTTCAGGATTAATCGGGACACTCTTGCGGACTTGTGATGGAACAAATGTATTGGTAAGGCGATCGCCAATTGATTTATGAAGCAAGCCAAATGCCTTTTTACTATCTTGGATACTTTGATAGGCAAATTTGCTTAAAGATTCAGGAATAAATTGTTCTAGATTAGAAGTTAACTGCATGAATGTTTACTGATAGGCTGATTTATTACTTACCCGCATTAATTTAAGTATAGTCAACTATTTTGATAAAGCTGATGCCTAGAGAGAAAAAAAGGCAGCCAGACGTTTAGCTACCCAAAGTAAGTTATCTGTATAACTGAAATGATATGTATCAGTCTACATACTGCACAATTTGCTCTGTAGGAAAGCGTACTTTCGGGGCAGTGGCATATTTATCATCATCAGCACGATATCCCGCAGCGCAAAGAACGACAGAACTATACCCTTTACTATTCAAGTCCAAAATTTCATCATATTTGGCGGGAACAAAACCTTCCATGGGCAAGGTGTCAATTTCCAACATCGCAGCACAAGTCATGAAAAAACCTAAAGCAATATAGGCTTGCTTGCCCGCCCACTCTTTGAGGTCTAGGGGATAAGGGGGCTTATTGATAAATCCTTTAATTATATTGCCCAATCCTGACAATTTCTCTGAAGCAACTTGTTGGACTTCCGCCATGTGTTGAATGTGGCGCTCAACATCTTCATTGCCAACTTCATTTTTGATGGCAAAAACAACTAGATGAGAAGCATTAACCACAGGAGTTTGACCCCAAGAATGTTCCAGTAGCTGCTGTCTAATTTCAGGATTGCGAATGACAAAAAATTGCCATGGCTGAAGTCCGAAAGAAGAAGGAGCAAGTACTAAACTTTGCTCTAGGGTTTGCCAACTGGCTTCAGGAATTTTTTTAGTCGCATCGAATTTTTTGGTCGCATACCGCCAATTAAGTTGCTCCAGTGCTTGTTGAGGATTGATCAGTGAATTGCTCATAAATAAAATACTGCTACCAAACTATCGTTCGATTTCACGATACAGTATTATTCTCAAACTAAACAAGAGAATTGAGGTGGATACTAAAATATACTGACAACAATATTTCTCTAGAGCAGTTTGGTCAAGATAAAAAGGTGAAGACTTCGGCTAAATACTCAAAGCTGACTCAGCAAAACAGGCTAAATGAGCATTAAGCTTGTTTTGATAATTTTAGATGTTGACAGTCAATTGTTTCAGTTCTGATTGAGCTAATACTCATTCCTGTATTAATCTCTAATCTTGCCGTTGCTGGGGCTTTGAACAATATGCGCTGTCCTGGAAAAACAACTCTTTCAAAATACCAATGACTGATATTAGTAATACGAACAATTTCCACCTGAGCTGTAGAGTTGACGTAACAACAAAGGATGGAACTAGAGCGGGATGGAGCTAGAGAAGATAGCATGAGCTTAATTTTAAACTGACTCTTAAGAGTTATCTACTTTGACCGATTGATTGTTGAAACTATTCTTAAGTGAATACCAAGTAAACCTTGTCAAATAGATTTTATAAAGGCGATTAGACCAAACGTAAATTCCATCTATTTTTAGACGGATAAATTTGAATAGTCGAGATTAGCACTATCACCTGATGGCAAACTTATCTAGGGCAAATGATTATTGATAAGTAATTAAAGTCAAGTGAGTTACTAATTAACTACTGGCGTTATGCAAAGCAGCAGAAAGTTAGTATTTCCAATAGACTATAAGAACAGAAAGATTAAATCCCCAGTACCTATCTCGGAAGATTGATTAAGTGCGTAACATTAGTTAACTAGTCATTCTTAGCTAAAATAATGGCTATGAGGATAGGAAACTAAAACTATGGCTTATTTTTTTTATTAAATTATTAACCCTACAATATTAGGATAAGTGATTTTATCTATGTAAAATCTAGATATTAGTATTTTGTAATATTTTTTTTAAGGGTTTAATAGACATTAAATAAACTGAAGCGATGCAGTTGAGCGGGAATATTATTAATAATTTTAATCAGTAATTACACTGAGAATTAGCATACTAAAAAGTGTAACCATCTACAATGGTAGTTGGAATTACGTAATTAAATAATAAACTGTCACTCATTTAATTTACTTGCTGTGATTAAGCGTAAGCTATAGAGCATAGGAGATGTGTATTGTCTAAAGATGCAGTTTAAATGACGAACAGCTTAACAAGCAGAAAGAAGATAATTAGCCATTATCGAATAATCTAGCCTAATTACTGATTATCGGGTTAAAGGTAGAGCATCTAAATTAGCTCATTCCAGCTCTAACTAAAGTATTATTCATTTTTTTAATTCAATGCTTTCTCCAAAAATCTTTAAATGTTTTTCTGGAGACATAGCATAAGCGATGATAGCTCATCCTCATCAGAAAACAATCAGCAAATAGGCAGCACTCAAAATTTGAGCGCTGCCTACTAACAAACTTACTGATAGCTAGATACCTTTAAAATCGACTAACTAGGATGAAGCATGCCTAAGCTAGAGAAGCCAACTTCACATCGTTGCTAGCAAGAACCTGTTGTAGCTCATCAGCCTCCACAGTTTCTTTCTCAATCAGCATATCAGCAAGATAATCAAGAACTTTACGATTTTCCACCAGTACTTGTTTGGCTCTGCTGTATGCCTGGTCAACGTAGTTACGAACCTCTTCATCGATCGCGGCAGCAGTTTCGTTAGAGAAGTCACGGTCGGAGGCGATATCACGTCCCATGAAGACGTTGCCGTTTTGACGACCAAGAGCTACAGGTCCCAGGCGATCGCTCATACCGAAGCGAGTCACCATTTGGCGTGCTACTCTAGTTACCTGCTGCAAGTCATTAGAAGCACCAGTGGTTACTTCTTCTTCGCCGTAAACAATTTCTTCCGCTAGACGACCACCCAAAGCAACCGCCATTTGGTTTTGTAGGTAGGAACGAGAGTATAAACCAGACTCCATGCGTTCCTCGCTAGGAGTAAACCAGGTTAAACCGCCAGCTCTTCCTCGGGGGATAATACTAATTTTTTGTACGGGGTCATAATCGGGCATTAAAGCACCTACCAAAGCATGTCCCGCTTCATGATAAGCAACTAGCTCTTTGCGTTTTTCGCTCATGACGCGGTTTTTCTTCTCTGGTCCCGCCATAACACGATCAATCGCGTCATTAACTTCGTCCATAGAAATTTCAGTCAAGCTGCGACGAGCCGCCAAAATTGCTGCTTCGTTGAGCAGGTTAGCTAAATCGGCACCAGTAAAACCAGGAGTACGACGAGCAATCTTATTAAGATCAACATCTTTGGCTAAAGTCTTACCACGGGCGTGAACGTTGAGGATTTCTTGACGACCTGAGTAATCAGGACGGTCTACCACTACCTGACGGTCAAAACGACCAGGACGCATTAAAGCTGAGTCTAGTACATCAGGGCGGTTAGTTGCCGCAATCAGAATAATTCCTGTGTTGCCTTCAAAACCATCCATTTCAGTTAGCAGCTGGTTGAGAGTTTGCTCCCTTTCATCATTACCGCCGCCTAGACCAGCACCACGCTGACGACCCACTGCATCAATCTCATCGATAAAGACAATACAGGGTGCGTTGGCTTTTGCTTGCTCAAACAGGTCACGAACTCGAGATGCACCAACCCCGACGAACATTTCCACAAACTCAGAACCAGAAATACTGAAGAAAGGTACTCCCGCTTCCCCAGCCACTGCTTTTGCCAATAAAGTTTTACCTGTTCCAGGAGGTCCTACTAGTAAGACTCCTTTAGGAATTTTTGCCCCAATGGCGGTAAAGCGATCAGCATTTTTCAAGAAGTCAACAACTTCGGTTAACTCTAGCTTGGCTTGCTCAATGCCAGCTACGTCGCCAAAAGTTACCTGGGTTTTAGGCTCCATTTGAACTCTTGCCTTAGATTTGCCAAAGTTCATCGCCTGGGAACCAGGTCCACTCTGAGCTCTTCTGAGAAGGAAGAACAATCCCACCAACAACAGAATCGGGAATAAGAGGCTGCTCAAAGCTTTAAACAACCAACCCTCATCACCTTGGGGTAAAACGGCAATATCCACACCATTTTGACTCAGGATATCAATTAACTGAGGATCGGGTGGCAGTTGAACTAATATAGGAGTGCCTTCTAGGTCTATAACCTGAGCCCTAGTGCGATCAGCACTGATCTTGACAGTTTCTACTTTATTATCTTGAACCTCGTCTATTAGCTTACTGTAAGACCAGGTCTGACTAGCTTGGGGTTGCTTTTCCAAAAAGGCAGTACCCAAAGCGACTACAACAATGGCTAGCAGCACATAAAGTCCTGCATTACGCCACTTTTTATTATTATCTTTGCTCACTCTAACAGCCTCCCTTAGCTGAAGATTTAGAAATCTTTTATGTTATTTTAACAATGTAAAACCTTGTCGAACTCCGTGAGATTGATGGAGCCATCCTAGACTGGAACTGTTGACCATACAGGTCAGCGCTTCAAGCAGTGTAGATTAATGTAACGACGAAGAAGTACTAATGTTAATCAATATTACTCAATTTTAACGTTGTTAACTTATGTTAACGCTTCTCAGGAAATATTGATCAGGTAATTTTGTATAGATTTATCTTCATGATCGCTTCTAAGCTTTATTTATTCAGCCAGAGCCTTGCACCCACAATGAAAAAAGCGTGATGGAGATAGAGTCGCTATCATCCAGAATCACGCTTAATTGACTTTTATAATCACGCTTTATGAACAATTCTGAGGCTTAATCATTTTGCTTCAGGCAGAAATCATTGTCCTAGATTAAGCTAGCCTTAATTTACCCCTACGATTGGGCTAAACTCCATCCCCGACTGCATTTTACTTTCCCCTGAATCACCGTATTGAGATATTGCAAGCGAATTCCATACTTGCTTCCTAATTCAATCGCTGTACAGCATTCTGAGATATTTCTTTTTTCATTAATCCAGCTGTAGGTTTTTTGATAGACATTGGCATCTGTTACTTTCATCATCGGGGATGATTTCTCAAAGGGAATCAATTCTGGAAGTGAATCTTCAATCAAGACTACTTGAGCCGTTAGTTCCCCAATTGCTTGGTTAGTAGCTGCTAAGTTCAATCGCTTCATACCGTCTTTGACGTTTAACTTTTTCATGCCAAATCGGCTTTTTGCCCCGTCTGTAGTAAAAACGATGGGTTCTGTAACTCCATTCTCCATCAAATTCTCTGTCAGTTCAGAATTGTTGTACGTTTCGGTGGGAACTAGGTGTACAAGATCTTTTAGCGCAGCTTGGTAAGTAATTTTTTTCATGATGCAAATTAGCTCTATCTTTTGTTGATTGGGAAAACATCAATCAGAAAAACTCCCATTAATTACGACTCATACAACTTTTTAGGATGATTATTCCGTAAAAATAAAGAAAGATTGATGAGTAGTAAGTTCAGTCATGATTGTTTACTTCTAGGAAGAAAACCAGGAATATTGCGACTGTAGGTAAAGTCTGAAATACTTTTCCTAATCTATGCAGAATCGTAATCTAGGGTTTTTCTAAGTAGAAACTCTCTAAAATAGGTCAAGTCTTGACTTATATATTTTATGCACTTACGCAATTTTACTCATCCGTGCAATCACTGATTTTTGATAGTATTTACGCCAATATAAATTAGCTTTATGAGAGAGCTTGTCCGAAAAAAGTTTTATTTCATCTCTTAAATAAACTCTAGAGATCGATTGCTAAATTTAGCTACACCAAAATTTATTTATTCTCAAAAATCTCTTAAGTTTAAGACCTTCTCTGCTATCTGCTAATTAGCTTAAAGCCCAATTTTAAGAGGATTACTTGGCAATCACTATCATGTCACTTGACATTTTTAGCTTTGAGTCCAAAGTAATATTATTTAATTTTTACTAGTCAAAAATTAAGAAAAAATAAAATTTAATCAATAATTAAAAATCTAAATATTTTCTTAAATAAAGAGTTGGCAATTAATATCTAAGAAGCAAATGTAAGTAAAGTTTTTTGCTGTTGATATAGTCGTAAGAACTTGAGCGATCGCGTATTTCCACTAGGGGAAAATTACGGAGTAGTCTCTAAGTGCAAATTATGGTTAAGGATCAGGCAGAGAAAATAAGCTTAATCAAAAGCAGCCTGTAAATAATTTTTAATTTTCATGGTGTAGCTTTGAATCACTATGGGTTGACCAATCTGGAGTCGATTAATTTGACTTATAGGAAACTCGGTAATATTTTTAGTGGAAGAATTACTAAGCTGATAACTAACTAACCCCACATCAAAACGACAGGGTAATTCTGCTAGATGCGGCTGATGAGCCAAAAATAAAGCTGCTGTTTGCAGTAACTTTTGCTGCTTAACTGCATTTACCGCCAATAAACCATCGGCATCCCAATTTCGCTGCTTGCGGGTTTTAACCTCTACAAAGGCAATTTCTTTGGTGGCTTGACTTTGCACAATTAAATCAATTTCTCCCCAGCGACAACGCCAATTGCGCTCCAATATTTGATAATTTTTCAGTTCTAGCCATCTTCCGATGAGTTGTTCTCCTAAAGCAGCAACTTTCTCCATCAAACAATTTCTTCTAGGATAAAAAACTTAAATTTTGTAGGTAATCTAAGCATAACGCCCTCATTGACTCAACTGGGCTCACTTTTCAGCAGCAAGATCAGCAATTATTCGTCTCTTTCGCTACAGAGAAGAATATTTATTTACGGGAAGTTGAAAGAATAATTCAACGGTTTCGAGTGAGATTAAAATTATGAATCAATCCAAAATTTTTAATCATGACATTATGCACTGTACCCATGGTGCTGTAACTGGCAACTACCTATACTCAGGAAGAGTCTTGGGCATGACAGAACAGGATGACTTAATTCAACTGCATCCCGACTTACAATCTCAATGGGAGGCAGTTAAATCCCACTATCAAAATATTAATCTCAGTCATAGTCAAAACCCGATTTGGGATGTTTCATTTGAACAGCTAAGGAAGTATCCTGATCATGAACCATCGGTATTTATATTTGGCGATGCTTTACACCATCAGAGTGACGATGAGGACTGGTTTCGTACCAGTAATCAAGACTGGCAAGATGTGGTGGAGTTTATTAACTCTAAAAATAACTTTATTCGTTTGGCACAAGAATTAGGGGTTAAAGTCCCTTTGACACTTTGTGCTGATAGTCGCGAGCAGTTGTCAAGCTATCAAAATCTTCCCTATCCTTGTTATTTAAAACCTGCTATTTCTGTAGATGGGGTGGGCATATCTCGTTGCGCTAGTTCCCAAGAATTAAATCGTGCTTTAGCAGACTTGGAGGACGATCTCCCCCTACAAATTCAACAGGAAGTAATAGCCACAAAATTCCTTAATCTACAGTATGAAGTGGTTGAAGGACAGGCACAGCCTTTAGCCGCTACGGAACAAATCTTAGACGGCTATGCTCATCAGGGTAATCGTTACCCTACAGTTTATCAACCTTGGGAGCTAGTTAAGCCGATGGCGGATTGGATGGCAGCCAAGGGAATGAAGGGAATTTTTGCTTTTGATGTCGCTGTAGTGGAAACAGAACAGGGAAGTGAGTATTTTGCGATTGAGTGTAATCCTCGTTTTAATGGAGCCTCATACCCCACAGGCATTGCTCAAAAGTTAGGTATTAAAAGTTGGTGCAGTGATAACTTTCAGACTAAATATCGTTTTCTAGATGATATCGATCTTGGAGATTTGGAGTATGACTCTGGTACAGCAACGGGAGTTATTATCGTTAACTGGGGTACAGTTCTAGTAGGTAAATTAGGGGTGTTGCTGGCAGGTTCGATTGAACAGCAGGCAGAACTGCGAGATTTGTTAAAAGCAAGGTTAAATTAACGTCAGTTTGGGATTAGAATTTAAAATTCCTCACGATCGCTTGAACAATAACCTTAAGGATTAACTAATTGACTAGTCCAGGTTTTATCTTCCCGTAAGCGATATAAACATCTTTGCTGGGGATTCTGCCTAAGCTGTAGATGATCTACCTGGTGGGGAATTAGCAGCAATAAACAAAAAGTATTTAGAGGAGAGTTCTTGTCGGGAACAGCAACCTCAAACGCAGATGCTTCTGCCGCTGGTTGGGCTGGGGTGGGCCAAGCAAATTGCGATCGCGCTGCATCAGAAATTTGCTGCCAGGTATGATGGCGTAACTTCTGGAGATCTGACTCTTCTTGATTTGCCGTAATTAACTGGAGGCTGCCTGCAATCCGAAACTGTTCACGAGTTTTGGTGAAGTACCAGCAAATTTCTGCCCTTGATTGATAGCTGATGTCCTCAATTTTTTCACTGCGGGCATCGGTGATAATTTTAAGCTGGTTAGATTCATTGCCCACAAAACCCCGAAAAACCACTGTCCGATTGGCGGGGTAGCCATCGGGGGTGACTGTCGCCAGTTGAAAATAGCGGCTATGGGGTTGGGCGCGATTACGATGAACGGCACCCGATAAAAGCGATCGCCAAGGAGCAAGCATAAGTAGGTGGGTGTAATTAAATATAAAATGCTTGAGTCAGGGATTGGTGATTAGTGATTAGGGACTGGGAATAAAGTTATAACACTTAGTCTTATAGTTTTTTTGCCTACCTAATTATAAGATAGTTATTTGTTAATTATCAGCGATACAATCCCTTGCAAAGGTATTTTATGTGCTGTCTCATAAGTTTTGTCAGTAATAGGTACTGGCGATCGTAAATTATGTCGTAAAATCTTTTACTAAAGCTTGACCAGCAAGAATTATTTTACCTTGTCCAATATCTATTTTATTAATTTTAAAGCTAGCATTCTTTAGTGCCAAATTATTCAAATCTAATATATTTTGAATGCTATTCAATATTGCTTCAGCCAAAGTAGCATCATAAATGCTATTAGCATCATATTTCACTTCTTTTAAGACAATTTTATTTGCTGATGGCTCAAAGTCTGGTTTTGCTGAAAAATATATTAGCTTAGTTTCTTCTGATTCAGTAATTTTAATATCTGCTTGTAAACATAGGCGATCGCATTATCAGAAAATACATGATTAAACCTCGTCCAGATTGAAAACTGGAGTTTTAAATAAAGATGAAATATCCTGA
>JBCBIE010000035.1:0-54530 GCA_038524995.1 Cyanobacteria bacterium J06621_8
AGGCGCAAAGAGACTCAAAGATGTCTTAACCTATAGTTCGATGGCTATATTTTTAGGACTTTAAATGTTGTAGCAAACTCATCGAACTTAGGGATTAGCTTAGCTGCAATCCTGCTACAGGTGATACTGTCTCTAATAGCCTTTTACCATGTTTATAATTCTGCGCCTTTACGTCGAGAGCGATCGCAACGATTGATTCTGCTGTTTATTGCGGGATTTATTAGCATTTCGGTTGTTTTGAGTGCGCTGGTTGCAGTTATGATTCGACTATATGTGGCGGAATCTCGCTATATTCCTTCTAAAGCAATGCTGCCCACCTTAAGAGTAGATGATCGTCTGATTATTGATAAGCTAGCTTATCGATTTCGATCACCCCAGCGAGGGGATATGATCGTATTTAACCCGACAAAGGCTTTGCGGGAAAAGAACTACAATACAGCCTTCATTAAACGCATTATTGGACTACCTGGCGATATAGTTCAAGTCAGAGGAGAACAGGTTTATATTAATGGTGAGCCACTGTCAGAAGCTTATACTATGAATGAGGAAAATCAGGAGGAATGGACTCCTCAAGTGGTGCCGCCTGATTCCTATTTTGTTTTGGGTGATAACCGAAACAATAGTTACGATAGCCGCTTTTGGGGCTTTGTGCCGCGCAAGAACATTATTGGACAGGCAACTCAGCGATTTTATCCTTTTGAAAGCGCTGGCTCCCTTATTGAAGAAAAATAGGATGCTTAATCCTATCTTAAAAATGACAACATAATCAACTTTGGGATAGCCGCTTAACTTCTTTCCCCCCCAACATTTCATGGGTTTCCTTCAGTAAATCAGGAATCTTTGCTCCATAGGGATGAGAGGCTAAACAAGAACCCAGATCCAGCTCCGCGATGCTGTCTGCCTTGGCTCCAGGAAACCAGTGACCACCATTACCCAGAAGATTGTAGCGAGCCTGACCATACTCAATCATGTTGTAAGCCAAAGCCAGATTACGTAACCAGAGAATAATTGGCATGTTGACCTTTCCTGGGGTTTCTTCATGGCTGGGTAAGCCAACCTGCCACTGATCAAGCCAGTCTCTCCCTAAAACGGCGATCGCTTCTCGTTCTAAACGCTCTAGGATAGGAGGCAGAATCTCTGCGGCGCGATCAAGTAAGGGTAAGATCTTAAGGTGTTCGTCGAAATCTCCTGGTCGAGCGGCACCAATACTCAACGTGTGAACTTCAGGACGAGATAGACAAAATAAATCGTTAAACACCATGGGGCTGAGGGGCTGACACAGTTCCACCAACTTGGGTGGGGGATTATAAAGATGCCCTCCTTTATCGGAAGGAGAAATAATAAAGACTCCCATATCTTGAGCCTTTGCCGCTTCAATCGCAGACCAGTTCCATTGAGAGATGTAGTACCAGTGGAGATTAACATAGTCAAAAGCTCCCGTCTCAATTGTCTGAGTAATGATTTCGGTTGAACCGTGGGTGGAAAAACCAATGTGTCGTACCTTACCTTCCGCCTGCAATTCTTTTGCTACTGCGAAACAGCCCCCTGGGCGCATACTAATTTCTAAGATTTCGGGGGTGTTAATACCATGAAGCCCCAAAAGATCCACATAGTCTAGCTGACAATATTCCAGAGACTGGTTAAAGTTACGTAGAAATTCCTGAGAATCTTGATGGGGAGAGACTTTAGTCTGATAAATTAGCTCTGAGCGCGGTAGCTGGGGCAAAATCTTGCCGAGCTGCATTTCGGAACTACCATAGCCCCTAGCGGTTTCAATATGATTAATTCCAACTTCCCAGGCGCGACGAATAGTAGCTTCTAAATTGCGCTGATTAGCAGCAGGAATCTCAGACTCAGGTAAATCTTGCCATTTATATTGGTATCTCATGCCGCCACAGGAAAAAACGGGCATCTGTAACTCGGTGCGACCAAATCGCCGATACTGCATCATGAAAATTTTGTTTTTTACTGCTGCTTTACTTTACAGCTATTATTTTAGATATTAATTAAGCATTGCAGGGACAATTTGAGCAGCAATTATTGGTTTCTATGAAAATTCTGTTGGTAGATGATGAAGCTGAATTAAGTGATCCTCTCAGTCGAGTTTTAATTCAAGAAGGTTATCGGGTAGACGTAGCTCATGATGGTGCCATAGGTAGCCAGTTAGCTCTTTCCAATCAGTACGATCTGCTGATTTTAGACTGGATGCTACCCCATAAATCAGGGTGGGAAATCTGTCGTGAGGTGCGATCGCACGCCCTGAGCACTCCTGTATTGTTTTTAACAGCAAAAGATACCGTAGATGATCGCGTTGCTGGCTTAGATGCAGGGGCAGATGATTATTTAGTCAAGCCCTTTGAACTAAGGGAGTTATTGGCACGGGTTAGGGCTTTGCTGCGTCGCCCGACTTTGGAAACCCCCCAGGGCGATCGCCTGCGGGTGGCGGATCTGGAATTGGATTGGGAAAATCAGGTAGCTTATCGTAATGGAAAGGTAATTGATTTATCGGAAAAGGAAATCAAGCTCCTCAGCTATTTTATGCAGCATCCAGATCGACTGTTAACCCATGAGGAAATATATCATTACCTATGGCAGGGGGAAGAACAGCCCAGTAGTAATGTGCTGGCGGCTTTAGTCAGGCTGTTGCGCCGTAAAATTGAGACTAAAAATACCCTCCAGTTAATTCATACTGTTTATGGGAAAGGTTATCGGTTTGGCGATTCTTGAATCTTGATCAGATTTTCAGAGCAAGTCCCACGTGAGCAATAAACTGCTTATTACTCATTACTTACGAGCAGACTCATAAAAGTTGTCCTAAAGTAAACTTGTACGGCTATAGTCAAGCCGATACTAGACGAGATTCAGCCGTATCTCTAATCAAGTTCATTTTTTCGTGCAGGTAATTGTTGACGCAGGCTCGCTCTTTTTCTGCTAGCGGCTTCTGAGCATCTAACTTATTGAGTAGTCGCTGAATTAACTCCGACTCGTTAATCTCTAGAAGTTCCCAAGCACTGGTGGCTTCAATTAAATTCCAGGTTTGACGCAATAATTTAATATTCAACTGCTTCACCTTTTATATGGTGTATTCGATGTTCTAGACTCAAAATGAAGCTAGACCACCAACTTAAATCTTAGTTCAGTTAGTTCAAATATAAAGAAAATATTAAATTATTAACAAGATAACCACACAAAGCTTAACACTATGACTTTTTTGTTTACCATAAACATGGTTAATCTGTAGCTGCGGGCATATTCCCTAAAAGATTAATCTTACTGATTAGTTGATAAAGACGACCCCAGCTTTTTTGGTTGAAGTAAAAAACTAGACGGGGTAAATCAATATTTGACAAATCATGGTGCTCTTCAGGTAGCGCGGCGCTTTGCTCTATTGTCCCCTGAGTCAAAATGTCTCTAAACTCTTGGTTAAGCTGGGCTATGGCTATCCTAGATAAATTTACTTTCAGCCTAATCACGAATAGCTTACCAACATAGCGACTAGAATGATAGACTCGGTAAAAATCCTTAATAGTTTGACAGGCTACATCAAGGCTATCCGTAATAGTAAAAAGACTGGAATCATCAGGATGGATTAGCTCTTTACCTTTGAGCTGACGGCAAATATATTCATTCCAAGAGTGCCAGTAATCGCCTCCTGGATGATCAATCAGAACTAATGGCACGGGACCATACTTACCCGTTTGACAGAGAGTTAAGGTTTCAAAAGCCTCATCCTGAGTACCAAATCCGCCAGGAAATAAAGCGATCGCATCACTCTCTTTCAGAAAAAATAGTTTTCGCGTAAAGAAATACTTGAAGCTAATTAGTTTGTCATCCCCTTCTATAGCAGGGTTAGCAACGTGCTCGAAAGGCAGCTTAATATGCAGACCAAAAGAATTACCCTTGCCAGCACCTTCGTTTCCTGCCTGCATGATACCGCCACCTGCTCCTGTGATGACCATAAAACCCGACTGCACCATCTGACAAGCAAAATCTGCTGCCATTTGGTATTCAGGATCGTGAGGAGAAGTCCTGGCAGAGCCGAAAATTGCTATTTTTCTGGTGTTGCGGTAGGGGTCGAAGCTTCTAAAACCCTGTTCTAAATCTTCTAAAGATGCCGTTAAAATTTTCCAGTTGAGACGTTCAGTTTCTGATTCAGAAATTCTCAGCAGCGCCGATAAAGCTCTTTGGATAAGTTCACCATGGGCATGATTTGGCAAACTGTTCAGCAGTTCTGGCAACTGCTGCTCTAGCGTTTTTGAGTTTTCAGAAAAATCCGTCATAAACTCAAATAAGACTTTTAATGAGTTGATACAAGCCCTAACTAGGTTAAATTAGAGCTCGCTCAAATAAACTCAACCAGAAAATTCAAGAAAATCAATTCCTAAAGATGTTTTTCGAGGGTATCCGCCAAGGTGGATTTTGGTACTGCACCAACTACCATATCGACTCGCTGACCATCCTTGAAAATCATTAAAGTAGGGATACTACGAATACCATACTGACTAGCAACATTGGGGTTTTCGTCTGTATTCAGCTTTACTACCTTGATCTGTCCTTCAAACTGTTCGGCAACTTCATCGACTACGGGAGCAACCATGCGACAAGGACCACACCAAGGAGCCCAAAAGTCCACTAGAACTGGCACTGGGCTTTGCAAAACTTGCTCTTCAAAACTAGCATCTGTTACTGGGGCGGCTGATGATGACATACTTATCTAAATCCTTACTAACCACAAGTCCTTTTTTATCATATAGGATTCTACCATGGTCAGAGATTAGTCCGCCGTAAAAGGTTATCTCTTAATACTTTATCCGTTCATTAGCAGTCTTAAATTAAAGCTAAAGCGAATTGAAGAGAACCAAAAATAATAGAAAACCGCCCGAAAACAAATCGAGCGGAGTGTGGTGTGAGGAGTGAACGGAAACTTTTGTCTCCGCCTTCTCTATTCTAAAATAGAACTTTAAAATTGCCAGAACTTTATTTTTTCCTGAGGAAAAGCTGAAGATTTTTTTTAGATTGTGCCCAAAATATTGCTCAGGTAAAGGAAGAGATTCACACAATAAGAATTCCCCGCTAAAATCACCCCATGAGAGTGAATCAAATGAGTCGCAATAATTCTTAATGAGCAAAATATTTTTCCCTGCAAATATTAAGCCTGAATCCAAAGCGGTGCTGCTGGGGGCGATCGCTTTTTTGGGCATAACTCTCAGCCTAACTCTGCATCGCCATTTCTCTTTTTATTCTTCCTACGACCAGGGAATTTTTAATCAGGTATTTTGGAATGGGGCTCATGGTCGCTGGTTTCAAAGTACCCTTTCATCTCAACTTTCGACTAATGTGGTTCACGCTGGAGAAGTTCCTGACGTAGCCTACCATCGTCTAGGACAGCATTTTACCCCCGCATTGCTGCTGTGGCTGCCGATTTACTATCTGTTTCCCTATCCTGCCACCCTAACAGTATTACAGGCAGTGTTTGTTACCGTAGCGGGATTAGTATTGTACCAGCTAGCTAGGGTACATCTAGAACCAGCGATCGCCTCTTTAATTACCTTCAGCTTCTATGGTGCTAACGCCGTCATTGGTCCGACTCTGGGGAATTTTCACGATATTTCCCAAATTCCTTTGTTTGTCTTCAGTTTATTGTTGGCAATGGAAAAACGCTGTTGGTGGCTGTTTATAGCCTTAGCAGTCTGTGTCCTAGCAGTGCGAGAAGATAGCGGTATTACTTTATTTGGCGTGGGAGTCTATTTGATTTTGAGCCGTCGCTATCCTCGAATTGGTATTGGGGTTTGCCTGGCTAGTTTTTTGTACGTGCTGGCTGTTACCAATCTAATCATGCCCCTATTTTCTGACGATGTTTCAAAACGGTTTATGCTGGAGAACTTTGGGCAATATGCCGAAGGTAATCAGGCTTCAACCCTAGAGATCATGATTAATATGATCACCAATCCTGGGCTATTGCTGAGAGAAGTTTTGACTCCTGTCGGTGGCACGTTTAAATATCTTTTAGGACAGTGGTTACCCCTAGCATTTATCCCTTTAGTGGCTCCTGGTGCCTGGTCAATCTCTCTATTTCCCTTACTAAAGTTATTTTTGAGTCAGGGAGATCTGGTAATAAGCATTTCTATCCGCTACGCCATCAGCGTCACTCCTGGTTTATTCTACGGCGCAATTTTATGGTGGTCGGGACAGGGATGGGGTAACTTTTATCGACCCTTAACTAAATATCAGCCCCGTAAGCTCAGACCAAAGTTTCGGCGGTTCTGGGTTTTCTGTATTTGTCTTTCGAGCTTTTTTACTATTACCTCCAACCCTAGCGATACTCTTTATTTCCTTGTCCCCACTGCGATTAAACCGCTGGTATATGTTTCTGCTCCTCAACAATGGCAGCATGTGGATAAAATTAACTCTTTGCTGGCAAGAATACCCGAAGATGCTAGCGTTTCTAGTACTACCTTCATTATCCCTCACCTTTCAGGTCGTCGCGAGGTAATTCGCTTACCTGGATTACAGTTTAAAAGCGATCGCCAAGAAATAACCAAGGTCGATTACATTATTGCTGACCTCTGGCACCTTGAACAGTATCAGTCTGTCCTCAGAGATTATCGTAATACCTGGAGAACTACCGCTGATTCTATTACTAAAGCTGTAGAGCAGGAAAATTATGGCATCATTGATTTTAAGCAAGGGGTAGTTTTGCTTCAGCTAGGGGCAAACTCTGATGCGCCAGCCTTGAGTAACTGGAATCGTTATTTAGAGCAGACTAATGCCGCTGCGCGGAAGTAATAAGTAATAAGTAATAAGTAATAAGTTAGGCTATGTCAGTTTTTCACAGTAGACAAATAGTTGCTCTAATTATGCTGTTGTCTACTAGACCCATAATTCAATCTTGATTTTACAAAACGATCAAAAATCATCGTCGTCCATAACCTACAATTTCCTATAAGCGCAAACTATAACTGAGCTGCTCCTCATCCCATAATCAAATCCATCAGCCAGATTGATGAAGCAACACATTAGACTAAAGTTAAGACAAGCTGTTTCTGATGCAAGGTTTCCTTACTGGCAAAACATATTAAAAACCAAGGAGAATGCTAAAACGCATCTATATCCATCAATAGATCGCATCCTTGAGCAATACCAGGTACCAATTTGGGTTACTCAAGAATATTCTCCGTATAACGGAAATTGGGATACTGCTGAGTTAGCGACAGGTTTAAACCGTATTTATCGGCTCATCCTACAACACAATCAAAAGATTGAGCCTCAATTAATTCAAGAACTTGCTCGTATTCCTCTGGTAGAAGAAGTGCAGGTTGGAGCTATTGGTCAGGTAGATTTACCCCAGCTATTGCCGACTCAGATGAGTATTGCTACAGATCGGCGATCGCGAGAGGCGATTCACTTAGATGAAGCACATCAATTATTTACCCTCGGTCATCCTGAAATTGCGATCGCCGTTTTAGATACTGGAGTAAGCCTGGATCATCCCGAATATGAGAGTAATTTACTCCCAGGATACGATTTTGTCGATATTATCAACGGAGCTAGTAAATTTGTCGGAGATTACCTCGGATATGACGACGATCCAGAGGATGAAGTGGGACATGGAACTCACGTAGCAGGAATCATCGCCGCCCGTGGCGTGGGAATGCCCGTCGGGGTTGTTCCGAGATGTCGCATTCTGCCCGTGCGGGTTTTGGGAGCGATGCAGCGGGGTAGAAAGCGTGTGGGTGCGGGTTTGGTAGACAACATTAATTCGGGAATCAAATGGGCGATCGATCAGGGGGCAGACGTAATCAACATGAGTTTGGGCATTCAGCATACTGGGGGCGGATTACCCCATCAAGAGGTGGTAGAATATGCTCGGAGTAAGGGAGTAACTATCGTTGCTGCTTCAGGAAATGATGGTGCGGAACAGCTCTACTATCCAGGGGCACTTCCCTATGTAATTGCTGTAGGCGCAGTGGATGAGTTAGGCAATATGGCACATTTTTCTACCTACGGAAAACAGGTGGACTTGGTAGCACCAGGAACCAATATTTACAGTACCTACTTGCATCGCGATTATGCTTTTTCGACTGGTACTTCCCATGCTTCTCCCTTTGTGGCAGGGGCAGTGGCAATGTTAAAGTCTTACGCCCTACAAAAGCGGGGGCAGCGTCTCTCAGATGGTCAGGTAAAATATTTGCTCAAGCATACGGCAGATCGAATTGATAATCGTTTTAAGCATCGTAAAGCTGGGTTTGGCAAGTTGAATTTGATTGATGCGTTGCGATTATTAGAGTATAAGCTTGCGGTCAATGGAGGTTAGAGCAAAACTGTCTTAAAAGTTGATTTGATATAGTTTCTAGTTGTTTAATTTTAAGGAGAGAAGTAGTGAATACTGACGATGGCAGCTTACAGCTTTACCTAAAGCTTGATGAAGTCCAAGATGGCAAAGTCAGAGATGATTCAGTTAATGGAATTGAACCCACTATTCATGGCGATCCCCAGGTTACTGATGCTGATTGGATTGAAAGAAGTTTAAAGTTTGATGGAGAAGATGATTATCTAGAAATTCCTAATTCAGATGCGATCAACTTTGCAACTGATCAGGATTTTACCGTTGAAGCCTGGGTTAAAGTAGCTTCGGAGCAGAAATTTCAGAAATACAATGATAATGACATTATCGAAAAGTGGAGTCAATTATCTGCTAGATATCCCTACGTTATTAGATATCTGCGGGGAGCCAACAAAATTATGGCAGCACGATATGATGGCTCCAATAATCCATCGGTCATAACCAAAAGTAAGCTCAACTCTAATCAGTTCTATCACGTTGCTTTTGTTAAAGATGGACAAAATTTATATCTATATTTAAACGGAAAACGAGAAGGTAGTGCAGTTGACACAACCCAAAATGACACTAAAAATAGTTCACCTCTCTATTTGGCTCGAAGAGGCAACAAAAAGTATGCTAACTTTTTTGCAGGGGAACTAGCTCATGTTCGGATCTATAGCCAAGCTTTATCGCAGCCAGAAATCAAGCGAGATATGGTGTTGAGCATAACCCCTGATTTAGCAGAGGAACTCAAGGAGTTGCGGAGTTTCAAGGCAACTTGGGAACAGGTGAAACAAGGTATTGGCGATGTGAATAGTGCTGAACGGCAAGATATTCCCGAAGATATTAAAGAAATTTTGGGTATTTTGGGACAAGCCGACATAACGCGGCAAATACTGCTGATTTCTGCCACGGCAGATGGCGATCGCAATCAGGCTGATGAAGCAACAGCAGAGGCGCTTCAGTTTGCTAAACAGGCACAAGAGTCGGCTCAACAGGCATCTCGTTTATCCCCAGATTCTTTAGAAAACGCCAAGGCACAGAATGCGGCAAGAAGAGCAGACAATGCGGCAAAACAAGCTCAGAGGGAATTAGCCAGGGCTGAGGCAGCGGCTAGAAGTATTAAAGACCTGATTAATTTAATCGTAACCCCCAGTAGTGATACTCCCGACGGAATTGATGATCCATCATTAGAACCACCTGTAGAGGAGAATCCAGCTTCTGAAGAACCAGCTGCACTAGAAACAGAGCAAGCTTTAGGCGGTGACAGAGAAGCTCTACAACAACAGGCGCAGGAATACGCCGCTACAGCGCAAAATGCGAGGGAAGAAGCATTAAGACTGAGAAATCTGGCAAGAGAGCAGGCAGCCGCCGCCGCTCAATATGCCAAAGAAGCGGGTGAATATTACGATAACTGGGAAACAATTGGCGATATTTTTGGATTTTCAGAATCTAATAATGATGGAGATTCTTCTGATAATGATAATGTTCTAGGTTTAGTTAGTTTTGAGGACGCACCTGCGGAACACGATAACTGGCAGGTAGTTGGTAATTTGTTTGGATTACCAGCTAAACAAGAGAATTCAGAAGCAGCTAACAAGCAATCCTAGAGTTGCTCACTAAAGCAATTTGTAACTAAGCAAATTTACTACTCGTACCATAAAATTAAGGTGTTAAATTCATGAGCGTGTCAGGAAATTCCACATCTTCGATTATTGCGATCGATGAAATACTTCAAATTAATGGATTGAAAGTAAGTCCCGATCCTCTGGCTATTGAGGCTTTGGCATCAACTTCCCAGTATTTTAAAGAGCGATACTATGATGCCAAAACCAGAATTAGTGAGGAAGGTATAACAGGACAGCTCGAAACTCTTTCTGATCGCCTGAATAGCACTGGTCTAGATGATACTAAGCGCCTGCTGCTATCTAATAAAGATATTTATGCCGCGTTAATTCAGAAAATCTTAGCAGAAGAGGTAGTTAAAGCCACTGATTTAGAAGGACTTTATAATGCTGTCCTCCGCTATGTAGACCAAGAACCAAGAAAATACTTTCTGGCTCGACTCCTAACCCTAGTACTTAACGGGAAACGGATTCAAATTAAGACCGCAAAAAAACAATGGCAAAAGCTGGCTGATTTAACTCTAAAGCGCGGGATTCCCATCCGTTCGGGTCAAGTAGAGCCTGCTGTAGTCAATTTTCTCAATATTATTTATAAAGAAGGAGACATTCCCTATTACCTAGATCAGCATATTGCCAAAGGTGAAATAGACTCCCACAATTTTACGGCTGAGATTAAGCAATCAATGATCGATTACTTGGTCAATCTCGGTTTAAGAATTAAATCTGAACTAGAGTTTCAGAGGGGCACCTATGATGAGTACTTTGCTCTAGCCTATAACGAGGCACTAAAGCGTAGTACGGTTACGGACGATCCCATAGATGTTGCCCGTACCAAAGGAAGTCAGGTTGACTGGGATTTTTCCGTTGATGCCTTTGACTCCACTGAAGAACAGGGGATTACAGCCGCCAACATTAAAGCGGCTGGTGCCCTCGACTACATTTACTACATTGGTGAGGAAATGCGCGTCTTCGATGTCGCCAACGCCCTGGTGTTACGTTGGGCAAGTGGGGCTCTAGATATTCCTGAAGGAGAAGTAGCAGCGGCATTGTACCGCTTCCATAAGCTGCGAGACGATCGCTCTACTCCAGAAGAACGAGCTATGCTCTACAAGCGGGTACTCAACCGAGGAGATGGTCGCCTCCTGTCTAATATGATGCCCAATGAGGCTTTTCCCCGCTACTGGCACGCCCTGATGGTGGAGGTTACCCAATTCGTCAGCAAGCGGGAAGGAATTAGAAGGGGGGATAATCAGCCCTCGCGATCGCAGCTTTACCAGGCAATCCGTAATCTCCAGTACAACTTAACGGAATACATGACGGGGATGGCACACCTCCAGGTTACGGAAGACTATGCCCATCTCCAAGAAGCGATCGCACTGCTGAAGATGGAAGATATTATTAACCACTTCGGCGGGCGGCGCAGAAGTATTTGGGACGTGATTGAAAGAGTCGCCAAGCAAGATCTGGGGATCACTGTCCAGACTTCTGTTACCCGAACCCTAGCAGTAGAGGGGAATCGGGTTTATCAGTGGATTGCTGATTTTAATGAATCCACGGTGAGGGAGGAGGAGTTTAAAGCATTCCTCAAATCCGCAGAAGCCTGGATTATTGCCAAGGCTTCCCTACAGGATTATAACGATGGTTCCTTCATTCGTCGGGAAAGCTCGGACTATAGGGATCTTGATGATGACTTTGGTGATGATTTTGACGATAGCTTCGATGATGACTTCGATGATTGGTAAGGAGTTTCCAGAATCACGGAAATCATGGAATTTAAAGTTAAGGAACTATCATGCCAATGGATGAAGAGTTAAAGCAGCAAGCAAGAACAAAAGCCCGTTCCATCCTCTCCCAGTCCCAGTCTTTTCTCAGTATGGATCGACAGGAGCAGTTAAGGGCTTACAAAGATCTGACAGACGAACAATATCAAAGCCTGGTTCAGCAAAAATCATCAACCCCCAGTGGATTATCTCAGGGTTTGGCTGCTGGTGATTTACTGCGGGAGCAAAGAAACGAGCGCATCGACCAAGCGGGGGGCTTATTGGGGGATGCGGTACAGGATGTTGATTTTCCTGGATTTGTCCGAGATCTGCTGACAGGAGTTTTTGACGCTAACCTGGATGCCAACGAACGGCAGATGGAAGCCTATCGCGAATTACTCAAGGACGCCACCAGAGAGATTTCGTCATTCGTTAACGAAATTGACGATGAGTCAGCAATGTATCGTCTGGTTCAAGATAGTGATCAGTTTCAACTGTCTTTTCCAGATGGGGGCTTCTCCGATGGGGGCTTTGACAATTTTGATGACTCAAACCAGGCAGAACTCCCTACCGTTACCGATCAAAATGGACAACAAATAGATCCTAATATCATTAAAGCCAAAATTCTAGATACTAAATTGGCAATGGCAAGGGAGCGTCGAACTCTACTGCGAGAAACCCTATTAATGGGCATATCTCGCCTAGTAGTTGACAAGGGAACCATCAAAGCTGGGGTGGAATTTAGAGTCCGAGCTGCGGAAAAAACCCAAACCAAACAGCAAGGTCAGGAATCTACGAGAGCTGGCTCCCAGAGCTCTAGGTTCAGAATTTTTAAGAAGTCGAGAATTAGCAGAACATCTCAAATTAGTATTGCTGCTTCCCAAAGCCAAACCAATACGGACTTGTCTGCCACCCTAAAAGGCTCTGTGGAAATTCAGTTTAAATCTGACTATTTCAAGCTGGATAACTTTACTCAAATCTTTGACTTAGGAAAAGGGCAACTTCCTCAAGGTGGGGCAACCCAGACTCAATCACCGCCTGCTGCGGATGGTTAATAAAGGGGCTGGATTCCCCAGCCATAAGCCATAAGCCATAAGCCATAAGCCGAATCAACCTAGCTTAGAGCTTAGAGCCTGGAGCTTAAAGCTTTTTAGATAAATTCCCAGGGAAGCAATTTGTTATGGCGTTAGCAATTCTCCAGTTTCAAGATCATCATGGAGCACATCATCAGTTTCGAGTCAGTATTGGCAGCAATAGCTTCTATAGTTATGCCATCGGTAATGAGGAATTAAGGCGGAGCAAAGGGCTCAAATTATTAGCTAATCCTCGGTATACTTCCCCCTTAATTGGTCCCTTAGACGAGAGCAGCCTGGGGAGAACCGTGCTCAAAGTTCCTCAGCAGCAGTTTAACCGCCAAAATCCCTATATCCAAATCGTTAGCTACCGCAATCGACAGCGAGAAGGTATTGCTATTTCCGAAATTGTCAAAGTCCCTGTAATTAGTTCGTCAAACTATGACTTACCCGCAATCTCATTTAGTCAAGAAATAAATCAAGAAGTAACTATGGAAAATCACCCCATTGAGACGGTTCCCTTTGCCTATAAAGAAACCCAGCCTGTTAGCTCTGCGATGTTTTTGGGAGGACTAGTGAAGGCGATTAGCTCGGTCGCTGCTCCTGTGATGAAAGTTGTTAAGCAGGTTGCATCTCCTTTATTGAAGTCCTTCGCCCCCCAAATCGGTAAAGTTGCCGACAGCATCATTCCTGGTTCGGGTAAATTGGTTAATGCGGCGCTACCAGCAATTACTGATATTTTCGCGGGGGCTTCTCCCGCCGAAATTCTTGCCGATCCTGCAAAGCTACAGACTGCACTACCAGCTATTTTAAATAATCCCGCAGTGGCTCAAAAGCTATCCGCTAACCCCAAGACAGCTCAACTACTGGGTGCTTTAATGCAGCAGTTAAATCAAAGTGCCGCACCACGCCCAACTAGCCCAAATGCTAAAGCTCTAGCGGTTGTGGGGAATGGAAATACATCCAATGGTAACAATACCTTACTCAGCTTAGAGCAAAGCCTGATGCCAGGCACTCTACCCCAATCTGTTTCTAACGCGGAAGAAGCGGAAGCCGATAGCCAATATGCCGCAGAAATGTCGGTTTCTGTCGCCCTGGCTACCTGGTTACCAGCGATGATGCCCCTGATGGACAGAGTAATGACCCGCAGGATGCGCCGCCTGCTGCTGGATGATAATATTCGCGATCGCAAAAGAATGGCTCTGATTACTAATGGCTTGCTGGATGTTACCAGGGGTTTTCGGGGAGTGAGGCGGAATTATCGGGAGCGGGATCATTTTTATCGTCATGCTGTCAGCAGCTTTTCCCTGATGGAAACGGAGTCGGATAAACAGGCTAATGCCCTGGTGTCTGGCTTAAGTCTGGGGCTTACCTACGACGATCCCACGATAGATTATGACCGCGTGGAGTCCGTTAGGCTAGATTTTGTAGAAGACAATACCCTCATCATGCAGGGACGTTCCCGCCTACTGTATCGCCAAGACCAAACTATAGCTTTTCCCCTAGAGATTGAAACCCCCCGCACTATTACCAAGGGAATTCTACAGCTTACAGTCAAAGATTCCACGACTCTAGAGGTGCTGATTGAGCAGAAATATCGCCTCGAAGATATTACCTCTGGGGCGTTATCCGTTGTTCCCGAACTATCCCCCGAACGTTTGCGGAGTCTGGAACCTAATGAAGAATATCTAGTCTGTGCCGCACTGGTATGGGAAGCCAGATCCAGTAAAACCAACCGCCAAAAACGCATCGGAACTTGTATGACTCAGCTAATTACCTTGGTGGGGAAATACTGTTTCGATCGCCTGGAAGGGACAGGAAAAATAGTTCCCCTCAATGACGTGAATCGCTTCCGCAGCTACTGGCACCAAATTTGGGAGGGTGAATTTTCTAGCCAGCTCCGCCGTACTACCCTTGACTGCAAATATTACTATGCCCTAGAGCCAGGTCGCACCAACCACGCCCGCATGGAGACAGTAACCCAAATGGAGGACACCGCGGGCACACGGCAGGCAGGAAAGTTAAAAACGGGTTTAATCCTCAGCGCCTATCGTCTAAATGAACTATTGGGGCAAATTTCAGAGTACCCGATGCTGGATGAGGATGAATTAACCGCCCTCTTATCTTCCGAATTTAAAGAACAGTTTAGCCACTGCGCCCGCAAGTCCGTTGAGTTTCAGGGACGGAGGGGAGACGTAGTGGGGTTATGGGTCTATCCCGAATTTAAGCTACAGGGAATCTTGCTCAAGCAGGCGGGAGAAACCAACGAGCACGGGCAGGTATTGTCACTAGTTGAACATACTGTTTATTTCCCCATGCCTGCGATCGTTCATTTTATTGGAGTAAGTAATTAGTATTGCGAAAAATATAAATAGAAGAAGCAAAGATTTACAAGTATATTTTAGTTTTTTAATTACTAAGGAGTTGTGAAATGAAAACCGTTCCAGTTTATTTTGAAATGAGTAAGAAGACGTTTATACCAAACAAACTAGGTAACAAGTTCATTCTTGATAAGTTAACTAAGTACTTAGATTATATCGAGAAAACAATTAACCCTAAAGGTTCATTTTTCAACATAAAGTTTCTAAAAAGGAATAAAAAATTTCCAAAAAAGAATAAGAACAACCAAAAAACTGAGCTTAAAATTAACAATCAAGAACTTTATAATCAAGAACAAAAACTTTATAATCAAGAAATTGAATTTGAAATTAATAATCAAAAACCTTTAGAATTGCTGAAGACAATTGAAAAGAATAGTAATGGATTAGTCAATTTTATAGCATTTGAATCCTATTTTTTTAAAGAAGAAACAGGAGTTTTAACCTCTCTTGAGAATTCTGGAGATCTTGATCATCCTTTATTTGCCGTAGTAGATCACAATTCGGCTCATCATATGTCGTATATACTCGCTAAATGGGGTTTTTCAAGATTTAGTTCCCATAAAAAAAAGGTTGTAATTAATTTCGATCAGCATGAAGATTATGGAAGTCCAAAGTCTAAGGAAATAGCATGTAGCACTTGGGGAAATTTTATTTTAAGAAGAGGACAAGATTCAGTTGCCGATGCTTATGTCGTGGTTGGAGTTCGTAATTCGGGAAAGAAAAATAAAGATGAAAATACCCTGATTTATACCAAACAAAATAAGGATACTGTTTCATCATCAATAAAAAAGACTGAACTAGTCCCTTGGAGAAAGTATTTTGAAAAACAAGATGAAAATGATGGATTATTAGAGGCAATTTTTAATGAATTGAATAAATTAGAAGAAAATAAGGAATGGAGTCAATGGGATGTCTATATCACTGTTGATAGAGATGTGATGATAGGAAGCTTTACTAGTTATGGAGATGGTAGTTATGAATCTTCTAAAGTCCAAGAAAAAATAGGAGAATATCTAAATCAACTATCAGAAGCAGGAGTCAATCTTGTTGGGTTTGACGTTATTGGTCTTCCAGATAAACAAGGGAAAAGCGATAAAGTTACAGAAAATGAAGCTGTTGTACAAGCTATTAATAATCTCAAGTCTTTCTATGATGCTATTGCAGAATACAAAGACAATTCTTCAGGACGCAGAAAAGATAAGTCAACATCTCCCAAACAATTAAGTATAAGTCAATCAACTATATTTCCAACTTTATCATCTGGTCTTGCTACTTCTTTATCTAAAGAACCTATCCTGCTCAACGGAATGAAGGTTATCTTTGACCAGCAAGCTTCAGTTTATCCAGTTGATCTGCAACTTAAGAATAAAAAGTTAGTCAATACTTCATTAGCAAAAAGTTTGGGTAATAAAATCTATAAATATTAACGTCAATCTTGTTGCTAAATCTCAAGTTTTAAGAGGTAAAGAAATGTCAGATTTTAATCAAGCTGAATTAGAAGATAATGAAATTCTAATTCCCTTTGCCGAGATGGTGCAACAACTTGTTGACTATGGTGAACCCCTTGAAGATTCTACAGGCGATCGCACTATGGCAATTGAAAAAGTAACAGTTGATATGCCAGTAGAATTCAAAGTCTTAGTAGATGATGATGGGCAAGCCAGCCTTAAAAGTAATGCCCCTACTCAAAGCACAGAAACTTCAATTATGCCAGTGTTTCATCGCCTAAAGCTTACCGTGGAGCTTGATAGTTGATTAACTACTAACTAATAGCAGTCCTAACCAGTTAATTTTTTAATACCGACCTACTTAGTTAATTTAAAACGAAGTCTATTCAATTGAAACCGACTGTAATTATGAATCAGCATCCAAGTCAATTTCCCAATCATCAGTCCGAATTGAATTATGCCTTTTCGGATGAGCCAATTTTACTCAATGGTATGAAGGTTATTTTTGATCAGTCAGCTTCAGTTTATCCCGTTAATCTTCAACTTAAGAATGGAAAAACACTTAATACTTCATTAGCAAAAAGTTTGAGTGACAATAGAAGATTTTCTGGAGCATTAAATGTTAAAAAATTTAAACACATTAAGAACTTAACTATTCATCAAGATCAATATTTATATTTAAATGATGATTATAGATTAACCATTATTTCAGATCAACCATGGGAGCTAGATCAAGCTTATGAAGGAAATTGCGGATTTTCAGCCGTAATCATGGCTAAACTTTATTTTGCTGGAAATCAGAAGGGGAGACAAAAGGAAATTACAAAAATTATTAATGCTATTTATCATAATGCTAAATATGAAGAAATGCTGGTTACTGAAAAAGTTTACCTTCTTGAAGGTCAGCTTATGGTGAAAAATGGAACAATTTTGGATAGATATAAAACTCAAGATAATATTATTAGAGTTGAATTTAAAAATAAGCTAGTTGAAGTTATAAAGAAAAAAGGCTTAATTGCTAATAAGGATGGTTTAGTTAGTACCATTAAAATAGAAAAAAAATTGCCATTACCTATAGCTGGTATTAATAGTATTGAAATTGAAACCACAGAGGGGGCTATTGATATTCCAGTCGATCAAGATGGTTCTTTTAAAGTTGAGGCTCAAAAAGGATTTGTAAAAAGACAACTAGAAAAGCAACTATCAAGATATCAATATAGTGATGAAGAGTCTCTGCGTACTTATTCTCCTAAGAGAATAGATGATTATATTTTAATTGCTGGTATAATCATCTTTTTTAAGGAACATCTCACAAAAGATTTGGCTTCAGAAGATGCAAAATTATGGGATGATATTCTGAAATTTGATGATATCTTTAGAGAGAGTAACGAACGAGCAAGACTGAAGAAAGTTGAGGATATGCAAGGCAAAGAAAGAGTATATAAAGGGCATGAAAAAGGAGATTTAGCACTAACTAAAGAAGGATTATATAAATTAGGTCATCTAATGAATGTATCCGAAGAATATGATGATGCAAAACACCAAAAGTATAGTTTTGCCGCTCCAGCTCAATACGAGTCTGATTCAAAAGAGTATAAGGTTTTTAGCAGTATTTTAATGCATAAAAACTTGAGGATTCCCAAAAACCATTTTGTATTCAAATGGAACGAAAAACTTTTAGAAAATATTACTTATCCCTGTATCCTAGGCGTTACTACAGGATCGATGTTTTTTGACAAAATAGAAGAAGACATAATCAAAGGGATTAAAGAAAAAACAGAAAAAGAAACGAATCAAAAAAGACAAGAATTCAAGAAATATAATTACTTGACACACTGGATATTCATGCCTGACGAGAATGAGATATGGAGTTGGGGTGAAAAATATGAATTACAAAGAGATTCGCCAAAAAATCTTAAAAAATCAGAACCAAAGCTAAATGGCTTAAATATAAGTCAAGATAAAATCATGAGTCTAAATGAAATTAAGGAAGAAAAGAGCAAACGGGGTGAATATTATATTCCTGTAGAATGTGTCCCAGTACGTAATTTTTCAATGAATAGAAAACAATCTAGTTCAACTGATTCAACAGGATTTTAGAATTAGCTACTTAGGTAGTTAATATAAAAAAGGATGTATAGTAATTCTTAGTTTAGTGAGATATATCTCGGTTTTCAAGAAGCCATTAGCCATTAGCTTCAAACTCTATTTATCATTTCTTTGCCTATGTTTATACCTCATCAATATGAGAACCGCTATATTGAATTAGAGAAAAAAAATTTGATCTCATAATAAGTAAACTAGCTATTGACTTTATTTCAGATAATCAAATCTACAAATATCAATAGCAATTAATTTATCACATCTAATGCTTTGAAAGAAAAAATGTCAGATCTTAACCAAGCTAAATTAGAAGATAATGAAATTCTAATTCCCTTTGCCGAGATCCTAGAACAGCTCGTTTACTATGGCGAACCCCTTGAAGATCCTACAGGCGATCGCACTATGAAGATTGAGCAAGTAACAGTTAAAATGCCAGTAGAAATTAAGGTGACGGTAGATGAAGATGGGCAAGCCAGCCTTATAAGTAATGCCCCTACTCAAAGCACTGAAACTACAACTATCCCAGTGTTTTATCGCCTAAAACTTACCGTGGAGCTTGATAACTAATAACTAATAACTACGAGCTAGTTAATTTAAAACAAAGTCTATTCAATTGAAAATAACTGTAATTATGAATCAGTATCAAAAGCAATTTCCCAATAATCGATCTGAGCTTAATTACGCCCTCTCAGATGAGCCAATTTTACTCAATGGCATGAGGGTTATTTTTGACCAGCAGACTTTAGTTTATCCCGTTAACTTGCAACTGAAGGACAGGGATTTATTCAATAATTCATTAGCAAAAGGTTTAGGCAGCAATAGCAGTTTCTCAGGGGCATTAGAACAGGAAGAGTGGAAAGATTTTTTAAAATTAGGCATTAATCAAGAAATCTATTTCCCTTTAAATGGTAACGATAGGTTAAATGTTCTTGCCAGCGATCCCTGGAAACTAAGTCAAGGCTTTGATGGTCAGTGTGGATTTGTAGCCGTCATCATGGCTACGCTCTATTTTGCTGAACAGACAGCACAAGAAACAGGTAAACAAACAGTAATTAAAGAACTACTAAATGCTATTTACTATGGCAATCAGTACAGAGGAATGGTTGTTACTAAGAGGGCTGTTGTAAAAGAAGGTTCTATCCTAGTTAAAGCCAAAAATAGCACTATTGAAGTTCTAACTATAAATATTGAAACGAAAGAAGAAAAATTTAGTCCAATCCAAGCTGAAGGAAATTTTATTGAGATTCAAGCGGAAGCTAATAAGGAATTTCGTAGACTTAAACTTCCATTTGAAGCTACAAAAAAAGAACAAAATGAAAAAATTAAAGTTAACAGTACTGAAAAATTTATTAGAGTTAAAAAAGTTAACAGTACTGAAAAATTTATTAGAGTTAAAGCCAAAAACGGTGTAGTCAGAAATAGGCTTGAGAAACGACTTGCCCATTATTTATATATACATAAACTGGGAAATATAGAATATTACAGTCCTTTATATGTAACTGATTATGTTTTGTATGTCGGTTTAATGATCTTTTTCAAAGATCATCTCAAAAATAATTTGAATCCAGATAAGCCAAAAATATGGTCAGAGATCATGGATTTTAATAGTATTTTCCCAGGTTTTGAAGTTCAGGCAGAAGATTGGAAAGATAATAAGCCATTTAAAAAGCTTAAGGATATGAAACTAGGAGAGAAAGCATATCCAGGATATAAAAGAGGAGACTTAGGACTAACTAGAGAAGGTTTAGAGGAGTTATGCCTCCTTATGGGTATAGCAAATATAAATGACTCAAATAGAGCATTAAATGCCAAGAAAAATGTCCAAAAAAATATGACATCTTTCAAAGCTTTAGACGTAGATCAGGAAGAAGTAATTTCATTTGAATATCAAAATAACGTAACGAACAACATTGATTTCTTTTTATTAAAATTCAGAAAAAATGATCTCAAATTCCCCTGTATATTAGGCGTAGCCGATGGCAAAAGATTTTTGTCCCACAAAGGAATAATAGATAATCTAGAAAAGGAAATAGCAAAAGAAACCAAAATTCTTGAAAATTATGAAAGCAGGTTAAAAAGTCATTTGCAAAAAAAAGCTCCTAAAAAACAGAGTAAAAGCGCTTTTAGGAAAAAGAATAAGCAAATTAAAGAACCAGTTCAAATAAAAGATGAATTTCAAACAAAAATAGAAGCAGCAATAACAGCCAAGAAAAATATGATTGCAAAATATGAAAAACACATGAAAAATTATCAGAAAAATCCTGAATATGATAAATCTCTTAAAGATCAGGAAGCTTTCTCTAATTATAATTTCTTGGAACATTGGGTATTTATGCCCGACTCAAACACAGTCTGGAATGCTGGAGCAAAATTTGAGAGGACTGAATTACCTGAAAAAAATTCTGCTAAACATAATCATATTTCAGACCTGATCGCACGCGGTATTTATTGGATTTCCGTAGAACTTGTCGCAGTAGGTAATCAAAGTAAAAGATAAAGAATAATGAATCAGCTAAAAACAAGCTCGGTTTCATGGTATGCAAACTATTTATAGAGTTTATTTAAAGCAATCAAATCTACAAATACTAATATCAATCTACTTATTTCTTATTTACTAAAAAAATGGTCACCAAAAGTAACCGCCCCTGGAATCTAGAATCCTTCCTCAACTCTTTAATCTTTGAGCTGGATAAGGCACAGGATACCCTTTCGGTAAAAGGATTAAATCGAAAATTGACCTACACCGTTAAGGATGTCGCCCTCGATCTGCAAATCTTTCCCGAATACGACGGGGATACGGTACGGTTTACTACCGCCCAACCAGGGGAAACGGGAGCCTCTAAAGTATCGTTACAGCTAGGCTCAATTCGAGATCATCAAATCAAAGAAGTTACTAAAGAACCCCTGACACAAGATGATATTTCCATTGAGGAAACGGATTTACCAGAACCCGCACGGAAAGAACTCAAAAAGCTAGGCATTACATCAGCGGAAGACTTACGCAGAACCGTAGAAGATCGCAAAATCGATTTGGAAAAAGTAACCGAGCAAAAAATAGACTATCAAAACCTGGCGGACATGATTAATCAGTCTCGTCGGCGCAAGCGAGCCCCCAAAGTGTCTAGGGTTAGCGTGGCAAAATCAGTTCCAGGCAAAGCTATTTTAACCCTTGAAGGAGACAATCTGGCGATCGCATCTTCTTTAGATGATTTTCCCCTGGCAGTAATTAACGACCAAACGGTGGAGGTAGTATCAGCCAAGCAAAATGAACTGCAAATCAAGGTCAATGAGGAGCAAATTCAGGGTACCTCGAAACAGTTAAAGGTTGCCCTCGATCCTTATGCGATTATTACCATGAATCTTAGATAGAGCTATAAGCCATAAGCTTTAAGCCAAGTAGTTAAATTAAAATTTTCACCTATGTATAGCTAATAGCCCAGAGCAAACTAACCATTAACCATTAACCATTAACCATTAACAACCAATGACTTTCTAACGAATCTAGTCCATATCAGACGTTAAATATAAATGCCTAATTATCGCCCGCCTAATCGAAATCGTTTACTGGCACTTGAACAAGAGTTGCTGGAAAAAAAACGATGGGCAAAGGGTGGTCAGAATAGGCAGCACAGCAAATCCCTGAAACAAGAGCAAATCAAGCAGGTCAGTCGGAAACCGTATCTGAATAATCGACTGCTACAGCTTGAACAAGATACTTTAGGACGAGATCGCCGCAGCCAGCGCCAGAAAAAAGCTTTAAAGATTGAAAAAAAATCTGGCGATCGCATTATTCGGAATAATAATAAATCCCAGCAGGTTAAGTCAAAAAGCAGTCGGGTTAAGTCTCAAGTTTTTGATACGGGGGAACCAATTATTTTGCAATATAACACCAAGGCTTTGTCCGTTACTTCTCCTCCAGCAGCGGTTAACCTCCCCGAAGAAACAGCAGTTGAAAAAGTAATTATTGAGCCATTGCCGATTCCCGAATTGCCTCTTGATGATCAAAATGAGCAAAACTCCTTTACTTTAAACCTTGCTGATTCAGATCAGCCCCCACTCATAGGTGAACCTGTCATCATTAGCCAAAGGGAAACTTTCGCCCCAGAATTACCAATTATCCCCGAACCAGAGGCTTCCCAGGCTGAGATCGAGCCAGAAACTGAAGAATCCTTTACTTTAAAACTTGTTGATTCAGATCAATCCCCACCTGTAGCTGAACCTGACATCAGTAAGCAAAGGGAAACTTCCGCCCTAGAATTACCAGCTATTCCCGAATCAACGGCTTCCCAGGCTGAAATCGAGCCAGAAACCGAAAACCCCTTATCTCAAGCGGCTGAACTAATTTCTAAAATTGACTCCCAACCCTACCCCCTTCAGCCAGAAGATCTCCCCCCTCTCATTGCTGAACTAGAAAGCGAGGCAGCACCAGCAACACCCCCAAAGGAACCAGAAAAGGATAAGCCAGCGGTAGATTCTCCAGAACCCCAAAACCCCCACGCCATCTTTGATCGCATGGGAAAAAATATGGCTTATGCCACTACCTTTGATGTCGGTACTGTTGAACTAGAACAGCTATTTGATGAATTTGATAGCACCCTTGACGCAGAAGAACAGGCAAATCAAGATAGCTCTTTTGCTGAGGCACTAAGCAATTTAGAATTAGAACAGCGTTTTGATGAATTTGATCGCGCTTTAGATCGAGCAGAAAATGTCCCAACAGCCACAGAACAAACTGCTGAAGCTAAATCACTATCAGAAATACCATCCCCCCCAGGGGATATCCAGCCAGAAACATCGAGCACCGTAGAGGCAGAAAAGACCACTAACATTACCCCTGAAGCAGAACCCGAACTAGAACCCAAACCCGAAACAATACACAGCCAAAATCAACCATCTGAGATTATCCCCGTCTCCTCCCAGCCGCCAGAACCTTTGGAAACCCTAAGCTATGATGCTCAACTCGAACCCGAAACCCCGCCCCAAGCTAACGTAAAAGTAGAAACCTTACTCTTTCGTACAGGTATCAACCTGATCTCTCTAATCCTGCGGTGGCTTAATCTGCTTCGTCAGCGACAGATCGAGCGATCGCCTGAAATCAATTCAACACCAACCCTGTATCCCAATAAAGATTATGATCAGTCCCCAACTATAACCATCCTACCCATCAGCAACGAACCAGAAAGCCCCGATGAAGAGATGACCCAATCTATTTTATCCCCCCAGCGAGCGATCGCCAAATCAGCAAATATTTTCCCCTCTGATAAAGATCCCCTAACAGGAATGCCTAATTATCAATCTACCGAACACAATAGCTATCCCTTGCTCAATTACCCCCATCAAAAACCCGCTAACGCTAACTCTTCTGAAGCAGAAAACAACGATAGCAGCTAACAATAACTCTCCAATCCCCAATCCCCAGTCTCCAACGGTGCGCGTACATGCGGCGAACTAAACGCCTTTGTCTTGCGTCTTACGCCGACGCGGGGTCGTTTATGCCCGAATGGGTGCACCGCAATCCCCAATCCCCAATCCCCAACTAGTTATTCCTAGCAAACATTTAAGTATTTCAGATAATCAAACATGGAAAACAACAAGAAACGAAAAAATACTCTATTTTCCCTAGAACAAGGACTTTTAGGTGATAAGTCCGCCCCCAAACAGTCTCCCCAACCTCGGAAGAAAAAACGAAAACCACCCAAAAAAAAACAAAAACACTGTCAGACATATGATTCAGGTGAAGCGATCAAACTAGAATATAATAGCGCAGCCTTCCCCTCCGCAACCCCTGAAGCAATGTCATCATCGTCTTATAACTCCTTTGCTTCAGACTTAGAAGATGAAAGCCTACCCTTCACCGTAGAGGCTTTTGAGGCAGATGAAGAACCCTCCCCTGTTAGTGAACCATCCTATGGGCAAACTTCCTTAGAGCCTGAAATTAAAGACGAAGAACCCGCACCCGTTAGCGAACCATCCTACGGGCAAACTTCCTTAGAGCCTGAAATTGAGCCAGAAGTTGCCTCGGAACAAATGGAGGTACAGCCAGTACAAGGGACAGTTGTTCCCCCTTCAGAAACTCCCTCCAGCTCTACCAGTGCGGTGGAACCGCCTCCTACCGTTGAGCCAACCACGGCTCAAGCAGAATTATCCGACGCTCAAGACTTTGCCGAAGATTTACAGGCGATTCTTAAAGGAGAGAAAACCTATGATGCCGAGGAAAAACAGGTAGTTTCTACCTCCCCAACGCCGCCACCCGTCTCCCCAGCCCATCCCCACGACATATTCGACAAAGGAAAAGCTACTACCCCATCCCCGCAGCCAATACAGCCAGAACCTGCACCAATGTCTCGTTCCCACGCTATTTTTGATCAAATTGGTCAGAAGATGGCTCATGCCACTGATTTCGACCAGGGAACTCTAGAGTTGTCATTAGAACAAACATTTGATGAGTTTGATCAAATTTTGGATGAGGAGGAAAGCAAGCCCCATGAGCAGCCAATGGCGCAAATGATGACCAAAGGCGAGCTAGAGGCAGACGCTAAGGAGGTAGAGGCAGAAGATGAAACAAATACTTACACCGTTTGCTTTTGCGGAACTGACTGTACGCGAGACGAGGGAGAAGAGTCGCGTACAGGCAGTAGTCTCTATACAGGCAGTAATAGTGATAAACAGATCTATTCCGATAGTACAGGCTATATTCCCGTGCGGATTCATACAGAGATTTCTGGCGGACTTGAAGCAACAGCCCCAAGTATCACCGTAAGAGGCGTGGGGGTAAACGACTGGCACGACTCAGGTAATAGCAGTGATGATCTGGATTTCAGATACTTTAGAAAACTTATTCCAAAGGAATTACGCACAAAACATATTAAACCATATTCAAGCGGTGACCAGCGGAGTAAGTTGGGAGCACAGGAAGCAACTGGATGGCCTGCTGTTGCTCTGGCATTGCATGGTGCCAATAAGGCGGCTTTAAGCAAGGCTTCGCAGTTTAACTTTATCGGACACAGCCGAGGTGCAGTCGAATGTATTATGGCTGCCTGGTTCCTTTATGCCTATGGCGGTGAGATAGTCAGAGAGACCCCCGTCAATATATTTGCAATTGACCCTGTTCCAGGTCCTGGAAATTGGTATGGAATGCTAACCCAACTCCCTCCCAACGTTGCCAATTATGTTGGAATCTATGCCTGGGATCACGTGGGTTTTAAGGATACTTTTGCTTTTACAGCATTAGTCCCACGACCCAATGCTGGGATGCTCGGGGAAGAGGGAGAGGAAGTGGAAAAACTCCAATTGGGTAAAACATGGCAGACCCTCGCTGATAAACATCAACTGCAAGATCCCCTCGCCCCTGCTGAGTTAGACCAACCGTCAAGATACAAACTTTACTCCTGTCGTGGTAAGCATAGCACGGTCGCAGGAAATTATACCGCTGATGGTGGCTATAAGCCTGAGAAGATCAATGAAAACGTTGAACGAGTTCCGAAACTAGTTTATAAACTTGCCAGAGAGTACCTAACTGAATGGGGAACTACCTTTACACAAAACAGTAAGGTAGAGGAAAGCAAAGAGGATCTAAAAGCAGATATTCATGAGAATCACGAAGAATTTGATAAAATGGGGGGGAGTAGTGATCGAAACCGTAAGACTGATATAGTCAACCGACTTTATGTGCGACGAGTTTCGTCTGCTAAGGGAAGAGACCCCAGTAAGAAATTATATCTGGAGGACGTGGTGGGGGAACCTAGGGAAGGTTCGTTCTATCCTGTAACTAAGAAGCGGAATCTCCGTCAAGCGGGTTGGGTGAAATGGAAATTTTTGTAAAATAGTCGTTTTAATTAATTTTTGAGCACTATGTAACGCCAGTTGTGGATAAGAACATTAATCTGTGAGGCTAGCCATTAGCCGTTAGCCAACTGTGACAAGTTAAGGGACTGCGATGTTTGCCCTAAAGGATTCCCTTCGGTCTCAACTTGCTTTTAGCTCTCAGCTTGTTTCTTAGGAGTTAACCACTAGGATGCGATCGCAATTGGTTTACCCGTAATATATCCTTGGGCATAATCAATGCTGATTTCTCCGAGATATTTTAAAATCTGATCGGTTTCCACAAATTCGGCAATGGTTTTAATGCCCATCAGGTGGGCTACTTCGTTAATGGAGTTAACGATCGCCCGTTCAAATTCCTCATTGGCGATCGCCTTGACCAAATTGCCGTCAATCTTTAAATAATCAATAGAGAGATGCTTTAAGTAGGTAAGAGAGGATAAGCCACTGCCAAAATCATCAAGGGCAAATTTAACCCCCAAAGCCTTCATAGCGGTGATAAATTTTTGGGCATGATGAATCTGTGTAATTGCCGTAGTTTCCGTAATTTCAAAACAGAGACAGTCCCCTGGAACATTAGAGTTTTGAATTAAATCTAGGGCAAAATTAGTAAATCGCTCATCATTAATACTAGCGCCAGACAAATTGATGGAAACTAGGTCTTGACCAGGGGCAAAATATTCCTGGTAGCAATTTAGTGTAGCTTCCAGTACCCAGCGATCAACCACTGTAATCACTCCATAACGCTCTGCAACGGGGATAAACTCTTCTGGAGGAATACTATTACCTTGGCGGTCTTTTAGCCTTAATAACAGCTCATAGTGCTGGCGCTGCTGACCATTATTGACTAGGGGTTTAATGGGCTGTTTAACTAAATAAAAGCGATTTTCCTCAATAGCCTGAGAGACATTAGCAATGTGTCCCATTTGAGTTTGCTCAAGCTCTAATTCATGATGATTATTTTCCGCTGTGTAAACTCGACCTCGACCCAAATTTTTAGCTTGATAGCAGGCTAAATCAGCGCGACTGAGTAGTTCTGTAGCATCATTCTGATTATCGCGAATTCCCACTAGTCCGATACTAACGCCGACGCTGAATTCCAGGGTTTTCCAGGTCAAGCGATAGTTATTAATCCCCAGGATAAGCTGTTCGCAAACCTGTTCGGCTTCCTTAATTGAGCATCCTTCCAACAATAAGCCAAACTCATCCCCACCTAACCTACCGAGGGTATCTTCCTTGCGGATCTTACTTTGCAATAGCTGTGCCAACTCCGACAACAGGCGATCGCCCGCCTGATGACCCGCAGTATCATTGACAATTTTAAAGCGATCTAAATCTAGATAGCATAATACAGATTCAGTACCGTACTTATGCGCTTTTTCCACAGAATACTTGAGCTTTTCATTAAATTCACGGCGATTCAGCAATCCTGTTAAATCATCATAGGTAGCTTGATAGGCAATTTTCTGATACAAATTTTGTTCGGCAGTAATTTCTTGGCTAACTCCGCGATAGCCCAAAAAATTATGTTTGCCGTCAAATAAGGGATTACCATTGATTTTAAAAATTCTGATACCTTGGCTCCTGTCCTGCAAACTAAAGGTAAAGTCTTTAATGGGTTGTCTAGTCTGGGTCGTCCGCTCAAACTGTTCCCAATCAACATCTAGGCGAGGATCATAGCGATGCAGCTCAAAAGGTTGATGCCCCCTCATCTCCGAGGGAAGAAGATGACACAGATCATTGAAATCCCCAGAAATATAAGAATATCTTAGCCCTGAATCCAGCTCCCAAAAAACATTAGCACCTGCCTCAGCCAAGTCCTTGTATCTCTGTTCATTCTCTTGCAGAATTTTATTGGTTAACTCTCGCTTTCTGCCTTTCTCAATCAGCAAAATTATGGCTAAAAAGCTGGAAAGCAGCATAAAGGCAACCAGAAATATCAAAGTCCGATATTTCACGTATATGGGAGCCTCGACATACATCAATTGGCTAGCTTCGGGCAGTAAATCGAACTGTATATCATGCTTTAGTAGCTGTCGGTAGTCAAAAATCCAGCGATTTTTCCCTGTCAAGATTGGTCCCACCTCATCAGGTTTAGCTCCCTGCAAAATTCTATCTGCTAATTTGACTGCCTGTCTGGCATGATAATTGACATCAAAAACCTTCCCCCCTACTACCCCCGTGCCAATTCTAGTCATCTCTACTGTATAAATCGGATTAGGAATCTGCTCTTGGAGGAGTTTAGTATCCAGACTCGGATCAATTAAGTTTTTCTGGGAGTCATTCTGATGCAGATGACCCAGAACAATTACAGGTAGATAATCAGGATAGTTACTCAGGCGAGGCGCAATTTCTGCCACAGTGAGGTCGTTAACAATTTCTAGCTCAACTGGTCGATAGGGAATACCCTGCATCCCCTGAATTTTTGCTATTCTAGCAATACCTTCGGGAGTACTGTCGTTGATAATAATGATTCTGTCTGTCCAAGTTTGACGGGTCGCTTCCAGGACAGTTTCAAAAATTGAGTTGCTTGCCATTACCCCAGTCAGCCAAGGGGTATCGAGAATTTTCTGATTTAGATTATCGATTCCTAAAAAAACCACGGGAACATCAGCAAAATATGCCTGATGCTGTTGAAGAACTAATTCGAGACTGGGGTTTTCCACCACCATCAGCAAATCAAGGGAAATTCGTCGATATTTTTGCTTGATGTAGTCCAAAAATTCCTCACCGTGCTCTAGCTGTGAGTAAAGCTGACTATCAAGAAATTCATGATAAACATTATGCTCACTAGCAATTTCGGCGAAACCCTGCTCTATTCCTTGACGGTGTTGTTTGGTAGTTGATAATTCTGCGTCGTAAGAATGAATTACTAAAATATTATCTTCTGCTAAGATTTTAGTCGCCCCAAAACAGAGCCCCAATAAACTATAGATCAGAACTTTTCCTGACCTTTGGAGGCAGAAATTTAAAATCCCCCGTATGTTTGTCAACCACCTATGAATACACATTATCGACATTAATAACTTCTCTGATGGTTACAAAGTATCGAACCCTTGCGAAAAATTCCAGCAAAATAATTTTTAAGCTCAGAATGTATTACTTTTACTGTAATCAATATTTAGCAGGTTGGGGGATTTATACTAAATCCTGTCTAGATAGAACACTTATTAATTATGCAAGGGTAACGGTCAAAGGGGAAAGGGTAACGGGTAACGGGTTTGTGAATAAGTTCATAAGACGTATCCCTTAAAAATTACTATGTTCTGCAATAGCCTTAACTAGTTTATCAAGGGCTGCCGATACGGCGATCGCTCCTAATTCTCCTGAGGCACGAGTTCTAATACTTAAAGTATTATCCGCTACCTCCTGGTCACCAACTACCGACATTACAGGAATCTTTTGTTTTTCGGCATTGCGAATCATCTTGCCCAGACGTTCTCCGCTAGTATCGGCTTCGGCACGAATTCCTAGGGTTCGCATCTGTGCTGCGACATCTTTAACATAATCGAAGTGGGCATCCCTAACGGGCAGGAGGCGTACCTGAATCGGTGCCAGCCAGAGAGGAAAATCACCCGCATATTCTTCAATTAAAATGCCGATTAGTCTTTCAACGGAACCAAAGGGGGCGCGGTGAATCATGATGGGACGCTGACGACTGCCGTCTTCAGCAATGTACTCTAGATTAAAGCGTTCGGGAAGATTGTAGTCTACCTGAACCGTTCCTAGCTGCCATTCTCTGCCCAGGGCATCTTCAAAAATAAAGTCCAGCTTGGGTCCGTAAAAAGCGGCTTCCCCTATGCCTTCAAAGTGTGCCATCTCAACCTTTTCTACCGCCTTGCGGATCGCGTTTTGGGCTTTCGACCAGGCTTCATCAGAACCAATATACTTGTCTGAGGCAGGGTCGCGGAAGCTGAGACGGGCTTTAAATTTGGTTAGCTGGAGGCTTTTAAAGATAGTTAAGATTAAATCTACGACCTTGAGAAACTCATCATCTAATTGGTCGGGAGTGACAAATAAATGAGAATCATCTACGGTAAAGCCCCGCACCCTGGTTAACCCCCCTAATTCCCCCGACTGCTCATAACGATAGACGGTGCCAAATTCCGCTAATCTTAGGGGCAAATCTTTGTAGGAGCGTAGCTCACTTTGATAGATCTGAATATGGAAGGGGCAGTTCATTGGTTTTAAAACAAAGCCCTGTTCAGCCGCTGCTGCTGCTGCACTTTCTGCCATCAGAGGAAACATATCTTCGCGATAATTCTGCCAATGCCCCGAAATTTTAAATAGATCAACTTTTCCCAGGTGAGGAGTAACTACGGGCAGATAACCCCGCTTAATCTGTTCCCGTTTAAGATAATCTTCTAACTCGGTACGTAAGATAGTTCCTTTCGGCGTCCACAGGGGCAATCCTGGTCCTACAGGATCGGAAAAAATAAATAACCCCAGTTCCTTCCCTAGCTTGCGATGATCTCGCTTCAGAGCCTCTGCTTTGCGCCGCTGATATTCCGCTAGCTGCTCAGGAGTTTCCCAGGCAACGCCATAGATACGCTGAAGCTGTGCCTTTGTTTCATCTCCCTGCCAGTATGCCCCCGCAACACTTTCCAAAGCGATCGCCTTGGGATTAAGATTATCAGTACTACCACAGTCAGGAGCATCCCCGAGATCCCACCATTGCTCACCTATTTGATAGATGGTAATTGGCTCCTCCATACCGTCGAGAATTTCCAGCTTGTAAGGTTCATTTGTGCTGGCTAGGCGTTGTTGTGCTTCCTCTCGACTTACTGCTTCCCGCCTAATCGGCAGTTGACGATTAATGATTTTGATCATCTGCTGGCGAACTTTTTTCAAATCCTTTTCCACAAAGGGATCAGGACTATCAAAATCGTAGTAGAAGCCATTTTCTGTCACAGAGCCAGTGGTTACTCGCGCTTGAGGAAATAACTTAGCTACCGCCATCGCCATCACCCGAACTGCGGTATGACGAATTCTAGACAAGTCTTCTGATTCACTGGTGCGAGGCAGTCTGATTGGCTGTTCTGGTTGTTCTGCTGCGGACATTGGCTATTTTAAAGAACTCAAGTAATGTCGTTATATTTTAGATCGTCCTTGGACTTGGACATATATCTTCTGCCCTTGATAACGATATTCCACCGTGCAAAACATTAAAAAAAAACAAGATTATATTAATTTATGTAAATAACGCTAAGATAAGTATTGATATATCAAGCTAATTTAAAAATATACCAATGTCAAAGTCTAGCGAACACCCCACCGAAAAAGAGCTGCTCAAGTCAGTTCTAGAACCTCTCCTAGAGGATTTTCAATATTGGTTTGGGCGATCGCGTACTTTGTTAGAGTCGGAGCAAATGTCATTTTTAACAGCTCAAGAGCAGGCTCTGCTCTTAGAAAGAGTTGTTCGCAGTTTGCAAGAGGTACAGACGGCACAAATGCTATTTCAGGCTACAGATGGCTCGGCAGGAATTGATTCGAGAATGCTGCTTCCTTGGCATCAGCTAGTTGCCGAATGTTGGAATCTTGCCCAAAAACGGCGAGAACACAAAAACCACCCCAGTCAAATACACCAAAGGTCACAGCAAGATGGTATCTAGTTAGACCGAGGTGGTTGGGGTTCAGAGTGGCTAGAGTCATTCTCATAAAAGGCTACTCTGAGACTATCAAGAGCATCTATCAACTACAACCTTAGAAAACAGTAATAAGAAATCATACTTTCCCATTCACGACTAGTATGTTGAGTCTATGAGGACAAGATAAACCATATGTTGCAATTTATTTATATTTTACTATTCACCATCATCGCCATATTGGTGGTCAGTAACTTAATTCGCAGTCTCATTACCTTAAGTGCTGAAACTCAGAAGCTTCACCCCCCTAGGTATAACGGCTCTATTTCCAGTCGTGGTACTGCGAAGCGACAAGTTCATCCAGAATTACTTGATGAACAGGGTCGAGTTATTGAGGAGCCTTTGCTGGTAATGCGTTCTGTGTCGGTAGATGATGCTCGCTCTCGCCTAGATGCGCTTTACGATGCTTCTCCCAGTCAAAAAATTGAGCCTGATGAGTAGCTCTCTTTGAGTTAATTTAGGGTTAGAAACTCAGATTTAATGGTTAGATTAGGCTGTCAAGGGTTTTCTAACTTTTTGTCCAGCATTTTTACTGCAATTTGATACCAAATTTCTCGATAACGTTGATGTTCCGCAATTTCGGTTAGCTGTTTTCCCACTAGTTCAGGGTATTGCTGATAAAAGTTTTGGTCTACCTGGGTGTAGAAATTACTGGTATTAATGTTTAGAGATTTGAGCTTTTGATAAATCTCTTGCTGTAGCTTCTGCTCCCTGGTGCTTAATTTGATAGCTTCTTGTTTACCTTGCTCTGAGTTAGGAGAAAAGTTCAGAGCAATTTTATTTTGGAATACCCCGTAACTAATTAAGCCAGGAATCAATAGCGCCATAGCGGTAATCAAACCCCACTGCCAAGATTTGACTCTCTTGAAATCTGAAGTCTGGGGGATGTGAGTTACTTGCCTGCTGATCATTCGACTTGTTCTAGTGTTCCAGCGGGAAGCTTTAGAGTATAGCTGGGAAAACAGAGTATTTATTGATGAAGTGTCCTCGTTGTTGCCTGGAGCAACCAGCAGCGTACGACAATGCTCAACTAAGCTAGAAAAACGAGAATTTCTGGAAGCGGCAAGTATCTGTGATACCTGGGCGGCTGACTGGTAGCGCTCCTTGGGATTTTCAGCTAGCATCTTGTTTAAAACTTTGCTAAATCCAGATTCAGCTTTTGCTTGAGATTGCCAATTCCACCGCCCCTGATGGTGGTCGTATAGCGCGTCGGGAGATTTGCCAGTGAGCAAGACGATAGCACTGACTGCTAAAGAGTACAAATCGCTACATTCTCTAGCTTGACCCTGATAAAGCTGCTCGTGAGGAGAATAACCCTTTTTCCCGATTAGCGTAACTGAACGTCCTGTAGATTCAGAAACCGCATTAGCTGCCAGCTTAACGCAACCAAAATCAATTAAAGCCGTTTTATCATCCCAATGGCGACGGATTAGATTATCGGGAGAGATGTCACGGTGAATCAGCTCCGCCTGATGGATATATTCTAAGACAGGCAGCACATCACAAACCATTTGCCGCACCTCCTTCTCAGAAAGGCTACCGTGGCGCTGAAGAAGTTCCCAATAGCTTAATCCCTCAATATATTCCTGAACTAGAAACAGCGATCGCCTACCGTCAATCCGAGTTTTAAGCAGAGCCTCGAATTTGGGAATCTGAGGATGATTCAGCCGATAAAGGATGCCCGCTTCTCGTTCAAACAACTCCTCTGCCTGATTGAGTTCTTGATCTCCTTCTACTTGTGGGGCAAATTCCTTGAGGACACATAGCTCCCGATAACGCTGGGTATCCTCTGCTAAATAGGCGCGCCCGAAGCCTCCCCTACCGATCTGCTTGACAATTCGGTAGCGATTGTTGAGAATTACTCCGTCTCTCAGGGCAGAAGTGGAAGTTCTAGACATCGGCTGTTATTTTTCAAAAAACTTTGACAAAAATCGCCGCCATTGTAGCAATGCTCAGAAAAAACTGGGAGTTACAATCTATAAGCTATGATCAAAGATTTTTAGTAGTTTATTTGAACTAATAATTAGCAACTAACGCCAGTTTTGAATAAGAACACAAATCTGTTAGGTTGGCCTTTAGCTTTTCAGAGATTTATTAAACTGCAAATTGAGCAACTTCTATTGAATCAAGAGTTTTCTAATACTAGAGATGGCTTCTGTATTCCCTAGGAGTCTTTCCAGTCCAGCGTTTAAAGGCTCTGCGAAAGGCACGATCATCTGAGTAACCCAGCCGAACGGATATTGTTTTAATAGTGAGTGTGGGATTTATGAGTAATTGTTCTGCCTTTTCCCGACGAGCATGATCCATAAGTTGACGCACCGTAAAGCCGTACTTTTTAGTCAGGCGTTGCAGCGATCGCAAACTCAGGTTCATCTGCTTGGCCAAAGCCTCGGCGCTGTATTCAAGAATTTCAGCATTTTGCGCGATCGCACTGTAGAGTTGAGATATTTCCGATGGGTTATCGTGTAGCTGCCAGCGATCTTTTAAGAGTTCCAAGTTTCCCTGAATATATCTAAATAAATGTATATCCCCGTTTTTAGTGGATCGCTCTAGAGCTTCGCGACGGACTACCAGGGCATTATGAGGCTGTTGAAAAGAGACTGGAATACCAAAAAAAGTTTCGTAAACGTCGGGGGATGCAAAAGGCTGATGTTTAAAGTCCACTCGTACTAGAGGGCTCTCCCCGCCAATTGTTTCACATCCTAAGCGATGCAATATGGCTAATCCTGCTTCGTTACCATAACCACCATCAATTTCTTCTGCTGGATGATATATTTTGATAATTGCTTCAGTATCAGATTCTACTAATTCCATAGTAAGTCGATCAGAAAGCACAGATCGATATTTTACTAAAGCTTCCAAAGCTGAACGAGCGTTTTCGGCATACTGAGCAACCAAAGCCAACTGTCCCAAGGCTGATGATAGAGGAGCTGCGCTTGCTGCATGAAGAGCCAGGGCTTGACCTGGATATTTCTCACCTAATAATTTCCAGATTGTTGGGGCTAGTTCTTCAGGTAAGCGACCTTCTGGATCGATCAAATCGGTTCGCTTCAATCCTGTAGCAGCATCAATCTGCTCTATATCCAACCCGCGACCCACTGCATAATTATATGTGTTGGCAACGATGCTCGTGAGCATTTTATATCTACGGGAATTGTCGTTAAATGTCTGATTTGGGTCGTTTATTGCCATTGGAACATTGATACAAAATATACAGTCTCAAAACTAAGAATTAATCGTGTTTAATAAATTAATTCTCGGTTTTCAAAAAGCCATTAGCTCTTAGGGTTCGCCTTTTAATCAATATTAAATAATCTTTAAAGTGTGGAAAATAGTGTTTTTTGACTTCTTCAAGAGATATGTCATCAAAAGTCCCCTCTATGACGCTTGATGTCCCTATCTTCCTCCTTTTTTATCTTGGAAAAATAGAGCAAATAATTTCCAATTTTCTTTATGGTGATTTCTAGTATTTTAGGACATTATTATCATAAGAAAAAATAGAAACCGATTAGAATAGCTAGTTAGAAAAAATTGTATCTCTATATTTATTTGAACAAATAAACAAAATAAACAACCAATTCTTAATATTGAAGCTTTGGTTGTGGTTTGAAGTGTTCGGCGACATTGAACCTGATTATCTCTTGGTATTCGATGGGATTGAGCGCTGGATTAACCAAACTGTACTGGAAAACTATATTTAAATAATTTAAACAAAATTGTGTTGCGAGAAGAGTAATTATGCAGACCGAAGAGCGTTCTCAATACAACTCTGGAGAAAAGCTAAATCCCCATGAAGAGGTAGATTTAGATTCCCCGTCTCCCTTTGCTCAGTTCTTTTTCCTTAAGACAGTATTTGGTATCTTGCTCTCCCTGTTATTAGTCGTGGGGGGATTGATGGCTGTATCTAGCATGGTCAAAGAAGGCGATCCTGATATTAACGTTGCGATCGCTACAATTCAAACAGACTGGGCTGGGGCTGACCCCGAAACCGTTGAAAACCAAATTACGGACAAGATTGAGAAGGAGCTAAAGTCTCTCAAGGGATTAAAAGATATTGACAGTGCTTCTTTTGATGGTACATCCCTAATTGAGGTGGAGTTTGAAGCCGAAGCCCCCATCGCCGAGTCCATAGCTTTGGTGCGGGCGGAAGTTGATGAAGCCAAGCCCGAAATAGCCGATAATGCTGATGAACCCAAGGTGGAACAGGTGGGGACTCAGGACACGCCAGTTTTAACGGTGGGCTTGTATGGGGATATTGACTTAGCAGTATTGAGTAAAGCAGCAGAAGAGATTGAAGATATTTTAGAAACCGTCCCCAACGTACGGAAAGTAGATTTGAGCGGCAATAGAGAGGAAGTAATCCACGTACAGCTTTTTCCTAACCGCCTGAAGAAATTGGGGGTATCTGCTACTCAGGTAGCCAACGCAATTCAAACAGCAAACTTGGATTTACCTTGGGATCAGATTGAAAGTGATGAAATTGGGACGCAGTTACGCTACTACGGTAGATTTCGCAGTGTAGAAGAATTACGGACTCTCCCCGTAACTCGTTTATCAGGAGAGGGAAACGGCAGGGTGGTTACTTTACAGGAAGTAGCAGAGGTCAGGCGAGATTTAGAACGGGAAAAAAATAGGGCTTATTTGAGTGCTGATGGCGAGGAGTTTAGCACCTTTATTAATGTCGATGTGGTTAAAGTTCCTGGTTCGGATACAGTTAAAGTTATTAATGATTCTATTGCTGCTATCGAAGCCACTAAACAAAACCCCAACATCTGGGCTTATGGCATGGACTATCGGGTGATTAATACCGATGCCGATGAGATTAACCAAGATTTGCGGGATGTTTTTGATAATGCTTGGCAGGGGGTTTTAGGAGTCTTTATCGTTTTATTGTTTGCCCTAACTTGGCGTGAGGCGGTGATCGCTGGGCTTTCTATTCCCCTAACTTTTCTAGGGGCTTTAGCCGTACTGTTTATGTTGGGCTTTACCCTCAATAAGATGGTGCAGGTGGGAATGATCCTGGCGTTGGGCTTATTAGTGGATGTATTCATTCTGATGATGGAAGGAATGCACGACGGTATTTTTGTGGAAGGTTTGAGCTTCAATCAATCGGCACTAAAAACCGTTAAAACCTATGCCGTACCTGCTTTTTCAGGACAGTTGACTACCATTCTCGCTTTAGCTCCCTTGATGGCAATTAGTGGAACTATGGGGAAATTCACCCGCTTGATTCCCATTAGCGCCATTACTTGCCTAATTCTCAGCTATATAATTGCTCTTTTGGTCGATATTCCCCTATCTCGTTATTTATTGGGCAATATTCGAGCTAAAGGGCAAAAAAGCCGAGTCGATCGCCTGACAGAAGTTGCCTCTGGGAAATTCCGCGAATGGAGTTTGGGTTTTACCGTCCGCAATAAAGGTACTGCCACTTTCTTTGCTTTAGGTGCGATCGCCTTATTCGTAACATCTACAATTCTGGTGGGGACAGTTCCATCTACTCTGTTTCCCGATTCTGATGAGCGTAAGTTGAGTATCAATATCGAATTGCCCCCCACCACTACCTTAGATAGTTCCCAGAAAGTAGCCGATGAGGTGGGAGAAATATTAAAGGACAAAGATTATCTAGAAAGTTTGATTAAGCTAGTGGGACAGCGTAGCAGCTTAGTAGATGAAAGCGGCATTAAACCCGATGATGGGAATTATCTAGTCGGTTTTTCGGCAATTTTTACTCCAGAAGAATCAAGAAGTCAGCTTTCCTTTGAATATGTAGATCAGTTACGCTCTGAGCTAGGTAGTTTTGTGCGTCGTTATCCAGGAGCATCTTTAGTCGTTAATAGTCCCTCTACAGGAACAGGTGGTGATCCGATTGAGATCGAGTTAGCAGGGTCAGATATGGATCGCTTGCGCCAAATTTCGGGGGAAGTGCAGCTAGCTCTGAGGAAAATCCAGGGGGCGACGGATGTGCGGGATGACTTGGGTGCAGTGCGTCCTGATATTAAACTTCGTCCCCGTCGGGAATCCTTAAATTTCTACGGTTTATCCGATGATGACTTGGCGACTCAAGGACGCTATCTGATGACCGATAACGATATTGGTGATTTTCCCATTGGCGGTGGACAAGAAGATTTAGAAATTCGCCTCAGTACCCAATGGGCATCCCGTGAAGGTGATGTGGGAGGACCTACCCGTCGTGACGAGCTGTTGAGTTTACCTTTCTTTAATAACAACGGCGACATCATTACAGGCACTCAGGTATTAGAAGCAGAATTTAGTAATGCGCCGCTATCCATAACCCATAGAGATGCTCAACGCACCGTTACCGTACTGGCAAAAAATAAAGACCGTACTGTGGGGGAAATTGTGGCAGATCTCGAACCCAAGCTCAAAGAAATGAGGCAGGGTTGGGGTCAGGGATACAGTTATAAATTTGCAGGAGAGTTAGAAACCCAGGGAGAAACTTTCACTTCTGCGGGACAAATGGCAATTGTTTCTCTATTTCTGATCTTTTCGGTTTTAGTGATTCAATTTGGCTCTTTTACCCAACCTTTTATTATCATGCTGGCAATTCCCTTTGCTTTTATTGGGACTTTCTTCGGCTTTTTCTTCTTCCAAATTCCCATCTCTTTCCCCGCCGTAATTGGTCTGATTGCCTTAACGGGAATTGTGGTCAATGATGCCATTGTGATGATTGAAACGATGAACACTCATCGTTCTAAGGGTATGAAAGTCAGAGATGCCGCAGCTAGGGGAGCAGCAGACCGCCTGCGCCCGATTTTAACTACCAGTATCACCACCATTGTGGGGGTAGTTCCCTTAGCCCTAAGCGATCCAACTTGGTTTCCTCTAGCTAGTGCGATCGCCTTTGGCTTGGTTGCTTCTACTCTAATTGCCTTACTCGTTATTCCCTGTTTGTATTTGTTATTAACTCCTAATAAATCAGTGGAAAATGCTACTTAAAAACAGATCCTAGCCAGAGTTTTTATCGATAGATTTAAGTTGAAATTATATATTCCCATCCCTAATTAACTTTTTATGAGTACTAATCACAACCCCAATAGCGAGCCAACATCAAATCTAGAAACCAATCTGGAGTTATTGGACGATTTAGATAGTAATGAAACTTCAGAAGTAACAATAACAGAACCAACTAAATCAACTTCTAAAAAGAAAAATTGGCTACCCATTTTAGGCGCAGCTGTAGTTTTAATCGGTGGAGTAGCTATTTGGCGTAGTAATTCTCAGTCTGAGCAACCAGTCATCGAAACTACAGAGAATGTCGAACAGGCTAGACTAAGCGTAAAAACCGTTACCGCTACCGACGAACCCATACAGGCTTGGAGTTATGGCGATGGTACCGTCAGTGCTATCGTTAAAAAACACCTTACTTTTCAAGCAGAAGGCACTATTGACTACATCAAAAAAATTGACGGTAGAGATTTGAGAGAAGGCGATCGCGTTAATCAAGGAGAATTACTCGCCAAAGTAGATCGCCGTAAATTCGATGCTGATATTACCGTTGCCACCGCAGCCCAAACCGAAGCCAGAAATCAGGTTGCTAGTTCCTTTGCCACTCTCAGGCAAGCAGAGGAATCTTTGGTTCAAACCCAAGCAGATTTAGAGCAAGCTAAAACCGATTCTGCTTTTGCCCAAGTTGATCTGCAAAGATATCAAGAATTATTATCCCAAGGAGCAATAGAGAGGCGACAAGTCGAAGTTAAAGAAACAGAGTATAAAAATTCCCTAGCAGCTTTGCAAGCAGCAGAAGCAGGTGTGGGCTCCGCCAAAGCTCAAGTAGTAGCAGCAAAGACTCAAGTCGAGTCTGCTCAAGCTGGGGTTGATTCTGCCAATGCTCAACTGTCCCGCAGTAACGTCGATAGTGAAGATACGGAATTAATCGCACCTTTTGATGGAGTAATTTCCCGCTTAAATATCAGGGAGGGGGAATACTGGAATCCTCAAATTGTCAGCTTATCGGGGGACTATCAAGGAATTGTTGATCGCCTGCCGATTATTATGATTGACCCCAATCAATTTGAGGTTTACGTTGATCTCCCTGCTTTTCAAGGAGCGCAAATCGAAATCGGACAGAAAGCGTTAATTATCCTAGATCAAGATAGTAGCCAGGCTAATTCGAGTAACATGACGGGGCAGGATTTAGAGAACCTCGCTCGTGCTAAAGGCAGGGTGTTTTCGGTTAGTCCATCTGTATCCCCTGGAGAGCGTTCTGTCAGGGTGACAATCCGCATTGATGAAGGAGCTGCTAATCTGCAAGATGGGGAACAAATATCGGCTTGGATTGCCACAGAAGAGAAAACTCAGGCAACCGTCGCGCCCTTTAGTGCTTTTGTTTCTCGCGATCGCCAATTCTATGTATTTGTAGTTGATGAAGCATCGGGAGTTGTGGAACAAAGAGCCATCCAGCCAGGAATTGAAGGTTTAGCCAAGAGGGAAATCATCGAGGGAGTCAAACCAGGTGAAAAATTAGTTACAGATGGCAAGAATCGTTTAGTTAATGGTGCGCCAGTAGAAATTATTCCTTAGTTTTACCTTCGTAAGTTAGACTTTGAAACCAGCAAATACTGAGAAGAAGTATACTCAATTACTAATTATTTTACTTGTCAACTTTGTCCTATCTCCTTTCTTAAGAGATAACGTTGGTGAAATTATACTTTCTTCGCTTTTTCTCTATGCCATTATTGTAATTGTCAGAACATTTTCCCTTAATAAAATATTTTTTAGATTCTATAGTGCAATTGCGATTTTAGCTTTTTGCTTGAATTTGATTGGTCGTTTGGGTGTGGCTGAATCCTGGACAGTAGCTTTTTCATTTTTTATTCAAAGCATTTATATAATTTATTTAACAGTTGCTATTTACTTAATTGCACGGGATGTTTTTTTGTCAAAAAGAGTCTCTATCGATAATATTCGCGGTAGTATTTGTATTTATCTCCTAATTGGTTTTGTCTGGGGCTTACTATATGGCATTATTGCTAGTATCGACCCTCAAGCTTTCTCCCAACCAATTATTGTTGAAGAACCCTTTGGTGAAGCTTTCTATTTTAGTTTTACTACTCTAACTACCTTAGGTTATGGTGATATTTTACCCGTTAGTCCTTTAGCCAGAATGCTAACAAATCTTGAAGCGATTATTGGTCAGCTATATCCTTCAATTTTGATTGCTATTTTAGTCAGCGACTATCTTGCTCAAAGAAAAAAATAAAATAATCTAGAACAATATTGCTTCTGATTCTGAAGTAAATAGAAGGCTGGGAACAATCGACCAAATAATTAGCATTACGAAATAAGCAAGTTCGGGAATTAAATTAAACCAGTTGGCTGCTAATAATCCGACAACCATAATAATATGTGCCACTACAGACCAGATAATGCTGACAATTACTTGACCCTTTTTAACTGGAGTTTCGATGAGAATAGCTCGATAAAAAGCGATCGCCAGAGGTAAGAAAAGAACACCAGCTGTCAAAAGACCTGGGTTATAAGACTGTTTAGCAATACCCAAGACAATATGACTTATTCCATTGATGAGGGTAATCCCCGCCATTGCCAGAGAGGGAAATAAATGCTGGGGACTCCGCCAAATTGCCAGCATGCCAACCAGCCAAACTAAAGAAGTATTGATGATAAAAATAGACTCAGGAGTTAATGGCATCAATGTAGAGTCTTGAGCATTCAGCACACTTGATAGCAATTGATTCATCTCACTATAAAAGGCATATTGCTTACCTAAAAGATCGACCCAGTGTTCTTCAAATTGGTGAATAATATATGCTACTAAGAAGAGTACCGACATCAGTTTAGTGTCAGTCAAAACTGAGGTTGTCTTGACAGCTTGATTAGAAAATAAACCAAACAGTAACAGGGGCGCACCATAGCTGCCAATTTTCATCCAATTTTGCACTAAAAAATCATATTGTCCCAAGGGAAACCAGAGCATCACGAACAAAATCACAATAGTTCCTAACGCAATTTTTGTATTGTTCATATCGTTTTTTGTTTCTCAATAGAGATACTGCAATTAATCTTTCAGTCCTTTAAGATTAACGTTGAAATTATCATTTTGAAGTCACTATTAACTGCTATTTAGTACTAGGGGGTAACCATTGAGCCACCCACTCCGATGGGGGATATCCTCCCCAGTGACGAACGGCATACTTCATAGAATTAAGGGTATACCCAGCCTCAGCATAGGAAGAAATGCGATCGCGTTCAGGATTATCTTGCCAAAGCCAACCATAGCCGAGGAATTCCAAACGAAACAGGGTAACAATCCAGAAAATATCCGCTAAAGTAAAACGCTCTCCAAAGCACCAAGCACCATCTGTCGCAGCCAGAGTTTTATTAAACTCCTCAATCAATTGCTCCGTTTGAGCAATGACGGCTCTCATTCTATCTGCTGTATCGATAAAGGTTTTTCCTGCCTTTTCTTTGGCAATTTTAGCTCCATAGGCTGCATCTAGCATCGATTCTGCCCCACGCACCGCATCCCAGACTTCATTTAAAGCAGCAACTTTCATTTCGTGAACACTTGCCATCGCCTGTCGCAGCATTGGCGGGCGGCGATCGCCATCGGGATTAGCGCCATAAAGTAAAGCTACATGGGGAAACAAATCTACTTTATCTAGTTGAGCTAACACCTGTTCTTCGATATCCTTAGGGAGTAAATCATCGTTATCAACTGCCTTACACAGATATAGACAGACAAGTCGCGAGTCAGCAATAATTGCCGTTTTTTCTCTATCTACTAAAGTCGGTACTACTAAAGCGTCAAAACCTGCTTCCTGAACACCGCTACCCCCCGAATATCCTGTAGCTAAATTAGTCTTTTGAGCAATTTCTGAAGCCAGGCGCAAACGCACATAGGCAGGATTGTAGTTTTCCTGAGCGGGATACTTAATATCTACTTCATGGGAGATATAGGGTAAGCCTTTTTGGGCTAGAGTCATCCCTACTTTGTGGGAACAAATCGACATATCTGCATGATAGAGTTCCAGACGTGGGGTATCATTTTGTGTTCCTAATTTAGTTGGTAGAGGTGACTCTTTAGTAATTATGGTGCGCCTTGCTGCTGGAACAACGGTTTCGCGAGCTTTACTAATGACTGTAGATATTTCAGATTTGAGGTTTGACATAGTTAGGTTTGTGAGATTTATTTTTCAGGTTTAATTAAGTAGTGAAATTTTAAGATTTGTAGAAGCTATTCTGTTCAATTAAAATTTGTTGCTGTGGGGCTACTATGGGAATATCAGCTTCCTTGAGAGCTATTTGAACGCGACGACGAAATTCTCGGGAAACATCCCATTGTTTTAAAGGTTCTGTTTTTATAAATAGACGAATAATTATTCCGCGATCGCTAAAATTATCAACACCTAAGATTAAGGGGGGCTCTAATATAAATTCTCGCCAAGATTCATCTTCACTCATCTGATTTGCCACTTGAGTAATTACGGCTATAGCTAGGCTAAGATCAGCATTATAATTTAAGGGAATGTTTAAATCTGCTCTTGACCACTGGCTGGAAAGATTTGCCACAATTTCTACTTTGCTATTAGGAATAGTAATTGATCTTCCTTCAGTATCTCTAATTTTAGTAATGCGTAAATTGATATATTCGACCATCCCCCCCACATCATTAAGGTTAATAATATCTCCTACTGCATACTGGTCTTCAAAGATAATCAAAAAACCATTAAGGGCATCTTTAATAAAACTTTGAGAAGCAAAAGAAAAAGCCAAGCCAATAATCCCTGCTCCAGCAAGAAAAGGTGTAATATCAATCCCGATAGCTATTAAGCTAATAAAAAAACCACTAATAGTCAAAAAAATTGTAATAATGCCTTTTGTTACTTGTGAAATAGTATTTACTCTTAACTCTAAGCGTTTATTAGCTCTAGGACTTAGAACAAATTGATTGCCGACAATAGAGTCATTAATATTATTAATTATTTTGTAAATAAGAATAGTTAATAAATAGATTAAAATTGCAATTATTGTAATTCTTATAGGTAAGCGCAGTAAGGTAAGGGCAATGACTTGTAAAGTTCTAGTTAGAGGAAATAAACCTAAAATAATCAAGATGCCTGCTAGCCAAAAATGAAACTGGAGGAATATAACAAAAAATCGTTGAATCTTTAAGGAAGGATACCTGATTATCTTTTTTAAGTAGGCAATGAAGGGAATTTGCCAACGAGCTTTATCAGAATTATTTTCTCTTTCGGTTTGGTTAGGTTTATTAGTTAGACAATCTAGCAACAGATTGGTAAATATAATCGCTAATAAAAGAAGCAAACTAATAATTACTTGTCTGATTAAATAGTCGGGTCTTCTCTGAGATTTTGCCTGTAGCAGTTTCGCCTCTAGCTTATTAACTACTAGCTCTGCTTTTCTTTCTATCGTTAATCCTTGAACTACCGCATCTTGTGTGGTGATAGTTAGTAGTCTGATGGGATTCTCATTAATAGATATATAAATATTGGTATTATTTTCTATCTTCTGCCAATAAACTTTTAAATCTGCCTCTTCCTCCTGAAGATAAGCTTGCTTAATTTCATTGAGGCGAAATTGAATTTCATTAGTCCTTTGAGATAGTTCAGATTTGGGGAAAGCAATTTTAAATGCACATCGCCCGTCGATACGAAGGCAGGAAACTGCGGGCTTGTCTTTTGAACCATCCTGTAGCAAATTGTTGGAATATAAGATTAAATCTTGAATTGTGAGTAGCTGACCGTAGACAGGAGTAGCAGCTACGGTAATCCAGATTAAAAGTCCACAACAAAAAGATTTTAAAAATTTTTCTAATGACATTATTTAATCAAGTAAGTAGACGCATTTAACTATAGATTAGAATATTTAAAGGTTATTTTTCTCCTCTATTGATAATCAAAATATATATATTACTGTGATCCAATCTCCATCATCTGGATTATTTTAGAGGAGGTTGATTGACTGATTGCTGCTTGTTTAACTAATTTGTTTAATGTCTCACTTTGCCTCACTAAGCATACTCGTTCTAAGACTTGACTTTGAGATAAGATAGCTATTTGGGGATATTTTTTGTTTATGACTTTAACTTCTTGAAGTTTTAACTGCTTAATTTCTTCATAATGAGCAACACATTGAGAGATTGAGTCTTGAGGAATACTACTATCTTGAATTAGATTATTTAATCTTAGAGGAACTTGTTCGTATCCATAGACAATAAAAGTTAAATATTCATATTCAGTTTCTATCAAATTATTTTGCAGATATTCCGCCCAGGGAGTATTATTTAATAACTTAAGTAGTGCATTGCCCAGGCGAATCTCTAAGGGCTTGACTATTGTTAATTGAGGAGGAATTTTCCCTGCCTGTACTGCATCGGATTTTAAATTTAGCATCAGAGTTAATTGAGCCAAGACAGTGTTAGAAATAAACCCACGATCTTGTAATTCTCGATAGACTTGTTGTTCGATTTCTACCGCCTTTAACCAAACAAGCTGTTCTAATTCAGTGGTACTTAAATCATGTTCTTGCTTAAAGTTACTCAAAGCACGATTTGCTATATCTAACTCTTGTTGACATTTCTGGAGTAGGCGATCGCTTACCTCGGGTAAAAAATAAGCTTCTGCTTGTAGTTTTTTAATTTCGTCAAAAGCTGCCTGTTTTGCACTAAAAGTAGCCAAAGTCTGGGTCAAACGGTCTAAAGTTGAAGGTCGATTTAACTCCAGGGTTTTAATCAATTTGCCCATAGTTGTCCCAGGGACTAATAGAGTAAATAAAGCGATCCCTAAAGTTAAAATGACAATTAAATCGCGGTTAGGAAATTCGGCATCAATACTTAAAGCTAAAGCCAAACATACTGCACCCCGCAAACCACCCCAATAGCTAACTAGCTGATAGTTTAGAGGAATTTGAGATTTAGTTATGTGATTGATGATGGGCACTAAAGTAAAAATGACAATTGCTCTAGCGATTAAAACTGTAACAATGGCAATACCAAAAATTGTCAGTAAAGATTGAGTCTCTAATAGTTGTTTAAAAAAGCGAAAATTGCCTGCGGTAATACCCACTAAGAGAAAAATAAAGCTGTTGGCTAAAAAGGCAGCATATTCCCAAAACTCACCCACATACTCTCTAACTTCTTTATCCAGTCGATTGGATTTATACCAGCCAATAACCAAACCCGCACTTACTACTGCCATTACGGGGGAAACGGCAAAGATTTTCTCGGCGATAATAAAAGCACCATAAGCAATAACTGTAGTGATAGTGAATAAAACTAAAGAATTCTCTTGAGTCAATCTGAGTAGCCAACTCATTACGTAACCAAAAACCGCACCGATAATAATTCCACCAAAAAAGGAAATAAAAAATGCAATCATACCTTGTTTAATGGCGTTGCTTCCCATTTCGCCTGTAGCAATTACCCCGAGAATAATATTAAAAGCTACGATCGCGGTAGCATCGTTAAATAAGCTCTCTCCCTCTACTAAGATTGTTAGCTGCTTTGGCGCACCAAGCTCTTTAAATAAGGCGATTACAGCTACAGGATCAGTAGCGGAAATTAGGCTACCAAAGAGTAAAGCCTGCCACCAAGATAAAGGAGTTAGCCAAGCTAAAATTGTCCCCACAATAGCAGTAGAAATTAACAACCCTGGAACAGCTAAGACTAAAACTGGAGCAAGATTCCGCACTAACAATCTACTGTCCATGTTGAGAGCAGATTCAAAAATCAGTGGTGGTACAAAAATAAATAAGATTAATTCCTCTGAAAGCTTGAAGGTATTAATAACCTCTAATGCAGGAATTTGATTTGCCAAAGTACCTAAAATTAAGCCAATAATTACCAATCCTATGGTGTAAGGAAATTTGAGTTGTTTTAATGCGATCGCAGACAAACAAGCAATTAAAAGCAATACTAAAATATCGATTTCGATATTTAATAATAAATCGTAAGACATGAATTACTAATCAGTTTATTGATAACAATGTCAGGTTGGATTTTAAGAAATATTTTAGTTAAATTATTTTAATGATAATTATGCCTTGCAGGAAAATAAAATACTATAAAGAAAATTGGAATTTATTTAATTAAAAATCTAAATACTTTAAAAGAAAATACAAGGGCATTAAGCGAAAATTGTCAGACATTTTGCGACAAAATTATAAGTCTTAACTCCATAATTGCTAAATTTAAACCAGAAAAAAGTATTCCATAATTATCAAGTTCTATGAGTGGCAAACTCCGTAAACTAATCTTGACAAGTTTTTTAGCTAGCTTAAGTGCCTTATTCATAGTTTTAAAACCAAAACCTAGTTTAGGTGCCGAAAGAATTAGTTTTTCCTTACCAGTTTTGGGAGAATTTAAGCTAAAAATTGATTCCTTAGAGACTTTTGCTCAAGACGGAACAATCACTAGAGATTTGAAGTTTTACACCCGTCATTTAGACGAAGCAACTTTAACCCAGCTACGAGGTATGCTACGACAAGAATTTGACTTAGACCCTACTATAATTCGCAAGATAACAAATGCACCAATTGGTGAAAAACTACTCAGACAGCTAGGAGAGGTAATTTATACCCATCCCCAGCGCAATGGAATTTACGCGCTGCGGGCGGCTATCTTACTCGCCGCAACGGATTCTGAAGGTTTAACCGTCATCAATATGCTACGCAAATTTCCCACCGAAGAGATTCAAGTTAATACTAGTTTGATTTCTTCTTTAATTAAAGAAACTGCTAGTTTCCTCGCTTATCGTGACTCTACAGTAAAGGCGATCGCAGAAATAGCAGAAACAGAAATTAACTCGCAACCTCCCCTTGATTTCTCTCAATTAAAGGATATTCGCCAGCCAGGTGCTTATTCAGTAAAGTATCAAGCTCTAACCTTTCCCATTGATTACGTGCGCCAGACTAATATTGGTTTCACTAACTCTTACAATCTTGATGCGGATATTTATTTACCTAAAGAAATTAACCAGTCTGCACCTCTGGTAATTATTACTCATGGATTTGGATCTAGTGGCAGCAACTTTCGCTATTTAGGGAATTACCTGGCTTCTCATGGCTACATCGTAATCGCTCCCGAACATATTGGCAGTAATCAGGAATATCAAGACGCTTTTTTACGGGGGGAATTGAGTGTTGATGTTAGCCCTATAGAATTTTACAGCCGCCCTCAAGACATCACTTATTTACTAGATGAACTAGAACAAAATACAGAGTTAAATCAATTAATAAACTGGGAACAAGTAGGAATCTTTGGTCACTCCTTCGGGGGAAATACAGCTTTAGCAGTTGCAGGTGCCCCTATTAATCAAGCTAGGATTAACCAAGTGTGTCAGCAAAATCAGCCTTCTCTCAATGTATCGATGCTGCTGCAATGTCGTGCTAGTGGTTTACCACCAGTGGACTCAAGCCAGAGAGATGAACGCATCAAAGTAATTATCGCGGCTAATCCTTTTACCAGCACTGCTTTGGGAGTTGAGAATATGGCTAAGATAGACATCCCCACCATGCTACTAGCAGGAAGTGAAGACACCATTACTCCATTTATTCCCGAACAGGCTCATCCTTTTTTATGGTTACAAACCAGACATAAATATTTAGGAGTTATGGAAGGGGGTGGTCATGATTATTTACTCAACGACGGCACTGCTGAAGGTTTTGCAGCTTTTTTGAGCAGTCCTCTTACAGAAGTGCGTCGTAGCTACCTCCAAGCCATGAGCCTGGCTTTTTTAGAAGTTCATTTGCGTGACAACGATGATTATCAACCCTACTTAACTGCTGCATACGCTCGCAATATCAGCGATGAAGCCTTACCGCTACATCTAATTCAATCTTTAACCGCTGAACAACTAGAGCTTGCCTATGGTGCAACTGCTCCTGAGACTCCTATTCCCGAACCATTAGTTGTTATCTCCCCCAATAAATCGGAAGCAGTTATCGCCCAAATTCGTCAAACAAAAACCCTAAAAGTTGCTATGAGAAGCGATGCTGCACCTTTTGGTTTTATTGATGATACAAACAACTTATGGACAGGATATTGTAATGATTTTGCCGATTCTTTAGGGAAATATATAGCCGAAGAACTAGATATTGATGGAACAATTGAAGTTGCTAAAATACCTTCTAATCTAGACAATCGCTGGCAACTGGTACAGGATAATATAGTTCATCTCGAATGTGGCTCTAATACTATTCAATCTAATCGAGAGGACATCAGTTTCTCCAAGCCAATTCTTATTGGCGGTACTCGCTTTTTAATTGCTCAAGATGAAGCTAGCTCCATAGATATTAATAGTACTTTGACAAACATTAAAATAGGAGTGCTCCAAAATAGCACTACTGAGGATTTTATAAACTCCACTTACCCTAAAGCCGATAAAGTTTATTTTCAAGGTGATCGCGGAAGAAGAGAGGGGATTCAAGCTCTTAAAGAAGGCAGAATCAACACTTTTGTTAGCGATAGCATATTGTTGTTAGGGGAAATAGAAGGTCAAAATTTAGCCCCAGAAAACTATCAGTTAATCCCCTCTCAACCTTTAACCTGTGATTTTTATGGGTTAATTTTACCCCAAGAACAACTAAATTGGCGTAGTTTAGTTAATAATTTTTCGATAGCAAACAACATATTGAAATACGTAATATATGGACTGGCAATTATAGTAAAATCGCTTTGTCTGATGCTAGCTATTGCCTAAATAAGCAATAGAGATAAAATTTAATAATATAGCAATTCTCGGCTTGGTGAGATACATTTAGATATTTAACAAGCTATTGGCTATTGGCAGAAATTTTTAATATTAGATATAAAACTTTATATCTTAAGTTTAGATAGCTCCTAATTCAATCTAGCAAGATACAAATAAAAATGTGTTGAGAACTGGATGATCATTATATTTAGACAATGCACATCTTCCATGCTCTATAGATTACGCCTAATCACAACAAGTAAATTAAATGCGTGACAGCTTAACTTCTTATTTAGAAATACTATAAGATTAAATACTTATAGATGATTATTGAGATGTAGTGGAATATGGCTCAATTCTGGCGTGGTTTTCGGCAATTGCCAAGAATAAACTTACCACAAGGCGATCTCCATCAGCAGACGAAAGATAATTTAGTTTCCTGGGGGATTTTCAGCGGCTTATCTACCTGGTGTGTGCTTTGCAGTCCCCTAGCAGCACAAATTACTCCCGACGGCAGCCTGGGAACAGAAACGACCACAATTAATAACGTTACAGAAATTACTGGCGGGACAAGAGCCAATAATAATCTATTTCATAGTTTTCAAGATTTTTCTATAAGTACTGGCAATATCGCATTTTTTAATAATGCTCTAGAAATAAGCAACATAATTAGCCGAGTTACGGGGGGTAATCTATCTAATATTGATGGATTAATTAGAGCTAACGGCAATGCTAATCTAATTTTGCTTAATCCCCAGGGCATAAGCTTAGGAAATAATGTCGCTTTGGATATTGGAGGGTCATTTTTAGGCAGCACTGCGAAGAGCATAGTGTTTGATGATGGTAGGGTTTTTAATACAGATTTGAGTACTCAACCTCTGTTGTCCGTCAGCACTCCTTTGGGGTTACAGTTGGGGCGTAATTCTGCTCCAATTCAAGTTTCAGGAATTGCGGATTCTACTTCTAGTCTGGAGGTTGCCCCAGGTAATACTTTTGCCCTAGTAGGTAACGGGATTAATTTTACAGACAAAGTTATTACCGCCGAAGCAGGCAGAATCGACCTTGGTAGCGTTGCTGAAGGGCAGGTTAGTATTACGGAAATTGATGCGGGATGGCAGTTGGGATATGAAGGAGTAACTCAATTTGCCGATGTGCAGCTACTAGATACGGCTTTACTAAATCCTAATTCCCTGGATAATCCATCAGGGGGAATCCAAATTCAGGGAGATAATATTCGCCTAGAGCGATCGCAAATCAATGCTCAAACCCTAGGTAATGCAACAGGGGGAAGTATACGTATCGGGGGCACAACTTCTCTAGTTTTATCGGGGACTACTTCTAGTGGCGTAACCAGTTCTCAGATCTCTAATGATGTGGCGACAGATGCGACTGGTCAGGGCGGCAGTGTCGAGATTACCACAGGAGAATTGACCATCAATGCTCAATCATTCATCAGCAGCATGACCTTTGGCGCAGGAAATGCGGGGGATATTAATATTGCAGCTACAGACATCAACATTGAGGGTTCAGGTTTTCAAGAATTTCAGCAGCAGTACCAGGTTAATGCTCTTAACGGTACCATTCAACCAGGCGATCGCCTGACGGGAATTTTCGCGGGAACTTTGGCTACTGGGGCAGCAGGAGACATCATCATTAGTAGTGACTCCCTAAATCTTAATAATGGTTCCATCATCTTTAACCCCGTATTTACTTCAGGTAGGGGCGGCGACATCAATATTACTGCTACTGATATTAATTTAAACGCCTCCGCATTACAAATTGGCGGAGGATTAGCCAGTACCCCAGAAGCATTCGTCGGGGATATTAACCTAAGCACAGAACGATTGCAGGTTAGTGAGGGAGCTAACGTAATTAACCTAACATTTGGAGTAGCAGACGGAGGCAATATCAATATTATTGCTAGTGATTCAATAGATTTGAGCAATACTCCTCCAGAAAGTATCCTGCCCACAGGAATTGTGACCAATAGCAGTCTTGGTTCTGGTCAAGGTGGAGATATTAATATCCAAGCCAACACCATAACCATGAATAATGCTGGAATTGTCAGTAATTCAGGAGCGCTGCTGCCACCAAATGGCGAATTGATACCTTTCGGTGGAACAGGGGGTAATATTACAATTCAAGCCAATGAAAGTATCGAAGCTTCAGGTGTGCTAATAAATCCTGCCGATCCCAGTAGATTTGTTGGAGCGGGCGTGGGCACCACAACCTTCACCGAGGCTGATGGTGGAGATCTGACCATTGCCACGGGCAAGCTGATTATTCGAGATGGGGCATCGTTTTCTACGGCAGCCTTTGGCATCGGTAATGGTGGAGAATTAACCATTAATGCCACTGAATCAGTAGAGTTGCTTGGCAATCAGATACTGAACGAAGCATTTGGCGGAACCCTTCCCGTTGGCTTACTGGCTACCTCAAATAACCTCCAGGTAGCCGGTGCGGTTAACGGCAGCTCAGGTAACATTAGCATTACTACTCCGCAATTACTGGTTAGTGAGGGTGCCAGGATTGATGTCCAGAGTTTTGGTACAGGGAGAGCAGGAAGTTTAGATATTGTGGCTGATTCTATCCTGCTAAGTAATTTGGGCACCTTGTCGGCAAATACTATTTCTGGCACAGGAGGCGATGTCAGAATTAGGACAAATACTCTCAAGTTAGATCGAGGATTGATTAATGCTTCAGTATTTGGCTCGGGAGTTAGCGGCAATATTGATATTAATGCTCAGGAATCTGTAGAAGTTGTTGGCTCGGGATTTGAGTTTTTACAGGAGCTATTTTTTAACCCTAATTTTCTTAGTGCTGAGTTCCTAGCTAGTCTAGATACCGATTTAGTTAACCAGGGTATTTTGGCTGCCACCCTCGGGACTGGGGAAGCTGGGGAGATTAGCATCACTACCCCCGATCTTTCACTACGAGAGGGAGCTTTAATTGCCACGGCGACTTTTGGCGATGGCTTAGGGGGCAAAACTGTTCTCAATGTTGGACAAACTCTCACTATTGATGCCTCAATCATTTCTGCCAGTACGGTATTTGCTGGTCAGGGAGGAGATATTGAGATTGATACCAATCAGCTAGGAATTTTACAGGGTGCTCAGTTAACCACGGAAAGCCTGGGGTCTGGAAATAGTGGAAACATCATTATCAATGCCGCTGAATCTGTTACCGTTTCGGGGGAATCAGATAATAATGTTTTAGTTAGTAGCATTGGCGCAGGGGCAGACCTCCTCCCCATCGCCACAGGTAACGGCGGAGACATAACTATTAACACCCCCCTACTCAGCCTTAACCAGGGTGGTGATATTGCTATTGGCTCCATTGGTACGGGTGATGCAGGCAGTCTGACGGTTAACGCCGCAACAATTACCCTCGATAATCAAAGTGCGATCACTGCTAATACTATGGCTGGAGGAGCAAATATTTTTTTGAATGCCAACAATATTTTCTTGAGTGGCGGTAGTCTCACAACGGCAACGGCAGCAGGGACAGGTAACGGCGGAAACATCACGATCAGTGCGAATAATCTCGTAGCTTTAGAGGGAAGTCAGCTAACGGCGGATGCCTTTCGCGGCATGGGCGGGAACATCACTATTGATACCCAGGGATTATTTGTTTGTGGTGATTGTGTAATCAGCGCTAGCTCTAGTTTGGGAGTAGATGGCATAGTTAATATTGAAACTTTACAGCCCACCGCCCTTGACACCTCAGATATTCCCCAACAGCCAACCCAAGCGGAAGAAATTGTTGCCGTGGCTTGTCCCGCGCAAAAGGGAGCTAGCAATAGCCAGTTAACCATTACAGGCAGGGGAGGACTGCCCCGCCGTCCCCAAGAATTACTAGGAGCCCAATCAATAATTGAATTTGAGGAACTGCCGACCCAAGTTGCCGAGCGATCGCCTGTTAAGAATTCCCTACCCCTCCCCGCTAGTAATTGGTATCAGGATGCTCAGGGGAATGTAGTGCTTACAGCCCAGGGGACTGGCAATTCTCTTCCTCAGAATGCTGACTGTCAATTTTAACTAGAGTTTAAAACAGATAAGATTTCAAGCATCGCGAGCTATAGGTTATGGATTCAGACCAGACAATGCCCTAACACAGCCTGTCAATGAGAATATTATGGGAACGGTGGGACTCGAACCCACAACCAAACGATTAAGAGTCGCTTGCTCTGCCAATTGAGCTACGTTCCCTAGGAAAAATTGGGCTTAAAATCACTAATTTGTCACTACAATCTCTCCTACCATTCCCGCAGGAGCGTGACCCTTAATTGAACAGTATAGTTTATAAGTGCCTGCTTTCATTGGGGTGATTACCCATTCAGCTAATCCACCTGGCTTAAGCTCTAGCTCATGGATTGCTCCTTTAACCTCAACTGCTCCCGCCTGAACTTTTTTTGTCCAGCTAGCATCGGCAAAATCTTTAGAGGTAAAGTAGTGTTTGCTAGGGCTGGGATTATCCAACAGCAGTTTGTATGGCTTGCCAGTCTCTAGCTTGAGATTACTCGGGAAGAATTTTAACTCTCCGCTATCGTTTCCCAAGCTAACTTTAATCTCGTCTAGCTGAGGACTAGCTGAGGCAGTAGGCATCCATAATAGACCTCTTGCACGAATAGGTAGAAGATGAGAAAAGTAGGTCAGAGATCA
>JBCBIE010000036.1:0-52741 GCA_038524995.1 Cyanobacteria bacterium J06621_8
ACGGGTAACGGGTAACGGGTAACGGGTAACGGGGTTTTTCAGGTTTGCATTTAGTAAGTGTATTTTGGTAATCGGATTTAGTATAGTTCCGTGTTTTTACAGTCAAATAAAAAGATGAGAGAAACTCTCTCATCTAGCTTAAGAATAGTTTTATCAAAAAGCTTTTAGCCTTTAGCCTTTAGCTCCTTTTTAGATTTCATCCCAACCAGCGACTCCAGAGGACATGACATAGCTGGTGACTCCAGCTTCAAAGAAATTAGCTTTAGTGTGTCCAGCTTTTTTGGTGTCAGAGAACCTTTCCAAGTGTTTATAGGGGCTTTTTTTGTATTTTTTGTCAGTGTACAAGGGTTCTAAGCCAACGGCGCGCAGACGCATATTTGCCAGATACTTGGTGTAATGTTCAGTACTACCTTCGTTGATCCCTAAAACACAATCACCAACAATATGGTTTGTCCAACGGCATTCATGCTGTACCGCATTATCAAACATCTCATAAATTTGCTCTACAGAATGGGGAAACAGCCGCATCGCTTCGGGGAGCAATTTTTGATATAGTCTAACGTGGCTCAATTCGTCACGATTAATCATCTTGAGGATATCGGCACTTCCAGGCATCAACATCCGCGAAGCCAGATTGTAGAAATAAATAAAGCCGTTATAGAAATAAACTCCCTCTAGCAAGTAATCCGCCAGTAGCGAGACAAAATAGTTTTCAGGAGTGGGATCATCAACATACTTCTGATAAATTGAGGCGATAAATTCACATCGATCCGCCAAGACTTTATCAGTGCGCCAAAACTCATAAACAGTACTACGGCGATCGCTCGGAATCACCGTTTCAATAATATATTGATAGCTCTGGTTGTGCATTCCCTCCTGGGAGATTTGTTCTGCCATACAGACACTCACCTCTGGTGCAGTTACGCAACTTTTAAGGTGAGGGATATTGCAGGTTTGCACCGAATCTAAAAATGTTAAGTAGCTAAGAATGCCATCGTATGCCCGACGTTCTTCGGTTGTTAAGTTCCAATAGTCGGTAACATCCTGAGTCAAATCAAGCTTTTGGGGTATCCAAAAATTCTCGCGCATCTGCTGGTAAAGACCAATTGCCCAGGAATAGCGCACGTCATTAAGCTGCATCAGGTTGGTGGTATTACCAAACCAGATTGAGCGATTTTCTATCTTGTCGTCTCCTTCTGGATTAAAAATCGGATTGGTCAACATGGAATCTTGGGACTGAGATAAAAATGAATCCATAAAAGTTTGTTTTTATTCCTACGCTATATACGGTGTTATAGCATAACAAATATTCTTGAAAAACACTAGCTGTCGTCAAACAGAACTCAGAAGACGACTTTTAAGATTAATCAGAGACAGGCTCAATTTAAGATGTTGGGTTGTTAGTCCAGTATTTTTGTAGATCCCAGGGTGAATTAACGAGCTAGAATTAATGTAATGTCGCTCAACTAGCTACATCTGCTCCCCAACGCTGAAGCTTTTCTGCTGCCTAATTTAAGATGAAGAAATCCCCATCTCTTTCAACCTCCATCACTCAATTATTATTGTGGGGAACAGGAGGCGTAACTCTAATTGGACTGCTTACTGTTCTCAGTATCTGGCGCACCAGCGATCGCGCGTTAAATCTAATTACGAATTTGTTCAAACCGCAGCCTGTTGAGCCAAAATTAGAACATTTCACGCCAATTATCCAGGGGATTCAAAATATTCAAGAATTGGCAACCACGGTGCAAACTGTTGAAACTATGGTTCCTACTTCAGCAGACCGTAAGTTAGGAGACGTAACTTTGGGAACAACTAAATTACTGTATCTTGCCAGAGGAGAAATTCGAGCAGGTATTGATTTGGCAGAGCTTACCGCAGCAGACATTAGCATCAACCAAGATCAGATCGAGATTAATTTACCCCCAGCCAAAATTCTAGACAGCAAAATCGACGTCAACCATTCCCAGGTTTACCATTATGATCGGGGGTGGTTTAATTTAGGTCCTGACGTTGCTCCCCAGCTACAAACTCTGGCACAAAGAAAAACCCTAGTCGAAATTACCAACACCGCTTGCCAAGCAGGAATCTTAGACACAGCAAACCAAAAAGCAACAGAAGCGATCGCCGATTTGTTAACTGTCCAGGGTTATCAAAAATTCGCCATCAATTCAACCCCTTCCACAGCCTGCAACGCTACTACAGATTCAGAAGATTCAGAACTAAAGCTGTAGCCAACGCTCTAACTTATTACTCATTACTTAAATACGCTCGCGCCATATAAAAACTGGCGATGGATTTCCCATCAATCGGTTCACCATTTAAAATAGCTGCTTCCAACTCGGCATCCGTCATCAATACCACCTCGATATCTTCATCCTCATCCTGGGGTGGTGGGGTGGCTAGCTTTTCTAAACCCTGTGCGAGGAAAGCATATATATACTCGTCGGAATATCCAGGAGCAAGGATAAATTTACCCATATCCTGCCATTTGCTCGCACTGTAGCCCGTTTCTTCCTCTATCTCTCGCTGAATCGTTGTAAAAGGCGATTCATTCTCCTCAACTGTCCCCGCAGGAAATTCCAGCAAGCGACCAGCCGCAGCAAAACGATATTGCCTAACCAGAACAAATTTACCATCATCGGTAACAGGTACAGCCAAAGCACCCCCAGGATGACGGATACATTCCCACTCCCCTGTAGCACCATTGGGCAACCGCAGTTTAGTTACTTCATAGTTGAACTTGCGTCCTTTATAGAATAGTTTTTGCTCTAAAATCTCTGCTGGTTCATTACCGAGGGACATAATGATTTATAGGTTATAGGTTATAGGTTATAGCCCTGTCGGGTTCGGGCGCGTTCCCTTGCCCCCATTCGAGGATAAACGTCTTACGCCGATGTTATGCCCTTGTGGTACGCGGGGTCGCCCTCAGTTATAGGTTACTAGAACCCTGGCATTCAGGACAAAAATAATATCGCCGTCCTCCTGAAATTTCCTTGATAATTGAGGTCTGACAAATATAGCAGGGTCGCTCTTCTCGATCAAACACCCAGTGGCGATAATCACGGCGTTTGTAGCCGTCCGCCTCTAATTCAGTGACTATTTTTAAATCATTGGTAATTCCTTTTGTTTGATAGGACTGTCTCGAAATATCAATAGCCGCCTGTGCCAGGATAGATATTTGTTCTGGGCTACAGTCTAGGGGGCGTAGTGTAGGGTGTAAGCGGGCGACAAACAGGATTTCACTACGGAGATAGTTGCCTAGTCCTGCCAAAAACCGCTGATCGAGTAAGAGGCTGGTAAAACGACGACGATGCCAAGGTTTTTCGAGCAGTCTCGCTGCAACTGCTTGGGGGGTTGTTTGGGGATCTAAGACATCTAGTCCCAGATTGGATAAAAAAGGATGAACGGCGATCGCATTTTCATCAAGAACGTCTATATCTGAGGCACTATAAAGCAATGCTGATTTACGTTCGTTATGAATTGCCAATCTTAGCTGGCGCTTTGTTTCGGGATAATTATGCGCTTTGCGAATCATCCACTTGCCGTAAAGCTGGTTATGGCTATAGATGCTCAAGCCGTTATCAAAACGGATGAGCATTCCTTTGCCTTTTGTCTCCACTCTGGTAATTAGCTGCTTGACTAAGATCTCCTCGTAGGGCTTAAGATCTTCAAAAGCAAAGAAGATCGAGGTGATTGGCTTATTGGCGATCGCTTTAGCAATTTTATCGGCAGCAATTCTAATTTCGGGACCTTCGGGCATAAGATAACCTATAACTCATAACCTATAACCTATAACTTTTTTGGTGATAGTTTCTAGCTTATTAGACTTCAAAATACTTGAATAAAAAAGCCTTAAAGGATAAACAATCGCATTACTGTAAGAAGCGATCGCTCTAGCTTATGTATCTAAGTCAATAGGTAAAATAGAACAAGCTTTAAAGGTAAAAGGTTGTGGTAAGACCTATCCTGTTACGGTAGTTAGGAAACCTTTTTATCTCTCTCCGTATCGCTAAGAATAATAGAAAGCAGTAGGTTTAGCCAAGGACGATGGCTAAACAACAGTTCCCTCAATATTAAGCCGCCTCTAAACTAATTATTGTCGGTTTAGGCAATGGTAAATTTCTTTCTTGATAGGATTCGATTAACAGTTCTAAAACTTCTCTGCCATTTGCCGCAGCTTCCTCATAGGTATTTCCATGAGTTGACCATTGTTGACCAGGAAAATCAGGCAAAGCAACTAAATAAAGATTATCTTCTTCACTCCACTGAATAGTCATTTGATATTTAAGGTTCATTTCGCTGCACCTCCTTAATTGCTCTCATAACATCTTTTTCTTGATAGCGAAGGTTTAGCAAACCATAACTATTCTCCCCATGTTCTAGTCGATCTGCGATCGCATGTAAAGCTAATGCTTGAACTTTATCAATGGCTTCCTCTTTTATATTTAGTAATTTTTAATTCATCACGATTATAAACCGCGTCCACATAGAAAACTGGAGTTTTTGGTTACCAGAAATTTATCTTCCCAATCCCTAATCCCTGATCCCTAACGGTGCGCGTTCCCTTGCGCCTGACGGCGACGCGGGGTCGCACCGCAATCCCTCGGACAGTTAACTTAAAAACTATGGGTTTCAAATTAGACGCGGTTTAAATAGTATTTTGCTATTAGCTTTTCAAAGATATATAGTGAATTTTTTATTTTACTGCGATCGCAATTCTGAAGCTTATTTAGTAACGAATTAATTCTTCATACAAGATTCTCTAATCTTCTAATTCAGATAATTAAACCAGAGAGCAACTTTTGAGAAATGGTATTTGTTATGATTACCCCTAGCTGATCACTGATAGCGATTACTAATGACTAAGATTCGGCAATTACTAGCACAAGAGTTTTCCGTACCCCTTCGCAATCTGAATAATGCCCTAGATCTCTGGCAAGATGGGGGAACAGTGCCTTTCATTGCTCGTTATCGGAAGGAACAAACAGGTTCGTTAGATGAAGTTACTCTGCGTGATATTTTTGAACGCTATACTTATATCGATGAGCTAGAGCAGCGCAAAGCTAAGATTATTGAGGAAATTGAATCTCAGGACAAGCTGACTCCTGAGCTTACGGCAAAAATAACCGCCTGTCTTAATAAAACTGAGCTAGAAGATCTGTATCTGCCCTATAAGCCAAAGCGACGCACACGGGCAACTATTGCAAGACAGAAAGGTTTAGGTTCCTTAGCAGAATGGATTGTGACTCAGAATCAATCTCAAGCTTCTAGGATTTCTTTGGATGAAGAGGCGAGTAAGTATATTAATTTGGAATTGGGCGTGGAGACTGCGGAACAGGTTTTAGCGGGAGCATCAGATATCTTGGCAGAGCAAACCGCAGACAGTGCGGAAATCAGGGCTTATTTGCGTAATTATTTTTTCAAACGGGGCGTATTTGTCTCGCAAGTTAAGGGAGAGCACCCTGAAGGAAGCACTAAATACGAGATGTACCGTGACTATAGTTACGGAGTAAGCAAAATTCCGTCCCATAATTTACTGGCTCTCTATCGTGGTGAGGCAGAGGGCATTGTTAGTATTGACGTTGCTTTTGATGAGTCTGAGGTGATGGCTTATCTAGAGCAGAGAGAAATAGGTACTAAGAATCCAATGCTAAAAGCATTCTACCAAACAATGCTCAAAGATTCCTTTAATCGCCTATTAAAACCTGCTTTAGTTCGGGAGGTGAGGAGCGATCGCAAACACTATGCGGACGCTGAATCAATCCAAACCTTTGAAGCCAATTTACGCAATCTTTTATTAGCTTCTCCAGCAGGGCGCAAACCAACTCTGGCGATCGACCCTGGCTTTCGGACGGGTTGTAAAGTGGTAGTACTGTCGGACACGGGACAATATCTTAAGTATCAAGCTATTTTTCCTCATTCTGGTGAACATAAGCGCCAGCAAGGGTTGCAATTGCTTAAAGAGTTAATCAAGCAATATCAGATTGAATTAATTGCCATTGGTAACGGTACTGCATCCCGCGAAACAGATGGCTTTGTGGGGGAAGTGTTGCGAGAAATTACACCACAGCCGATTAAGGTGATTGTTAATGAGTCGGGGGCATCAATCTATTCTGCCAGTGATGTGGCACGCTCGGAATTTCCCGATTTAGATCTGACGGTGCGGGGGGCAATTAGTATTGGCAGAAGATTACAAGATCCTTTAGCAGAATTAGTCAAAATCGATCCTAAATCTATTGGCGTAGGTCAATATCAACATGATGTTAACCAAAAGCTACTCAAGCAGAAACTAGAAGAAACGGTGGAAAGCTGCGTTAACTATGTCGGGGTTGATCTCAATACTGCCTCAAAGGAATTGCTGACTTTTGTTTCGGGTATTTCCCCGACTATTGCCAATAATATTGTGGCGTATCGCAACCAGCAGGGGGGATTTCAAAACCGCAGAGAATTACTTAAGGTGCCTAAGCTAGGTAAGAAAACCTATGAACAGGCGGCGGGATTTCTGCGAATTCGTCAGGGTAATAATCCCCTAGACAACACCGCAGTGCACCCTGAAAGCTACCCCCTGGTTAAACAAATTGCCCAGAGTATCCGAGTACCCTTAGAGCAAATTACTCAATCTAGAGAGGGACTCAAAAGCTTGGATTTAAAGCAGTTTGTTACCGTAGAGATTGGCTTACCCACCCTGCAAGATGTGATTGCTGAACTAGAAAAACCAGGCAGAGATCCCAGAGAGAAATTTCAGTATGCCACCTTCAAGGAAGGGGTGGCAGAAATTAGTGATTTAACGGAAGGGATGATTCTTGAAGGAGTAGTTACCAACGTAGTTAACTTTGGTGCTTTTGTCGATGTGGGAGTACATCAAGACGGTTTAGTACATATCTCCCAACTCTGCGATCGCTTTGTCTCTGATCCTAAGGAAATTGTCAAAGTAGGACAGGTGGTTAAAGTCAAAGTATTAGAAGTCAATCAAAAGCTAAAGCGGATTGGGCTATCAATCAAACAGGTATAAACCTATAACCTATAACCTATAACCTATAACCTATAACCGTTTGCCTTTAATTACTCAATATTTAAAATAAGCGTTAAGTACAAACTAACCAGTATATTTACCCAGGATCACTAGTATAATTATTAAGAATTATTTAACTAGTAATCATTTCGATGGATAACCAACTGCTGTGGCATAACTTTTACCAAGAAATTAATAAGGTAGAGGATGAAATTGATCTGGCTCAAGCAGCACTTTATTTTGCTCAGGCAGAATATCCTCAATTAGAAGTGCAAAAGTATCTAGACTTTTTATGGATTATTGCCACAGAAATTGAGGCACAGCTACCTCCAGAACGTTACCCGATGAAGGTGATTCAGACAATTAACCACTACTTATTTAAGCGACTTAAATTTCGCGGGAATAGTAGCAGTTACTATGATCCTGACAATAGCTTTATCCATCAAGTTATTGATCGTAAGTTAGGTATTCCCATTAGCCTCTCAGTAATTTATTTGGCGATCGCCCGTCGCCTAGATTTCCCCATGGTGGGAATTGGTATGCCAGGGCACTTTTTGATTCGTCCTGAGTTTGAAGACGTAGGGTTTTTCGTCGATCCCTTTAACCGTGGCGAAATACTTTTTCCTGAAGATTGTCAGGCAAGGCTTGATACAACCTATCAGCAGCAGCTTCAGCTCGATCCTAGTTGGTTAGCGCCTGTAAGCAAGAAACAGATCCTAGCTAGAATGCTCGGTAATCTTAAATATATTTATCTCCATCGTCGGGAACTAGATAAGGCTCTCTCTACGATGAGCGGTATTATAAAAATTTTTCCTGACAGCTACACTGAGATTCGCGATCGCGGACTGCTATACTATCAAATTAACCGTTGGTCAGAAGCGATTATTGACCTGGAATATTTTTTGAGGGTTGCCCCTAACAGCAGTGATGCGCCAATGATTAAGATCTTACTGGAAAAAATGAACCGAGTTTCTTAGTAAACGCCCAATGTGAATTAGCTTTCTCATATGAGGATAAAGCTGCATGAATTTAGAGGAACAGTTAGCGGTAATTATTAATGATGCTGAACAATATGGTGTTCCAGCCATTGCCGTTGAACAGGCGATCGCACCAGTTTTAAAATCACTTGCCCAGCAGCTAAAATATTTAAGATATTACGTCCTGCAAAACTTAGCAGAAGACTGGGTTTTAACCACGATTACCAATCCTTTGCTGAATCAGGAGAAAAAAGTTATTTATGCCTTTATTTCAGTGCAGGATGCCGCTGCTTTTCAGGAAAAAACCAACCCTGACCTAATTGCGATGCCAATAGATGTAGTGCAACTTCTCTTTCGTCTCTTTTCCCTACAGCAGGTAGACAGCATTATTTTTCTCGAAGATAGCCGAAATCTCAATCGCGGAGTCGAAATTAAGCGGGAACATTTATCGCAGCTAATTCAACAGCAGCTACAGCGATTTAAAAATAAGTCTTCCGATATTGCCTGATCGAACTAATAATCGTTAATCATTGACATAACATCGCCATATTAAGTTACATCTTAAGCAAAAAGCTTTCGTTTACAAAGTTTGCAAACTAATATTGATATTTATATCAAATATATCCAAACCGATTAACCTACCAGATTAGCCTCGCTATAATGACGTTCTAATATTGACAATTAAGGTAGATGAGATATAGAACATTCAGAAAAATTAAAGATTTTATTTAGATAAAAACAGTTATGGTTCTCATCTTCTTAATCGTTAGCAGCTAGATAATTTTCATATTTATTAGCACTGGTAAAATATTACGACATTTGAAGCATATGCCTAAAGCGCACAAATTTAATCGTTCCCACCAAGATTCTCCGATTGATATGCTACAGCAAGAATGGACAGAATTTAATCGTTTTCATCATCAAGGAGAATATCCCTGTCCAGTATGTCGTCATGGCAAAATTGAGGAAATGCCTTTTATGGAAACTTTTGCCTGTAACTTTTGCCAGCATATATTTACTACCAATTATGATAAGCAACTGCTGAAGATGGTAGACAGTCAACTACCTTTAACTTGGTATTGGAATGGCAAAGTCTGGAAAGGAATTCACCGAGAAGGTACAGACGGTGGCTGGGCATATCTAGTATTTGCCACTATCTTTGTGCTGCTGCCAACGGCAATAATTAGTATCGGAGTGTATATGTATCCACCAATTAGCGGCAGTTTATTATCGTGGGTACCAGTATTTTGGACAATCTTAACTTTTTTAGCCCATTTACTTTGTGTTGTCTGGCTAATTATTGAATATTATCAATTCCCGATCTTTCTCTACATTAGAGCTTTGAAAAGAAAGTTATCCAATAGCACTTACTAGATACCAAGAACCTAGATATTAAGAACAGAGTCAGGGAGTTAAATTTTCCCTAACTCTCTATTTCTCAGGTATACCAACCTTGTTAAATCTATTAGAACTTTTGTGATGAACTACTAGTTAGGGGCAATCGGCAGAGTTCTACCTTCAACGCGATCAAGATAAGGCTGCACTGCTTCAGTGTAGTCAATTGGCAGTACATCGCAGACATTTTCATGAGGACGGGGAATGATTACCCAAGATTCTAAGGCAGCACCTTCAGCTTTCTTAACAGCGTCAATTCCTGCCGCCATGGCAGTCTTAACCTCCGAAACATCACCACGGATGTTAACCGTAAAACGAGCGCTACCAACCCGAATATAACCCACCAGGGTGACTCTGCCTGCTTTTACCATAGCATCGGCTGCTGCCAAGATACCTGGAAATCCTTTAGTTTCGATCGACCCTACGGCAGATTGAGATGGCATAAATTTACTCCTAAATCTTATTAATTACAGTATAAATTCAAGAATTTGAAAATTAATTCTGAGATTATATTTACGAATACTAATTTTAGCCGACGGAGGCTAATTTTTGAACCTAAGTTGCTAGTAAATTAGGATGATTAGTAGCGATATTGCTCTACTGCTTCAGTATATTCAATGGGCAGAACCGCTACTACATTATCAGGAGGATTAGGAACAGTATAGTGAGTAATAATTTTTCCCCCAAAAGTTTCATCTGCGGCAGTGAATCCTGCTCTCATCGATGGTTTAACCTCGGAAATTGGTCCCCGAATCGCAATTACAAACGTGCAGCTTTCTCCCTTATCAAAATAAACTAGGGTGACCCGCCCTGCTTTTAACATGGCATCTGCTGCTGCTAAAATAGAGGGGAATCCCAAAGTTTGAATCACCCCCACGGCGTGCTGTTGAGACATATATTTAATAGATTTAAACGTAAAATTCTGACCAATAAAGCAAATCTGCTCTCACCACTATATCTTGATTGCGCTCGGTTCGGATCTCGTAGCAATAATGCGATCGCAACCTGATTTAGGTTTAGCCCACTGATAGCAATATTCCTGAGGATCGCCCCAACATAAACCAAGGTAAATTTCTGTCCGTGCCGCATCAATTTCCGCCCATTCAGTTTGACTGACTAATTTATGGAGATAATCGCGGGTAATTAGCTGATGATGATTTCCTTGGTGGTCAACTCTTTGGTTTACTAGCCAGTATTTCATGTCGCTGGTAGCTTGGTACCAAAAATCTAAAATTTGAGCACGAGCCTCAATCAAAATTGCCTTATCTCCCTCAACAGGGATCAGCTGATTATGAATTTCAGGATAGGTAATACTTTGTTGGTTAAAGGTGCAGGTACGCCAAATAATGCCCGAAACGCCATGCTGTAGCTGATACTCGTGGATTTGACTGCGAAAGTCCCGATAGGCAAAGACTTTATTCACCTGATCCATATTTAAAGCTTTAGCCACAACTGGATCGTTAATTCGTTCTGCCGAAGACAAGAGCACGCGCTTACCTTTCCAGTTCTCTTTGAGCTCACAGTCTAAGATTTTAATCAGTTCCTCGGTGGTATAAATCATCGATTCAGGGCGACACAGGCTTCTCTTATTGCATTGTATCTCTGTTCCTCAACAAGCAAAATATTTAAACAGATCGGTTTTGACGTCAGTTTTGGATCAGAATATGAATCTGTGGGGATAGCCATAAGCCATAAGCCATAATCCATAAGCTTTCTGGAGATTTGTCAAACTATAAATTAAGCGACTTTGCTCTAATCAAGAGTTTTCTAAGCCGATTGATAGTCAAAAGATTGAGCTGATCCAAAACTCACGTGTTTTACTCTTGCTTAAGCTGATTAAGCCTTAAAGGGTAAATAATTAACGTTGAGGAAATAAGCTAACTGAGGAATAGTTTGTAAGCAGGGTTAGAACTTTCGTCCCAGTAGCGATAACCCAAGGAGTTGAGAAAATGCTGCCATTCAAGCATATCGTCAGGTGGTACCTGGATTCCTACAGCAATTCTGCCATAGTCAGCTCCATGATTTCGATAATGAAACAGGCTAATATTCCAGCCAGGACTCATGCTGCGGAGAAACTTAACCAAGGCTCCTGGACGTTCGGGGAATTCAAAGCGATAAAGCAATTCATTTTTCGCTAATGGCGATCGCCCGCCTACCATATGGCGCAGGTGCATTTTTGCCAGTTCATCATCAGTTAGATCAAGGGTGTTAAATCCTTGGGCTTCAAAGTTAGCCACAATTGCTGACGCATCAGCCCGATCTTTAATCTGCACGCCGATGAAAATACAGGCTCGATGCTGATCCGAAATCCGATAGTTAAACTCCGTTAAATTACGCTTACCGATACACTCACAAAACCGAAGGAAGCTACCACGCTCTTCAGGGATGGTAACAGCAAAGACAGCCTCGCGACGTTCACCCAATTCTGCCCTCTCGGCAACAAACCGCAGCCGATCAAAATTCATATTTGCCCCACAGGCGATCGCAATTAAAGTTTCCCCTTTAATTTTTTCCCGTTCTACGTAAGCTTTTGCCCCTGCGATCGCCAATGCCCCTGCGGGTTCTAGAATCGAGCGAGTATCCTGAAACACATCCTTGATTGCAGCACAGATGTTATCAGTATTCACCACAATAACGTCATCGACGTATTCTTGACACAGCCGAAAGGTTTCTTCTCCCACCTCCCTTACTGCCACACCATCAGCAAATAAGCCCACCTGGGATAAACTAACCCGATATCCTGCCTTGCGTGATTGAGACATGGCATCGGAATCCACGGGTTCTACCCCAATAATCTTAATTTCGGGACGTAAGCGCTTAATATATGCCGCTACCCCTGCAATAAGCCCCCCTCCTCCAATTGCCACAAAAATAGCGTGGATTGGCTGCTGACACTGCCGCAGGATTTCCATCCCAATAGTTCCCTGCCCAGCAATTACGTCAGGATCGTCAAAAGGGTGAATAAACGTTAACCCCTTATCCTGGCAAAGTTCCTTAGCATGAGCGCAGGCATCATCATAAGTATCCCCCTGCAACACCACTTCCGCCCCACGGGCTCTAACCGCATCAATCTTTACCTGGGGAGTAGTTACAGGCATAACGATAATCGCTTTAGTTTTTAATCTTTCTGCCGCTAAAGCCACTCCCTGGGCATGATTCCCCGCAGAAGCTGCAATAACTCCCTGGCGCAACACCTCAGTCGGTAGTTGAGCCATTTTATTATATGCCCCTCTTAATTTAAAGGAAAATACAGACTGGATATCTTCCCGCTTCAGCAGCAGCCTATTTTTTAATCTGGCGGAGAGATGAGGCGCTTCTTCAAGGGGTGATTCTTGAGCCACATCATAAACACGGGCAGTTAGAATCCGCTCCAGGTAGTCGGGTTTCATGAGCAGGAGGCTAAGTAAGGACAATCTCTAATCTTATCAAAGTTTTCTGGCTTCAATTCTTATAAAATTGAGATCTAATCTCTATAACAAACTAAGAATAATAATTGATTCTTGATCATGCTGAATTTAGATAGGTTTAATTATGAATATTGATAAATCTTCTGCTATTTTGCGATCACAATAATGCAATAATATTATTTTTGCAAAAAATATAATTATTTAAGTTAAAAATCTTCTCTTAAAACGGCAGAAATAGGCAAGTGATCTGAGCCATTAAAATTATTTATGGTAAAATTTTGTAGCTCAAAATAATTACTATATATTAGATGATCAATGGCAAATAGAGGAAAAACAGATAACCAAGATTTATTATCCCAATTGCCGCTTCTGCCATGAGCACAATTCTTAGTTTGCTTCATGAACCTTTTAAAAGCTCCTTCGGTAACATCAGTATTAAAGTCTCCTATAGAGATCACAGGATTACTTGATTGATTAATTAAATCAGCTAATTGCCCTAGCTGTCGTTGACGTAAAGCATATTTAGCTAAGGTAATTGGGGCGGTTAAGTGGATAGCAAAAATAGTTATTCCTGAACTTAGTTGAATTCTAATTTGTGGTCGTTGGGCAAAATTGTCCCAGTTTATGATTGCACTTTCCCTAATTGGTAATCGGCTTACTATTGCCAGAACCATTTGTTGATTGCTCTTAACCTCAATAAGGGTCATGTTGGCTGCGGCGGCGTATTGTCTGAGAAAATCAACTAATTGGGGTTTGATTTCCTGAAACACTAAAATATCGTTATTAAGTTGCCATAATTTCTTAATGGTTTGTTCTTGCCAAGGATTATAACACCAGAGATTAGCAGAAAGAATTTTCATATTCGGTGTAAATAAAGTTGACTGCTTAAGATTGTTAGTCGTTAGTTGTTAGTCGTTAGTTGTTAGTTGCAAAATTAATATTTCTTAGTTAGAGGTTGTCTGAAAAGTCTCATTTGCTACATGAAAGCCCCCTAAATCCCCCAAGCTTGGGGGATTTTTAACTGTTCTCCCCCCAGAATTGGGGGGCTGGGGGGGGCGAAGTCAAGAACTCTAATGTCAAAAAGATAACTTTTCAGATGTCCTCTTAGCTGGACTTTATTGATTATTACTTACTTAACTTTATTGCCAAATTATTAGTTTATACTGAATCTTTTTATATAGCGATCGCCTAAGAGATCGCCTGAGTAATTTATTTTAAGGAATTATAGGAAATTCAACTATTTTCCCCTCTGTGTTAGCAATAGCCTCTCGACAAAGCTTGGCAAAATTGGAATTGTTATTTTCTTTTAGGTATTTAGCAACAGGAAAAAGGTCGGGTGTCCTGATTAAGGCAATTTTCAATCTTTCTGCGCCAAGAATACATTTTTTAGTAAAAAATTCTGCTCGCTGCTCAAGTTCTTTTAGCCTATCAGCATTGCCAAATAAAACACCTTTAGCATATTTTGTTACTTCTTCTCTGGCAAAATTTTCTTGAATCTCTCTTTCTAATTGACTAAATTTAGCTACATTGATTGCTTTATTATCTTTTCCCTCAGCCTCGCCAATAAATCGACCTTCTTTGCTCACAAAAACAGCATCAAATTCTAATTCATCATCTTGATAATTTTCAGCATTGAAGCCCATTATTTGTAAAGCTTCTAGTATGGCGGCTTCTAATGGCTTTCCTGTTTCAAAAAGTAGCCATCTTAAGCGACCTTGTTTATCTAATTCAGCTTGCTCAGAATCAAGCTTTTGTTGAAGTTCCTCGATTTGTTTTTTAGTTTCGCTGATGCTCTTTTCTAGTTTGAGTTCTGATGCTAATTTAAAATTTGGTTTCTGTGACCATTCTGGAGGAGGAGTATTTGCTTGTCCACTCCTTAAAACCTTGTCAATTTCTATAAAAGCAGCTTGAAGCTTTTTACCATGAGAAACAGCTAGATTATTCCAGTAATATAACTCTCCATCCTCGTCATATTCTTCTAGCTGTTCATCAAATTCAAGATGTGGAAGCAAAACTAAATTACCATTCTTTACTGGAATAATTGCACCTACTGCTCTATTTCCAGTTTTAGTCGATAGAAAAGTTGTTTCTCGATCCAGCTCAAAACATACTTTATACTTAGAATATTGAGAGAAGTTGTGCCAATAAGTTGATAGACAACCTAAATTTTGAGCGATCTTGATTTGATTACCACTCTTAGATTCCAAATTATTAATAGTTATTGGAAGCATATTATAATTTAACTCAGCATTATGAGAAATTATGCTGGATCTATAAAATTCCTCCGTCGTGCTTAAGAATATAAATATAGTTTTTCCATCTTCTAAGTTAAGATTTAATTCTTGTCGCCAATGATCTCTATTTTCTGTGTATACAAAACGATCATCTGCGTCTAGTACGGGCTTTCCCAAATGTGAAAAAACAGAATGACGATAAAGATCTAATATACAAGGTTCTAAAATTATGATATCTGCATCGCAAAGAGATTTATTTGATTTGAATGATATGTTTTCAACATTTAATAATTCACCCCCTGGAAAATCAAAGCCAAGAGATACAATATGCTTTTTCGCCATATAAATGAATAAAGGCTTATCTGAAAAATAAAATAGCCTAACTCAATAAATTTATTGTCTAATTGTAAAAGGTGAAAATGATTCTGATATATTTACCTTATTAATAACTAACTTTCGAGGTGAGCAAAACTCACCCCAAAGATAGCAGCTTACAGGCAATTAGTTAGCACAGGCAACACAGCCCTCACTAGCAGACTCTTTAAAATCATCTTTCTGTACCGTCCGTACATAGTAAACAGCTTTACAACCTTCTTTCCAAGCCATCAATAAAGTTTCAAAGATATCCTTAGCTTTAACGGCTCTTTCGGGCTCATCGGGGAAGTATATCCCCTGATTAAGATTAAACAGTAACTCCATCGAGATACCCGTATCAATCCACTGCTGCATCACAGCTACCGCTTTAATTACGATTTTCTGATTAAGGCTCTTATTCTCACGGTAAAACCAAAAACAGTCTTCAATAAATGGTGGCGCGATGGGAACTGTGCCCTTTGCCCACTTATCGTAAAAGAATTTGCTATAGACAGGTAAAATACTGGCAGTACAGCCCTGAACCAAGGAAGAAGACGTATTAGGAGCGATCGCAGTAATATGAGAGTTACGGATACCGTAGGTTTGCACATCCTGGGCTAGCTGCTGCCATCGTTCGGGATCTTCGGTTAAGGGTAAAATTTCTGCCAGGGATTTAGAGCCTAATAGCTTGCCCTGACTCCATTCACTACCAGGAAACGCCGCATATGCTCCCCGCTCTTTGGCTAATTCCATGGAGGAAAAAGTACACCAGTAGGCTACTTCCTCAAATAGCTGGCTAATTTCTGTCAGGCTTTCATAACCTAAATGATTTTTTGCCAGCCAGTCTGCTAAACCCATGCAGCCCACGCCAATAGTACGATACTTATCATTGTGCTGCTTGCTATCGGCAAAGGGAGGCTGGGTAATATCAATCGTATTATCCAGAATTCTCACCGCTAGCTGAGACACCTCAGGGATTTCTGACTGCTCTAGATTAGCCAGATTAAGAGACACTAGGTTACAGCAATGGGCTTCTAGCCCAGGCTTGACGTTACTAAAGCTTTCACAGCAGAGATTGACTCCAGGAATATAGCCCTCATGCTTATTGGGATTAGCCCGATTGATGGTGTCTTTAAAAGCTAGATAGGGCATCCCCGTTTCTACCTGGCTACGCATGATGTGTTTAAATAGCTCGCGGGCATCTATCTCTTTGTAGAGGTTAATCTTTTTACCTAGCTCTGCTTCAATGGTGGCATATGCCGCTTCAAAGTCTTGTCCCCACTGCTCCGCTAGCTCAATCCCTAGCTGCTCTTTAACCTCATAGGGATCTACCAGCGTCCATTTCTCTTTAGCCTCCACCCGACGCATAAACTCATCCACAATCACCAACTGCGGGAAGACATCGTAGGCTTTACGACGGCGATCGCCATTTTCTGCCTGCATCTCCAAAAATTCAGGAACATCCAAATGCCAGACATCTAAGCCAATGGTTACAGCCCCAGCCCTGCGCCCCCCCTGGTTGACGGCGATCGCCGTATCGTTGAGGAGCTTAATCCAGGGAATCACCCCCCCAGACGCGTTATCCTTACCCATTACCCAGCTACCTGTGGCGCGAATGCGACTGACGTTTACCCCCACGCCGCCGCCATTCTTCGAGATGCGAGCCGCGTTAGTAATTTCGGCAAAAATGCTCTCCAAATTATCATCCATCCCGATAATAAAGCAGCTACTCAAAGAACCCTGGGGCACTCTGAGATTAGCTAGAATCGGCGTAGCTAAAGAAATCTTCCGTTGGGCGATCGCCTCATAAAATGCTTTAGCAACCCCTAACCTAACTTCAGGCTGCTCATGAATCGCCAAGAGCAGAGCACAGGTTAAAAAAGCTTCTTGGGGTAGTTCATCTTCCAACAAATAACGCTTAGTCAGCAGTACCGCCCCTGCATAGTCATAATCCCGATCCCACTCTGGATTAATCCAGGAGCCCGCTTCTGCTAGTTCAGACTCAGAATAGTTTAGGATCTGGCGATCGTAACGCTCCGTATCAACCTGCAACTTAACCGCTGCGGCAAAATCTCCATAGCCAAAGCCGCGACTTACCTGAGTATCTTTCCAAAGACTCCAGATATGGAGCCTCCCCGCAACATATCTCCACGCTGGCTCGTCAGGGCTACAAAGCCCCAGGGCACAGTCAATTAGATTATCTTGAATTTCTCTCGTGGTGACACCATTGCGCAACCTAGTCGTTAAACCAGCTTCTAAGGTGATAGGGTTGACGTTATAACCATCACAAGCCCACTCAACCACGGAGCGAATCTTGGTGATATCAAGAGATGTCGCCGAGCCGTCTCGTCTAATTACAAAGTTAGATGCTGCTTCAGAGTTTGCTCCTAACACTACATCTGTCAGACTAGCTAACCCAGAGCTAGTCTGGGGGGGCATAAATTCTGATTTAACCGCTGGTGTCTCCGTAGCTGTACTGGCTGTTGTCACTGAGTTACTGGTTAAAGGCATGGTTGGCTGCATATAATCTGAAGCTGATGGCGACTGTGTAACTAATTTACAGGTGTTATGGTGCCGTCTAGATAATTAGACTGGCTTTTTCTTTGTCTACTATAACCCAAGTTTTCCTATATATAGCGTTGTAAAATTAAAATCCTGTTCAAATTACTCTATATATGGGCTTGATTAATATTTAGAGTAATATCATTGAAACGATAGTGACAGCAATCGTGGAGTTACCCAGATAGAACATATGATCAGGATCAAAATATCTACGATTTTGAATTTCCACTAGTGAAGCGTGAATAGTATAATTTTTAGAATATTCTTGAGCCAACAGCAAAAATCAACTGAATTATAGAGTGAATAATCAATCCAATGAAGTTTACCTAAATCATCCTAATTTTGGACTTCTCTACAGAATTTGTCTCTTGAAAGATAACCAAGAATTATTTACTACTCTTTATGCTCAACGTCTGTTTTTCACGGTGGTCACTAATAGTGACTCATTTGCCTTTGAGCCCATTAGCCGCACTGAAGCGCGTTTGTTGGTTGAAAGCATGCTTCGCAGATTGCTCCTAGATCGCGAGATCGACAAACATCGAGAATTACAGGCAGTTTATCAGCGAACTTTTCAGTAGCGCCCCAAGTCAGATTTTAAAACTAACTAAATGACAGGTTCTCAAATTACCCACAATATCGAATCAATTAGTCAAGAAATTTCTCCTACAGTTGAGCTAATTGCGGTTACCAAGCAGGTAAGTATTGAATCAATGCGAATAGCCTACAAGGCAGGAATCAGAAATTTTGCTGAAAATAGACTCCAAGAGGCTTTGGCAAAACAGCAGCAATTGTCAGATTTATCAGATGTAACCTGGCATTTTATTGGACATATCCAGAAAAATAAAGCAAAAAAAGTCCTGGAAAGTTTCGAGTGGATTCACTCGGTAGACAGTTTATCTTTGGCTCAAAGACTTAATAGACTGGCAAGAGAATTAAGGCTACGACCTAAAATTTTGCTTCAGGTAAAAATGTTACCAGACCCTAACAAATACGGTTGGGAAGTTAACAAATTGATGGCAGATTTGCCCGTTCTTAATGATTGTCACAAGTTAAATTTTCAGGGATTAATGACAATTCTGCCGTTAGGTTTATCTGAAGAGGAGGCTTTGAGGGCATTTCAAGCTACTAGAAAACTGGCATTATCCATTGCCCAGCAGAACTACTCTAACCTAAAAATGCAGGAATTATCTATGGGCATGTCTGAAGACTATAAACTAGCCATCCAGGCTGATGCTACTAAAATTCGTTTGGGCAGAACCATTTTTGGAGAAAGAGCAAAATCTTCTGTTTAATTGAGTTTGGGAAGTAAACCTGCCGCGAGTCAAAAAGCATTTTTGAATTACACGACACTTATTACTCATTACTTATCAAAAGGCGATCTAAATAGGCGCAAATTCTTTTCGCTAATAGACTTTGGCTACTATCAGCAATGCTGACTTCTTTTTCGGCTTCATCAAGCACTTGATCGATCTGTTCTGCTAAAGCTAGTTCAATTGCCTGCTCTCTTTGCTTTAAATCAGCTAAGTTAGCTAACTTTGCCGTTGTCCAATCCTGCATCAGTTGCAGCAGATTTTGCCGAATATCTGCCCGCAATTCTTTAAGCTTCAGCAATCGCGTTACCTGATATTGGGCTTTTAACTGTACCTGGGGAGCGATCGCACTCATGGATTCTCCTCGACAGTGAAATAGTTCTAAAGCGGTGATAAATTGAGTTTTCTTGCCTGCTTTTTTGCCTTTAAACTTACTAAGGCGCTGATTAACTACCGTTTCTATGGAGTGATCAAGGCTTTGTTGAAATTGCTGTTGATAAGATTTTAGAAAGTCACTAGATTCTGGATGCTCTTCCTGACTGCTTGCCAGATCTGCCTGCATTGCCTCAGTATTTAAATTAGAGTTATCGAGTGATTCCTGTTTGATTTTCCCCCCTCGTACGTGAATTCGATATTCTCGCAGTCGATTAGCTAGTTGTTCTAGTTGGAACAGAGTGTGTTCTGGAGTGTATGATAAATCTGCCTGTTGCTCTAATAAATCGGCAATACGCTTTAGTTGTTCCGTGCTGGGAGTTGGACATTTACCTCCCCTAGTTTGACGATTTTTCAGGCGATCGCCACGGTAGACATGATGATAACAAGTTAGCAAAATATAGAACTGCTGAATTTCCCTGGGAGTTAAATGATGAAACTCGGAGAGAATTCGCCTTACTTGCTTGTTGCTGGTATCGTTTAAAATTGCCCAGTTGCTAATGAGATATACGCCCTGTTCTAAAAGGAATCTTTGTAACTCTTTATTTTGCTTGACGTAGCGAGTTGTCCAAGTCGTTAAATTTGCCTTCTGCGGATCAAACGTCTCCAGAAGTTCTACGGCTAAAGATTTATATTGATTTTTAGTAGCGATGTGAGTTGCAGCTTGATTGGCATCTAGATTCCGAAAATTATCGAGAGTATCATTCAAACAATAAATAAATAGGTCGTAACGATTAAAACCATGTTCTTGACCAAACTGAAGTTCTAGCTGGATGCACGTCTGCACAATTTGATGAGAAATGAAGCAGCGTAGGCATCTATCGGCAATAATACTCTGCTTGCCACGACTATTTCTGACAGCTACTAACTCCTGCTGAACCAACTTATCATTGATGCTCTCGGATTCAATTAAATTAGCAAACTGCTGCATCATTAACTGCTTTGCCTGGCTAATTTCAGTTGTTTGTATTTGACCAGCGCTATTAAGCCGAGCTAAATTCCAATACTTCGATATCGTTTTCATGGCTTACTATTTAGATCAGCAATTCAAGGCGATTTCTCAGATGTAGTTATAATGTCATCTTGTTCCCTATCCTGTTTGATTAATAGCACAAATCACCCCAACGGCTGGCGATCGCCAAAACATTTAGCATTTACCATTGTCGGTTATAGGTTATAGGTTATAAACTTGTTCCCTTCAAGTAAGCTACAACCAAAACTAATGATAGACAACCGATAAAAGTAAGCCCCAACAGCATCAAAACAAAAATTTCTCCTGAAGATAGGGGACGATCCGTCGGATCTAAAAAAGCAGACCTCGAATACTGCTGCGAATTAGCTTTAGTCCATTGAGGAACTTGAACTACATTTAAGCGAGAATAGCCAATTTTGAGATCATACATAGATCTTCTCTCGGGGCTGCTTAATACAGCATAAGCTTCATTGAGACGTTGAAATTTTGCCTTCGCTATACTTATCGGCAGCGCGGTGATGTCTGGGTGATATTTTTTACTCAGCTGACGATAGGCACGGCGAATTGCAATGTTAGAAGCCGACGGATGTAGCTGCATCACCTCATAGTGAGTGCTGATCAATTTAACTTGAGGCGGTAAAGTCGTGGTTTTTTGTCTATTAGAATTGGGATTGATCATACTCACTAGATAACGGTTGCTCTCTTAATTATTTAGCGAACTTTCAAATTCAGATCAAGCGATCGTCATATTAGTACTTCAACAAATGTTAAGTTAGATTTTCAAATTACTATAAAAATAAAGGTTCTATAACGACATCTATATACATTAAAAAATATTAAATTATAGATGCAAGTCGTCACACAGCTAGCGCATCCCCTTAACTCGATAAGTATTTGTGCTCACCTGCAAATAATATCACTTAAAACTATTTGCTAACAAAATCACGAAATCTCACTATAAAAAATATCCCGTGCATCATCTCAAAGCCTCAAAATTTATGACAGGGGGAAGGTTGAACTAAAACCTTCAGAATATGAGTAATCAGTAGAGTTAGCTCAATTAGCATTCTTCTAATCTAACGACTCATCTCAATTAATATAATTTTTTTAAATTGCTTGTGATCAATAAATTAAGTTTTTCCTATGAATTTAGCCGAACATAATTACAAACAATCAAAAAGGTCAAAACCGAAGGCAGTCTAAGCACTGATTAACAGTAGGCAATAATAGGCTTTTGATGAGTCCATATGGAAAATTATTTTGTACATTCTAATTTACTTAGATTATTTTTATATTTTTTTAATAATTTACAATGAGTTTTTCTACCTATTGATAAGTCAAAACGCGCTGGTTCAAAACTTGCGCTTTGGTGACAAGATTCAATAGGTTCAATAGATTAAGAGGTATATTAAATTTAATTTCTAAACGCTCATAAAACTCCTATTCTTGTAACAGAATTTAAAATAGAATAAAATAAAGTAAACATAATAGCTGGAGCCATATAAAATAATGTCCCATAGCGTAAAAATTTATGATACCTGCATTGGATGTACCCAATGCGTGCGAGCGTGTCCCACTGACGTTTTAGAGATGGTGCCTTGGGACGGCTGTAAAGCTGGTCAAATTGCCTCTTCTCCACGTACTGAAGATTGTGTAGGCTGTAAACGTTGTGAAACTGCATGCCCCACAGACTTCCTGAGTATTCGTGTCTATTTAGGTGCCGAAACTACTCGCAGTATGGGTCTTGCATATTAAAGTAATTATTTGATCGTAGTTATGGCTATGTTAAATCAGTGTTTGTATGCATAGCCACAACCTATTATGTCGTCTCTGTTCTTTAATTGAACTGCTTTTCAGCACAATTATCGAGTTTGGCGGCATTATTTTTGAGCATGTTTCCCCTCAATTAATAGCGTCCTAGTTTGGCGCTATGCCGTTAGAATTAATTCCGTATTTTTAGCTACTAAATCAGAAAGAATCATTGAGTTAGGCTAAATACTATTAAGATAGAAATGAATGCTGACTAAATGCTATGGTGTTTAGTGTTCACATTCAAAAGATCAAGATTAATCCTCGATAAACTGTTCTTGATGATGAGTTTAACAAAGTTGCTGATTATTGGATTGCAATTAATGCTGATCAGTAGATTTTTGAAATTATCGGAAGTTACATCTGAAAGCCATGGCTTAGAAGTTGGTTGGGAAGAGGTTCAGATGGATGAGAATACAATTTCACCACTTCAAGATTATTAATATTTTTATATGGCGCAAGAGAAAACCCCAGAAAAGATCCCTGGGGTCTAAGTAATTCTAAAACTAGGGCGTGTCATCAATTAAAAAAAAGAGCTTTTTTCGGTCTCGCGCATTCCCTTGCGCCTGACGGCGGCGCGGGGTCGCTCGCCTTTTAACGACCTACTTCGTCGAAAAATAACCTCCGTAGCCCTGCTATGCAGAACATTTTTCTTCTTGTATCTCGCTAAAATGGCTCTCATATGCGGAGCGGTATCCTTTAGGAAAAGCATTCTTCCCCTAAATTGATGACACGCCCTAATCTAAATCCTGAGGGATGCTAGCACTACTCTTTGCCTATAACCTGATTCTTAAGGGCTTGAAACTCTTGAACTAATTCTTGACGAGAAGAATTACTCCATAAATACCGATAGACAAACCAGGCAGTGTAGCCAAGACCTACTAGCTCAAAAGTAGGCGCTAGCAAAGGAATATCATTGATAGCGGAAACCACTGCTAGGGTTACTTTGACAGCAACAACTCCTAGAAAAATGAGTAGCAAGTTAACCAACAGTTTTTGATTATCATCTACAAATTTTTTAATGATGTCAAAGACTTGGGTCAAGAAACTTGTACCAATACTCAAATATTCTTGAATTGCGCTATCTTTCGGTGCTGGTTTGGTTTGGGTCGGGGTAATGACCCCCGCGGCTTCACCGTTCAAACCTGTCGTAGTTGCTTGAGTTTCCATGACTTCTGGAGTATTAGATTCCATATTTTATGCTCTCCTGTGCTTTAAATGAGTAATTAGTCCGTTTGTTAATGCTTTGTTTTACTAGGAAGACTATACTTTTGCTCATAGTACCAAACACTTTTTGGCGCGATCTAATCGCTTAAGTACTAGTCTTGAATATCCTCTCACAGTATAGTAAGAGATTTAAGTAGCTTTATCGACATTAACAGGATATATTTCAGGTTTTTAGCAGAATTCCGCAATTATTACCTAGTAATTGACTTAAGCTATGGAATCAATCTTAATTTAAGCTTTATATTGCTCAGGGTTTCCGTTACGAAATGAACAACTTTAATTAAAAAAGGATATCTTAATTAAAAGTAAATATAAGATATCCCAATAAGTTTTAGCTTCCTTGATCGAAGGCTCTCACAGCGAATGACGCTGTTCTAAAAATGCTGCTTATGAAGCAATCATGACGGCTTCTTGAGTAGGTTGGTCTACTGTAGCTGGGGCAACACGACAGTTAATTTCGCAGGAATTATTAGGACTCTCAATCAGCTTGACTTTATCCAATTCTCCGCCAATTTCTTTAATCGGCGATCGCAGTAAGTCAGCAATTCGGAAGGCAATATTTTCGGCAGTAGGAACTACCTCGGCAAAATAGGAAATATCTTTGTTTAAAAATGTATGGTCAAAAGGCTCAACCACGTATTCATCGATGATGTTTTGCAGCGCCACTAAATCAACTAGCATTCCTGTGCGAGCATCAATCTCTCCCGCCACAGTCACTTCCAGGTGATAATTATGACCATGACCATGAGGACGAGCGCACTTGCCATAAATTTCTTCATTTTCCGCCAGGCTGAGACTTGGTAATGCCAAGCGATGAGCAGCGCTAAAGTGAGTTTTAACGGTTAAAGTAGCTTCCATATTATTTCCTTTATAATCTGACCAAAGTTCAGGATGTTCAAATAATCTAATGTTGACTAGGGGTAGATGAGGCGCTAGTCTTTCCCAGATAACCCGCGCAATATTTTCTGTAGTGGGTAAGGTTTGCTTAAATTCTGACCAGGCTTCATTAAGATAGGAAAAATCTAGCTGGCTGGTAACCTCTTGCTTGATTACCTGTTTGACCACTGATAAATTTTCTACCATGCCATATTTGTCTAGTTCACCAGCCAGGGAGACATACAGCACATAGTTATGACCATGTCCTGGAAAATAGCTACAGGCACCAAACCGCTTTCTGTTCTCTATTTCGTCTAATTCTGGCAGCCAGTAGCGATGACTGGCGGAAAACTGGGCGCGACGATTAATAGTGCATTTCATATATATGAGCTTATACTCGAAAATGTAAAGTTAATTAAACTGCTTTCTATTATTAGGATAAACTAAATTTTGCGGCAAAGGGCAAATCCTTGGGGATGCCAGAAAAATTAGTTAGCTATAAATCAGACTCTACAGCCAGCCGAGAGAAATGCGATCGCCTGATTCATGCAAGGGGTCTACAATATTTATTTGGAATGTTGCGATCAAACTCTTCACAAATAGTTGAAATACCATTACTCAGCTAACAGAATTGTAAAATAGCCCCCCAAATCAGTAAATCTTAATAACGTATATCTAAAACTTGCCGTGTACAAGGATATATAAAAGTAGACCGAGAGTAATGGTTAATTTACATTGAGGAGGGCTAAAGTCTGAGATTATACAGCCTCTAGATTTTTCTCCCCAGTACGAATGCGAACCACCTGGTCAACGGGATAAACGAAGATCTTACCATCGCCAATTTCACCAGTACGAGCTGCAACAATGATCTTATCAACTACCATATCCACCTGATCATCTTCAATAACAATTTCCAGCTTGAGCTTTTGTAAAAACTCCACTGTATACTCTGAACCACGATAACGTTCCGTTTGTCCCTTTTGGCGACCAAACCCTCTAACTTCAGATACTGTCATGCCGACGACTCCAGCATTAACCAGCGCAATCTTTACTTCGTCTAACTTAAATGGTCTGATGATAGCTTCAATTTTTTTCAACTTAATTTGCTCCTGTTTTAGCTACATATGTTTAACTCTCACTATTTTACGTATATTTAACTATAATGCTAGCCTGCGAGTTGTAGATTGATTGATAGCTTGGTTTTCGTCTACTCACCTTTAAGCTGGCGATCGCCGATTGTAAGATATTGAGGGTCTTTAATCCTCCTGAAAATTGCCCAGAAAATTGCTAAACTGTATAGCAATTAACCGTGTAGAGGTCAGTTAAATTTACGGGTTTAGCAGCAAATGTCAATAGCACCAGATCAATATCTATCGGCAGAGGAGTCTGCTGACGTAGATGCCGCATTACTTTCCTCCAGCGAGAAATTTCTTGCCCGTTTGACTATTTCTTCTCAGAGATTACTAAAAACCATTGCCAAAGACAGCGAAACATCGATTGAAAACTTGACCCACGAACAGATTATTAGGTGGTTTGAGAACGATAGCCAAGTAAAGCGGGAACAAGGAGAAAATTCAGGAACCTTAAGGTGGTAGGACGATTAATCTGAGGGAATTATTGGCTACAGATTAAACCAGTCATAACCTCTTCGCTTTACAATATAACTTAATGAAATAAATCAAATATAAGATTTTTGTTCTTAGTAGCAATCAGCCGTTATGCAAACTCTGGATAATCCAAAAATTACTAATCAGGAAGCTTTTGATACTACTATCCATAGACGAAAAACGCGAGGCGTAAAAGTTGGTAACATCACCATCGGCGGTGGACATCCAGTGGTGGTGCAGTCGATGATTAATGAAGATACTTTGGACATTGATGGTTCTACGGCGGCAATTCGTCGTCTCCATGAGATTGGCTGCGAAATCGTGCGGGTTACGGTGCCGAGTATGGGGCACGTCAAAGCCCTGGCGAAGATTAAGGAGAAGCTGATCGCTACCTATCAGCCTGTACCCCTAGTGGCGGACGTGCATCACAACGGCATGAGGATCGCCCTGGAGGTTGCCAAGCATGTTGATAAGGTACGGGTTAATCCAGGGCTCTACGTGTTTGAAAAACCCCAAAATGATCGCACTGAGTATACCCCAAAAGAATTTGAGGAAATTGGCAATAAAATTCGCAAAACCTTAGAGCCACTGGTTATTTCCTTGCGGGATCAGGGGAAAGCAATGCGGATTGGGGTCAATCATGGTTCTCTCTCTGAAAGAATGCTGTTTACCTATGGGGATACTCCCGAAGGTATGGTGGAGTCAGCACTAGAGTTTATTAGAATCTGTGAATCTCTGGAGTTCTATAATCTGGTAGTTTCCCTCAAAGCCTCCCGCGTCCCTGTGATGATTGCGGCTTATCGCCTGATGGTACACCGCATGAACGAATTGGGAATGGAATATCCTCTACACTTGGGGGTTACTGAAGCGGGAGATGGGGAATATGGCAGAATTAAATCTACTGCGGGGATAGGTACCCTGTTGGCGCAAGGTATAGGAGATACTTTGCGGGTTTCCCTGACTGAGAAGCCTGAAAAAGAAATTCCCGTTTGCTACAGCATCCTGCAAGCTATAGGATTGCGGAAAACCATGGTTGAGTACGTCTCCTGTCCTTCCTGCGGGCGTACTTTATTTAATCTGGAAGAGGTGTTGAAGAACGTGCGGGAAGCTACTAAGCATCTTACGGGTTTGGATATTGCCGTCATGGGCTGTATTGTTAATGGACCAGGGGAAATGGCAGATGCCGACTATGGTTATGTTGGTAAACAGTCGGGCTATATTGCTCTCTATCGTGGGCGCGATGAGATTAAGCGAGTACCCGAAGAGCGTGGAGTAGAAGAGTTGGTTAATTTAATTAAGGCTGACGGTCGCTGGGTAGATCCTGAATGATTTATCTTAAATAGTTAAAAATCTCTGGTTTTGAAAGGGGTAAAGGGTAAAAGGTAAAGGGTTATATTAACCTTTCTCTCTTAACCTTTAACCAGTCCTAACAGATCGATTTTCTTATCCAAAACTGGCATTAAAATAGCTCGGTTTGTTTGGGTTCTGGGGATTGATAGCCGAGATGCTGACAGGCTTTTACTGTTGCGACCCTTCCTCGATGAGTACGGCTGAGATAACCATTTTGTAGTAGGAATGGCTCATAAACTTCTTCAATGGTTTTACGGTCTTCTCCCGTGGCGGCGGCGATCGCTTCTAAGCCGACAGGACCTCCATTAAACTGCTCAATAATTGTGGTTAGTACTAGGCGGTCTGTCCAGTCTAAACCGTGGGTATCTACATCAAATAGATCCATTGCCGTAGCTGCTAGTTCCTGGGTGATGGTTGCTCCCTGCTGTACCTGAACATAGTCCCTAACCCGCCGTAGCAGACGATTAGCGATTCGGGGAGTGCCACGGGAACGACGGGCAATTTCAGTAGCGGCTTCTGGGGCAATGCTGGCTTTCATGATTGCTGCGGTACGGTTGACGATCGCCGTTAATTCATCCAGTTCATAAAATCGCAGTCTTTGAATAATGCCAAAGCGATCGCGCAACGGAGAAGATAGCGCCCCTGCTTTAGTGGTTGCCCCCACTAGGGTGAAGGGGGGTAGGGGAATACTGCGGGTTTTGGCGGTTTGACCCTTGCCAATGGTGATATCTAGGCGAAAATCTTCCATGGCAGGATAGAGCAATTCCTCCGTCATGCGGTTAAGACGATGAATTTCATCGATAAAGATGATATCCCCTGGTTTTAATCCCACCAGCAGCCCCGTAATGTCCCTAGGACGCTCTAAAGCTGGGGCAGAGGTGATTTTACACTCTACTCCCATTTCTGAGGCAAGGATCAAAGACATGGTGGTTTTGCCTAATCCTGGGGGACCATAGAGTAGGAGATGATCCAGTGGTTCTTCTCTTCCCTTGGCTGCGGCGATCGCGATCTGTAAAATTCCCTTAAGATCTTTCTGTCCAATATAGTCTTCTAGCTTCTGGGGACGAATTTTGGCTTCATTATGCTCCGTCTCTTGCTGATTTGCCTGGGGGGAAAGCAAAGTTACCTCATAGTTCTGATGGCTAACTTGGCTCGGTTTACTGGCTCGTTTGGGGGTTTCTGGGGAGTCAGAAGCTCTTTTAATTGCCATAATGCAGCTAGATAATTTTAAATACGCTGAAGATGAATCGCTCTTGTAGAAAGTTAATTAGTTTGAGACTTTAAGCTAGAAGCGCTAGAAATATTCATCTGTTTCTATTTTAAGAATTGCTGATGGAGATTCATACTAAACTATTTCCTAAATAATAAATAGATTTTTAGGAGTTAAATTTTAGATGCGTTTAGCCGTTCCCACGTCCATGATGGAGTTTTTTCGCAAAAGTGAAGGTAAATGGTACACCGAAAGGAGTGTCCATCACTTTGATGTGGTTGCTGATGAATCTGGGGAATCTAATCTAATAGTTAAAGTAATTGAGCCTGATGATCCTAGAGTGAAGCATGCCTGTGAACTACAGGGCATAGACTCTGCTAGAGCTACAGGAGGCGGTAGCTTCAGCTGGCAGGATAATCTAGAGGAAAAGGAACCTAATCCTAATTATGCTGCTGTCTTAATTGATGTCCCCGATGATGAAACTGGACGAAGTGGTAAATTAATTCGCGATAAAGGTTACGTCAGTGGCTTACCCGTTGTCAGTCGCTACTGGTTTGGTGAAGACGGTATTTTGACCATCAATACTGATTACGATAATAATCAGGGACAAGAACGGTGCTGGTTTTTGACCAATGACTTTCGAGTGCGGGTGAGTACTATTCAGATGCTTAACGGAGTTAGTTTAATGGCATACTCTTCAGAGCGTCGTTGTGTTTCCCCTGAAGAGATTCAAAAAATGGCTCAAAGTCGTCAAAGATAGTATTTCTGGTATGATTCATAATTGTCAAAATCATACTAATTCCATAGGAACTGCGGGCATTAAAATTTTAAAGGTTGTACCCTTATTCACCTTACTAATTACCGAAATTGTCCCGCCACAGCGTTCAACTAATTGTTTAACTAAGGTTAACCCCAAACCTGCCCCTACTTCTTTTTCATTCAGGGTAGATTTGGTACGATAAAAGCCATCAAAAATCTTGCCAATGTTGCTACTGGCGATGCCTATTCCCGTATCAATCACGGAGATTTCTATCTGCTCGTCTTCTTTCTTGAAGGATGCCTGGACAAATACCCTGCCAGAGGGTGGAGTAAACTGCAAACTATTATTAAGCAGGTTGATAATTATTTGTCTAAACCAAAGACGGGGACAAGAAACTGGCGGTAGATTCGCGGGGATTGTGTAACCTAACTGAATTGATTTTTCCTCGGCTAGAGGCTGATAGGTGCTGACTATTCCTGGAACTATATCATCTAAGCGTAAATATTCTGCTTCCGTAGGTGTATCAAGCTGTAATAGCTCTAATAAACCACTAACTAAGGAATTTTGGTGATCGCATTCGTCACTAACCATCTGTAGGTAACGCTGACGTTGTTCTCCTTTAATTTGCTTAGACTCCAGAAGGCTCAAAGCCGTTTTCATATGAGTGATCGGCGATCGCAGTTCCTGAACTAAATTATCGAGAAAATTCTCTTGTAGTCCCAGCACTGTGCCAGTTGCTTCAGGAGTTTGATGGTTCTTAGAGGCTAAATTCAATGAAGTATGAAGGGTTTCCTGTTGTTTGATCTGCTCTAGAATTAATTTATTGAGTAAATCAGATTTTACCTCTAGGTTAGGATCAATGGTAAAGTCAATGTTGGTTAAATTGTCTGCGGACAGCGTATTCTGCTGGATTCCCCGAAGCATTGGCGCAATAGCTTGAGGAGAAACCGTGGTGACCATTTCTAAATATGGCTGCTGTAATCTTTTTCCTGAAGCATTGATTTGAATTTTGCTTTTCTGCCACTGTGCCACCACCGAAGTACAAAAATTAGCAGCGGAAACTATCAAAAAAGACTCCCTTTGTGATGTAGGGTTTTGAGCTAATTTTAAAGAAACTAATTGGGTCTTATTATCTATGTCTCTAAATAAAGGCGCTGACCCATGAGTATCTGCTTCATTACATACAACGATCCGTTCAATATTACCTGCTTGCTTTAACCGCCGAATTTGACCTAGCCAACTTTTAGTTTGCGGCAGCTTAACCCAAACCGTTCCTGTAAGCTGCTCTTTAATCAACAACTCAACTACGCTACTTACATAAGACTTGAGAGTTTCTGCCCCAACCGCGATCGACACCAGAGGTTGCTCATAATCCTGAGATATTTGATATAAAGATGCTTCAGAGGTAGCGATATTCATAATATTAATTGATAGCCGCAATATTTTTTTTGTTTAGCAAAATTATCCAAAATAACGAGCATTGAGACTAAAGTTGACCGCAAAAATTTTCTTAACTCGATTACTAAATGAATGCGAGTCAATCTCGACGACTCTCTGGTTCAATAGAATTACTAAGAAATAATTAACAACTATTACAGACAAACACGTAAAGTGGCAACTACCGATTGAGCTAAAGCATCTAAATGATAACCGCCTTCTAAGCCAAACAGCGGGTATTGTGTGATTTTTAATACATATTTTGTTAATAAATTATAATCTTGAGGCTGGAGAGCAATTTCTGCTAAGGGATCATCAGCATTGGCATCGTAACCAGCACTAACGATAAGAATATCGGGTTGCCAATCGGTAAAAAAAGGAATTACTTCTCGTTCAAAAAGTAATTGATAGTCGGCAATCGTGCTTCCTGATTTAAGTGGTAAATTTAAAATGTTACGATATTTACCGCTAATACCAGCCTCGGTTCCTGTTCCTGGATAGCAGGGATGTTGATGTAGTGAACAATAGGCAATATTGGGATTATGTTGGACAATTGCTTCGGTACCATTGCCATGATGTACATCCCAGTCTAGAATGCCTACCCTATGAATATTGGCTTTGGTTAAAGCATAGTTAGCGGCGATCGCCGCATTGGAAAATAAGCAAAACCCCATTGCTGTATCCTGGGTGGCGTGGTGTCCTGGGGGACGCGCTAAGACAAAAGCTGATTGGCGGGATAGAACCTGATCAACACCATCCAGCCAAGCGCTAACTGCCAATAGAGCAACTTCATAACTGCGGCTAGAGATCGGCGTATCTCCGTCGAGGTATCCGCCTCCTCTGGCTGCTACTTGCTTAACCCGCTCTATATGTTGTGGTGTGTGTAGTTTCTGAATCTCAGACAAGACATTTCTCGACTGGTGGGGAGTAGGGGTTTGCCATTTAATTTGATTTTGCCATGGTGTAGCCTTGAGGGCATCGACAATTGCCGTTAATCTAGGGGCTCTTTCGGGATGACCATAGCCCGTATCGTGTTCTAAAAATTCTGGAGAGTAAATTACCGAAACCATAAGTTTCTGATAGAAAAGGGCTTGATGACTCAACCTTAATGAGGTTTTAGGAAAGGCGATCGCAATAGCAAGATTTGTTTACAAAATCCAAGGCGGTAAAATCATTAAGATGCGTAAATATAAGTTTAATATTATTGATATTTTTAACTAAAAAACATCATTGAGAGATAAATATTTAGGGCGGAAGTTTTTTTTCCAGGTACTTCGCCTATGATTGGTTGAGTTTAGTTGAAAACTACTTGTGCCTCACATTAAGTTAGAAAGATTACTGAAAATTGATTCTCTATTACGTTCTCGTATCAGACAAACTCAACCAAGTTTGGCTCAAGCAACAGGAGTAAGCGATCGCATTATTCGGAGTGATTTGACTTTCTTACGCGATCGCTTGTTAGCCCCCCTTAAATACCAAACAGATAAAGGATGGCATTACACCGATCCTAACTGGCGACTGCCCAGCATTCCTCTATCTCAGGGAGAAATTTTTGCTTTAACCCTAGGCGCAAGAATGCTTTCTGCTTATGCGGGGAGTAGCTATATTCATGAGCTAGAAACGGCTATAAAACGCCTTGGCGAACGTCTACCCGATGTAACTTTAGTCGATTTACAAAGATTAACTGAAGAGCGCATTATGTTTGGTGCGGGAGCAGAAATCATCAATATTAACCCGCAAATTTGGCAACAGTTACAGGAAGCGACTAGTAAGTCTCGACAGGTGTGGATTAGTTATTATGCAGCTACTACTAACAGTAAATCAGAACGCACTATCGATCCTTATTTGCTGAATATCTATCGCGGTACTAATCCTTATGTAGTGGCATATTGTCATCTACGAAAGGCACTACGGGATTTTAGAATTGATCGCATTCAACAGCTGAAAGTTTTAAAGACAACTTTTACTCGCGATCCTGATTTTGATCCCCAGAAATATCTGGAAAATAGGTTTCAATATGAATCAGGCGATCGCAGCTATGAGATTGAAATCTGGTTTGATGCTGTTACTGCGCCATTTATTCGCGAACGTCGCTGGCATAAAACTCAGGAATTGATTGAGGGTGATGATGGTTCTTTGATTTTGAAATTGAAAGTCAGTGGCTTGAATGATATTAAACGCTGGGCTTTAGGCTATGGCAAGGGTGCAGTTGTGAAGAATCCGCCTAAGTTGGTGGAGATGGTGCAAAAAGAGATTGAGGCGATGAATTGTAACTATTTTTGCGAGGGATAGTGTAATTATGATTAGTAATACTAAAATTAAAACGAGTTTAGATAGCCGACAGGCGTTGAGCAAAGCGCTCTTTTATCTAAAATCCTTGTGGTTTAGAAGTTTCTCTATCTCTGATGCCGTAAGGCGATTAAGTATTTTAGAAGTTATTTTATAGATATCTCCAAGTCTAGTGAGCTGTATTTTTGATGAGCGCACTTTTACCTAAAATGTCTTTTATCTAAAATATGATAATTATCCGATTTAAACAAACTAAGTAGGGAAGAAATTACGGCTTTTGTGGACGAATATGGGTTAAATAAATAGTAATTTTTTTATTCTCCGCAAAACATTTTACTAAGCTTTTTGCTTGTCAGTAATTCTTGCTGGCAAGCAAATTAGCCAACTTAATCATTGAATACTTACAAATATTAATTAGCTAGGAGAAATTCATGCTGGTAACTCAAAAGAGTCAGAATTCCTTGCCTAATATTGACTCAACTAATGTGGAGTTATGTTTTAGTGTCGTGGGAAAAGTCATACCCGCAGATCATGGATATGGGTTGTACTCTGCATTGACCCATTGTATTAAAGAATTACATGAGTTACCTGGATGGAGCTTAGGTACTATTTCGGGTATTCCTGATCAGCAAGGAAAAATTTATTTAGGAGATCGTTCTAAATTAAGAATTCGTCTTCCTTATGAGCAAGTCCCTCTAGTTTATCCATTAGCAGGAAAAAAAATAACAATAGGTGTTCACAATATTATTCTGGGAATTCCTCAAATATTTACTCTGAGTTCAGCATCTCAATTGCGATCGCGTTTAGTTGTTATTAAAGGTTATCAAGAACCTGAATCTTTTTTAGCAGCAGCACAGCGTCAGTTAGAAAAATTAGGGATTAAAGGAAACACATACATCTCTACTAATTCAAATGGGGAAATAGCTCGCAAAACTATCAAAATTAAAAAATTCACTGTGGTTGGTTTTGGATTAGAAATCAAAAATTTAGATAGTGAAGATTCTTTACTCTTACAAAAAGTAGGTATTGGAGGAAAAAGACGTATGGGATGTGGAGTATTCGTTCCTCAGAAGAGCTAAAAATTTACAGTTTTGAATATTTAAAATTTCCTCTACCTTTGATATCGGTAAGTATGTAGCAAGTTCCGCATTAATTGACTAGATTATGACAACAGATAGATTACTAGCAAAATCTTATCAAATTACAAAATACCCTAAACAACCACCTGATTATGCACTCTTAACCCAACATGAATCTGATGTTGCTCAGGCTTGTAAAGCTTTAGCAACAAATGTGGGGAAAGCTGCCGTGTTTAATGCAGGACTCAATCCACAAATTATTGATGATTTTGATTTGGCTTTGAGAGCTAATGGCTGGATTCAAGATACAGGAAAATCTAGCAGTCATTTCCAAAGTATGGTGAAAGGTGAATCTATTACTCAGCAACTATTACGTCATGAAACTATTAGCAGTATTTTATTTCTGCAAAATGACCAACTTCGTCAATGGATTGATGATGAGCGTCTCAATAAAATAAAATTAATTGCTATTTGGGGAGCGATCGGACATCATCGTAAATTTGATTACTCTACCTCTGCAAATACATTACTTCCATCTTTAACAGTTTATGTTACTCATCCTGATTTCCAGATGATTTTAGAAGAAATGGGCAAAGATTTAGAACTTGCTGAACCGCCTAGATTTGAGCGAGATATAGTTATTGCTTCTGAATCAAAAGAAGATGGCGATATATCAGCGGATGAGGCGCTAGAGGATTTGTTTTTTGAATTTGAAAAATATGAGTCTGAATTTGGATCAGAACAAAATCGTAGATTTTTGGCTTTAGTAAAAGCCTTTGGTATTGCTGCGGATGTTTCTGCTAGTGCAGTTGCAGGAAAATATCAATCAGGCAACTTATATTCTTTAGACAAATGGATTGAACAGGATTTAAAAATCGCTTTGAGCGTAGATGAATTAGATACTTTAATTCATACCTATGCTTGGAAAAGTAGAGGAATTCCTCGCAAAAAATGGAAGCTAGATAGGCTTCCTGATGGATTTAGTTTCCGTGACTTTCAAAATAATGTAGCAGCATCGCCATCTTATCTAACCCTGGCTGCGGGAGGATGTGGTTCAGGAAAAAGTTTAGCTGCTTATCTCTGGGCAAAAAAATGGGCAGAAAAATTAAAAGATAAGAGAAATTTTCGCTTGTTTTTCTGTTTACCTACTACTGGTACAACTACGGAGCATTTTAAGGAATATGCTCTGGAATCTGGAATTGATGAAGGTCAAATTAGTTTGACTCATTCTAGATCGTCAGTTGATTTAGAAACTATGGCTACAACTTTGGAACGAGAAGAGGTAGAAGAAGATAAAGATACCGATGTTGAAAACAAAAACATGGCACTTCAGGTAATTAAAGCAGAACAAGATAAAATTGACGCTTTAAAACTATGGAGTACTAAGTTAAGTGTTACTACGACAGATACGGTATTGGGGTTAATGGCGAATGCTCGACGCTCAATTTACTCTATTCCAGCAATTATGCAGTCAGCTATTATTTTTGATGAAATACACGCTTTTGACGATCGCCTTTTTGGTCACTTGTTGGTTTTTCTCAAGAATTTTCCTAAATTACCAGTTCTGCTGATGACTGCTTCCTTACCAGACAATCGACTAAAAGCAATTCAACAAATACGTCCCGATCTTAACTTTGTTCCAGGGGATTCTAAATTAGAAACTCTACCTCGTTATCTTTTAGAATATCAATCTGTTAGTAAATCAGCATGGGAAGAGGAAAAACTCTGGCAAAAAGTCGCAGCCTGTATTGCCAGTAAAGGCAAAGTTTTATGGATTTGTAATCGAGTAGATTGGGCAAACAATACTTACCTCAAAGCAGGCGATCGCTTTCCTAATACTTCTGTCAATGTTTATCATTCGCGATTATGCTATAAACATCGTAGTAGACGCCATCGTAATGTTGTTGACTTATTTAAACAATCGAAGCAACCAGCAATATTAGTATCTACTCAAGTAGCAGAAATGAGTTTAGATATCTCTGCTGACTTATTAATTACTGATGTTGCACCAATTCCTTCGATTATTCAGCGATTGGGAAGGCTTAATCGTCGTGTTACTCCTAATAATCCAGGTTCACCTAAAACAGCAATTATTTGTTCTTTGGTAAATCCTAAACATGATACTAAACCTTATGGGAAAGAAGAACTTAAGTTAACTAAAATTTGGCTTGAGCGACTACAAAGTTTTAATCGTCCCTTACATCAGAAAGATTTAGCTGATGTTTTTTCTGAAGTTAGTGAAGTCGAAGAATTTAATTATCAAAAAGCAGAAAGAGCAGCTGTATTCTTCTCTGGCTTATGGAAAACCAGACCAGGAACAACACGTAGTGAAGGCTATACAATTTCTGTCATTTTACAACAGCATTATGAACAATGTGATGAATGGCAATATGGTAAACCCACTGCTGATTGGTTACGAAAACACGAAGTTTCAATTCCTTTTAAAGAACCTGTGTTTGGATGGGAAAAAATTGAAGGAGCAGGAATTCGTATTGCTCCCACTGAAGCTGTTAGCTATGACTACAACGAAGATACGCAAGAAGGGATGGGGGCAGCATGGCGTTAGAAAATCCGATAATATACCAACTGTTTGAACCAAATTACACGATTTATCATCGCGCTTCTCTTGGCGGTTTAGCAGCAACCATAACTGCTTGGGGAGAAGAGCAACCATTGGGAATTACTGCTAAAGTCAAACCTGATTCTATTGAAATTCATTGGTGTTTAGTACTAACAGAACAAGAAGTTTTACGTCGCCTTTTAGAAGCTTCCTTTAGGCTAACGGGAGACAAAAACAAGCAAATGATTGATCTTCCTGGTCAGTTTATTGACCAAAATAGTCCAGGTTTACGCCTAGCTGTTCATGAAGGTCTATGTCTTACTTTTCTGCAACATAATAAGATGCGTCCTGGACCAAAAGGTTCTGTTTCTTTCGACCTCAAAAGTGTTGATGATGACCAAGGAAATATCTTAACTTACAAAGCGGTCAATAGTTATGCTCATCAAAAAGCTCAAGGAACGGGATTATTAGATGAAGTCAAACTAAGCAAAAAGGAGTCAAGACTACCAGGTCAATTACCTGAAATTGCAACAATTCCTCAATCAATTGTACCAGGGGCAATGGCAGGTTCAAAAGCCCTAGAAGCTAGTCCCCAAGAAGCTTTTTTATTGCTGTATTTGATGGTTGGCTGTCAAGTTTTTTTATTGCGTCCACGTACCTATAAAGAAAAAGCCCAAGCTTGCTTGGTTATTCCCGATGTTATCGATCTCAAAAGATTTGCTTCAGATGCCAAAAGATTAACTTCTCAAACCCAAAATAAGCAAACCTATTTTACTAATTCTTATTTAGGGAGAGTAGTTGGGGGTGCGGAAGAAGCAGCATTAAAATTTTTAATTGAGTTTCAAGCAGGATGGGTTTCTAGGAAAAAAAGTATTGCTGGAGTTAGGGCGATCGCAATGGGAAAAGTCCCTTGGGACAAAAACCAAATTAACCGTAGTTTGAGCATCAAAGTTACTGGTGATTATCGCGAAATAGATGTATTCAAGCAGGCAAATTTACGTCTTGGTGGTTCTAAATTACTCAAAACCAAAAAAGATCAAAGTTTTGCTGTTCCCATCAGTCCAGTACCAGAATTAATAGCAGCTAACTTGGCTGCACAACGTCATTGGTGTGCTCATTTTCTAGATTTAGTCAGCAAGAAATACGATTTTCAAAGAATGTTATTTAACCGAAGAGGATTAAACGAAATGGCAAAAGCAGTCAAAGACGAAATTGATCGAGTAATCATCCATGCTTTTTATGATGCCTGGAAAAGAATTAGAGGTCAATTATGGGAAAGAGCAGATAACGAAAAATTAGGAACAGAAGGCTATTACCGACTTTTAGAAGTCAGGAGTGAAAGGATTCGTAATGAAATACTACGCTTAAAAACTCCCGATCTTTTAGCCAATTGGTTTTTAAGATTTTGTGCCGATGCGACTAGAGGAAAAAATTTAGGAGTGATTTCTGATAACCCAGAACAAATCAGAAAGTTTATTTTTAGTTCGAGAAACTTTAATCGATTTCAGAATCTTCTACTATTTGCCCTAGTTAGCTACAAACGTGAAAATTTTGAGTCATCCAATCAATCAGGAGATAAATAAAATGCCTACCAACTATCTTTATGCAAATGCTTTAACTAGCGAAGCCGTTGCTGCCAATAATCGTGGTGATAATGTTGGCAACACTACAACTTTACAAAAAGTTTTTCATCAAGATGATGTTCATACCAGTGTTTCAGCTGAAGCAATTCGCTTTGCTTATCGCTATCGTTTTCAGCTAGAGAATTCAGATTTAGTTAATCGTAGTTTTAACTCTGGTACGGGAAAAATAGAATATAAAGATGACAAAATTTCTTACTGGAACGACCCAAAATCAAATCTAATTTATATAGATGATGATTTGATGGGATTTATGGATGCTGAATCGGCAAAGAAAGAAAAAGAAGATCAATTAACTGAAGAAGTAGAGCAAGAAACTACCAAATCGAAAAAGAAAGGTAAACCAAAAGGAAAAGTTACTAAACGTCAAAGTCCTTTAGCTGTTGGGCGTTCTGTTAGTTTACGACCTTATCGTGGTGAAATATCTTTTAACTGTAAAAGTGGAGAAAAGGAAAAAGGAAAATTATCTCTTTATAATGCAGAAATGCACACTACTGAGTATCAATATTTTATTGGCTTAAATTTAGGTGATGTAGTCAAAAAAGAACATATTAGCTATTTACTAGATGCAGTAATCGATCCTCCGCAAGTTGCTGGAAATCATTCTCGCTTTGCCTACGATTTTTCCCCTGCCTCAATTGTTTTTCGGTTAACTAATGCCCATTCATCACGAATACAAAACTGTTTTGAGCATGATGAAGAAAATCAGACATTTACCGTCCAAAAATTAATCAGAAGAGTGAAATCTCAAGATATTCCCGCTAAAGAATTAATTATTGCTGGAGATATTGCAGATACAAAAGAGGGGGAAATACTCAAAAAATTAGGTGTTTCAGTATTAGATGGTGTTTATGCTGCTGCTGCTGAAGTGCGTAATCGTATTGCTCAACTTAGTGATGAATATAAATTACTTGCACCAAAAAAAGAGGACGATAAATGATTGCTTTATACATTGAAGTTCCTTTTGCTAGTTTTCGTAAATCCTATGCTCGTTCTTTAGCTGAAACCTATCCTTTCCCTCCTCCAGCTACGATTTATGGAATGTTACTCTCCCTTGTTGGAGAATGGTATCGTTCTCGACATCAAGGAGTAAAGCTTGCTTTTGCCTACAAAAAAAAGCCTCTTATTGCAACTACTTTGAGAAAGTTAAGCCGATATAAATATGGAGTAGCTAGTAAACAGTTAAAGCTTGGTAATTCCCTCGATTATGTTGAAACTCTATGTAATATTGAATTTATTTGCTGGATAGACAGTTCTGAGGAAACACAACCATTACCATTATTAGAAACTCGTGTTTTACAAGCAGTACAGCATCCAGAACAAATTGAGCGCAAGGGTTTAGTTAGTTTAGGATTGAGTGATGATACTGTTAATGATATTTCTCTACTAGATTTAAATAAGATTTCAGAGAAATGGTATTGGTTGACACCTTCGATACAAGGAGAAATTGAGCTCCCTATTTGGGTAGATCATGTTGGATCGATTCATACTCATTGGCAAAGTTATGATTTTGCAAGTACGCCTTCCCTAATAAAAGAATCTATCGAGCAAGCCAGATTTACCAAGATAGTTGATCCAAGATAATCTTAACTTATGAGGTTCGCCCATTTTCTAAATATAAATCCTCTATTTTTTGAAAATACAAGCATCTTTAGTTTGTGTCATTGTCTAGCGCGATCGCTTTGCTTCTGTTCTATATGGCACTAGGATTACAGCCTTTTTGATTGTCTGGGAGATCCATGTATTTCGCTCAAACTCTTGTCTGGTATGACTTTCACGACTCAATTTTTGTCAGGGTTTTTGAGTTTTGTCTTCTGTGTTGTCGTTTGACGGGAGGTACTTGTAAAATTGCTTCTGGACACTTACTATTGCTGGGTTTTGGCAACTGCCGTGTTCTACCTTTGATAGCCGTAAGGCGTTGATCACAGCAAGCACATTGACGGAGTAACGTCTAGGGCTCAAGTGTTCTACCTTTGATAGCCGTAAGGCGTTGATCACAGAGATTGCCGAATGAGTTTCGCGCGGTGGCTCGCTGTGTTCTACCTTTGATAGCCGTAAGGCGTTGATCACTAAAACTAAATCTTCCTCTAAAACTTGTTTTAGCCTAGTGTTCTACCTTTGATAGCCGTAAGGCGTTGATCACCCAATACAGGTTTGCAGATGTTGATGAAAATTAAAGTGTTCTACCTCTGATAGCTGCAAGATGAAAACTGCTCAATTAATTTATGGTTAGATAAATTTCTGAAAAGCTAACGGCTAATCGCTAGTCTCACAGACTAATGTTCTTATCCAAAACTGGCGTTAACATTAAGTCGTATTGCTATAAAAAATAGAAACAGTTATCGAGCCGATTATAGGACGATTGCTTTCAACTTGCAGGACGCATGACACGAATCAATTTACCTTCTAAAAACTTCTCAGCAGCGATCGCTTTGTCGATCCGAGTTGCCATTCGCTCGCGCTCGGTGTCGTTAGTGGAGACAATGATACCAAAATGCTCGGAATTAGAACGATGCAAGCGAATAAAGTCTTGCCGATTGAGAGTCAAAACCGCTCGATTATCTCTAATGGCAAAGGCTAATACATCTTCATCGGGGATGCCCAAGTTATCATTGCCAGCTTCCTGCACCGTCAAAACATCATGTCCCATTGTCCAAAGTAGTTCGCTGACGAATCGTGGAAACTGCTCATCAGCATACAGGCGTGCCATCGGCTAGGCAACCTCGTTATTGGCACGAATTGCGGCAACAATTTCTTCAGGATGGGCATCGGCATAAGCCCAAGCATTGACAAGATCCGCAGCAGAAATATGAGGATAGTCTTGCAAAAGTTGGGCTTCATGAATACCAAGCTGTTGTGCTTCAACTAAAAGCCAAACAGCGATTCGGGTTCTGGCGATGCAGGCTTCCCCACCACACACACCAGGTGTTTTAATGATTCCCTTGCCGCTCTTGCTAAGGTTTTTGGTTAGGCTCTGAATAATCTCTGCTTTATCGGCAGGTGATAGGTTGAAGAGCTGATGTTCAAGTTCTTGGCGAGTCATGGAAAACTGGGATGCTCGTAAATTAACTTTATTGTAGCGTCTGAAATTCTTCTGGACAGCGAAAAGAACGCTGACGCAACTACGGCTTTTTGCCGTACAATGGTAAAAATTGCGATCATGAAATTATGAGTAAAACGCAGAAACCTCTAGCCAGATTAGAAGCGCGCGTGGATGCTGAGATAAAAGCCAGATGGCAACAAGCAGCAGACTTGCAAGGAATTACTCTAACTGATTTTGCGATCGCTAGTTTACAAGAATCAGCCGACAGAGTGATTCAGCAGCATCAAAGAATAAAGCTAACCGCAGAAGATACCGAAGCTTTTGTTGATGCTATCTTAAATCCTTCAGAACCTAATGAAAACTTGAAAGCAGCAGTGACGGAATATCAGCAATTCATGAATGATTAATGGCTTTCCAAATTGTCTTATTAGATGCGAAAAAGCATAAACGCGATCGCTTTGATTGTGGAGTAGAAAGCCTCAATCGCTATCTCACTAAATATGCTAATCAAGACCTAAAAAGAAAAGCTGCTACGGTATTTGTTTTAATTGATTCTCCTGCTAATAATGTAATTGCTTATTACACTCTTTCTGCTTTTACCCTGGAAGTCTCCGAATTAGAGCCAAAAATTGCCAAAAAACTGCCTCGTTATCCTTTATTACCTGCCGCAATGCTAGGTAGATTAGCAGTTGACAAAAATTATCGAGGACAAAAATCAGGAAAATTAATGTTAGTTGATGCTCTTAAACGAGCTTATCTGGCTACTCAACAAGTAGCTTCAACTGCTGTGATAGTAGATGCTATCAATGATAATGCAGTTAGCTTCTATGAGAAATATGGGTTTATGAGCTTTAAATCTAATCCTAATCGACTTTATTTAATTATGAGTACAATTGCTAAAATGTTTGTATGAGCGATCTGCCAATTATTGTTTCAAACATTTCTTGAAAAATTAGCAGCTCAACTCAATGCGGAGGTATAAATAACAGATACAGAAAAAGTATTTTATAAGTTTATCACTGCTGATAGCGTTGATTATAAAAATTTAAAAAACTTATTTTTTGAGGAGGAAACGTTTTTGCCAGGTCAATTGCTTAAAGTAATTGTAATTAAAAGTAAATAAAATATTTGCAACCAATGCAATTACTTCAAATACCTGCCGAAACCATAACCATCCGCGTTTCTGCCCTCCATGCCTTAGCTTACTGTCTTCGTCTTTATTACCTTGAAGAAGTCGAAGAACTTTATACACAAGATGCGGCTGTTTTTGCTGGACGAAGATTACACGCCGAACTAGAGAAACAAGAAGAGGAAAATTGGGAGGACTTGTTTCTAACTAGCGAGGAATTAGGTTTAAGAGGACGAGTTGACGCACTTCGCACCCGCGACGGTCAAACTATTCCTTACGAACACAAACGAGGGCGTTGTCACAGGGATGATAATAAACAGCCCCAAGCTTGGGAGAGCGACAGATTACAGATTCTTGCTTACTGCTACCTGATTGAATCAGCCTTAGGAATCAAAATCACTGAGGGGAGAATTCGCTATCACGCCGACAATGTTCTAGTTCATGTCCCTTTTAATGATGAAGGTAAAAAGATTGTTGAAAATGCGATCGCTCTTGCTCAAAAAATACGAACATCAATCAAGCGTCCACCAGTAACGGACAATGAACGACTCTGTACTCGTTGTTCCCTCTCTCCCGTCTGTCTTCCAGAAGAAGCGAGGCTATTTCATAACAAAGAGTATGAACCCTTGCGTCTTTTTCCTCAAGATGATGAGCGGGAAATTCTGCATATTCTTGAACCAGGAACGAGGGTTGGTAGAACAGGAGAACAAATTAAAATTACTCGCAAAGATAAACCACTAGAGAAAATACCAGCGCAACAAGTAGGGCAAATAGTACTCCATAGCTTTTCCCAGATATCTACTCAGGCTCTACATTTCTGTACTTACAAAGGAATTGGCATTCATTTTGTCTCTGGTGGTGGTCGCTATATCGGTAGTTTAGATAATCGTCAGGGGAGTATTCAACGACGAATTAGGCAATATGAAGCCTTAAGTAACTCAGAGTTTTGTTTGTCATTGGCTAAGAAATTAGTTAACTGTCGCGGACAGGGACAGCGTAAATTTCTAATGCGTAGCAGAAGAAGTAAAAAGCTTCAATCGGCTAAATTAGACAAAAATATTCAGCAAATGCAAGCTATTATCAAGCAAATAGCTCAAATAAACTCAATTGAATCACTTTTGGGCATAGAAGGTAAAATAGCTGCTCTTTATTTTGCTGCTTTACCCTGTATCTTAAGTCCAGATACTCCCCCACAAATGCGGTTTGATGGACGCAACCGTCGCCCTCCCAGAGATAGATTCAATGCCTTACTGAGTTTTGGCTATTCTCTATTAATCAAGGATGTGATGAATAGTATTCTCAGCGTTGGTCTAGAACCAGCATTAGGGTTCTACCATCAACCTCGCTCTCAAGCAGCACCTCTAGCACTAGATTTGATGGAAATCTTTCGCGTTCCTCTAGTCGATATGATTGTAGTTGCTTCGATTAATCGTCAACAGTGGGATCTTGATGCTGATTATGAAATTCGTGGGGAACAAGTTTGGTTAAGTGAAGCTGGTAGGCGTAAATTTATAGAGCTTTACGAACAGCGCAAACAAGAAACCTGGAAACATCCCGTTACTAACTATTCCCTTACCTATCGTCGACTTTTAGAACTAGAAGTCAGATTACTGGAAAAAGAATGGATGAATGAAGGTGGTTTATTCGGTCAATTGATTGTGCGTTAGGGAGTATCATGGCAGAACAAAAACATTGGTATCTGGTTTGTTATGATATCCGCTGTCCTAAACGCTGGCGTAAAGCTTATAAATTGATTGAAGGATATGGCGATCGCCTGCAATATTCAATCTTTCGTTGTTGGCTGTCTCAAAGGACTAGAGAGAAAATGCGCTGGCAATTGGAGGAAATATTAACTAAAGAGGACGATTTGATTTTGATTCGTTTATCCCATCAATGTGTCAGAGATTTACCAGCTTATAATCGTCCTAATACCTGGATAGCAGATAATGGTGGCTTCCGAATTCTGTGATTTTTACAAGCATCTGTCGATGTTTTGATTTTTTATGTTCTCAAATAGGCTCAAATCATTACTAGGTAAGGAACAGGAACGGTTTTCAATTGTCTATAGATGCTTGAATTTTCTTGTATTCTTTATAGAGCAAGGGTTTCAGGATTTGGTTTTTGGACAATTTAACTGCATTTTGAGCAAAATTTGTCACCTTGCCAGAGATGCTTGTAAAATTGCTACTGGATACAGTGATAAAAAGGGTTTCGGCAACTGCCGTGTCCTAACCTTAGATGCCGTAAGGCGTTGATCACATTATTAGGAATAATAAACTATTTAGCTTATGTTGATAGTGTCCTAACCTTAGATGCCGTAAGGCGTTGATCACGCTGGGAGCTTCGGAACTATCAAAGAGAAGCTGTAGACTGTGTCCTAACCTTAGATGCCGTAAGGCGTTGATCACCCAGCACAGACAAGCAGGCGATCGCGACTGTGGCGGAACCAAGTGTCCTAACCTTAGATGCCGTAAGGCGTTGATCACGATATGGTTCTGGCAGTTAATTAATATTTTTGCTGTGTCCTAACCTTAGATGCCGTAAGGCGTTGATCACTGAACACTGGCAAGGGTAAACAGCGGATGTTTAGCGTGTCCTAACCTTAGATGCCGTAAGGCGTTGATCACTTGATTCAGCGACCGATCCTGGGGGGGACGGTAGTCAGTCAGAGTGTCCTAACCTTAGATGCCGTAAGGCGTTGATCACCTTCCCGCGATCGCAGTGAATCTCTTAGTGAAAGCGTGTCCTAACCTTAGATGCCGTAAGGCGTTGATCACAAGCTCAAACCAAAACTAAAACTGCTAAGGAATTTGTGTCCTAACCTTAGATGCCGTAAGGCGTTGATCACAAACTTATAGCCTTTGATTGATTTACAGATTCTCTGCTGTTGTGTCCTAACCTTAGATGCCGTAAGGCGTTGATCACCTTTCAATTGGCGAAGTTGCAGCGCGAATCGGAGTTTCAAGTGTCCTAACCTTAGATGCCGTAAGGCGTTGATCACTATGGTATTAGGTTTGAAATAGGAACAATAGCGCAGTTACAGTGTCCTAACCTTAGATGCCGTAAGGCGTTGATCACGCTAATTAATTGATGTCATTTACGCGACAATAAAGCGATGTGTCCTAACCTTAGATGCCGTAAGGCGTTGATCACAGATCTAAAGACTTAGATCGAGTTCTTTTTTCTACAGTGTCCTAACCTTAGATGCCGTAAGGCGTTGATCACTAGTCCTTATCAAAGCTCAATAAACGATCTAATTTGGTGTCCTAACCTTAGATGCCGTAAGGCGTTGATCACTGGTGGCGGGGATTGCTTTTTCGTACCACTGACTTGTGTCCTAACCTTAGATGCCGTAAGGCGTTGATCACCAGGGGGCAGAAAAGAGTATTTCTTGGATTATCTTTGATGTGTCCTAACCTTAGATGCCGTAAGGCGTTGATCACTAAACGTCACCCAGAAGCCCCTCTAGAATTTGAGCGGTGTTTTACCTTTGATAGCCGTAAGGCGTTGATCACATTTCCCCCCTTTCGTCCCCCTCTGGGGGTTTGGGTATTTTACCTCTGATAGCCGTAAGGCGTTGATAACATGAGATTCATATCGGAAAATCCTCTGCTGGCTGGCGTTTTTCCTTTCTCGCTCAAGTTCTTGAATGGGTAAGAACACCTGACGTTTTCTTGATAAGTTAACTAATTAGGAAAAAACCAATACTTCAATACTGCTAAAACCGTCCCGCCAGCGATCGCACCAAATGCTGTCCTGCTGATTGTTTCCTCATTGCTTAATCTCTTATCAATGCCCGCTACTTTCTCATCCAGCTTGACGATTGATTTTTCCACTTCCGTCAGGCGATCGTTGACCCCTTTAAACTCTGTTCTTACTTCCTGGTTTAAGTTGTCTATCTTTTGTAAGATATCTGTTAACAGCTTTTCTGTATTTTCCATCTTCTTGATCTAGCTACTAGCAATATCCTTTCCTTAGCGTCATATATTAGATCTCACTACGCTAAGACTATCATGTAATTGTGTTTTACCTCGGATAGCCATAGGGCGTTGATCACCTATTGTTGCCTACTAGTGAAGATGAAAGATAATCTTTAATTTTTCCAGTCTTCTATTTTTAATCCGACAATTTTTTCAAAATGCTTAATATTGCTGGTGACTACAGTAAAATTATGGCGTATTGCGATCGCGCCAATCATTAAATCTTCCATGCTGACTGGAGTACCAGCTTCAAGCAACTGATGTTTAATTTGAGCGGCAACAATAGCGCAATCTCCATCAAATTCTAAGTGTCCAATTTGCCTAAATAGTAACTCTAACTGTTGCCCATAGGCAGCTCTAAGTTTGGGATTTTTGGTCAATCCGTATTCAAGCTCGAATTTAGAAATTGCAGTAGTATAAATTAACCTAAAGGATATCTGTCTGAAACGAGCGATGATATTTTGATTACCTCTAAGATAATCGGATATCGTGCTGGTATCTAAAACAAACATTCAAAGTACGCTTAATGTGAATTAAATTGGTTATTTCCGATAAAGACTAGCAGATAAAATAGATCTTTTAACCAACTCCAATAGCGCAAAGAGCTAGCCTCGCGTCATAAATGGCGCATACGTCAGCCTGAAACAGTAAGGAGTATTTTTGATTAAACTTTAGTTACGAAGGGGCTTCCTAAAGGATACCGCTTCGCATATGGGGAAGCCGTCACTTCCCCAACTGACGAGCGACCCCGCGCCGCCGACAGGCGCAAGGGAACGCGCGAGGGAGGGGTCTCCTAAAGGATACCGCTTCGCATATGGGGGATAGTTCCCCCAGTCTTAAATTTCTGGTTCTTTAAAGATAGATTTAAAATAGAACAGACATAATTTAGGCATTTTTAATTTACATCAGACGTTTAAAGTATATGTTCGCGAGAAGGCAAAAGAAAATCACGATCTGTTTCCAAGTCGAATTCCACATCTGGTACTCCTTGCCAATTTAAAATATCTGGATGCCAAGCATCAGCGTCTTCCTGTTCAGTTAAAAATTTATCGATCGCCTCTACGATAACTTTATTCTTAGATGTTTGATGATACTTGAGATAAGTATTCAGACGCTCGGCGATCGCTTTTGGTATGTGAACGGAAGTATTCATTTTCCTAACATATTCTGGTATATTCTTTATTTATTATACCAGCTATGTTTTTTAGGTATCTATAGTCGTTCTAACAATTGTGACATGTTAAGGGACTACTACCGCTACGCGGAAGTCAGAAGTCAGGAGTCAGGAGTCCTAAAGGATACCGCTCCGCATATCAGGAGTCAGAAATATTTAAACGAGAAAGTTTGAGCGATTACTAATGGTGACTGTATTTACGCCCACGTCTAGTACGTTGTTTGTAAAATACTTTTAAGCTCTTAGCTTTTGAGGAATTTCTGAAGTAAAAACTTAGAAATAAGGCGATATAGCTGGATAACAGATAGTGGTGGTTTACGAGTACTGTGATTTTTACAAGCATCTGTGAATGTTTTGATTTTTTATGTTCTCAAATAGGCTCAAATCATTACTACGTCAGGAACAGGAACGGTTTTTAATTATCTGTAGATGCTTGAATTTTCTTGTATCCTTTATAGAGCAAGGGTTTCAGGATTTGGTTTTTAGTCAATTTAACTGCATTTTGAGCAAAATTTGTCACCTTGCCAGAGATGCTTGTAAAATTGCTACTGGATACAGTGATAAAAAGGGTTTCGGCAACTGCCGTGTTTTACCTCTGATAGCCGTAAGGCGTTGATCACATCGCCTACCGATTTAGGCGTTAAAGCTGCAAACCGTGTTTTACCTCTGATAGCCGTAAGGCGTTGATCACGAAATTGAGCTAGAACTGCCAAGCGATCGCACCATTCGAGTGTTTTACCTCTGATAGCCGTAAGGCGTTGATCACCTTATGATGGAATAATAAAAGGGATTCGGGTTTGTGTGTTTTACCTCTGATAGCCGTAAGGCGTTGATCACTTACGGTATCACGGGAGCAGCACTGTCAAGGGCTTGTGTTTTACCTCTGATAGCCGTAAGGCGTTGATCACAGAGAAAGTACACTAATGCCTATAGATGATGCAGAACGTGTTTTACCTCTGATAGCCGTAAGGCGTTGATCACTAAATAAAAGAGAAAGAAAAAATGGAACCACCAAGCGCAAGTCAACAGCAGTATGAGGGAGCAATGCTGACTCAGCTAATCAAAAATTCTGAGCGTTTGGCTGTTGTAGAAGCTGATATTGCCCAAGTAAAGACGGAAATCAGCGAAATCAAGAAAGATATTGGTAATGCCAAATGGTTATTGGTAACCATCGCCATTGGGGTATTCGTCAATTTATTAAGTAAACCAGTACTTAGCTTACTGAGTTAAGCAAAAAGCGATCGCCTATCCTGAGAAAACATTGTAATCGCCCTTATTCTATAGTTTATCCAGTGTCTCAACCTTAGATAGCCGAAAGGCGTTGATCACGGCACGTTAAATAAACTTTTGTAAAACTTCTCTAGTCGCCATCCCAGTTTTACTCCAGCTAAACTGCTGCGCTCGCTGAATACCTAATTGACTTAACTGAGAGCGGAGGGCTGAATCTTGAGCAATATCTATCATGGCAGAGTTAATAGCCGCCGTATCCTTTGGATTGATTAAAATTGCTGCATCACCAGTAATTTCAGGTAAAGAAGCTAAATCAGAAGTAATTACAGGAGTGCCGCAAGCCATGGCTTCTAATACGGGTAATCCAAATCCTTCCCAAAACGTGGGCAGTACTAAGGCTATGGCGTTACTAATTACCCCAGGTAAATCTTGATAGTTGAGGTAATCAATCCATTTAATGCGGTCTGTAATGCCTAAATCTGCTGCCTGCTGCTGGAGTTGGGGAGTATAACGAGGATCGGTGGAACCTGCGATCGCCAAATGATAATCTTGGGTGGGTAGGTTGGCAAAAGCGTTAATTAACCCCGTCAGGTTTTTATAGGGGTCTTGACGACCAAGATATAAAAAGTAGGGGGGATTATTGTCTGTAGTTTGAGGACGGGGATAAAAATGAGCAGAATCATATCCCAATAAAATCGGCGTTATCTTACTGCCAGGAATCTTATAATATTCACGCAAATCTCTGGCGGTTGCTTGGGAGTTACAGATAATATGTTCTGCCTGGTTTAATACTTGGGGCACAACATAGCGAAAATAATTAGTTAAGGGAGAATTCCAGCGGGGAAACCGCAGGGGAATTATATCGTGTGCCATGACGACGAAGCGGGCAGGGCTATATAGGGGGGCTTCAGGAATAGGAGAGTAGATTAAATCTGCCTTAAGCTGGCGATAAATTTGCGGTAATTGAAACTGTGTCCACCATAAACGCCTTATGTGTCCTTTCGTACCCTGGGCTGGAGTCATATTATCGGCGATCGCATATTGTTCAAAACCAGGAAAAGCCTGCGCCGTAAGCAAGACTGGCTGTAAGCTGTCTAAACTACTGATGATATTTTGGGCATAGGTGGCAATGCCTGTGGGTTTATCAAATAAGACGGCTAAATTTATCAATAGCGGATTAGACATTAAGATTTGCGGTGGTTAAGGGAATAGTTCAGCGTTGGGTAAGCGATTTTTAAGAATCAAAGCTATAAATTATAAGGCAGCAAGTATCAATTACCTCGGTCATGATTAATCACGAGAGCTAAAAGCTAATGATTGGGGAAATATATTGAGTGTGTGATCAGACAGTAAGGGAGATAATAGCGGTGTCACGAGGTTGGATCAAGTCTTTAGCATTGGGTGCTTTGGGTCTAGTTTTGGTAAATCTAGAATTAGCAGCGCAAGCAGCCCCCCCTACCATCGACCGTACCGAAGAATGTGAACTCTTGGTAATTGGGGGCGGACTAGCAGGAGTAGGGGCTACCTATGAGGCTTTATTAGCGGGTAAAACCGTATGTTTGACGGAAATTACTGACTGGGTAGGTGGTCAAATTTCAGCCCAGGGAACTTCGGCACTAGATGAAAGGACGACCCAAAGATCTCGCCTCTTTTTTCCCCGTGGCTATTTAGAATTTAGAGAGCGAATCGATAAATATTATGGAGAGTTAAATCCTGGGGACTGTTGGGTGAGCGTTTCCTGTTTTCTCCCTAAAGATGCCAATCAGGTAATGTGGGAACAGCTCAAGGATGCGGAGGAAAAGGGCAAGGGCACTCTGAAATGGTTTCCTAATACCGTAGTTAAAGATCTGGAAATTGAATCAGTAAGCGGTGGAGGAACGGGACAACAAATTACCAGTGCCGTTGCTATTCAGCACAGTCCCCAAAGTGAATATCTGCCCCTCAATTCTTTGCCTCTATCCCGCACCATTGAAGATGCCTATAGTTATGAAGATTCCCGCCGCTTAACCAAAGAAGCAATTCGTTTAATCCCAGCATCCCAATCGCAACAGCCTGCGGACTGGTATGTAATTGAAGCCACTGAAACAGGAGAAATTGTCGCCCTGGCAGACGTGCCCTATCGCGTAGGTATTGACCCCCTTTCCTCCTTTGAACCGTCTTCTTCCAGCATTGACGGAGATCCTTACTGTACTCAGGGCTTTACCTACACCTTTGCCATGGAGGCGACTGCTGAACCTCAAACCCATGAGCAGCCTAGTTTTTATGAGCGCCATAAAAATTACTACAGCTACGAACTAGAAAGACTAGCAGACTTTAATTTAGTATTTACCTACCGTCGCATTTGGAGTCCTGAAGCGGGGGAGGCAGAAAAATTTGGCGGCATTGAGTTTACTGCCCCGACTCCTGGGGATATTTCGATGCAAAACTGGACTTGGGGTAATGACTATCGTCCAGGGACAGCATCAGATAATCTGGTTTACACTCGCGAACAGCTTAAAGCATTAGGTCAACTAGAGCCTGGAGGCTGGCAGGGGGGATTACGTACCGCAACTTTAAGCCGAGGAGAAGATCACGCCCTGGGATATTTTTATTGGCTGGTAAAGGGTAATACCGACTCCCAGCTAGGAGAAGGGGTAAAACAACCCCAGCTCAATCATCGCCTGCTGATGGGGCTTGATTCACCGATGGGGACGGCTCATGGTCTATCAAAATATCCCTATATCCGCGAAGGACGGAGAATTATTGGTCGGGTTTCTCCTGGTTATTCCCAAGGCTTTACCATCACGGAAATTGATATTTCCCGCGCTGACTATCAGGATGAGCACTACGGGGAAAATCTCAGTGACCAAACCTATCGGCAACTCTGGAGTAAGCTGATTGGCATGGAGGCAGTCCTTAACAAAGATCTGAAAATCGACAAAATGAAACGTCGCACCCGTTCTACGATCTATCCCGACTCCGTTGGTATTGGTCACTATGCGATCGATTTTCATCCCTGCATGACTCAAAGTCCCCCAGAGAAGGCAGGCAATACGGAAAAACCAGGGGAAAGGCAAGGCGGCGGACAGGCTTATCCCTTCCAAATCCCCCTCAGAGCGATGATTCCCCAAAAAATTGATAATTTAATCGTGGCAGGTAAAAGTATTGCCACCAGCCATATTGCGGCGGCGGCTTATCGGGTACACTCCTTTGAATGGTCTTCAGGGGCGGCGGCAGGGCTAACGGCGATATTTGCCCAAGAAGAATCAATTCTGCCCTATCAGCTAGTGGATGAATCATTTCTTGATGAAGTTGAGTTGCGATCGCTCAAGAAGAAACTAGAAGCTAGCGGCAATCCTACGGCTTTTCCCAATACTTCTATCTTTAATTTGGATTGGGATGATTGGCGATAGTTAAATCATTTATCATTGAGCATTAAACATTTATCATTAGCCTTGAAACTAAACTTTTTTATGCTTTAAAACTTTTATCCTAACAATAGATTTCAAATAGAACAGACATGATTTAGACATTTACAATTCACATCAGGCGCGCATTATCCTTCAATAGTTGCTAGTAAAATGTTAGCTAGGGGATGATTGATAGCCTGTTTTAAAAGTTTCTTTACTTCCCTCTTGAAGAGCATTAATATAGCAGTCGAAGTAAAGATTAGGACGATTAAAAAAGTCTCACGCAAAGTCGT
>JBCBIE010000037.1:0-9355 GCA_038524995.1 Cyanobacteria bacterium J06621_8
GCTAAGGATCACAGCATTGATTAAGCAAATAATTTATAAATGTAATTTAGTCAATCTGCTTAATGCTCTGGTATGGTTATCAATCTATTGACTAAATCATTGAGAAGTTTATCTGTACTAAGCAACTTTTAGCTGATTTTAAATTTTACTTTAATCTGCTCATGACATTTTACCGTTTAACCCCAAAAGCTCGTTCAGATATACGTCGTCTAACAGCATTACAAACCAAAAGTTTAGGCAAAACTTTGAGAGAAGCTGATTTAGTATCAGCCGCTCAAATTGAATTAGCATTGAAAACACAAGATATCTATCCTGATTTACGCTTAGGAAAAATTTTGGCAAATCAAGGTCTAATTAAGCCAGAAACCGCCGATTTTTTTGTGCAAGACTGGACAAAAATTGTGCTTCAGTCTGAAAAAGATGCCCTAGGCTTTTACCTCCGACAGGCGGGAATTTTAAATCAGACACAGATTGAGGTGATTTTGTCCGAACAAAGATCTACGGGAGTACGTTTTGGGACAGTTGCCGTATTTCAAGGATTCTTAAAATCAACAACTCTAGATTTTTTTCTTGCTAATTTATTTCCTGAAGAGCTAAGTAAATCCCCCTTCATTAACATGTATGATCGTTTCAATTAAGTTTGAGACAATGCATTCTTGCTATCGCAAGTCTTTGAACGGCAAAAAGTGTTTCATTTTTATTTGAAATGACTATATTAACTGTTTATCTCTGATTAACCATCTAAGTCTCCTTCCAGAACAGTTGTTAAGGCTTTTCCCGTATTAGACTTAAACTCCTCAATATTTACCTGATTGAGAATGGCGATCGCCAGCAACATACTCAAAGCTTCTAGAGTAAAGACTAAACCATAGGAAAATAGAGGTGAAGCAAATATTCCCTTCCCTACATCCAAAACAATCCCGCCAAGTAGTGTGGCGATCCCTCTGGACATTGCCTGAGCTAATCCCCAAGCCCCAATAAAAGTTCCTGCGTTCTGGGCAACAGTTAGATCTAGCATCAAACTTATGCCCCCTACAGTAGCTATTCCCGCAGCAATACCAAAGAGTACCATTGCTAACTGTAGTACTTGGGGCTGTTGAGTAAAGCCAGCTAAAATAATGATGCCGAAACAAAATGCCGTTAGTATACAGCCAATTTTGACGGTGAGCTTTTTCCCTAAAGCAGGAATGATTAAAAAACCTGTAAAGCTATAGCCAAGTAAGATTCCGACGCCCCAAAAACCATTAAGCTGAGTTGTTTCTCCAATACTCATGCCGAATACATCCCCTCCGTAGGGTTCTAAAACCGCTTCTTGCATAAACAAGCCGATGGTTAGAATGGATAAAAAGGTAAAGAAAATACCTGTCTGGCGACTAGTAGTTAAAACCTGAAGAGCATTACCAAAGGTAATATTATCTTCCCTATTGGTCGAGGTGCGGCTAGTAAAACGGGAATATCTCTTTTCAACTCCCCAAGTAGCAATCAAAGCCAAAGTAAAAACGACAAAAGGTATTCTGCTAAAAACTGAGTTGAGTGGAGGTTGTAGAGATTCAAGAGGAATATTTCCTTCCTCAAATCCTTGCGTTTCTATACCCCCAAAAATTATTCCTCCGCTGATTGCGCCAACAATGATTCCCACCATCAACATAGACCAGACGATCGCAATTAATCGGGAACGGGTTTCTTCTTCAGTAATATCTACCAGTAAAGCCGTAAAGGGAGTTGAGCTAGAGCATACCGCCAAGCCGTAAATAGCCATAACTAAAGACAGCAGGGCACTCCAGCCGATAGTTTGACTATTCCAAACCCATCCCCCGCTAGCTTCTATTACTGCCCCCAACTGCCAAACAATCTGCACTGCCAAGAATACTGCCGAGCCGAAAATTGCCGCACCTAGCAAAATATAGTTAGTACGATGCTTGCCCCACAGCTGTCTATTGTCCGATAGCTGTCCAAACCAGACTCTGGCAGGAGCAACCAAAAGGGATATGGCTGAAATACCTCCCGTAATAGTCGCGGGGATTCCTAGCTCGGTAATCATTACCCGATTTAACACTGCCAGGGTTATAACCGCCATTAACCCCAGTCCCATATTGAATAAACCTAGACGAAAAACAGTCGGGAGTCCAATTTGGCGTTTGGGACGATTATTGGTCATAGATTGGGGATAATCTTCAATAGTCATTATTTATACGGTGCTGAAGATGTATAGGCTTATATCTTTGAGCTTCTAGTTTTTTATTGTACTTAAATAATCATAAGCTTCTTTTAGGGTGCCTGTCTGTCGAGTCCATAACAATCTAAATTTTGATCTTGACGAGGAGATCTAGCATTTTTTCTCTATGCCGATCGCAATCCTAAAAGGGAGCAGGTCATAATTGAGAGAACAAGAGAACTAGAGAAAGACTGGGAGTAGAGGACAATATCGAGTCAAGATTAATACTGATTACAGTAGAGTAATATTTAGAGATATATTTTCTTGTCCTAATTCTGGTACAAGGCTAGTAGCTAAATCTCCGTTTAAAATATCGTTGCTAAAGATGTTATTAGAATTCATTCTTTTAGTGAAACTCGAATTAAGTAGAAATAATTTACGACACAGCAAAACCCCACTGAAACTTAAAGTTAAAAGAGAAGTTAAACGTTGCTATTTTGATGATATTTACTGAGATTAAATAGCTCATAAGCTAGCCGATATTATTACCCTAGAAAAGTTTCGTAAATACTTAACGAAAAATAGAGATGACTAAGAGGCTTGGAATATCTATCTAGCTAGGCTTGACGAGGAAACTACAAAAGTTAGCTGTCCATGTCCCGATAATCCCCAAGATATTCAGAGAGCCATAGACTCGAATGCCGAACTTAAGGCTAAGTTAAACGTTGAATAGCCTGGGGAAACCAACATTTAAAAGCTAGTGGTAACATGACAAGGCAAAGCTCATAATATCTAGTTTATTTAGGTTTAATCGTGGCGCAGGTTATAGTTGAACACCTCTATAAAAGCTATTCTCAAGGTCGGAAGGGAGACAGTGCTGGCTTAGAAACAGAAAAAGCGAAGCAGGTTAGTGTGTTGCGAGATATTAACCTGGAGATTGAGGACGGAGAGTTTTTAGTGCTGGTAGGTCCTTCGGGCTGTGGCAAGAGTACTCTGCTGCGTCTGCTGGCGGGGCTGGAGGAGTTGACGGGGGGCAATATTTATATCGGCGATCGCCTGGTTAATGGTTTACCGTCTAAGGCTAGGGATATTGCCATGGTATTTCAAAATTATGCTCTTTATCCCCACCTGAAGATCTACGATAACCTGGCATTTGGCTTAAGAAGAAATCAGGAACAAGTAGAGCTTAATAGCTGGTGGCAGGATATTTTAGTGAGCGTTACCCGTTATGCACCTCATAGTCTAAGATATCTATCGGCGAAGGAGAAGCAGGTACGGGATCGGGTGCGGTATGTTGCTAGTCTGTTGCAGATTGATCCTTTGCTGGAGCGTTTGCCCAAGGAATTATCGGGGGGACAAAAGCAGCGGGTGGCTTTAGGCAGAGCGATCGCCCGTGATCCCCAGGTGTTTTTGATGGATGAACCTCTATCTAATCTGGACGCCAAGTTACGCACCCAAACCCGCGCCCAGATTGTTAAGCTACAGCGCCAGTTAAAGACTACTACGATTTATGTTACCCACGACCAGACAGAGGCAATGACTATGGGCGATCGCATTGCGGTGATCAATCAGGGTCAAATTCAACAGATTGCGCCCCCCCTAGAGATTTATCAACGACCTGCTAATCGCTTTGTGGCAGAATTTATTGGCTCACCGCCGATGAATTTTTTGGAGGTAAATTTAGTCGCCCCCTTAACTTTGGTTAGGGAGAATTTTTACCTAGAACTGCCTGAAATTTGGCGATCGCCACTACAGAAAAGTTACCATAGTCAATTAATCTTAGGAATTCGTCCGCAACATCTTACCGTGGGGAAAGAAAATGAGTCCAGTATCCAGATTGAGGTAGATTTAGTAGAAGCGCTGGGGAATGAAACCTATATTTCGACCCATCTAGTAAGGGAACCTAAAACCAATTTAACCGTATCCCTCCCCCCAGAACAGTCCGTAAAGATTGGCGATCGCCTGTGGTTGAAGATAGACATAGAGCAAATCCATCTGTTTACGATGGATGATGGGCGGGCGATCGCTCCATGAATGATTAGTTCCATTGAATAAAAAATGATTAAAACACCAGATTGGGTAAAACATGCCGTTTTCTATCAAATCTTTCCTGACCGCTTTGCCCGCAGTCAGCCTAAGATTAAAGGACAGTGGCAGGCTAGTCGCTACGAAGCTTGGGATGCGACTCCTACCTATCAGGGATACAAGGGCGGCAATCTCTGGGGCATTATCGATAAGTTAGACTACATTAAGGACTTGGGGGTTAACGCCATTTACTTTACCCCAATTTTTCAATCGGCTTCTAATCATCGTTACCATACCCATGACTACTATCAGGTAGACCCCATGTTAGGGGGGAATGTAGCATTCGCGGCATTGCTGAAGGCAGCCCATCAGCAGGAGATTAAGGTAGTTTTAGATGGTGTGTTTAATCATGCCAGCCGTGGCTTCTTCTTTTTTAACGATATTTTAGAAAATGGTCCCAACTCCCCTTGGCTAGACTGGTTCAAAGTTGAAGGCTGGCCCCTATCAGCCTATGACGGCAGTAAACCCGCCAACTATGCAGGCTGGATTGGCGATCGAGCTTTACCTGAATTTAACCACGATAATCCCCAGGTTCGGGAGTATATCATGCAAATTGCCGAATATTGGCTCCATCAGGGGATCGACGGCTGGCGGCTAGACGTTCCTGGGGAGGTAGATACCCCTGGCTTTTGGCAAGAATTTCGTAATCGCGTCAAGGTAGTTAACCCCGAAGCCTATATCGTGGGGGAAATTTGGGGAGATGCCAGCTACTGGTTGGACGGCACCCAGTTTGATGGCGTGATGAACTATCGCTTTACCGAACCCACCATTGCCTTTACTGGCGGCGATCGCTATGATCCTGATTATTGTCAGCATGAACTGCACCCCTCCCCTCCCATTTCAGGCACCGAATATGCAGCGAGGATCGATGCTTTACTCAAGCTATATGACTGGGAAATTCAGCTTACCCAGCTTAACCTCTTGGACAGCCATGATACTCCTAGGATGCTCACTACCATTGGCGAAGATAAAAACCGTTTCCTGCTAGCTTCAGTCTTGATGATGACCTTCCCTGGGGCACCAAGCGTTTACTATGGCGATGAAGTAGGCTTACCTGGAGGGAAAGATCCTGATTGCCGTCGAGTGTTCCCCGAATCTGAACAGTGGGATCAAGAGATTTTAGCTAGCTATAAGCGGTTAATTGCCCTGCGACATCAGTATGAAGCTCTCAGAATCGGAACCTATAAAACCCTCTTTGCTAATCAAAATCTATACGTTTTGGCGAGAATTCTAGAGGATCAGGAGGTAATTGTGGCAGTTAACGTCACTCAGTCAGCAGAACAGGCAGTTTTTGCTGTTACAGAATTATACTCTCGACCTGAGAAAATTATCTATGGTTCAGGACAGGTAACCTGGCACGGTAACGCTGAAGCAACTAATCTAGAGCTGAGGCTTCCATCCTATGGCAGCATAATCATTGCTGGATAAAATATTGTAGTCATTCCAGATAAGAAATCTAATAACAATACTAATGCGATCGCATATGTTTTGGTATGATTATTATTTATTTAGAATAACTATAAAGAGTAATAATTTTATTTCTTGGATCAAGGTCAGCCAATACTTTATCCAAAATTTACTTAACTGAATTAATTAATTATGAAAATTAATTTAAAATTATAATAGCTACTATCTTAATTTAAGTGTTTAAATAAATGTTAGTAATCCAGATAACACTTAAAATCTTAATAAGCCGATTATTTTGATGATATGAAAAATATTTGGTGAGGGAAAGATAGTTATATTGCTTTATTCTCTTACCAGTCAAATTGAAATGTGGAAATTATTTGAGCGTAAATTTTTCCTCTTGTTATTTGGAGGCTTAATTGCAGCGCCAGTTGCCGTAAATAGGCTAATTCCTAATAGTAATCAAGCAGGAAAACAGGCTCTTAATCATAAATATTCCTTTATTGTTAAGCCAGCAGCGGCAATTCCTGAATCTGCCCGCAGTAATGAAGAAACGCTCCTTTTAGCAGCAGATCTGATTGAGAATAGACGCGGTGAGCAAGCTTTGGCAAAATTGCAGGGGTTAGAAAAACAATATCCCCTATTAGCGGCTCATATCTTATTTTCTCAAGGAGAGGCGCATCAGCTAGCAGGAAATCAAGATGCCGCCAACTCTACTTGGGGAAAGCTAATCACCCAACATCCCCAATCTGCCGCTGCCGCCGAAGCACTGTATCGCTTAGGGCAGAATGATCCTAGCTATTGGCAACAGGCGATCGCCCAATTTCCCGCTCATCCTCGCACCCAAGAAATCATTCGTCAGCAACTTCAGCAAAATCCTAATCAGCCGCAGTTAATGGCGTTGCTGGTAAAGTATACCCCCGACGATGCAGGTGTCGATCAGATGCGCGATCGCCTGGTGGCAGAATATGCCTCTGAATTAACCCCTGAAACATGGCAGGCGATCGCCGATAGTTATTGGGTCAAGTGGGATTATGGAAAAGCAGGAAAAGCCTATACAAAAGCCACCATAACTCCCAAAAATCTCTATCGTGCCGCTAGGGGACTTCACCTAGGCAAAGATAAGGTTAGGGCAAAACAATATTATCTTCAGCTATTTCAACAGTTTCCTGACGATCACTACACGGGGTGGGGTTATCGGCGTATTGCCAGCCTGGTTACTAAACAAGAAGCCTTAGCTTATTTAGATCTGGCGATTCAGCAGTTTCCCCGTCATGCCCCAGAAGCCCTGGTAGATAAAGCCAAGTATTTAGAAGCCCTTAATAGCCCTCAAGCAGCTAATCAGGCTCGGCAAAAGCTATTGAATGAATATCAGGGTGCCGACGCTGCGGCTAAATATCGCTGGGATGTTGCCAGTAAACATGCCAAAGCTGGGGATTTAGTTACTGCTTGGCAGTGGGCACAGGCGATCGCAGTTAATAACCCCGACAGTTCTCTTGCGCCCAAGGCAGGCTTCTGGATTGCCAAGTGGGCAGAAAAACTAAACCGCCCACAAGATGCCACAGCGGCATATAAATCCGTACTGACTAACTTTCCTCGCTCCTATTACGCCTGGCGTTCAGCGGTTGCTTTGGGTTGGGATGTGGGAGACTTCACCACAGTGCGGGACAAAATTCCTCAGGTAGTAAAAGCAGAGCAAATAAGTCCTCCTGGAGGTTCAGCGACTTTTCAAGAACTGTATCGCCTCGGCTTTGAACAAGAAGCCTGGGCTCAGTTTCAGCTAGAAACAGGCGATCGCACAGACTTATCAGTAGCGGATGATTTTACCAAGGGTTTATTGAAACTTTATCAGGGGAAAAATCTGCGGGGAATCAATCAAATCTGGTATCTCCAAGATCGGGAAGAACCAGAGGATAAGCAGCAATGGCAGCAGTTAAGACAAACTGAGGCATATTGGCAAGCCCTCTATCCCTTTCCCTATGAAGACATTATTCTCAAATGGTCAAAACAGCGGCAGCTTAATCCCCTGCTAGTAACTTCTCTAATCCGTCAAGAATCAAGATTTGAACCAGAAATTGAGTCCTGGGCAGGGGCGCTAGGATTGATGCAGGTTATGCCAGCAACTGGCAGCCAGGCTGCAAAAACCATTGGTTTAGGTTCATATTCTCTAACTAAACCCGAAGATAACGTCAATATTGGCACCTACTATCTTGATTTTACCCATCGTAAATACAACAATAACTCGATGCTAGCCGTTGCCAGCTACAATGCAGGACCTAATGCTGTTGCTAAATGGGTTTCTCGTTATGGTTTGCAGGATGCCGATGAGTTTGTCGAGCAAATTCCCTATCGGGAAACCAAGGGCTATGTGGAGTCGGTGTTTGAAAATTATTGGAACTACATGTTGATTTATAATCCTGAGATGAAAAAGTTGTTTGAGAATCTGTAGTCGTTTTTGCTTAGGTAAAATTAAGAATGAATCAGCTATTTTAAAGCTTTTAATAAATTCATTGATAATCTTGAGCAAAAAAACAGGCTGAACATGCAACCTGTTAAAAAGCCATAATGAAGAATGAATTTCCCCAGAGTATGTCTGGAGAAATTCAACAGGAGAACTTAGATTAACTCCACATATTCGGCGGCATTGAATTCAGCCAAGGGAGAGGCAAACTTAGCTATCTCAGTCTCTCCAATCCATAAGCTGTGGGCATCAGAGTTATAGGTGATGGATTCATAGCTAGAAATACCCCAATCCTGTGCGGAAATTTGAATGATGTCCCCTTCAGCGAAGTTAAAGTCAGCAATAGTATCAATGCCGTCAAATCCGACTCTAAAGATGTCGGCACCCAGACCACCTATCAGCAGATCGTTACCGTCACCGCCTTCTAGAATGTCATTACCACTGCCGCCAGTGAGAGTATCGTTGCCTGCATCACCGAATGCTAGAACATCCACTGCGGTTTGACTCGCATCAAAAGTATCATTACCTTCTCCACCACTAAAGAACACCTGCTGTACATCAGTCCCAGTTAAATCTTGGACGGTGAGAGTATCGTCGCCACCGCCACCATTAATTTCAAACTGTTCGACGTTATCTACATCCAGAACAAAATTGCCTAGGTTGAGACGTTCAAACTCAGTGCGATGACCATTTGCCCGCAGTTCAAAATCATCTCCTGCTTCTAATGCACCGTTGACTTCAGTAATGTCGTAACCATCATCACCTTCCATGATGTCGCTACCATCGCCGTTATTCCAAATAAAGCGATCGTCTCCTGCACCACCGATTTTCACGTCACCACCTTTGTTACCAATAATAGTGTCGTTACCTTCTCCACCATGGAGAGTATCAGCAATTTCAGGGACGCTGCTGCCGAGAAGTAAATCATCTCCCGCATCTCCATCGGCAATAATTGCCACGTTAGCTGCTGTGGCATCTAAGAGATCGTTACCTTCTCCACCATTAAAGAATACCTGCTGCACGTCAGTCCCAGTTAAATCTTGGACGGTGAGAGTATCGTCGCCACCGCCACCGTTAATTTCAAACTGTTCGACGTTATCTACATCCAGAACAAAATTGCCTAGGTTGAGACGTTCAAACTCAGTGCGATGACCATTTGCCCGCAGTTCAAAATCATCTCCTGCTTCTAATGCACCGTTGACTTCAGTAATGTCGTAACCATCATCACCTTCCATGATGTCGCTACC
>JBCBIE010000037.1:9455-12948 GCA_038524995.1 Cyanobacteria bacterium J06621_8
CACCGTTGACTTCAGTAATGTCGTAACCATCATCACCTTCCATGATGTCGCTACCATCGCCGTTATTCCAAATAAAGCGATCGTCTCCTGCGCCACCAATCTTCAGGTCGTCTCCTTTATTACCGATAATAGTGTCTTCTATTTCAGTTCCAATTAAAGTGTCATTCTCGTCAGTACCAAGAATTAAATTGTTGGAGTATTCTAATGCTTGCTCTTCCATGATGTAATTTATTTGAGTTGTTTATTTGTCTTCTGTGGGTTCTTATTTCTCAGATTGAAGTGGGTATGCAAAAATAAAAATCTAAAAACAAAAAATATTATTGAAGAACTACTTATTATTAAGTGGGCAAGTATATTAAGCAAAAAAACTCCCACAGATATGTATCTGTAGGAGAGAAATGTTATTAACAGGAATATGATGTCATTGTAAACTAATGACCAATTTATTGATTAACTTGAGAGGAAGGAGGCACTTTAATATTTTGCTTAGTTGCTGAATCATCGAAAGTAGGATACAAACTTTGGGCAATGACTTGAATGGAGATGGTAATTGCCAGGGCAGTAAAGAAAGTACTTCTTTTTATGCTGTTGCTTTTAGTATTTGCCATAATCTCACTCTATTGATGATGGTCATCTCAGTTGTTTGTTCTGTAGAGTCTTATTTCTCAGAGAGAGGGGGATATGCACTTATTAGATACTAATTTGATCTAATTGGCTAAAAACTATCGTCTTGGAGAATTTATCTCAAGTACGGATAAAGAGCAGAAGCTGTCTGATAGATACAAGTGTCTCAAACCCTGATTCTATAGAAGTTTCTCGTTCTTGAGCATGAGTCAATAAAAATTATAATTAGCGCAAAGCACTGATATACTCTGCGCCAGCAAACTATGGCTAAGACCGCATATATACTATCAAGGCAGAAGACTGAGCAGTAATAGTAAGAATTACAGTAATCTATTAGACGTCTGATGTGCATTAGAATGACTAAGACAATTGCCCAAAGATCAAGGAATTTAGTTTGTTTAAGTTTAGATAAATAGACTAAATCAAGCGTATTTAATTAACTCAATATCTATTCCACAAAGCGTACTAAGAGTAAAATTTATGTCGGTTGAAGTCTGGACGACGATTTTTGTCATTATTTCCTTCATTCTTTATTTATATATTGGCTGGCGATCGCGGGTTAAGGATAGCAAAGGCTTTTTCGTGGCGGATCGCGGTATTCCTGCCATTGCCAACGGTGCCGCTACTGCCGCTGACTGGATGTCTGCCGCTTCCTTTATCTCCATGGCGGGGATTATTTCCTTCCTGGGCTACGATGGCTCAATGTATTTGATGGGCTGGACTGGGGGCTTTGTGCTGCTGGCGCTGTTGCTGGCGCCCTATCTCCGTAAGTTTGGTAAGTATACCGTGCCCGATTTTGTCGGCGATCGCTATTACTCGGTATGGGCGAGGTTAGTAGCGGTAGTGGCAGCTATCTTTGTCTCCCTAACCTATGTTGCAGGGCAGATGCGGGGAGTCGGAATTGTTTTTAGCCGCTTTTTACAGGTAGATATCACCACTGGGGTGATTATCGGCATGGTCATCGTGGCTTTTTTTGCCGTGCTGGGGGGCATGAAGGGGATTACCTGGACACAGGTGGCTCAATATACGGTGTTGATCGTAGCTTATCTGATTCCCGCAGTGGCGATCGCTTTGATTCTAACGGGCAATCCCCTACCCCAGATCGCGTTTAGCTTTAGCGATATTGTGGAGCAGCTAAACCAGGTACAACTAGACCTTGGCTTTGCTGAATATACTGAGCCTTTCGTCAATAAATCAATGCTGGACGTGCTGTTTATTACCATCGCTTTAATGGTGGGCACAGCAGGACTCCCCCACGTTATTGTGCGTTTTTATACCGTACGTTCCCCCCGTGCCGCTCGCTATTCTGCTGGCTGGGCATTACTATTTATCGCTATTCTTTACACTACCGCCCCTGCGGTGTCGGCTTTTGCCCGCTATAACCTCATCGATAGTCTCCATGATAAAACCATTGCCCAGGTTGAGCAGCTAGATTGGGCAACCAAATGGGCGAATACGGGGTTGTTGGGGTTTGAAGATAAAAACGGTGATGGTCGAATTTCCCTCACTCCCGAAACAGCAACCAGCGAGATTACTATTGACCGCGATATTATTGTGCTGTCCACTCCCGAAGTAGCACAGCTAGCCCCCTGGGTAATTGCTCTAGTAGCGGCAGGGGGGTTAGCGGCGGCTTTATCCACCGCATCGGGGCTATTACTGGTAATTTCCAGTTCCATCGCCCACGACGTTTACTATCGCATTATTAACCCCCAGGCTTCCGAAGGACAAAGAGTTATGGTGGGTAGGATTATGGTAGGCTTTGCTGTGGCGATCGCAGGTTACTTTGGAGTTAACCCCCCTGGTTTTGTGGCGGAAGTGGTGGCTTTTGCCTTTGGCTTGGCTGCGGCGAGCTTTTTCCCCGTAATTATCCTCGGTATCTTCGATCAGCGAACTAATCGAGAAGGAGCAATTTCAGGGATGATTCTGGGGTTAGCCTTCACCACCTTCTACATCATCGGCATTAAGTTCTATGGTATGTCAACCTGGTTCTGGGGCATATCCCCCGAAGGCATTGGCACCGTAGGGATGGTAATTAACCTCGTGGTTACCTATACCGTTTCTCGCCTTACTCCTCCTCCTCCTTTGGAAGTTCAACAGCTAGTAGAAAATCTGCGATCGCCAGAAGAGAATGCTGTTCCTCTATCAGATCTGGGAGAAGAGCAGTTAGACTGATGTAGAGGCTCAATGCTAGAGGGTTGAGGGTTAATTATTCATACCGACTAATTAATTAACCTGAGTTCGGCTTAAGCTTTAATTCTTACCCAATAAGGCTTTTAAAACTGCTTTTTCTAGGAAATATGGTTGTTTTATTTAAAGCCTAAATACAGATAAAAAGCTTATCCCGTCAAGCGGGACAATGTGGCTTATGGCTTATGGCTCACCCGAAGGGCTTAGAGCTATCTTCACAGACTAACTTTCTTATCCCCAACTGGCGTTAATTAAGATTCTTTTTGCCAAAAGCTACTACAATCAATAGATCTTTGAGGATCGGAAGCCTTATCTTGTTTCAGCTTTTTAATGTAGTTGCTATTATCAGGTTCAATGGGAATGTAAGTTTGCTGTTCACTATTCCATTCACCTTTATAGATTGCTTGCTCCCAGAAACAGGCTGATTTGATTTGGGTATAAGTTAGATTTCTGGTATCTCCTAGAAAAGCATCTTGGAGATTCACCCCCTCTAGATCAGCATCTTGGAGATTTACGGACTCTAGAAAAGCATCTTGAAGATTTGCACTCCTTAAATCGGCATCTTGAAGATTTGCGAACCATAGATTAGCATCTTGGAGATTTACACCAATTAGAATAGCATTTTGAAGATTCACCCCCTCTAGATCAGCATCTTGGAGATTTACGGACTCTAGAAAAGCAT
>JBCBIE010000037.1:13048-23770 GCA_038524995.1 Cyanobacteria bacterium J06621_8
CTTGAAGATTTGCATTCCTTAAATCGGCATCTTGAAGATTTGCGAACCATATATTAGCATCTTGGAGATTTACGAACTCTAGAAAAGCATTTTGAAGATTTGCGAACCATAGATTAGCATCTTGGAGATTTGCGCCTTCTAGAATAGCATTACACAAATTTATCTCAGCTAAATAAGCTTTATTAGGGGCTGATAAACCATTCAAGTGTTCTCTTTGCCATCTGCGCCCAAATACTATTTTTTCCCGACATTGTTCTGTTCTTTCATCCCAAAAATGATCTTTAGTCCAGCCAATCCAGGGAAAGCGTAAAGGACGAGAATTAAGAAACTCTAACGCTTTGATGCGTCCCCCGCTGCCGCTTTGTCCATGGGCGCTAGTGATGGTTTGCCAAGCTGCAAAGACTTCATTATTGCGTCTGACGTTTTCGCCAAAAACAAAGGTGACGATCGCCACCACAATCGCTAAGTTACCCAACTTCCCTAAGATAGCGAAGAATGCCTGTTTATCAATCCAGGCATCAACAGGTTCTAAAACTTGTTTTTCCAGCTTGTAATAAGGCTGATAAATAGCGGGAAAATGTTTGCCTTCTAGAGAAGCGATCGCCAATTGCCAGTAATAGTCATCTTTTCCCTCTGGTTTCCCGTCGGCTTCCCAGAGTAGATATGCTTGCTTGGCAATGATTTGCTGATTTTGTTCTGCCTGTTGTTTAGCGTCTAAGCTTTTAATATTTTGGGCACGCTTTCTGCTTCTTTGCCAATGCTTCAGTAATACTGTGTCTGGATCAGGGTTTTTGAACCAAGCGATTAAATCTTCTAGCAACTACTTTAGATACTTTTATAGTTCATAATGTAGTGAATTTACTATAAAAATTAAAATAGCTCTGAAATTTAATCTAAAATTTGATTTTATCTGCAAGGCGATCGCCTTATTGATTTAGCTTACAGCTAGGGCGAAGTCCCTGTATTTGCTAATAATTTGCTCAACTTCGATAGCAAGATCAGAAAATGCTGAAGGATAAACTATGCCTGTGCTTAAAATAGATTTTGCAGCATATCCAGTCGCTTGTGGTTCACAAAATACAATAAGCTGTCTTTGCCTCAGATTAACCACCCAATACTCTCTAATACCTGCCTCGGCATAGATTTTAGTTTTTATACTTAGATCTTTTTCTAAACTGCTGTGAGAATATTCGATTACCCAAAAAATATTTTCAGGATATGGATGATGAGTTAAATACTCTCTCCCCAGTTTTTGCACAATTGCAATATCTGGTTCAGGTTCACTATTATTAGGTAGCGTGATGGGTTTACCAGAGCGAACTGTAGCGCGATTTTCTAATAAACCTCTGAGATAATCTTCTGCTTCGCTACTAAAATATGCATGAGCCTTACCTTCTGGCGACATCTCAACAATATTTCCTTGTAATAACTCCACTTGACGATGATCCAATAACCCAGCCTCAATCATGGAGTGATATTCATTAATTGTCCATTTGGCGAGAGTAAGAGTCATCTGGTAGAAAACTTATTAGCAACGATGATTTATTGTTTAAATTATAGCTTTGCTCAAATTAGAGAAGTATACCCAGGGAATTACCCACTAACAACTAACAACTAACAACTAACAACTAACAACTAACGATATGCGAAGCGGTACCATTTATCCTCGAATGGGGACAAGGGCATAATATATCCTTTAGGACTAACCAAAATTGATTTAGGTCTGCTCTTGCCTCAAGACTCGATACAGCGGATGATAAATACTGATTTCTTGCATCAGCCTCCAAGGTATGATTAGGCTTGGGCGCGCAGCAATCACTTTTGTCCCCGCTATTGTCTTAAAGCTCATCTGTTAAAGCTCATCACTATGTCGAATCAAGATCACGTTTCCGCAGAAGCCAACGCAACTCCAGCAGCAGAAAAATCCTCGGGTAAGAAAGACAAAGAACGTCAACTCCTCGATATTGAACCCGTCGAAATGCAGCAGGAATTAGCGCTGCCTAATAAAACCTTAAAATACATCACCCATGCAGGCTCGATGCCTCTTAAGGATGAATTTGGCGAAACCGAAGCCGAGATTTTCTTTACGTCCTATACTCTTGCGGACGCGAATACTCCCCGACCGTTAATTTTTGTCTTTAATGGGGGTCCTGGATCTTCTTCTGTGTGGCTGCATTTGGGGGCAGTGGGTCCTCAACGAGTGGTGATGGAACCCAATGGTTTTCAGCCACCCCCACCCTATCGTCTGCAAGATAATGCTTATACTTGGCTGGATCGCGCTGATTTGGTCTTTATTGATCCAGTGGGTACAGGCTTTAGTCGTTCAATCAACAAAGATAAGGATAAAAAATTCTGGAGCTTTAAGGGGGATATTAAATCTGTAGGGGAATTTATTCGCCTGTATTTAACCCGCTATCAACGCTGGACATCTCCCCTCTATTTAGCGGGAGAAAGCTATGGTACTACCCGCGCCGCTGGTCTTGCCAGTCACCTAATCGACCTGGGGATTAGCTTCAACGGTATTATTCTGATTTCTAACGCTATGGATCTGCGACCAGTCTTTTTTGGACGTGGTGACGATTTGCCCTTCACTCTATTTGTTCCTACCTATACCGCCGCCGCGTGGTACCACAAGAAACTTGCCCCCGAACTCCAACAGCGATCGCTAAAGGATGTCTTAGAGGAGGTTGAAGCCTGGGCAGCGCGGGAGCTAACCCTGGCTCTGATGCAGGGCGATCGCCTTTCAGAGGAGGAACGGCAAACCATTGCTACCAGCCTCGCTCACTATATTGGCGTAGATGTGGACTTTGTTCTTGGCTCAAATCTACGGATTAATATTTCTCGGTTTTGTAAGGAATTATTCCGTAACGACAAACGCAGTATCGGTCGTTTTGATGCTCGCTATACGGGGATTGAAGCCCTTGCGGTTACCGAGCGCCCCGACTTCGATCCCTCTGCCTACGCTATTGAAACCCCCTTTACCACTACCTTTAATGACTACGTACGGCGCAGCCTGGGGGTTGAAACCGATCTTAATTATGTAATCCTTAGTTTGCACGTAAATCAAGCCTGGCAGTGGGAGAATGGCGAACTACCCACCACAGCGGCAGCTTTGCGGGAAGCGATCGCCAAAAATCCCTTTATGAAAGTTTTTGTCGCCCAGGGCTATTATGATTTAGCCACGCCTCACTTTGCCACGGACTATACTCTGTCCCATATGAATCTCGATCCAACCCTCCAAGATAATATTCAAGTCCAGTGCTATGAAGCGGGACACATGTTTTATCTTGATGAAGGCTGTTTGGCAACCTTTAAAGCTGATATTGATCGCTTCTTAAAGGAAAGCTGGGCAAAGTCATAGTTAGGCTAAAACAAGCTGGAAATTTAGTAAATTAATCAGAATTTTAGGCAGATAGAGGTTACAGGTGTTGCTGAGAAATCATGAAATCTAACAATTTTGGTGCAATGGGCGGATCGAAGTTGATGAGACAGAATGCAACAAGCTCGACAGCAGCTGACCACAACCATTATGTGCTGTAATGCTTTGGGGAGAATATTCTGGTGAGTCACCAAAAAAGTGTTGAAAAATTCTGGCAAGATTATCTTGATCAGCTGCCGAGCAATCACATCCATCGATTTATGGATCTCCCTAATGCATGGAGCTTTGGGTCTGGTAAGGAAATGGCTAACCGATTAGGTAAGCTCGTTGTAAAAGGTCTCAAAACAGCTACCTGCTCTTACTACCTTGGTACAAACCTTCTCGAAGAAGCAGGTGTAAGCATCATTCTGAACGGTAGTGGAGAGTCTCTTTGCGTCATTGATACCTACGAAATTACCCTGCGGCAATTCCAAGAGATTGATGAAGAATGGGCAAAAGCTGAAGGAGAGGGCGACCTGAGTTTAGAATACTGGCAAAATGAACATTGGAAGTTCTTCAAGCGAGAGGCAGAGATAGAGGGCTACACTCTTAGTAAGGACATGCTTTTGTGTTGTGAGCGTTTTCGATTACTCTATCCCTCATCACATAACATGCCCAATATTTTGAAACCTTAGGAGCATCCCCCCTTAATCTATTAATTGCTGGGATTGTTGCCTTGGGCATTGCTATAGCTATTACCCACTATAATCAGACTATCTGTCCTATAGGCTAGAGCCTAGTCCTAAAGGATACACCTTCGGATAAGCCTAGAGCCTAATTCACCGATCAATAAGTGCGTAACATCAGTTAGTTAATCAAGTTCTGTTGCTGAAGGCTTCCTCCTTGACCAAGCAGTGCTTTTCCAAATCAGAAATAAGAGAATAGAGGCAATTAAAGCTCCAAGATTCCACTTGAGACATTGCTTGATCAGTAAAGAACGTTTCTCTCTACGAAAAGCTTGGGCTTGATTGGTCAGATTCTCTTGATTATTTTGCAGACTAGCTATAATACTTTGCTTTAATTGCTTCGTATCCACTGAGTCAGGAATATTTACCCCCTGATTCCCCTGCTGCTGGAGAATTGCCTGGATCTCGTCTTTAGATTTAGCGGTTTTTAACTGAGCTTGAAACTGTTCTAGGGCATCTTGTTGACTCACAAACTGAACATCAACAGTGGCATTTTGCTGCTGATCAAGCAGTACGCCAGTACCAATGCTTAAGGGGATGGTCAACATCATCAAGATTGCCGCCAATAAAGAACACCAGGACAACAGCTTAAGCACTAGCTTTTCCCCAGCAATGCGATCGCTTGTCTCTCCGTAATAAACTAAAACTAGTCCCAGGAAGATAATAGGCACTCGTTCCACGATTGCACCCATGGTTTGAAATCGCCATAGGGGTTCCATCACTTGAGAAGGAATCACCAAGAATAGCTGATCGATAAATGCCATTAATAGCAAGCCATAACCAACGAAATGTAGCATTCTAGATGAAAATACCTGTTGCTCTCGATCCTGTAAGATAGTCATTGATTCAAGATAAGCTCAATTTAAACCTATCTAGTATAGTCTTGGCAATAATTTTTGGTTATGCAGGAGGCAATCATTACTGATGGCTGTAATAAAGACAATTATAATTATCGCAGTTAGTTTAATCACTCTTGGCTGCACTTCAGTTGCAAAGCAAGGCTCTAAGTTAAGCTCTGAGACAGAGAAACAAGATAAGATTATGGCGATGTATGCTAAGTATGCGCGTAAATTCCCTAAAGTTGAAGGCATCACCGTTAAGGATTTACAGCAGCTACAGCAACAAGGACAAGAACTAATTCTCATTGACGTGCGATCGCCTGGTGAAAGAGCAGTATCATATATCCCTGGAGCAATTTCTACTAAAGAATTTGAAAGCAACTTAGAGCAGTATCGGCAGACAACCATCATTGCCTACTGTACTATTGGCTATCGTAGCGGCAAATATGCCCAAGAAATGCAGCAGCAAGGGGTAAAAATCTTGAATCTTGAAGGTAGTTTGCTTGCCTGGAGTCATGTTCAGGGTCAATTGATTAATGCTCAAGGAGCTACGAATCAAGTTCATGTTTTTGCTCCCAAATGGCAGCTAATAGCAGAAAACTATGAGGCTGTTTGGTAAGTGGGGAAAAAATAAAATCTACATTACCTTTTCTTCCCCTGGCTACTTCTCTTGTTAATAAGTCATGAGCTTTTGACTCCTAACCCAACCAAGAATCTCGAAAACAAAATTAGGACTGCTATAATAATTTTTCGTAATTGAACATCAAATTATTTAGGTAACAACCATTTATACCCCTCCATTAGCTCGCCTAATTGAGCAACTACAGCTATTGCCAGGAGTAGGTCCCAAAACTGCTCAGAGATTAGCCCTACACCTAATTAAACGTCCCGAAAAAGAGGTTCAGGCACTAGCTCAGGCTTTGATAGGGGCTAAACAGCAGGTTGGACTATGTAAGGTTTGTTTCCATCTGTCTGCTGAACCAGTCTGCTCGATCTGTAGTAATCAAAATCGCGATCGCTCGACGGTATGTGTGGTGGCTGACTCCCGCGATATCATTGCCCTAGAGAAAACTAGAGAATATCGCGGACAATATCATGTTTTAGGAGGCGTAATTTCTCCAATGGACGGCATTGGTCCCGAACAGCTTAATATTGAGGCACTGGTACGCCGCGTCACTAAAGACCAAATTCAAGAAATCATCCTAGCAATTAATCCTAGCGTCGAGGGAGAAACTACCACTCTATACATCAACGGTTTACTTAGACCCTTTACTAAAGTTACCAGGATTGCCTTTGGCTTGCCTATGGGGGGAGATCTTGAATATGCCGATGAAGTAACCCTGGCTAGAGCTTTAGAAGGTAGACGGGAGTTGGATTAAGTTTTTATCTACTTGTGTTGTTTGCCCTGAAGGATTCTCTTCGGTCTCAAACTGTTTGTGGGTAACGGGTAGCAGGTATAGCAGTCGAAGCAAAGATTAGGACAATTAAAAAATCTCTCGCAAAGGCGCAGAGGCGCAAAGAGAATCAGAGATGTCTTAACCTATAGTTCGATAGCTATAACGGGTTACAGGTAATGATAGGATAAGATGTTCCAATTTAAATTGGCTCGATGGTTGATGAGCATAGTATTTCTATTCAAGAACGAAGTAGATTATTTGCAGTAGGAATTAGCTCTAATGCAGATTTTATCTCAAAATATTCAATAGCTCTCAAAGAAGCTTCAGAGACTCGTTACTGGATGAGAATAATGATAGAATCCGAAATCATTTAAAAGCATAAATTTAGCTCAATGTTAAATGAAATAGATCGAAACCATAATTAAAAAGCTCAAGCAAGAATAAACGTTACCCGTTACCTAAAAATTAGTAAGTGTATTTTTGTAATCGGATTTAGTATTATTAGGTACTTTCAGGTTTAACCAGAGAAATGTAGGGTTGATTTAAGTACTGATTTGCTACTTGCTGGATGCGTTCAACGGTAACTCCAGGAATCTTCTCCTGAAAGAGCCGATCAAATTCAACTCCTAAGCCTAAAGTTTCGTACCAGCCATAGGTTTGGGCTATTTCGCCGTTGGTTTGTTTTCCGAGGGCATATTGTCCCAGGAGCTTATTTTTGGCACCCTGCAACTCCGACTCAGTTAGTTTTGTCTCCCGCAGGCGCACCACCTCAGTACTCAAACCTTCAATAGCAATTTCAGTATTAATGGGAGCCGTGCCCATGTAGGTAATAAAGGGCGCCCGCTCAAGACGAGTGGGGAAAAATGCCGAAACATCATAGGCTAAACCCCTTTTCTCTCTCAGTTCAACAAATAGGCGACTTGAAAGTCCGTTGCCAAGATAGGTACTAATTAACTTTAAGACAGGATAATCATCATGATTAACTTCAGCCCCCAGATACCCCAGCATGACAATTGATTGTTGGGTATCCTGAATGATTTCTCGCTGGGAAGGCTGAGAAATGGGAACCTTATGCTGAGTAGCAGGATAAGCTTGCTTAGGAGGCTGCCAATCGCCAAAAACTTTTTCAATCAGACTCAAAGCTTGTTCAGGAGTGATTCTGCCTGCTAGGCTAATTACTAGCTGATCGGGACGAAAATAAGTTTGATGATACTGCTGTAAATCATCTCTGGTTAAAGCGGCAACGGTACTTTCGTTTCCTAATAGTGAGACTCCATAAGGATGCTGGGGATACATCTGCTGTCGCAGTTGGTTAAACGCCACGTTGAATGGCTGCTCCTTCTGGGAACGAATTCCTTCCAATGTTAGCTTGCGTTCTAATTCTACTTCCGCTGTGGGAAAGGTAGGAGAGCGCATGATTTCTCCCAGGAGTTTTAGCATCGGCAGGAAGTCGACAGAGACGGTTTTGAGACTTAGGGAAAAATAGTCAGTTGTCGTATCGGTGGACAACCCCGCACCAATAGACTCTACCTGTTCGGCAATTGCCAATGCCGATAATTTCTCAGTTCCCTTAGTCATTACGGCGGATACTAGATGTGCTAATCCTGACTGCTTAGTAGTTTCAACCATGCTGCCAGAATTTTTGAAAAAAAATCGACCTGAAATGATATCCGCAGCCTGATTTTCTACCACGATCAGAGTGATGCCATTATTCAATACTGAACGGTGTAGGTTAGGAATAGCTATAGTGAAATTGGGAGACATTAATTTAAGTCTGAAAATATTAATAGGGAAATTTATTGAATGAGAGCAAACTAAACTGCCTCTATATATCTAAGCAGTTTTTTTACCCCAAATTGTCTAATTTAGAAAAATCTTTGGTATGTCTTCTGTTCGAGATCTTCTTAGTTACTTCGATCAATATCGTGCGATCGCCATTGGGAGCATTGCGGCATCAAGCCTACTGGAAATTAGTGATTTAGCGGTTCCCTACACCATTGGGCAAATTTTAAATGTCTTATCTAATCAGCCATTGGATCAGCCTTTGGTTAGCTTAATTACAATGGTGCAAAATCTCAGTGGTTTAACTCCAGGAAAGTGGTTATCCCTAGGAGTGCTATTGAGCATTATCTTTCTGGTAACGGTAGTGCGAGCCCCAGTGCAGCCCTGGATTGGAGATTGGCATCACTGGGCAATTGCCCTCAAAGCCAGGAGAAATCATCTAAGCCGAGTAGTAGAAAAGATCCTTACTTTACCCCTGGGCTACTATGACGAGAATAACCCAGGGCGAATTGCTGGTCGAATTAATCGGGGTATTGAGAACTATACCTGGACTTATCCTGAAATTGCTGGTCAGTTGATTCCTAAATTAGCCAGAATTATCTGCATTTTCTTGATGATTCTCTTGATTGATCGGGGAATTGCGATCGCCTTTCTAGGTTCTTTGATCTTGATTCCAATTTTGGGCTTAAGACACCTCAAGAAATTAATTGTTAAGGAAGAATTACTGGCTAAACATCAGGAAAATACCGAAAGCCGTACCTCAGAGCTGATCACCAATATCAAAACCGTCAAATCTTTTGCCACCGAAGCTCAAGAGTACCACAGGCAAAAGCAGCGGTACGAGCGGGAATTTAAGTATGCCACTTATCGTATCCATCGCGGCTATGTCAATCTGATTGTCTGGTCGCAAACGGTAATTAAAACCTGCGTATTTTTAATTTTACTTTTTACCCTCATCTCTACCGTCAGGGGGAATATTACCCTAGGGCACTTTATTACCACCCTAACCATTTCTAGTATGGCTTATGCAGAGCTAGAGCCCCTTAGCCAGCTAGTGGAGCTTTTCGCCCGTCGTTATGCTTCGATGAAAAGGTTGCAGGATTTTATGCACCTAGAAACTGGTGCTGATGCTGCCAGGCTCTCTTTAAAAGATCCCTTGGATAATCCCTACCGCTTTGACGGCAAACTAGAGTTTAATCATCTGAGCTTTGGCTACAGTAGCGATCGCCTAATTCTCCAAGATATTAATCTGCTAATCCAGCCCTATCAAACTGTCGCCATAGTAGGTCGTTCGGGTTCTGGTAAATCTACCCTGGTTAAGCTTTTGTTCCGTTACTTTGAACCTAATCAGGGGGCAATTAAACTCGACGGCATTAACATCAAAGACCTAGATATTGCCCATTATCGCCGTCGTCTGGCGATTGTCCACCAGGACGTAGATATTTTTAACGGCACTCTCTGGGACAACCTCACCTACGGCAATCGTTGGGTCACCCGAGAACAAGTCATTCAGGCTTGCCAAGTTGCTAGGGTGGATGAGTTTATTCACGAACTACCTGAAGGGTATTTAACCATCGTCGGAGAGCGAGGAGTTAGACTTTCTGGAGGACAAAAACAACGTCTGGGAATAGCAAGGGCATTGATAGTCGACCCTGATGTGCTAATTTTTGATGAAGCTACCTCCAGTCTCGATTACGAATCAGAAAGATCGATTCAGCTAGCCATGAGGTCGATCCTCGGCACCCGCACCACCCTAATTATTGCCCACCGTCTCAGTACGATTCGGGAAGCTGATCAGATTATTGTCTTAGATGGAGGAAAGATTATTGAAGTGGGTAGCCACCAGGAATTATTAAACCATGGCGGTATTTACCATCGCCTCAACTCCTTGCAGTCAACAGGGGAGGTTTTTAGCTAATCTATCCAATTGAAAATAGCTTCCTAGACTAAACTGAAGCCAGCAGTATCTCCTGTAATTACCCCAGAAGTTAAGGAAACCCCCTGAAGCAAACCAACTAGCTCATCGTTACCACTAAAGCCAGCGGTTCCATCATTATCGATAAAAACCCCTGTACCTGCTACTGATCCTAAGGGACTTCCTGCTAAATAATAAGTCTGACTGATGGATAGCTCAATCACGTCTTCGCTAGAGTCAAAATCTGCGATTAAAGCATAGTCTGTTGTTCCCTGACTGCTGCTGTCTCCATCATCATAAAAAGTAGTAGTATTAGTTCCTAAAACAAAAATATCTGCCCCTGCATCTCCCTGTAGTCGATCTATTTCACCTACCCCATTAGTTGCACTACTGGCACCAGTCAGGCTGTCATCGCCTCTACCTCCATTTAGGACATCGCTAGCACCACCGCCAAAAAGAGTGTCGTTTCCCTCTCCCGCATCAATATTATCCCCTTCATCCATGCCATTGAGGTTATCTGCAAGGGAAGTACCAGCAATAAAATTCAGGACTGGTGCGTAAGTGTAGGTAGTGATGATGTCTGCAATGCCATCGCCATTATAGTCATTAATTTCGCTAGTTTGATTCCCCGCCCCATCATAGGTATAGGTGGTGATGGAGTCGGCATTCCCGTCGCCATTGTAGT
>JBCBIE010000037.1:23870-52433 GCA_038524995.1 Cyanobacteria bacterium J06621_8
ATTGTAGTCAGTGCTTTGACTAGTTTGATTCCCTGCCCCATCGTAGGTGTAGGTGATGATGGAGTCGGCAATGCCATCGCCATTGTAGTCAGTGCTTTGACTAGTTTGATTGCCCGCCTCATCATAAGTGTAGATGATGATGTAGTCGGCATTACCATCAATATCATAGTCATAGCTTTGGCTAATTTGATTCCCCGCCCCATCATAGGTATAAACAATTGTGAAATCTGAACTGCCGTCAGCATTATAGTCATAGCCTTGACTGATAAGGTTGCCATCAGTATCGTAACTATAAGTAGTTACATAGTCAGGACTGCCATCGCCATAAATATCATAGCTTTGGCTCGTGAGATTACCATCAATATCATAGGCGTAAGTGATTATTGAGTCGTCACTACCATCGGCATTAAAATCATAGCTTTGGCTAGTTTGATTCCCATCACTATCGTAAGTGCTAGTAGTTACGGAATTAGCATTACCATCGGCGTCGTAATCAATACTTGAGTTGGTGAGATTATTATCGCTATCGTAAGAGAAAGTGGTTATGGAGTTGGCATTGCCATCCGCATCATAATCAACACTTTGTTGTGTCAGAAGAAAATCCATAATTTTTGCTTTCCTGAATTTATTAAATTTGATTTATATAAGTAGAGAATCAAAGTAAATCTTAGATTTAAAATTATATTGACAGCCAAACAACAAGAGTTTTTCCTGATTTAATTGAGAATAAAAAATTATTTTTTATTGTTTAGTACTCTAATTAAATCAAAAGAATCGATGATTCAGTTTGCCTATAAATGATTCAAAAAGTTTGCTTTTGATTCTATAAATATTTTAGTATTGCAAGATAATATTAACAATTGTAGATTTCACTGAATTTGAATGATAAATAGTTGAAGTCGTATTTTTTGGATTAATATTTAAAATCAATAAATAAATAAAAAATGTTTTTTATGGCTTTTGGCATCAATTTAAAGTATTTTTTAGGCTATTTAAGGATATAACTGGCTTTACAAATATATTTTTAATTTTTATAAATTCAAGAATCAAAAATATCCAAAAGTATATTTTATTGAACTATATAGTAAGACAGATAAAAAAATAAACAATAAAATATACTCCAAAAAATACTAAATACTCAGAGAGTCGATATATATATTCTCTGGCTTGTGAATATTATTTGTCAAATCTTATATTATAAGATTTGACAAAGCTGAAAAATATGCGTTTCTATAAACCAACTAGATAAGTGGTACTAAAAGACTATTAAAAGTCTCGCTAGATATTGCAGTAGCAATCATGAGATCGTCTTAACTAAGTCTCGGGTTAATACGCAAGAATTAATACTATTTCTCTGGTTCATTAAAAAGACGGAGGAGCAGCCGTCTTTTCTCGTTTAACTTATACATCCTGCGAGAAACATTAATTGCAATGGATTATGAAATCAAGCAAATTAAGATTTCCATTCCTGGAGTGGGGGAGTTGCCCCTAAAGCCTCGCTCAAAGCTTCGTGAATTGAGCCATTAGTAGCCAGGATACGACCCGAAGCCAGATCAAAAGAGCTCCCATCATAAGCCGTTACTAAACCTCCAGCCTCGCGTAAGAGCACAATTCCTGCCGCCATGTCCCAGGGTTGGATACCTCGCTCCCAATAGCCATCTAGCCTGCCACAGGCAACATAAGCTAAATCTAGTGCCGCAGAACCTAGCCGCCGCACTCCCTGGGTTAAATGAGTCAAGTGGCAGAATTCAGCATAGTTATTATCGGTGGTTTCTCGGCGATCATAGGCAAAGCCAGTAACTAATAGACTTCTTTCTAATTCCTTAGTGGTCGATACCCGAATTGGACGACGATTACAGGTAGCGCCCAAACCCGTAGCAGCCCGAAACAGTTCGTTACTAAAGGGATTATAAATTGCCCCAACTGTGGGGACTCCATCGATCATTAAGCCGACGGAAGTAGCGGCAATGGTTAATCCATGAGCATAGTTAGTAGTGCCATCTAAAGGATCAATCGCCCACAGATATTTACTCTCAGAATTTCCTAACGCCCCCGACTCTTCCGCCAAGATCTGGTGTTCTGGCAAATGCCGCTTAAGGACATTTAGCACTTCCGCTTCTGCTAACTTGTCCGCTTCCGTCACCAGATCCCCTGGACGCCCCTTTTCCTGTACGTCAGTGAGCTTGCCCCACCGCTCTTTTAATACCGCCCCCGCCGCGAGGACTGATTCAGTAGCCACATCTAGGAAAATCTGTAGTTGTTCTGCTTGAGTCATTTTTTATTCAGAGAGCGAAATTGTTGAGGAGTCTGGCGCATTGCCTGCTGAGGATTCCAAATGCCGTAACCCATCAGCCGAGCATATTCCTGTGACTCCATCAGCAGCTTACTATATCGATGGGGATATCTATCGTTTACCAGTACACATCCTGATTTAACTAACTGCTCACTAATTAAAGTTTGATCTTGCCAAAGATGACCATCAACACGGTTAAAGCGATCGCGTTTTTTAAGTTCCGACTCAATTAACACGGGCATTCCCCGCACTAACTCCGTTAATTTTTCCTGAGCGGCTTTTCCCCAGGGTTCTTGGCGTAAATCTGGGGCATCTATCCCCGTAATCCGAACTTTGGTGATTTCTGATGCACCTGTTAGTTTAATCTCAACAGTCTGCCCACTAACCACCCGAACTACTTTCCCCGCCAGTCGGTTTTCTGGCTCAGGCGTGGGACTACAGCTAATAAGCAGCAGGAGGAAACATACGGCTAAAAGTTTCAGCAAGTTCATGCTTTTAATTGCTAAAGAGTATGCCAGCTATTTTTTAGCATCTAATAGCAATTCTGGGAAAAAAGTAATTAAAACTTAGACTATAGATTAGGCTTAACTGTATTAATGGATAGACAAAAGTATTGGTACGGGCTTTGGTAGAGATCGCCTGAAACCAATTAAATTAAATATTCTTGTTTTAGGTGTAGAACTTTTTCGGCAAAGTTAATCATGTCATCGACATAAAACCGCCATTCTCTTGGAAATTTCTCCCTAGACATAAATCTTTTCGGCATCGATATAGGGACGTAGTTCAGCACGAAGGGAGGCTTCTGTAATCAGATCGACGGGACAGTTAAGCAGATCTTCGAGGTAAAATAAAGCGCCAAAATATTTTTTAGAGTTAGCTTTTTCTTTAAAAGTAATTAAAATATTGATATCGCTTTGTTCCGTGGCAGTATCCCTAGCAGTAGAACCAAACAGGGCAAGTTTAGTGACACCATATTTTTCTTGGAGCAAGGCTTTGCTTTTTGTTAGTAGTTCCAGGGCTTGTTTTTTAGTCATATGATAAGGGTTTATTCTATTACCTCAATTAGACTATTATCAATTTCTTGAACAAGATGTGCTTAATCTTTTTGAATTTTACTATTGATGTTGGCTTTAGTGGCGATCGCCTTTCGGACAACATTAATCATGGTAATTTTTTAATGACTAGCGATCGCCTGTTGAAAATAAAGAGATCGCCCTTAAGAAAATTACTACTCCTGTCTCGCATTAATAATGGTAGCGACAGGAAATAATCGTTAAATAATTATCATCTACAGCATAAACAAGGCGATTAGTATCATCAATCCGACGTGACCAAAAACCTGATAAATTCTCTTTCAAAGGTTCAGGTTTGCCGATACCCTGAAACGGACTACTTTTAGTTGCCTTGATCAGTTTATTGATTCTTTTGAGAGTCTTTTTATCTTGACCTTGGCAACGGTGCGCGTTCCCTTGCGCCTTGCGTCGTCCTAAAGGATACCGCTTCGCATAACGCGGGGTCGCACCGCAGTATACATAACTATCCCAAGCTTCATCAGTCCAGGCTAATATGCGGTTACTCATCTAAATCTTTTTCTGTCACTTGTCCCTGTTTATATTGGGCAATAGAACGTTCCAGATGGGCGGCATTAGCAGGAGATTTCAGCAAATGGACAGTTTCTAGCAAACTATTAAAGTAGTCAAGGGACATAACCACTGCATCATCAGCATCTCGTCTGGTGATTACGGTATAGTCAGCATCATCAACAACCTGATCTAAAACGGTTTTTAGCTTATTTCTCGCTTCAGTAAAGGTTACTATTTTCATGACTTCAACCTGTCTGGTTACTTGTACAAGTGTAGCTGATGATTTACGATCTCGGTAAGAAAATTAATTTTAATTTTCTCGAATTTTACTATTAATACAGGCTTCAGTGGCGATCGCTCGTCGGATAGATTTTATATTGATTGGCGATCGCCTGTATAAAATAGAGAGATCGCAGCAAATAATAAATCAGCAAAATATTCTATTTACGGTTAATTCTGCGAACTTTTTTAAGACTATCAGCAGTTAAAGGTTGATTATCTGGATCAGAAAAGGCATTTGCTTCAATTTCTGATTCATTTCTAGAATCAACTAGCTTTAGATCGGTTAAATCTGCCGATTTTTTAGCTTCATCAATAGTTATTCGAGTAATAGAGGTTTCGTTCATATCTAGTTGCTTGACGAGCACTAATTAATCTAATTGCATCGCCTCGTTCGGTGTAAACGACGGTTAAAATTTGCCCTTTGTTTTCGCCAATGGCGATATATCTATCTTCACCATAATCATAACGATTATCTTCAAATTCTACTGTAAAGCCATCGAATATTTGACAGGCTCTAATAAAATCTATGCCGTGCTTTTGTAGATTAGACAATCGTTTCTGTTCGTCCCATTCAAACTCGATATTCAAAATTGATTTGATTAATTATTCATGAAATATACAACGTGGATATTATAAAAGACGATTGGGGATCGCTAGTTTACCTATTGTAGATTCCTAATCGATGTCGAGTTCAGTGGCGATCGCCGTTCGGACAACATTAATCATGGTAATTTTTTAATGACTAGAGATAGCCTGTTGAACCTAGAGCGATCGCAGCAAATAATAAATCAGTAAAATATTCTATTTACGGCTAATTCTGCGGGCTTTTTTAAGACTATCAGCAGTTAAGGGCTGATTATCTGGATCAGAAAGGGCATTCGCTTCAATTTCTGATTCACTGAGAGAATCAACTAGTTGGCGATCGGTTAAATCTGCCAATTTTTTGACTTCATCAATAGTTATTCGAGTAATAGAGGTTTCGTTCATATTTAGTTGCTTGACGAGCACTAATTAATCTAATTGCATCGCCTCGTTCAGTGTCTACAACAGTTAAAAGTAGTGTCGCAGAAGACAATTGCTGGTCGCCTGACAGCCAAGACAGAATAGCAGAAATTAAATAATCCCAGTCATCAAAACCACAACGAAATTGAAACGATAGCTTACTAGTAATTTTATCTACCTAGCTATGGGGGCTAAAATTACTAGTAAAAGCAAATTATATTTCAGATATACTTAATCTCAGCATCAAAAAAAACTGACGGTAAATAATCCGAATTAATAGAGCTGTAGACAATGCCAGAAAATAACATCATTATAATTACAGATGAAGAAAGCGAATTATCAGTTCCAGAAGGACAAAAGGGTTGGGGGGAGGAAGTTGCAAGACGGGTTTCAGGATTAAGAGAAGTTCGGCTCAATCCTACAGAACTGGAAAATAAAATGGCAGATTTTTTACAGACTGTTAGGAGGCTGTTTCGTCAAGCAGAGGAACAATCTGATCAAGATTCAGGAATGCACCTAACCGAAGTAGAGCTTTCAGTAGAAATTGGAGCGGAAGGTGAAGTTAAATTGGTAGCAGGTGGTAAGGCTACAGGAAAGGGTGCTATCAAACTAAAGTTTACTAAAATAAATTCCAGATGAGATGGCAAAAAATCAAGCGATTGTCATTGGTATCAATCAATACCACTTTTTACAGCCACTGAAGTATGCCAAGCGAGATGCTGAGGCAATGCAAGATTTTTTGTTGAAATACGCAGGATTTGAGCGTATTTTTTTCTTTACTGATGATTCAGAGTCTATTGGAGGAAAATCGACCAAACCATTTCGGGCAAATTTACTGCGTGTAATGCGGCAGCTTTTTGAATATCCGTTTATGGGTAAGGGAGATAATTTCTGGTTCTTTTTTAGCGGGCATGGTATTCCCTATGCGAACAAAGACTACCTCATGCCTATTGATGGTGACCCAGAAGATATAGAGAATACAGGAATTGCTACCCGCGATATTAGTGATCGCTTGCGCCGTTGTGGGGCAGATAACGTAGTAATGATTCTAGACGCTTGCCGTAGTGAAGGAAAAAAGAGCGGACTGGGAATTGGTCAGCAGACGGAAAAAGAAGCAAAACGTACAGGTGTAATTAGTTTTTTCTCCTGTAGTCCTAACCAATATTCCTATGAAATCGATACACTTCAGCAAGGAGTCTTTACAACTGCTCTTTTAGAAGGCTTAGGAGTGCGGGGGCGCTGCGCCACTGTTGAACGATTAAATCAATATTTAGAGTATCGAGTTCCAGAATTATTACAGAATAGATCGCTGCATCAAACACCCTACGTTATTGCGGAGCCGATTAATCGCTCTCACTTAATCCTAATGCCCCAATATGCCAGTCTTGCTGAAGTTGCGGTCTTAAAAAACGATGCTTATCAAGCTGAAGTAAATCGCAAGTTAGATTTGGCAGAACAATTATGGATTCGAGTACTTGCAGCAGCTTCTGGATATGATATGGAAGCAATTGAGGCTATTCAGCGAATTGGAATTGCAAAGTTGCAAGTAAGGCAAGCTCAACCAAATGAAATACCTAAATCAGATTTTGAGGGTGAAGTTGGGAAAAAATCAGCAACCGACACTGCTTCCCAAACAAATGAAACTCAACAGCAAACTCAGTCGCCTTCATCTCAGCCAGAAATACAGCCTGTTCGAGGAGAAGATTTAAGACTAGATTTAAAGTTGAGCCTTCAAGAAGCTGCCCTTGGTGGAGATAAAAAGATAAAAGTACCTCAATGGGAAGTTTGTGATGCTTGCAAAAAACCTGAATTCAAAAAAAATTGGCTAGGAAAATGTTCAAAGTGCGGAGGGGAAGGATATCTTACAGAAACCAGAAAATTAAAAGTTACTATTCCACCTGGTGTTAATAATGAAGTTCGCCTGCGAGTTTCAGGAGAAGGTGATGCTGGAAGAAATGGAGGAGATAGGGGAGATTTATATATTTATCTGTTTGTTGATGAGGATAAAGAACTAAAAAGAGACAATCTCAATATTTTATCAACCCTTAAAATTACTGAATCGCAGGCTGCTGCTGGTTGTAAGATTAAAATTCGCACTCTTGACGGCTATGTTGACCTGAAGATACCCCAAGGAACTCGAAATGGGGCTACATTACGCTTAAAAAATCGTGGGGTTCCTCAGATTGAAAATCCAGATACACGCGGAAATCATCTAGTTAAAATATTGGTGAAAGATATTTAATTGACAATTAAGCTTAAACAAAGGCATCTCTAAAAATAGATTTTCCCAGATAAGTCATAATCGCGACTCCCTATTCAATCTCTCAAATACATAATCTATTTTATTTACCTACTCAAACGCCTTGTGCAACTTATCACGAAAGAATAATACTTTCACGGTATTTTCTGAAAATCACCAGTTCTGAAACCCAATAAAATCAACAATCTTAAAAGAGTTGCACACGGCGTTACTCAACTAATGTGACTCAAGATCTCGTCAACGATAGATTGCGGCGATAAAGAAATATCAACTACCAAAGCATTCTCAGGTTCTTCCAAAACATCAAACTGACTCCGCAACAAACCAGGAGGCATAAAGTGCCCCGTGCGCTGTTCCAGCCTGCTTTGAATACAGTCATAGCTGCCGCGAAGATAGACAAACACTACCTGGGATTGATTATTGCGGAGGATTTGACGGTAGTTGGATTTGAGTGCCGAACAGGCGAGGATACCTTGCTGCTGTTGGTTGAGAGTATTGCTAATTAATTCCTGTAGCTTTTCTAACCAGGGGAGGCGATCGCCATCTGTGAGAGGAATACCCCGACGCATCTTATCAATATTTGCTGGAGGGTGGAAGTCATCGGCATCATAGAAAGTCCAGCCAGTGCGATCGCTTAGTAGCTTGCCGACGGTAGACTTCCCTGTTCCCGAAACGCCCATAATGATATAAAACATAAAATCCCCTACAGAAAAAAACAAAAGATTGGCGGTAGACTATATATCTGAATAACAAGGTAAATTTTTCCAGCTTATATTTTAAGTTCTTTGAGAATGGCGATGACAAATACACCTGCAACGGCGGATTATGATGTAGTGGTTATTGGTTCGGGGGTTGGTGGACTAGTAACGGCTACCCAGCTTGCTGCTAAGGGGGCAAAAGTCTTAGTTTTAGAACGCTACTTAATACCTGGTGGCAGCGGCGGCTATTTTGAACGAGCAGGCTATCGCTTTGATGTCGGGGCATCAATGATTTTCGGTTTCGGCGATCGCGGCACGACTAATCTCCTAACCCGTGCTTTGGATGCAGTGAAGATGAAGTTGGAAACTATTGCCGATCCTGTCCAAATTCATTATCATCTGCCAGAAGGTTTAGAGCTTAAAGTTCATCGTGATTACGAAGCATTTTTACAAGAGCTAATTGCTATTTTTCCCCATGAAGAAAAGGGAATTAGAACGTTTTATGGCAAGTGCTGGGAAGTATTTAACTATCTCAACTCTATGGAGTTACTTTCCTTGGAAGAACCGAGATATCTCACGCGAGTCTTTTTCCAAAAGCCCCTATCCTGTCTAGGATTAGCCAAGTATTTACCCCTTAACGTTGGGGATATTGCCCGCAAGCATATTAAAGATCCCAAGCTACTCCAGTTTATCGATATGGAGTGTTATCTCTGGTCGGTGGTGCCTGCGGATAAAACGCCGATGATTAATGCAGGGATGGTATTTAGCGATCGCCATTATGGAGGAATTAACTACCCTAAAGGCGGCGTGGGCAAGATTGCCGAAAAGCTGGCGGAGGGACTGGTTAAAGCTGGAGGAGAAATTAAGTATAAAGCCAAAGTAAATAAGATTTTAATCGAGGACGGTAAAGCAGTTGGGGTCAGGATGGCAAACCAAACGGAATATCGTGCTAAAAGAGTTGTCTCCAATGCTACCCGCTGGGATACCTTCGGCAAGCTATTACCCCCCGAACACACTCCCAAAAAAGAACAGAAGTGGCAGCAAAGATATCAAAAGTCCCCCAGCTTCCTTAGTTTACATTTAGGAGTGCAGGCTCAAGTTCTGCCTGAAGGCACGGACTGCCACCACATTCTGCTGGAAAGCTGGGACAAGATGGAAGATAGCCAGGGTACAATCTTTGTCTCTATACCCACCCTCCTAGACCCCAGTTTGGCACCTCCAGGACACCACATTATTCATACCTTTACCCCCTGCTGGATTGAGGAATGGCAGGGACTATCTCCCCAGAAATATCAAGAGGTAAAAGAAGCGGCGGCGGCTAAGATAATTAATCGCCTGGAGGCAATTTTTCCTGGACTAGGGGCTGGATTGGACTATCAAGAAGTGGGCACCCCCCGCACTCACCGTAGCTATCTTGGGCGGGAAGATGGTACCTATGGTCCTATCCCTCGTCGTAAGCTAGCAGGGCTATTGGGCATGCCCTTCAATCGCACCAGCATCCCTGGGCTATACTGCGTGGGAGATAGTACCTTCCCTGGTCAAGGCTTAAATGCCGTGGCTTTCTCTGGCATGAGTTGTGGGCATCGTGTGGCGGTAGATTTAGGCTTTTGACTTTATCAAAAAGCTTTAAGCTAAGAGGTTTCAAGACCCTTACTAAATAAAGTTTAGTAGTCTACAATCAGGAGTAGTTTAAAACTATTTATGATTGGCTTATGGCTTATGGCTGGGGCGAAGCCCTTTATTCTTGATTGCTAGCAGTCTGGCGAATAATCGGCAGTACCTTTCTCGGTTTGGGTTCAGGATCGGGCTGATCTGCTGGAGGAGGCGCTTCAGATTGGGGTTCACTAGCCTCTGTAACCTCGTTAGTAACTTCGTTAGTAATCTCGCTAGTTGTGGTCAACTCTGGTTCAGAATTGTCCGTAGCATCGGAAGCTAAATTATCAGACTGTTTTTGGCGATCGCTGAGACGACGTAATACTCCATTGATAAACCGAAAGCCGTCTTCATCTGAATATCGTTTGGCTAACTCCACCGATTCATTAATCGCCACTCGCTCTGGGATCTCCAAATAGCGCATTTCAGCAACGGCAATGAGTAAAATATCTCGGTCTACTTTTGGCAATCGACTTAGCTGCCAGCCAACTAATACATCAGAAATAGCCTGTTCAATTTCAGCCCGATATTGATGAACCGTGAGGATTAACTCGATGGCATATTCTCTAACCTGTTCTTTACTAGTTAACTGTAAAAATTCAGGAAATTCAATTGCCACCCCTAGACGGTTTACTGCTGTCTGGGATAGCTCCAGCGCTTCTTGCAGCATTAACTTGGCACTGTTAAGGTCGTTGGCACGAGTTTCACTATTTAAAAGTCGCTCTTCCCCCCGCTTAATTTCCGCTGATGCTGCTTCCAGATTATCTTGAACCTCAATAGTCAGAGTACGAATTGCGGCTAAGACGAAGTTGCCCAACTCTTCCCGAGAGAGCTTGCTTTTTCTAGTTTTGATTTGACTAATGCTGAGGAGGGCTAATTCACGAGCAATACTTCGGGGTTGTTTACGCAGAGCCATGTTCTATCTCGGATATAGGCAGCTCGATCAAACCAATCAAGCCCAACCATTATACAGCTTTGTTTCCCTTAACTTTCTTCTTCCAGAGAAATTAGCCTGGAATGCTCTGCCTTAAAGCCATTGTTGAGAGCCACTTTTTTCTGAGATTTGTCAACCGCTACCGTCGTTTTAACTGCTGGGGTTTCGGGACTAACAATTCCACCAGAGATTAGCACCTTAAAGGCGTCTTCGATAGAAATATCGATGTCAATAGCCTCAGACTTAGGAAAGATAGCATACCAACCCGAAGTTGGATTGGGGGTAGTGGGAATAAAAACGCTGATCATTTCCTGCTCTAAATGGGTTTGCAGTTGAGGGCTAACTTTACCCGTCACGAATCCCATTGTCCAGACTCCTTTACGGGGATATTCAATAATCACCACCCTACGAAACTTAGTCTTAGAATCCCCCAGCAGGGTCTCTAAAATCTGTTTCAGAGTTTTATATACTGAACCTGCCAACGGAATTGCCTGAAGAAACTGCTCGCCAAAATCAAGCAGCCAACGACCGACAATATTTCGCGCCATTAAGCCAATAATCAGGATGCTTAACAGCGGAACAGCTAGTCCCACCGAAAAATTGAGAATATTGGTTAAAAACGGGTCTAAACCATCAAAAGGGTTAATCTGCTTGGGAATTTTGGTAAATAAATTGATTGCCCATTTTGCACTATAAATAGACAGCCAAATCGTTGTGGCGAGAGGGATTACCACTAATAATCCCGCAATCAAATCATTTTTTAAGTCTTGCTTTAAGCGTTGTAGCACAGAGCAATTACTCTCCTTACAACTAATTTTATATGTGTATCACTCTTATATAAGTTGTAAAGCCTACAAAGAATTGTTGCAACTATTGACATTAATGTCCATATTATGTTAACTATCAAATAATGATTATTCAATGCTATGTAATTAAATAATTATTTTACCTTCTTGAATTAAATATTTAACTTTTTTTGCCCCCAGACTACAAACTGAGTTGCCAGAAGCTAGTTCAAAATTGAGCTAAGGACTAAGCAGAGTAATTATGCTTCAAATCTCGCCGCGATTGGGCAGTCTGAATTACGAAACAGAGTTTAAATTCTGCCTGGAGATAAACCGATAGCTCTATGATTGACAGTATTGAGCATAGAGTCAGAACAATAATCAAATTAGCGCCAATTAACGCTGGGTTCTGCCGTTAGTCTGAAAAACAGTACTATATCTGGGTGAATTTAAGATGAATATTTTAAACCACAATCTCGAAATCTTAGAGGATAAAGCAGCACTTATAGAGCGATCGCGGGATGAAATTGTCTCTCAAATTCAGCAGGCGATCGCCGCCAGGGGGCAATTTACCATCGCTCTTTCGGGGGGGAGTACCCCAAAACCACTTTATGCCGCATTAGCAACTCAAGATTTACCCTGGTCAAAAATACATATTTTTTGGGGAGACGAACGCTACGTTCCTGCTACCCACACAGATAGTAATCAGCTCATGGCTCGCCAGGCTTGGTTAAACCAGATTCCCATCCCCCAGGAAAATATTCACCCCATGGTTACTACCAGTGATGATCCTGAAGTAGATGCAGCCCAACACGAAGCTGAATTAAGGGAGTTTTGGCAGATGCCTTCAGGGTTTCCCCGCTTTGATTTAATCCTGTTGGGGATGGGCGACGACGGACACACCGCCTCTCTGTTTCCCCGTACCCCAGCTTTAACCGTAAGCGATCGCCTCATTACCGTTGGTAATAAAGATGGTCAGCCACGGCTCACTTTTACTGTACCCCTGATTAACCATGCCAGATGCGTTTTATTTGTAGTGGCAGGAGCCAACAAACGTTCGGCATTAAAGCAAATTTTTGCCCCCCAGGGTAATGAGCAACAATATCCTTCCAGGTTGATTCAGCCTCAAGGCAAGCTGCTTTGGCTGCTCGACTATGAAGCAGGGGCGGAACTGAAAAATTAGGCTGAGAAAATTAGTAATTACTGATTACTTTGATGTTTGCTATTCAAAATCTCCAGAGTAGTATAGTGGGAGAAAAAGTACCTGTGTTGGTAGCAAAATAGTAGTTACTCTGAAGAATAGCCTATGATTACATGCCCTAGTTGCAATCATCATAACCCAACAGGTGCTTTACAATGTGAGAATTGTTATACTCCTTTGCCAGCTATGATGATTTGTCCTAACTGTGGAGCATCAACCCAAACAGATGCTTCTTTTTGTGGTCAATGCGGCTTTAATCTCCAGGCGGAGAATACACTCCTAAAAAAACCTATTGCAGAAAATGTTTTTGCCTCTCCTCCAAATTTATCACTTCCAGAGGTGCCCTTGTTAGAGGAACTATCCATATCGGAAGCCAGTGCGGAAATTTTGCCAGAAACTATTATGACATCAGAAATTCAAAGCCCCTGGGATGACACTAATGATGATAGTGAAGTGGAGAAAACTACTGCTCAAACCCAGCAAATGTCGAATATCATAATTAATGAAGATGAATCAGCCTCAAGCTTTACTGAGGCTAACTCAGGAGCCCCAGAAACAGATATTGATGAAGCAGAACAAGAGTCAACAACCGTCGAGGAGGTGAATATGCCTTGGCAGGCAGAGGCTCCTGAACTCGACTCAGAAGTTGCAGAACCCATACCAGAAGAAATTGAGCTAGCTGTGGACAATGAAGCTAGCAATGAATCAGCAGAACTACTGCACCCCGATCTCCCTACGGAGATGATAGAGAATGATGTCGAGGAAGCGACTAGTAGCTCTCTGAGTGGGGTAACACAGCTACAGCTCCAGGCGGCTAGTTTGTTACATTTACAGAGTAATACCACCATTGAAATTCCCTTTAATTTAGACGTGGTGCATATTGGTAAGCCAAACGCTCAAATTCCTCCAGATGTAGATGTCGCAGGGTTTCCTGACTCCGAAGTCGTATCGAGAATTCATGCCGATCTGAGAATTGAAGGAGATGCCTACTATATTGAAGACGTTGGCAGCTCCAATGGCACATATATCAATCATTCTCCTTTATTAAAAGGCAACCGTCATCGCTTGCGCACTGGCGATCGCATTGCCTTAGGGAAAGGAGACTTGGTAACTTTTATTTTCCAGCTTAGTTAAAAAGTATTGCGCAAAGTTGAATAAATGCTGAAGAACTAGCGTACGGCAAGATTGGTCAGCAGGGTCAAGTCTAAATCTCGATTAGGATCAATGGAAACGAGTTCAACCTCCTTTCCTCCTAGCAACAGACCAGCAACTGCACCTGCACCTGCACCGCCAATCACTTCTAGAGCATTTATATCTCCAAAAATTTCCGCTAGGACAGTTGCTGCTGCACCACCAATGGCTGCGCCCTTGAGAATATCCCCTGCGTTTGCTCCTTTTTTAATGGTTTCCCGCCGAGTTATCACATCGGATACAGCATCAATAGATTGGGACGTGCCGTCAGGAAATACAAGCTCTTCGGCAATAAATAAGGAACCAGATTCATCATCACTAGGTTCAATTTGACCGATAATCTCGCTGCCATAGGGAATTAAGGTATTGCGGCGACTGTCCCTGACGTTGGCAGCAACCAGTAGGGTAAAAGGCACGGTTTCATTTGGGGTCAGCAGGATTTTTGACTCTTCAGACTCCACAGGAATGACAAAACCACTGGGAACAGTGTTGGAAATAGTGGAATTGCGGCGAGGAGAATTATATTCTCTTTCTCTGGAAGATTCTTGTTCTGGAAAGAGCTGAGCTTGAGCTATATTGACCGAGTGAACCAAAGTTGTTGCTGATGCCGATAAAACTAGCAATAAAGAGGTAGCTACTTTGCGATAGTTTGCGTTAAACATGACTAGATAAATAATATTTCTCTTGGAGATTGGTTATTTGACGTTTAGTTATTAATCATAGTTCCATCTTTTAGATTCAGGTTTTTCTTGTGCTCATTTTATTGAACTCATGCTGAAATCCCCCCAAAAGACTGCAAAAAATCGGGCAAAACAACTATTGCAAGTACCTGCTCCCATCCCATTTCTGAGACAGAAAAATTTAATCGCCCTGATGGTGTTGTTGCCAAGCCTTGGCTGGCTGACCTGGCAGCAACGGCAGTTTTTCTTGTCTCCATCCCAGCCAAAATCTTTACAGTCCTCATCTCTAGTTAGTCTACGTTCACTAGCTCCTGATGTCAGAAGTTCTCAGCTCAAGCTAATGATTGACAGTTCTGGCAAGCAGCAAACGCCAGACCGTCTGCGGGCAAGGTATCTTTTAGCCGTAGATTTGATTAACAAAGGACAGGGCAAGCAGGCGTTAGTTCAGCTGCAAAGTTTAGATCAAGACTATACCTTATTGCGACCGCAGATCTTGTTTAAAACTGCTCAGGCATATCAGCAGAGCAACCAAAAAGCTGCGGCAGAAAGAACCTTCAAATATCTGATTAAAACTTATTCCCAACATCCCTTAGCAGCTAATGCTATATTCTTGCTGGAGAAGAATCAGGAAAATTATGAATCCAGGCTGGTGACCCAGTATCCCTTTCATCCTCTGACTCATAAAATTGCGCGGAGCATTCTGCGTCGCCATCCAGAGCGTTTTGATTTATTGTTACTTTTGGCAAAATATAGCCGTGATAACAATCTTAATTCGATCCGCGATCGCCTGGTACTAGAATACCCAGCCCAGTTAACCACCGAGGATTGGGGAGCAATTGCAGATGGATATTGGCGTGAGGGAGAACATCGCAAGGCAGCGGATGCCTATGCCCTAGCAGAACCAATTCCCCGCCATCTCTATCGTGCTGCTCGCGGATTTCATCGCAATGGTAATCTCAGTATTGCCCGAAGGGCATATCAAAGATTGCTCAGGGAATATTACGACTCCCGAGAGGCAGGACAGGCTTTACTAGATCTAGCCAGTATTTCCAGCGGCGACGAAGCAGTAGTTTATCTCGAAAAGGCGATCGCCCAATTTCCTCAATATGCTCCCCAAGCTTATCGGGCTAAAGCAAGGGTTCATCAACGGTTTAGCAAACATCAAGCAGCTCAAGATTCGCGCCAAAAGCTTTTAAGTCAATATCCAGACTCAGCAGCCGCTGCCAAATATCGTTGGAATATGGCACAAAAACTGGCTGCTCAGGGTAATAAAGCAGATGCCTGGGTGTGGATGCAGCCTCTAATTAAATCCCAGCAAGAATTTGATTTTGCCCCCAGAGGGATTTATACCGCAGGTAAATGGGCACTGGAGCTTAATAAGCCTGATGGGGCACACCAAGCCTTTTCTCAATTAATCAGGCTTTATCCCCAATCCTACTGGGCGTGGCGAGCCGCAGTGAGGCTGGGATGGAATGTGGGAAATTTTGAGGATTTGCGAAGTTTTTCTCCCCAGCTTAACCTAACCAAAACCTACAGTCCTCTGCCCATGGGTTCTGACGCACTACAGGAACTATACCTTTTAGGGCAGTATAAAGATGCTTGGCTGCTGCTTCAGACAGAAATCCAGCAGCCACAGCAGCTATCGGTATCAGAGCAATTTACTGCCAGCGTTTTAATGGTGGAACTGGGTCAGTATAGCGCCGCCATGGAGTCAATTTGGGGGCTAACCCAGCGAGAATCGGCTGAAGAGCTTAAGCAGTGGCGGGCATTACGTCAAACCCAAACCTATTGGCAGAGCTTGTTTCCGATTCCCTATCAGACGGCGGTTATGCAACATGCTCAACAACAGCAGCTCAATCCCCTGCTGGTGGTTTCGGTAATGCGTAAAGAGTCTAGCTTTGACCCCAAGATTAATTCTGCGGTTGGTGCCGTAGGCTTGATGCAGATTGTACCTCCTACTGCTCGTTGGGTTGCCCAACAACTGCAATTGCCCGATTATTCTTTAACTAATCCTGAAGACAACATTAGAATCGGCACCTGGTATTTAAGGCATAATCATCGACGATATGATGATAATTCTTTGCTGGCAGTCGCTAGCTACAATGCGGGAACTAGTAACGTTAACGTCTGGATTAATCGCTATGGAAGTAAGGATTTTGACCGCTTTGTGGAGCAGATTCCCTTTAGGGAAACTCAAGATTATGTAGAGGGCGTATTTGGCAATTATTGGAATTATTTGCGCCTTTATAACCCTGAAATTCGCCAGCAGGTAGAACAGTTGCGATCGCCTTAGATAATAACCTATTCGTGACAAGTTAGGGGACTACGCTGTTTATCCTAAAGGATTCCCTTCGGTCTCAAACTGATCGTGGGTAACAGGTAACAGATTTAGTATTACACCAATGCTTTTCAAGTCTGAATTACTTTTTCCTTCAAAATCTAGAAGTAGAGTTATTAATTTATAAACAACATTTTTTCATGGGTTTACCCTGACAGTTTAGGTTGGACAATTATGAAAACTTAATCCTGATGTAAGTATAAATCCTCACTTAATTAGAAGTCAGCAAAAAACTTAATCGCTAGCAAGGGGAGTTATTGCTATCGTCTATAATGTTTATTTTTGCCGCTTTCTCTATTATTTTTTAAAACTAGCTATTCTTGGCAAATATGGACTTTATTGAAATAGAATAAAGAAGTGTAAAGTTTTTTTAGATCTTAAATTAATAGTAACTTTTCCCACATCGCGCCTCTTTTACCGCCCAAATAACCTCAATAGTTATGTCCTTCAATTTCTCCTCTTGGTCAATCAAGAACCCCGTACCCACTCTAGTGACTTTCCTGATTCTAGGTGTAATCGGAATTACCTCCTTCTTGACTCTGGGGATAGATGAGTCTCCCAACATTGACGTGCCAATCGTGATAGTTGATGTCTTTCAAAGAGGAGTTAGTCCTACAGAATTAGAAACTCAGGTAACAAAGAAGGTTGAAGATGCGGTAGCTAACTTAGACGGGATCGATAAACTACGTTCGACAATTACTGACGGTTCTTCCAGTACTACTATCATCTTTAACCTAGGAATAGATAGCGATCGCGCCGTTAACGAAGTCCGCAATACCATCGCTCAAATTCGTCCTGATTTACCCCAGAATATAGATGAGCCCAGGGTCAACAAGCTGCAATTTACCGATGATGATGTGGTTTTCTATGCGGTAGTTTCTCAACAGCGAACCGTTGAAGAGTTGAGTAATCTAGTGGATCTAACGATTATTCCTGAACTGCTCAATGTTGAGGGGGTAGGGGGCGTAAGCCGTTTTGGAGGAGTAGAGCGTGAGGTTGGAGTAAATCTCGATCCAGCAAGGCTACAGGCTTTCGGCATTACTGCCACCGAAATTGAGAGCCAAATCGCTCAGTTTAACATCAACCTATCAGGGGGGCGTTCTGAAGTAGGGGGGCGAGAACAGAGCGTCCGTACCCTAGGTAGCGCCACATCTATTGACGAACTAGAAAGCTATCCCATTGAAATCAGCGATGGTTCAACGGTGGCGCTAAGTAACTTTGGGGAAGTAATTGATGGCTTTGAGGAATCGAGGCAAAAAGCCTTATTTAATTCCCAGCCTGTGGTGGGCTTCAATGTTAATCGTAGTTTGGGTAGCACCCTCGTTTCCGTTGAAGAAGCAGTAAGAAAGAAGATTACTGAATTAAATACGACTTTACCTTCAGACGTCCAGCTAGACTTAATTTTTACTGGTGCTGATCAAATTCGCGCCTCCTATCGCGGCACCATTTATGCCCTAGTACTAGGCTGCTTGTTAACGGTGCTAACCGTAGGAATGTTTTTGCGGGATTGGCGAGTCACCCTGATTACGGCGACTACTTTACCCCTCTCGATCATTCCTACCTTTTGGGTGATGAAAAGTTTAGGGTATACCCTCAACAGCATGAGCCTACTGGCTCTAGCCTTAGCAGTGGGGAACCTCGTAGATGATGCGATTTGTATGATTGAGAATATTGATCGCCATTTGCAGATGAATAAAAAACCGTTTCAAGCAGCGTTAGATGCCGCTAGAGAGATTGGTTTAGCAATTGTAGCGACTACAGCGACAATCGTGGCTGTATTTATCCCTGTAGCTTTCATGGGTGGAGTTCCAGGGCAGTTTTTCCAGCCGTTTGGCATCACGGTAGCAGTCTCAACCATGTTCTCTACCCTAGTTGCCTGTACCGTTACGCCGATGCTAAGTGCTTACTTTCTCAAGCCCAAAAAGCAGCTTTTCCAACATCCCCGCTTTCGTGCTTTTAATGCCATCAGCTATGATATTACCCCCGAAGGTGGAGAATCAAATATAGCTACTAGGAATGGAGAGTCCCAATTAAGTAGCTCTTCTCAGGATTTAGAACTCAATGCAGACAGCAAGCTGCAACCCTATCGTTCATTACTCAAGCTGGCGTTAAAAAATCGCATCTCCACTTTAATTCTCGCCGCTACTTTTTTCTTTGCTAGTCTTCAGCTAATTCCCTTTATCCCCCAAGGCTTATTTGATGCAGGAGATACAGGATTTGCGATTATTCTGGTGGAGTTACCCCCTGGTTCTCAGCTAGAGGATACAGGGGCGGTTTTAGCACAGCTAGATCGCCAACTGCAACAGCGACCAGAAGTTAAAAGTGTTCTGTCTGAAGTAGGAGACAACAGCATCATCAATACTGGCTCCTTGTTTGTTAATTTAGTTCCTAAGAATGAACGAGATATTTCCTTAAAAGAGTTTCAGGAGGAGATGCGGCAGTTCTTTCAAGAAATTCCTGGTGCCAGAATTAGCTTTAGGAGTCAAGGTGCGGGAGGCACGACGAAAGACGTTTCCTTAATTCTGCGTAGCAATAATCCTCAAATTTTGACTGAGACAGCCAATGAACTTGAACAAGAGGTGAGAAAATTACCAGGACTTGTGGAAGTTACCACCAGCGCCAGTCTAGTTCAGCCCGAAATAATTATTGAGCCCGATCCCCAAAGGGCTGCGGATCTAGGCGTTTCCGTTCAGGCGATCGCCAATACCGCTTCTATCGCCTCCATTGGTAACATAGACATCAATCTTCCCAAATTTAACCTACCTGACCGTCAGATCTCGATTCGAGTCCAAGTTGACCCTGAAAAACGTCAAGACCTCGAAACCCTCAAAAACTTGCAGATTCCTGCCCGCAATGGAGGTTTAGTTCCCCTCCAGGCAGTGGCGAATATTCGCCTAGGGAGCAGTCCTGCCACTATCGAACGCTTTAACCGTAACCGCCAGATAACTCTCGAAGCTAACTTACAGGGGGTATCCCTCGGCAACGCCGTAGCCCAAATCCGCGCCCTGCCGATCATGCAGTCCTTACCCCCAGAAGTTAAAGAAGAGCCAGCAGGGGATGCTGAGATTATGCGGGATATCTTTGCTCGTTTCGCAGAAGCATTGGGGTTAGCAATCTTGTGTATCTATGCCATTCTGGTACTGCTATACAATAACTTTGCTTATCCTTTGGCAATTTTAGTCGCCCTACCCTTATCAATTGGCGGCGCACTTTTAGGATTATTAGTGACCCAAAAAGAGCTGGGATTATTTGCCCTAATTGGAATTGTACTTTTGATGGGGTTGGTAACTAAAAACGCAATTTTACTGGTAGATTTTGCTTTAGCCAGCTTAAAAGAAGGTAAAAGTCAGCGTAAGGCAGTAATTTCTGCTGGAGTATCTCGCTTACGTCCAATTCTGATGACTTCCATTTCGACAATTGCGGGGATGATTCCGATTGCCCTAGAGTTTGGTGCTGATGGGGAAGTCCGTAGTCCCATGGCGATCGCCGTTATTGGTGGTTTTACCACCTCAACCCTCCTAACCTTAATCGTCGTGCCTGTTTTATTTACCTACGTCAATAGCTTTGTCAGAGGAGTAGGAAAATTTATGGGCTTAAATCGTAGTCAACAGCCTCGCAGCAGCCAGCTTACCGTCAGCAATAAGTAATTATCCGATATTAACTTATTCTCTAATAATTAAAGGAGCAAGTAGCCGATCGCCTTCGGGAACTAACTTCTGATATTTATCTGGCACCAAATTTAACTGAGGTTGGGTCAATATTTTACGGAGATAAGCCTGTTGTGTGGGGCTAATATTCTGACTAATAATATCTGCGGCGCGATTTTCCTGGCGATCGCAGATCGTTAAAGATGCACCACAACAGACCAAAAACTCAGCAATTTCCAGGCGAGAATTGCCCACCGCCATCATCAAAGCCGTTTGTCCCTCTGGAGTTTGAGCATCGATATCAGCACCACTATCTAGAAGATGCCTAATAATTTGCAGCTTATCGATGGTTGGTCGGGCATCTTGAATACCCCAGCGGGTGGCTTTCATTAAGGGAGTTAAATGATGGGAATCTCTCAGATTGGGATCGGCACCATGCAACAATAATAGCTTGACAATCTCTGGTAAACACCACAAGATAGCAATTTCCAAAGCGGTACGCCCCAGGCTGTCTCTGGCGTTGACATTGGCACCATGGGCTAACAGCAGGCGTAAACATTCCTCGTCAGCAGTCATGCGGTAGCGAGTCTGGGGGCGATCGCCAAATTTAAGGGGCGGTAACTCGTAGCTGCTTTTCTCAAATACGCGAAAGATTAGCGGCTCCCCATCTTGACCAAAAGGAAAAACATTAGGATCTACCCCCTGCTGTAGTAATCGTTTAACCTGAATTAGGTTATGGGAGACTATCGCCTTTGCTAACTTCTGATGTGGCTTGTTACCAATAGCCCACATCTTTTCTAGAATGCTCAAAATAACCCAGCTCCCTAGCCTGCAATCAATTTCTAAACTAGGGTTAATAGTATCTTAGTGGTGATTCGGCATTACTCCAATCTAAGCAAATATTAACTATTCATGACTTATATCGTTTTACTTTTTAGTTAAGACAGATAGTTAAGGGCTAAAAGCTAAGAGCTGAGAGCTGAGAGCTGAGAGCTAAAAACCAACCAATGATATGTCTTAGTTAAAAACTGAAATGATATTAAACCTCGTCCATTCAGAAAACTGGAGTTTTATCTCTAATCCCTATTCCCTGTTCCCCGTTACCTGTTACCTCGAACGGATATCTTTAAAACTCCTGGTTTCAACAGCGTGGTTGTATAAGCTGAGGAGACCTCAGCATACCCCACGCTCAAACTAGATGCAGTTTAATTCTGAGAGGGGGGCTTGTTTACAGGAGAGCGTCCGTAAAGATAGGTCAAATACTTGAGACGACCGCTTAATTCCTCGTTAAAAGCCTCTCCGCGACAGCGCCAGCCCCAATTTCCCGTCGGCTGGGAAGGAGTGTTCATTTTGGCATTTTCCCCCAAACCGAGCATGTCTTGGAAAGGAATGATTACCGTATTACCTACTGAGCCCAGTGCCAAACGAATTAATGCCCAGTGAATACCGTCTTTACAGAGGCAGCCAAAGTAGTCCACTACACGCCCTTGGGCTTCAGGCGATCGCTCGTTGAACCAGCCCACGGTAGTATTATTATCATGAGTCCCTGTATAGACCACACAGTTGCGATTCGTGTAGTTAAAGGGCAAAAAGCCATTACTGCGGTCAGAATCAAAAGCAAAGTGCAGAATTTTCATCCCAGGAAACTCAAACTTATCCCGCAACGCCTCTACTTCTGGGGTGATTACCCCCAGATCTTCCGCCACAATGGGGAGGTCGCCTAATTCTTGAGCGAGAAGCTGAAAAAACTCATCCCCTGGGGCTTCCAACCAGGTACCGTTGATGGCTGTCTTTTCCCCCTGAGGTACAGCCCAGTAAGCTTGAAAACCGCGGAAGTGGTCGATGCGGATAATATCCACGTATTCGAGGATCGCCTCTACCCGTCGAATCCACCATTTAAAATTAGTATTCGCTAATTCTTTCCAGTCATATACAGGATTGCCCCAGAGCTGCCCAGTGGCACTAAAATAATCTGGCGGTACTCCCGCCATCAGGGCTGGCTCACCAGTCTTGGGATCGAGACGAAAAATCTCTCGGTGCGCCCACACGTCAACGCTATCGTGAGCCACATAAATCGGAATATCACCAAAGAGCTGAATTCCTCGGTTGTTAGCATACTGCTTGAGGTCTTGCCATTGAGTAAAAAACTGGTATTGAACAAACTTATGGAAAAAAATCTCATCCGCTAATTCCGCTGCCCACCTAACCATAGCTTGGGGTTGGCGCGCCGCAATATCTTCTCCCCACTGATGCCAGCCACTGCCATTGTGAGCATTCTTGAGGGACATAAATAGAGCATAGTCACTGAGCCAATCATTGTGGCGATTGCAATAGCGCTTAAACTGCTCTTGCTCAGCTGCGGTCGCCTGGTGCTTAAAGCGATCGCTAGCACGTCTTAATAAAGGCATTTTGGTGGCAATTACCCCTGCAAAGTCCACCTGATCTAAGGGGAAATTAGGCAGGTTTTGCAGCTCTCCCGTAGTAAGCAGCCCTTGTTTCTGGAGTAGGCTCGGACTAACTAATAGGGGATTTCCTGCCAAAGCAGAATAAGATAGATAGGGGGAATTCCCATAGCCAGTAGGACCAATTGGTAATATTTGCCAAATCTGCTGGTCGCTACTGACTAAAAAATCGACAAATCGATATGCGTTTTCACCCAAATCGCCAATGCCAAATCGGCTTGGTAGAGAAGTGGGGTGGAGCAATACACCGCTAGTTCTTAAATCTAACATCTAAACATTGTTGGTGAATTTGAGCAATTTTATTGTCTTAGTGCCTCAAATGACAGCTTACTTAGCTATTAACCACTGGAGAAACCATAACTTTTCCCAGGGGGAGGTTTTCGGAGAATTTACAAAAGTTTGGATAACGTTATCTAGCATTGCGTAACAATTCTCTTCTCAGATGTAGTCGATCTTTGGTAGCGTAATATATCAGGAAAAAAAATTCAGTTACAACATCAATTTAAAGATTTGCTCTTAGGCAGTCTTAATATTCAGGAGATTCAAACAATGACTATTCTATTTCAATTGGCATTAGTAGCCTTAGTTTTATTTTCATTTGTGATGGTAATTGGGGTGCCCGTTGCCTACGCTTCCCCCCAAAACTGGGAGCAGTCTAAATCTTTAATCTACGTTGGCTCAGGAATCTGGACTGTCCTGGTGGTAGTGGTGGGTGTCCTCAATTTCTTTGTTGTCTGAACAAAATCATCAGCAATAAGAGCGATCGCCTCAAGCTCTATTATTAGCGATCGCTCTTAAGAACTAAAGTTACGTTACTGTCTTACTTTTACTGTCTAAATTTAAATCTGAAACTTATGGCTGTTTTTGAAGGAACGTTTGCAGGAGATTTATCAAATCTGCGGTTTGCGATCGTAATTGGTCGCTTTAATGATTTAGTAACCGATAAGTTGATTTCTGGCTGTCAAGATTGCCTGAAGCGCCATGGTATTGATGTGGAAGCCCATAGCGGTCAGGTGGATTATGTCTGGGTTCCTGGGAGCTATGAAATTGCCATGGTGTCGAGGCAGTTAGCTTTTTCTGGTCGCTACAATGCCATTATCTGTCTGGGAGCAATTATTCGCGGACAAACGCCTCACTTTGATTATGTTGCCGCAGAAGCCGCCAAGGGAGTTGCCGCAGCTAGTTTTCAATCAGGAGTACCAGTTATTTTTGGGGTCTTGACCGTTGATACCATGCAGCAAGCTTTAGAAAGGGCAGGGATTAAAAGCAACCTCGGCTGGAACTATGCTCTAAACGCCCTGGAGATGGCAAGCTTAATGCAGCAGATCCAGATTCCCATAGCAAATTCTCGTGCCGATCTCCCCCCAGGAAATGAGACAATCGCCCTACCCAAAGTTACTGGACAGAACGTTTCCAGCAGCTAATATTAAATTAAACAACGAAATATTAGCAAACGAAGATTAATTAGAAAAGTCATTAAGAACTTTTTGTCTAGCCCCACAATCAAGCTAGGATGAAGCCCAGGGATTTAGTAATTATGAGCAGTTCAGTCAGTATGGCTGAAAGTTGCTGACCCTAAGTATCGGTTCACAAAAGCTGCTGGTTAAATTTGAAACTTGCAGCTTTTGATGAAAACATCTTTGGTTGTCACCGCTTAAGGTTTGTGAACAGAAAAGAATTCTATCCTGATACTCCTCATAATGATCGAGAGTCAGCCCATCACTTAGACATCGAGCCCCCAAAGTCTTTGAATCAGGCTGTGGCGCAGGATGTTTCTGCTTCAAAAGTTGACCAGCACTCCCAATCTCTAGAGGATTCTCCAATTTTAGGGGAACACTGTCCCTGGGACGTTCCATCCTCTCACGGCGGGGCAATCTCTGACCTGCGGTTACTGTGGTCGCTTTACGAAAATAATCCTGCTGCCATCTGTGGGGTTGAAGTTACTCCAGGGCAAGAGTATCGTTACTTAAACTTTAATGCTGCATGTCAACGATGGCTTGGTTTGGCGACATCCCACCCCAGGCTGCTGTCAGAAGTATTTTCTGCCGCTGAAACTAAGTGGATTAAAGGTTTTTACGACCAATGTGTAGACTCCCGCTCATCCCTTACCTATGAAGAGTGTATTGTAGAACCTGGGGGAGGTAGTAGCTGGCTGACAACTCTCCAGCCTTTGCTTAATCAGCATGGAGAAGTCTATCTTTTAATTTCTACCAGTATCAATCTACAGCAATATTCCCTAACCAAAGTGGGGCAATCGATTCAAGGTAGTCGAGAACAGTTGCAACAAGCACTCAAATCAAAAGAATTAGTCAGCAAGATTACCAAGGCAATTCGCGATAGTCTGGATGAAACGCAAATTTTGCAGACAGCGACTGCCAGTCTCACCACAGGGCTTAATATTGATTGTTGTCAAATTGAACTATATAAACATCAGCACACAATTACAGAAGTTCTTTACGAGTATCCTCTGGCGACGAATAATCAGCTATTAATTCAACGGCAGGTTGCTGATTTTCCTCAAATCTATGATCAGTTACTCGCCAAAAATCCCCTCCAGTTTGTCGATTTGCACCCTACTATTGCTCAGCGCCGTCAACGGATTGCTCGTCTAGCCTGCCCGATTTTCGATGATAGTGGCATTCTCGGTAATCTATGGCTGCTACGACCCAAAGAAAACTTTTTTGAACCGTGGGAAATTCAGCTAGTCCAACAGATCGCCGACCAATGTGCGATCGCCATTAGGCAAGCCAGGCTGTATCAGGCTAAGCGAACTCAAGTTAAAGAGTTAGAAAAGCTAAATTTAGTCAAGGACGACTTTCTTAAGACTATCTCTCATGAGCTACGTACTCCCATGAGCAGCATTCGTCTGGCTATCAGTACCCTAGAGAACCTGCTCCATGATGAAATAGGTGCAGCGAAGTCTCCTATCATAGATAAAGTGATGAATATTTTTCACGCTTCTTTCAAGCGGCAAAACCAACTGGTAGATGATTTACTGACCCTCTGCTATGTTGATGTCGCTAGCAAACCAGAAGTTTGGCAGTCGATAGATTTATCGGCTTGGATTACTCAGACAGTTAAGACCTATTCCATTCCCCATCAGCAGCAGCAACCGCAGCTCAAGCTAGACTCAAATTTACCGCTGCTCAACACCGATCCCAAAATGTTGCAGCGGGTAGTTAGGGAATTATTAAATAATGCCTATAAGTACTCCCCCGCAGAGGGTAAAATTACCATCAATACCGCTCAAAATCCTCAGAGCCTTTTACTCAGCATCAGTAATTCGGGGATTGAGATTCCACCGCAGGAGCAAGAGCGCATTTTTGATAAGTTTTATCGTATTCCGAACCATGACCCCTGGAAGCGAGGCGGGACAGGTATTGGATTGGCTTTAGTCAAAAAGCTAGTAGAGCTACTGGAGGGAACCATCACCGTCTCCAGCGCTAGTCAAATAACTACCTTTGTAATTGCTTTTCCACTCAAGTAGATAGCCTGAATGCCTGACATTAGTAAATCTTTAAATATTGCTGTTAAGTAAATTTAGTTAATTCCTTTTATAAAATCATAAATATTAAAAATGCCAAGGGCAATAATCAGCCCCAGGCAAAATCGAATTAAGCATATCTACGTCTATTTTTAACCTGATTGATACTATCATTTAACTTCTCTTTTAAAGAATAAATCTCTTCAAATTGACGCTTTAGCTCCTCAGTTTTACTTCTATTGATCGCAGCCTGTTCGATCTTAGCTGCTAGGTCAGACCAAATTAGAGGTTTAACCAAATAGTCGTTAATTCCGATATCAATACTACGATATATAGATTCCAAGTCGTCTAGAGCAGTCATCATAAAAATTGGAGGACATTGAAGACCCAAAAGCTTTTTAAGTTGCAGAGCACAAGCAAAGCCATCTATACCAGGCATTACTGCATCTAATAAGATCAGATCAGGAATCTGTCGCGAACAAGTTTCCAAACAGGCTGCTCCACTATCAGCATTTAGAATCGAGTACCCCATTAGCTCCAGAATACCACTAGCAGTTATGCGAATACTGGCATCATCATCAACAATGAGAATTAATTGTTTTTGCTTAACAGCATTAGTAGTCATGGTTAAATTCCTCAAGTAAAAAAGTAAATTTGCTCATTTATAGTCAGTCAGAATTATCTGGGGATAATTTGGTGTTTAAGCACTATTGTTCTTCAGGTTATGTGGGGAACAATTACCGCTATAGGGTTTATGAATAACACCTTGATTGACGATTAAGCTTATTATTAACCGCCGCTATTTGCGGTCGCGTTTATTTTAGAGTTTCAGCTTGTATAACTTGCGGTATAAGATTAGTCATATTGATGATTGCTGATTAAAAATAACTGGTCAAGACTTGAGATAACGAGTAAAAAGGAGAAATTAAGCAACTAAATTTGATTAGCCTATTTTTATGTCCGAGCTAGATAAAATCCGTCATTTACTGACTATCAAAGATAAGCGAGGCAAAAGAACTTATCGATTAGAAGCAGAAACCTATTCCCTTGGTCGTTCTCTCAGTAACTCTATCGTGCTCAATGACTCTTCAATTTCCCGACAGCACGCTACTATTTTACGCATTCCCTCTGCTGATGGAGAACGGTCTTATTTTCGCATTATTGACGGTAGCTTAAACGGCAGCAAAAGCACTAACGGGCTCAAGATTAATGGTCGTAAATGCCTCTCAGCAGATCTTAAGCATGGCGACCAAATTAACTTTGGTGGGAAAATTTTTGTCAAATATTATACTTTATCCAACCTATCGGATTCAGAGTATTTTGAAATCGATAAATCAGAAGACGTTTCTTATTTTTTATCCCAAAATAGTAAGTCCCACCAAACTTTAATTGCCAAAGATCATAATGCTGCGGAAAATAACGATGTCGTATTGGCTCGTTTGGCGTCTTTTCCCGAATTGATTCCCAATCCGATTGTGGAAATCGACATGAAGGGGCAAATCAGCTATCTCAATCCTGCTGCCATTAGAATTTTTCCCGAATTAAAAACTGTCGGAATAGAGCATCCGCTCCTCGTAAATCTGACGGATTTAGTTACTCAACAAGATAATAATTCATTTACCAGACAAATCAATTTGTCTGGTGATTTCTTTGAGCAGTCAATTCATTATTTACCCCAAAGCGATTTAATCAGAATTTTTATCACCGATATTAGCGATCGCCAAAAAGCAGAGCGAGAACGAGAATATCGCGATCGCCTGCTGCAAGAAGCGATCTCCGCTCAAGATCTGACCTTAGAACAACGCATTAGGCACTTATTAAAAATTGGCTGTGAATATTTTGACTTAGAAATTGGTTTTATCTGCCAAAAAGAGCAAAATCTGCTGAAACCTCAGACGACCTGGATCAGAAACAGGTCTAATTTTAATGCCAACTTCATGGATGAGCTGCCGAATTGTGAGGATTATCCTTGGCAAGAAACTTTGGCAACTCCAGAAGCAATTTATCTAATTAATGAAGTTGATTCCTTCTTGCCCTCGTTTGCCACATATTTCGCCCAAAGAATTAATA
>JBCBIE010000038.1:0-49134 GCA_038524995.1 Cyanobacteria bacterium J06621_8
CCTTTTTCAGTCAGTTTTTCTGCTAATGCACATGCTGGGTTAAAATCTCCTCTGGAACCAACAGCGAGCAGAGTAATTTTATAACTCATTTAAAAACTCGGTAAAATTTATAGCAAAATTAATTTTGTTAAGGATATTATCAGAGTCTTTTGAGGTTATCAACTGGGGATTTAAAAAGCTTTTAGCTTTTAGCTAATCAATCAGTAGTCCAAACATACTATTTTTTTCAGGCTCTTCATCACTGCTCAAGGCTGTCATTGTCTAATATATTTAAACTTGCCCCTAACCAGCGATCGCTATTTTTTTCTCTTTCTTTATAATTACGCTTGAGTATTATTTCCTATACTTAAATCATCTAGAAAAATCATCAATTACGTATCATTAAGGATTGGGATTTAATTCTATCTATAGTAATAAAATTAAAATACTAAACCGCTTCTAATTTGGAACTCATAGTTTTTAAGTTTTTAAGTTAACTGTCCGAGGGATTAGGGACTAGGGACTAGGGATTGGGAAGATAAATTTCTGATAGACAAAAACTCCAGTTTTCTGTGTGGACGCGGTTTAAGTAATAGCGAGCAGTATTTTTATTAAGTCAATCTGAGCCTGCTTTATAGTAACGAAAATTAAAGCTTGTAATAGAAAAAAAGTAGGTTAAAGCCAACAAGTTCACTAGTTACTATTCCCAACTGATTTTAAAGTAATGGAGTAACCATGTCTCACTACAAAATCGTCAATCTTGCTCTAGCTACAATTTTATCCTCCACCATACCTCTATTTTCTGCAACTAAGATTGCGATCGCCCAATCAAACAATAATATTTTTACCGAAGTTAACTCCCCATCTCGTATTTCTCAAAGGCAATTAGGTGACCATGTAATTAACAGTAATCCAGAAATAAATTTGCGGCGGAAACAGTGTATTGAATTTGTCAGCTTTTTGGCAGGTAGAGAACTTAAGCCTAACGAAAAAAGTTCTATCTTAAACCATTCGGTTAAACTTATAGAATATATGAATAATGAACAGCATGTTTCCTTTTTACAAACTATTGGGAAAGTAATGGAAAATGTTAACCAAGCAAAGCAAAACTTGCCTGTTCAGACCCGTATGCGAGAAGAGATTTTCTCTAAATTATATTTTTCAATGTACGAATTCAGGAAAAAACTAAGATACCAGAATTCTTCATTGCTTAACTCCAATAATGTTTTTATACACGATATATTAAAGATCGTTGAACGATACAACCCTGTAATAGCTGCTGATCCCAAGTCACAACTATTAGTAACCAAAAGAGACCTCGATGCAGCAACGTCTCAACTTAATTTCTTAGCCAGCAAAGCAGGCAACCCGCCAAATCGTCGCCATGCTATGAATGAAGCGAGAATTAGTCAGAACTTCTCCAGTCTTTCCCCGAGTAAACAAAAAACATTGGCTGATGCAGAAACCAACTATCAAATATTAATTTCTCGCTGGTCAAGACTGTCTCCTCAGTCTCAACAGGAAATACTTAACAACGTTTTTGCTAATCAAAACACCGTTAGGCAACAACAGCCTGCTACAAGAAACCAAAGCAGTCAAAGTAGACCTCAAGTTTCGCCAGAAAACCAAAGAAGCCCCGAAGAAAGCTTGCGTAGAGCGGAGCAGTTTAACAGGCTTAATCAACAGCAACTAACTATTGAACCTGTCTATAATCCTGCTTTTGACGTTCCCTCATTTTAGTAAGATTTTTAATCTGCTAATGATCGGCGATCGCCTTTTTTTAATCAGTCATACCAGATTAGTAATGCGATCGCTCAATATCTAGAAAGTTATGTTTTTTCACATAAACTCTAGCATTGGATTAAAAACTATATTTTTAAAATTAAATATTTTTTTCTTTTTCCAAGCAAAATCTCTATCTCATACAACCAATTATGTAAAAAATCTAATTTTCTAGAAAAGTTTTACCCCTATGTAATACACTTCGTATTGACAATTATAATATTTCTATTGAACATGACACATAATTCTGATTTACTAAAATTTGAGGATATTAAAAAAGATTTAGAAGAGTTAGAAAAGTTATATGTAAGTTTAAAGCAAAATTCTGGACAGAATAACTTTGAATATAAATTACTGGAAAAAGCAAAAAAACTAGGATTAACAACTGAAGAACTTAGAAAAATTTTTCAAGAGTTTTATACTGAGAAAAAGCTCTTAAAGAATATCGATAATTGGTTGGAACAAACCTCGTTTTTCTCTCTCTTACAACGATTATCTACAATTGTCGGAGTGACTACACTTATATTAGGTGCTGTAACCTTTCTTCCAACACAACAGGAGCAAAAAAGAAATCAAATAACAAGTAATAATATTGAAAGACAACGTTCCCACTACGAAGCTTGGAACATTATCAATAGTAATCAAGTGCGAGCTGGTAGCGGTAGAACTATAGCATTACAAAATTTGGCTGAGGATGGAGTTTCATTAAATGGTTTAGAAGTGCCGGGAGCATTTCTTTTTGATATCGATCTTGGTGGTGCAGCACTTTATCGAGCAAATTTTCAGGGAGCAGATTTATACCGAGCTGATTTTAGTAATAAGCCTGAACAAAACAATCCTAAGCAATGTAATATTTGGATCATCAAAATATTTGCAGATTGTAAACCTAAAGATAAACTTAAAAGTAGAAAAACTGAACTTGAAAGGGCAAATTTCAAGGGTGCTATTCTCTACGAAGCAAAATTTAATAATACTGATTTTGTAAATAGAGAAAATTCTAACTCTAATCTAGAAGAAACTCAAAACTCGCAAAATCCTAATGTAGATATATATCGTGCAGATTTTAGTCCACTCTATTTAGGAGAAGAAAATAAAATCAAAAATATTATAGAAACTGAATGTTTTATGAATAAACCTATTATTCAATGTACACGAGCAACAAATGCTGAATTTATTGGTGCAAACTTAAGATACGCAGATTTTACTAAGGCGAGTTTGAAAGGTGCAGATTTTAGTCATGCTGATTTAGAATGTGCGTCTTTTCGTGGAGCAATTTTTAATAAGGAACAACAGGAAAGTAAAGATCTTAGTGAGTCCATAAAACCTACTAACTTTACTGATGCCAATCTTAAGGGTGCAGATCTTCGGGATTTAGCAATTTCAACTGATGGTGATAAGCGAGGTATATTACCAGAACAAATTAAAAAAGCGAAGAATTGGAAACAAGCACAATACTCTGACGCTTTTTTAACTGATGAGCTAGGGCTGTCAAAGGAAGATCATCAACCTCACAACTGCGAAACTTTTCAAAAATAGTACTGTAAGAGTGATCGCTCGTTTGGCTTTAACCAATTGTAGAGGGTGGAAGGAGCGCAATCGACTAATTTTGCATGTATGTCTGCTGTACGCCAGGGAGCAATAGTCATTCAGGTGTTTTGGCATACAGGCAGATTTGAATAGCTGTCTCCAAAGTTATAAATTTAGCGACACCTCAAAATTACCCTTAAATAGTGTCTATTAAATCGTTTTTATGAGTTTAATAGACACTATCATCTACTAATCGACTTAAGAGAAGGTTTTAATCAGCATTATTCAGCAACCACATCAATAAAGGTTTTTTGAGCTTGAGTTACTTAAATATTACTAGTCTGGTAACTCAGATTACTAATGCGATCGCATTATTAACGGGAAAGATGAATATAAATGTCTCAAAAGCTAATGGCTAACGGCTAAAGGCGATTTGTGACAAGTTAAGCAAAAGAGAAAAAAGTCAAGCACCAAAGATAGCGTTTTACAAACAAAGGTACGCTATATATAGATTAAGATTGATTAGGCAGCGATCGCTTAATTTTTAAGTTGTTTCTCCAGAAATTCCTTAAAAGCTGATAGCGGTGCATCGCGGTCTTGTTGGTTTCCAGCAAAGAGCGAATGCGCCAAGAAGCTGACGGCTGATAGCTGATAGCTAAAGACCATTTGACAAACATCGCAGTCCCTTAACTTGTCACGATTGGCTAAAGGCTAATGGCTTTTTGGAAACCGAGGTGTATCTCACAAGTACGAGAAACGCTATATTTAACTGAAAATTAGACAAAAAAAAAGACAGGTATCAAAACCTGCCTCAATGTAGTTTACTAACAAGCCCTTAAAAACTCATTTCTGCGGCTTGCACTCGTTCTACCTGCTTTTTCTTCAGCACTAGCATAATCTGACAGAACATAACGCCCCCAGCAAAAGCCATCATGCCAGCAATACGGGCAGGACTTTGCAGCACCACTTCAGTGTCTTTTTGACCAAAGCCACCAACGTTGGGATCTGCCGTTAATGCCGCTCCCGCAGTAATTTCCTGTCCTGCGGCAACGATTAATTCAGGTCCAGGGGGAATAGTATCTGTGACAACACCATCTTCGGTGTTAATCGTCACTTCATAACCACCAGCATCTTGAGGATTGATGGCGGCAATTGTGCCAGCAGCAGATGCTTTAACCTGATTGTTATTACTAGTTTCTCCCGTAGGATAGATTTGCCCCCGTCCCCGATTAGCACCCAGATGAACGGCATACTTACCAAAGTTGACATTTTTATCAGTCTTGGGGTTAGGCGCTAAGACAGGGAAGGTAATTTCTTGATATTGCTCTCCAGGAAGTGGTCCTACAATAACTACGTTATCCGCTCCTTCTTTATACTCCTGAAAATAAAGCCCGCCAGTTTTTTCCTTCATTTCTTCGGGAATACGGTCTTCAGGGGCAATTTTAAAGCCATCGGGGAGCATCAGGACAGCCCCAACATTGAGCCCCCCTTCAGAACCATCCCCCAAAATCTGCTGATTGGCTAGATTGTAGGGAATTTTTACCACCGCCTCAAATACGGTGTCTGGTAAAACTGACTGGGGAATCTCGATTTCTGCTGACTTTTCTGCCAGGTGACAGTTGGCACAAACAATTCTGCCCGTCGCTTCTCTAGGAGTTTCGGGGGCGGTTTCCTGTGCCCAAAACGGGTATGCCGCAGCAGATTGCGCTAATACCAGGTCGCTAGCTAAAAATACGGTGATGATGGCGATCGCAACTATTCCTGCCCTGGCAAGCATTGACTTCAAAAGTATCGCCAATGATTTTATTCTTCTCATGGATTCCTTTAACAATTGTTTGAGTGCTTATTACCTGACTTCCACCAGGGGTCTATTATGCCCAGTAGGGTTTTTCTCCCGTACGGAAATCCGTTTCTGTCCACTGGCTGAAAATTAATTTATCGTCGCTGACTTCTGCTTTAGCCAAAGCCAGGGATAAAGGAGCAGGACCTCTGACTACTTTGCCCGCCTCATCGTATTGAGAGCCGTGGCAAGGGCAAACAAATTTGTTGGAGCTGGCATTCCAGGGCACAACGCAGCCTAAATGGGTACACACAGCATTAATTCCATAGTTACGCAGGGTTGCATCTCCTTCAATTACGACATAGGTTGGATCGCCTTTGAGACCCTGTGCTAGGGTGCGATCGCCTGGTTGATGGGTGGCTAAGAATTCACTGACGATAATGTCGTTTCCTAAGGCATCTTTTGCCGTTACTCCACCACCAGCACCTCCGCCAGTATTGGGGATAAAGTATTTGACTACTGGATATAAAGCTCCCAACGCTACTCCTGTGATTGAGCCAAAGGTAAGCAAGTTCATAAATTGCCTGCGCCCCATATCAGGGACATTATTGTCCTCCATTTGGGGGGAGTTAGCCGAAATTTGAGCCATAGTTCATACGGTATATGTTAATTGCAAATTTTTGAGCAATTGCCAAACTGAAAAACAGTCAAGCAGGTTGCTTTTTGTCCCCAAAAATTACCTTGGGGGATTCTCCTTCTTAAAAAATTAGCGGGTCACGGGACTAATAGTGCTTCCGCTGAAAATGTTTAAGCTGTTTTAAAGTTTTCATCAGTCTACACCAGTAATCTTATCTGTCAGAGTCAACGCTTTACATAAATTTAAAATGTAATGAGTGTCAAAGCATTAGATTATTACAAAGGTTGAGAATTATTCCTATTTAGCGTTTGTAGCTTTAAACCTAAAAAATATGATTACAGGAGAGCAATTGCATCAGCTTTTATTGTCCAAGTGGGGCTGTTCCTACGATATTCAACTCCGCAAGGTTAAGGGAAAAATCTTTTTGCAGGTGATGTGGAAATACCTAGAACAAGCTTCTTTTCATCTTTCACCCCAAGAGTATGCGGAAAATCTTCAGGCGATCGCAAATTATCTTAATGCTTGGAATGGCGTTGATCAAATTAAATCTTATATTGAGAAAACTCGTGAACGTCCACGGACAGGTAAAGCAGTTAGCATCCAGCTAGATTTAGGAAAACTTAATTCTGAATGGATTTTGGATGATATTTAAGCCAATTTTTTTGCGCAACATCAACAATTATTACGACAGGTAAATTAGAGTAAATTTTTGCAACTCAATCTTCTTAAGAATCTTTGTCAATTGTTGATAATTAAATAATCAATTCACCTAATGATTCTTAATACCATGGAGTATTTCTAAAGAAATAGTAAACTAAGACTAAGAAATGAATTAAAAAAAGTTCAAAATAACATGGAAGGCTTGCGAGTTGGAGTAGTTGGCGGAGGTCAGTTGGCATGGATGATGGGAGCAGAGGCACCCAGACTCGGGATCAAATTAATTGTGCAGACTCCTCACCCTAGCGATCCCGCAGTTTGTCGCGCCCATAATGTGGTTCTGGCGGAAATTGATGATCCACAGGGAACTAGGGAATTAGCCCAGCGGTGCAGCATTATTACCTTTGAGAATGAGTTTGTTGACCTTGAAGCGTTACAGGAGATAGCAAATCAGGAGGCTGTTAGTTTTCGTCCTGGTTTAACCACTTTGGCTCCCCTACTAGATAAATATGAGCAGCGCAGCTATCTCAAGGATATTGGTGTCTCAGTGCCCAAATTTAGCCTTTATTCTACAGCGGAGGTGTTAGCTAGTGATTATGGCTTTCCCGTGGTACTCAAGGCTCGTCGCCATGGCTATGATGGTCAGGGTACTTTTGTGCTTCGTAGCTGGCAAGATTTAACTACTTTAAGTGATTCCGTTCCTTTAGCAGAATTATTAGTAGAAGAATTTGTGCCCTTTGAACGAGAGTTGGCGATTATCGCTGCCCGCAGCACCAAAGGAGAAATCGCAGTCTATCCCTTGACAGAAACTCACCAAGAAAATCAGGTCTGTACTTGGACAATTACTCCTGCTAGGGTAGCAGCTGAAGTTGAGACATCAGCTAAAGCAATTGCCAGCAATATTTTGGAGCAGTTGCAGGTAGTTGGTGTCTTGGGCATTGAATTTTTCCTCACTAAAGATCAGCAACTCTTGGTTAATGAAATTGCGCCCCGTACCCATAACTCAGGACACTACACCTTAGATGGCTGTGATACATCTCAGTTTGCCATGCAGTTGCAGGCAGTTTCAGGTTTACCTTTAGGTTTAACCGATTTAAAATCTGCGGGGGCGATCATGGTTAATTTGCTGGGGTACGAAGAGTCTAATTCAGATTATCAGACCAAGCGCGATCGCCTGATGTCAATTCCCCATAGTTTTGTTCATTGGTATGGCAAAGCCTCTCGCCCAGGAAGAAAGCTAGGACACGTTACGATTATCTTGCAGCAGCTAGAGGAAGCTGGGGTAATTATTCAAGAAATCGAGTCTATCTGGTACGAACGCTAAACTAATAAGTAAAAACTAAATTAACCATTAAACCCTCGGCAAATGTAACGAATTGCAACGTATAATAATCGAAACTGCGTCACCTAGTTGACGACTTTGTAAACAACCATAATTTGAGAATAGTAATTGTAAATGCGAGTTGCGATCGCCGGAGCAGGATTGGCAGGATTAGCCTGCGCTAAGTATTTAGTAGATAAAGGACACCAGCCCATTGTCCTAGAACGTCGAGATGTCTTGGGTGGTCTAGTAGCGGCATGGCAAGATGAAGACGGGGACTGGTATGAAACTGGGCTACACGTCTTTTTTGGGGCATATCCCAACATGATTCAGCTTTTTAAGGAGTTGGGCATTGAAGACCGACTCCAATGGAAAGAACACACCCTAATTTTTAATCAGCCTGAGAAGCCAGGAACCTACTCCCGCTTTGACGTGCCCGATATTCCCGCTCCCTTCAACGTCATTACCTCAATTATCCGCAACAATGATATGTTGACCTGGACGCAAAAATTTAAGTTTGCTCTGGGCTTATTCCCTGCAATTGTCCGTGGACAGCAATATGTGGAGAATATGGATCAGTATAGTTTGCTGACGTGGCTAGAGCAGCAGGGCATTGATGAGCGAGTTAATAGCGATATTTTTATTGCTGCTTCTAAAGCCTTAACCTTTATTAATCCAGAAGACGTTTCCGCGTCAATTCCCCTAACGGCGATCAATCGGTTTTTAAAAGAGCGCTACGGCTCTAAGGTAGCTTTCCTCGATGGCTCTCCCACAGAACGGCTGTGTCAGCCCATGGTAGATTACATTACAGCCAGGGGTGGAGAAGTCCGTCTTAATGCCCAGCTTAAGAAAATCATGACTGACGCAGATGGTAGCGTCACGAGCTATGTAATTCGCGGCTTAGATGGGGCACCAGATGAAGTATTAACCGCCGATGCTTACGTCTCAGCAATGCCCGTCGATCCTCTAAAAGGTATGTTGCCTAAGCCCTGGGCGGAACAAACTTTCTTCCAGGAAATGTGCAAGCTAGAGGGGGTTGAAGTCATTAATCTGCATCTTTGGTTTGACCGCAAAATTACCGATATAGATCATCTACTCTTTTCCCGCTCTCCCTTATTGAGCGTGTATGCTGATATGAGTAACACCTGTAAGGAGTATGCTGATCCTGATAAGTCCATGTTGGAACTAGTTCTGGCTCCTGCCAAAGACTGGATCAAAAAGTCAGATAAAGAAATTATCGCGGCAACGATGGCAGAATTAACTAGATTATTTCCCCAGCATTTTACGGGTGATAACCAGGCTACTTTGCTGAAATCAAAGGTAGTTAAGACTCCTCGCTCCGTCTATCGCGCCCTAGCAGGCACCCAATCAGTCAAGCCAACCCAGAAGACTCCTATTAGTAATTTCTATCTTGCAGGTAGCTTTACCAAACAAGAATATTTAGGTAGCATGGAGGGCGCTGTACTTTCTGGTAAGTTAGCCGCAGAAGCGATCGCCGAAGATTGTCCAGCCCAATCAGAAAATAAAGCGGCGGCGGTTGCAGTGTAGTTTTATATTCAATTACTTGCTTATCTGTCCCTAGTAGCAATAGGATAAGACAGTGTTGTTGAGCTAGGGCAGGTAACAATTCAGCCTCCACTAACTCCTGCCAAATCAAAGACAGTAATTCTACTTGCTTCTGAATGTTGCAATTCCCCAACCCTGAAACGCAAACTGAACTCGTCTCGACGGAAGAGGCATATGAGATTTGTCGTCAAATTACGGCAGATTACGCTAAAACTTTCTATTTAGGCACTCGACTGATGCCTAAAGCCAAAAGTAAGGCAATCTGGGCTATCTACGCCTGGTGTCGTCTCACTGATGAATTAGTAGATGGAGCCAAAGCCGAATTCACTACCGAAGAAACTTTGGCATCATGGGAGCATCAGCTAGAATCAATCTTTGCTGGTTCTCCTCTAGATAATACTGGAGTAGCCCTAGCAGATACAATACAGCGCTACCCTATGGGAATTCAGCCCTTTCGGGATATGATCGCGGGGCAAAGGATGGATCTACTCCAGAATCGCTACCAAACTTTTGCCGATCTAGAACTATACTGTTATCGGGTTGCTGGGACAGTAGGTTTAATGTCCAATGCTGTGTTGGGCATTAGTGCCGATGGTAACGGGAAGTCTCAGGGGAAAGATCAGTCTAACTATGTCCCTACCCAAGAGGCGATCGCTTTAGGGGTAGCAATGCAGCTAACTAATATCCTGCGGGACGTGGGAGAAGATGTCCAGCGGGATCGGATTTATTTGCCCCTGGAGGATCTCCACGCCTTTGACTATACGGAACAGGATTTAATTGCGGGAGTAATTGATGATCGTTGGAAAGCGATGATGAAGTTTCAAATCCAGCGGGCGAGGCAATATTATAAGAAGGCAGAAAGCGGCATCCCCTATCTAATTCGCAGTTCCCGTCTGCCAGTGTGGGCTTCTCTGATGCTTTATCAGGGCATTCTCAAAGAGATTGAAGCTAATGATTATGATGTGTTCAACAAGCGAGCCTTTGTCTCTAAGCCGAAAAAGTTTCTCTCACTACCTTTAGCCTGGTTACGGGCGCAGGCATGACGGCTACTTAGATGCTACTGATACCCTTGATGTAAATTGGCTTTGGGTTTAAATGTACAATCTTTTTTTTATTTAGGCATTTTCTTGGCGATCGCCTTTTGAATAATTTCAGTATCTTCAGCAGCCCACATTCCAATGTCGGAAACATGAATAGTATCAATTCCCTGTTGAGTTAATAAATTGGATGCCGAACGCGGTAAGCCTTGATCAAGCAACAGTTTCATAACCTTTAGGCAGTTCAATAATGCGATCTTCAAGATAGGAAGAAGCAAAAATAAGAGCCTGTTGAATATCTGCCGCTTCTAGTTCAGGAAATTCTTGAAATAATTCTTCTCTATTGGGATATGTAGCCAGTAAATCAATTACCCGACGGACTGTAAGACGAAGATCGTGAATGCAGGGCTGCCCATTCATTTTGTTGGGATTACTAGTAATACGATCTAGTTTCATCAGCAAAAAATAACAACTAATTCTATAGCCTTCTAATTTTATCTAATGTTTCAACATTAATGAGCTTTCAATACTTACGATTACTACTATCTAGCTTTTAGAGATCGCTTGTTGAACAACTATCAATTGTTTTCAAGAATAGTTAAACAATTGCGATCGCCTGAAAAAATATTTATCAAAGATATTACTGAATCAGGTTATAGTTGAGAACTTTTAATGAAAAGATAGACTCATTAAAAAGCTTAAAGCTAAGAACCAATAAACAAAATGAATATACTAGTAGCTAATTTTAAGGTTATTATCTCTACATCACTTCTGCTGATTACCCAATCGTATAACCTTACATTAGTATATAAACCGAGAAGTAATGTTCAATTTACTTAACGTACTATTTGCCTTTATTATGGTAGGAATCTTGCTGATAGTGGCAAGATTTATTAAACAAAAGATTAGATTATTTCAAACCCTATACCTTCCAGAATCAATTATTGCAGGAGCGATCGCTCTATTATTAGGATCGGGTTCCTTAGGGGCGATCGCCGTTACATTGGGCGCTAACCCAGATGGCTATCTGGCAGGGGGCTTATTTCCTGAAGAGATGCGTCAGGTGTGGTCACAGTCTCCTGGAGTGCTTATTAATATTGTCTTCGCGGCATTGTTCCTCGGAGAACATATTCCTAATCCTCGGGATATTTGGCGTAAAACGGCGCCCCAGGTAGCGTTTGGACAGGCGATCGCCTGGGGTCAATATACTATTGGGCTGCTGGTAACGTTACTGGTTCTGACTCCCGTATTTGGGGTTAACCCTATCGCTGGGGCATTAATTGAGATTGGCTTTGAAGGGGGGCATGGTACCGCAGGGGGCATGGCAGATACTCTAACGGAATTGGGCTTTGCTGAGGGGGGAGATTTAGCTTTAGGTTTAGCAACGGTGGGGATTCTTTCAGGGGTAATCTTTGGTACTTTACTGGCGCACTGGGGAAGGCAGCGGGGCTATCTGCAACAGGGGGATGCTGCTCAATCGGTAACTCAGGGGGATGCTCAATTTCAGTCAACGGCACCCACAGAACCCAGTACTGTCTTGGCAAAACGCGCCCGTTTGATGGATAACTTCTTGATTGATCCCCTATCACTGAACTTTGGCTTTACGGGAATGGCGATCGCCATTGGCTGGATCATCTTGCAAGTCCTGACGCTGATTGAGTCTGCTACCTGGGGCAGGAATGGCTTAGAGCTAATTGGCGCAGTGCCCCTCTTTCCCATGGCGCTAATTGGCGGCATTATCATTCAGGTAGTTATGAAGCGCTTAGACTTAGAAGTCTTAATTATTAGGAGACTACAGGAAAGAATTGCTGGGGTAGCACTGGATATCTTAGTAGTTACCGCTTTAGCCTCAATTAATTTAGCAGTCTTAGGAGCCAATATTGGCGTATTTTTGACCCTCTCAATTGTTGGTATTACCTGGAATGTATTGGCATTTATCTGTCTTGCTCCGCGAATCTTGCCTCAATATTGGTTTGAGCGTGGCATTGGCGACATGGGTCAATCTATGGGAGTTACAGCTACAGGTATCCTATTGATTCGTATGGTTGATCCACAAAACGACACAGGAGCATTTGAAAGCTTTGCTTACAAACAATTATTTTTTGAGCCCATCGTCGGTGGTGGCTTATTTACTGCTGCGGCACCAGCATTAATCGTTCGCTTCGGTTCAGTTGCTATCTTATTCTTAACGACGGGGCTATTAATTTTTTGGCTAGCTTTCGGTATTATTAACTGCAAACGTACTTTGAAGAATAATATCTAGTTTGGCAGAACAAAAAAATACAGCCATGCAAAGTTAGACTAAAATGGCTATTTCTTAGCAATTATCCAAACAGCATGAACAATCCCTGGAATATATCCTAGTAATGTTAGCAGAATATTTACTAGTAGCTGAGTGCTCAAGCCAGTCTGGAGAAAAACTCCAAGGGGAGGTAAAAAGATAGCACAGATAATTCTCAGTAAGTCCATAATTTAATAATTTCTTTTCAATAATATTTTTCTATTAAAAGATAGGAACTGTCTTTTAATTTAAACCTTAGCTAGTTGTTAATCTATTTTTCTTCTAGCTTAAGATATATATTTAATTAAAAACTAAGAGTCTTTCTTTAGATGGATAAAAAAATAAAGAATTTACATGATTAAAGAGCAAATAATACTAAATCCGATTACCAAAATACGCTTACTAAATGCAAACCCTCAAACCCTCAAACCCTCAAACCCGTTACTCTTTACCTGTTACCCCTGCATAATCAATAAGTGTTCTATCTAAACAGGATTTAGTATAATACCTTTGATAGATTAATTAATTTAGATAGTCAAATAATATAAACATAATAATTAATAAAGTACTGGCGAGGTTGAACTACTATGAGTACCGAAGATAGAATTAATGCTACTGTGAAAAATATTGAAGGTAAAATTCAAGAAACAGTAGGAGAGATAACAGGCAATCCTCAAGATAAGGCGGAAGGAAAAGAAAAGCAGGTAGAAGCTCAAGTGCAGCACAGCATTGAGAATGCTAAGGATGACCTTAAAAAGGCAATTGATTAGTACTAGATTGCATGAGCAAAAGCTACTAATAACTAAACAACTGGTTAAGGAGGGGATTTGTATATTCCCTCTTATGCTTACTTCTTAATTGATTAATACTTATTCAACATTATTTAGAACAAATAATTTAATCTTATCTTCTCCAAACTACCATCATACCTGGTAGAAAATAAATTTTTATATTTTATAAAAATTTATGTCAAAAGTTAGAGAGCTATTAAGATCTTGTTAGAAGTAAGTCTTTCTTCTTACAGATGTTAAATCCTGTTCAAAATAGATAGATTAATTGTGTAGATAAAATAAATCAGCACATTATGCCAAAATTAAACATTGGATTAACAGAAGCACAACGACATGGAGTAGTTAAACTACTTAACCAACAACTAGCAGATTTTTACCTCTTAACAATTAAAACTAAAAAGTATCATTGGGACGTAGTTGGTTTTCATTTCCGCACTCTACACCAATTGTGGGAAGAACAATACAATGACCTCACCAGCAATATTGATGCTACGGCTGAAAGAGTACGTTCCTTAGGAGAACATCCCCTGGGAACAGCAGCGCAGTTTATAGAGCACAGCACCATTCAAGAGCATCCCCACGATCTGCCCTCTGCCAAAGAGATGGTAGCAAGATTAGTTAAAGACCACGAGCAAATCATTCGCAACCTTAGAAATGATATCGATAAATGTAGTGCAGAGTATCATGACGAAGGTACTGCTGACTTCTTCACTGCCCTAATGGAACAGCATGAAGAAATGGCTTGGATGTTACGTTCTTTTATTGAAGGAGAAAGCGATCAGAGTAATGCTAGCTCCTGGGAAACAAGACAGACAGCAAAAGTTAATTCCTAACTATTTGCACTTTTGAGCAACATGATCAAAAGTGCAAATAGCAATCAACTTAGAAATTTTTAGCAAACGCAGTCATTAGAGAGATTTATCAAAATGAATAACCAATACAAACCTGAACGCACCATTACTGCCGTTTTTCAAAGTGAAAGCCAGATTGATAATGTGGTTCGCCGTCTTCTCGATCGCAATGTCCCTCAAGACTTTATTTCTGTGATGGGTCAAAACTTTCAATCTCAAACTCGTATTGCAGGCTTTATCTCTAAAAAGGATGTAATCCTAGGCGGTTTGCGTACAGGGGCTGTATTTGGTTCACTGTTTGGCTCGTTGTTGAGTTTATTTACAGGGGTAGGAGTATTATTTATTCCCTTTATTGGCTCAGTAGTGGCAGCAGGTCCTATCACTTCTGTATTACTAGGCGCTGCAACAGGTGCGATCGCAGGTTCTGCTGGTGCGGGTTTGGCTTCTGCATTAACTACTTTGGGGATGCCTCAGGAAAAAGCGACCATTTATGAAACCCGCGTGAAAGCTGGTGAATTCCTACTGATGGTAGAAGTCCCAGCCAATAAATCTGGAGAATATCAGTTATTAATGGAAAGTGCTGGTGGAGATGAAATTCACGTCAACGAATCTACCTTACCCCGCCCCTGCATTGGTAAATGCAATGGAATTGAAGACCTCTCGCCTGAAATTCGCTCTCACTTGTCGGAAGCAGCCCAAAAAGATTTTATCGCCAGTTACAACGCAACTTTAGATGCAACTGACGACGAAACAAAAGCTGAACAAGAAGCCTGGGCAAATATCAAAGAAAAATATGACGAAGACGAAAACGGTGTTTGGTCAAAAGAAAAGTTAACGGCGTAGTAAGTATGACGATTACTTGATAGCGGTTGATCAATTATAGCTATATAACTGATGAATCGATTTAAAGCAAAACTATCAAGATCTCATGCAAACCGTAGCCGATTCCTTGAAGATAGTAGCATCATTACCCGTATCTCCAGGTAACATCACCCTAACCCCAGATAACAGGATTTTTTTTAGTCTTCATCAATTTTATAATCCTGAAATTCTCGTCGCTGAATTGGTTAACGGACTGGTTCAACCTCTAACCCCCGCTCCTGGAGCACCAGAAATAAACTTTGCTAGCGTCCTTGGTATCCAGGCTGATGCTAACGGTTTACTATGGATTTTAGATAATGGGAATCAGAGCCAGTCTACACCAAAACTAGTGGCGTGGGACACCAGCAGTAATCGAATAGCGCGAGTGATTGAGCTACCCCCACCAATCACCCTCAGTAACTCTTTTGTTAACGATCTGGCGATTGATTTGAGTAGAGAGGTAATTTATATTTCCGATCCTATTGCAGGGACAAAATCGGCACTAATCCGAGTAGATCTTAAGACGGGTACAGCAGCTCGTATTCTTCAAGAGCATATTAGCGTAATTCCCGAAGACCTAGACTTGATTATTGATGAAGTACCAGTACAAATTAAGCAGCCCGATGGTTCTATGATACGCCCTCATTTGGGAGTTAATGGACTAGTTCTTGATCCCCAGAACGAATGGCTCTACTACTGCCCTATGCACTGTACCAGCATGTATCGTGCTAAAAGTGCAGACTTATCCAATCCTGATTTAAGCTCAGATGAGCTAGCTAGTCGAGTTGAACGCTATAGTGATAAGCCAATCTGTGATGGAATTTCCATTGATCGCAGCCATAACCTTTATCTAGGAGATCTGGCGGCTAACAAGCTGGGTATTATTAAACCAGACCGTTCTTACCAATCGTTAGAAATTGACGCTAAACTATCCTGGATTGATTCTTTTAGCTTTGGTGCTGATGGTTATCTTTATTTCAATTGCGATCAGCTACATCTTTCTGCTCCCCTCAATGGAGGAAAAGATGACTCCCATGCTCCCTATGAAATTTGGCGAATCAAACCTTTGGCTCCAGGATTTACAGGAAGATGATTTCACGATAACTTCTAGGCAGTTATGGAAAGTTTCGCGAGTAAGACTATGTAATAATATTGCTAATAATAAAATTTCTGTTACTTAAAATGACTGATAAAGGGCATAAAAATTACTCTATTAGTCCAGCAAAAATTGGTGATTAAGATGGGTTTCGTTTACCTCGTGCCTTTTCTAGAGACTATCCCCATTTAGTTACCGCAAATGGTTATGTTGAAGTCTTGGATGATAAAACCCTTCTAGTCTGTCTAGAAGCAAATGAAACCAAGGAAGAGGATGATTCAGAAAGTTTGACGATGAGTCTTTTTCTCGATACTTTAATGAAAGAAGTAATTAACGAGCCTGCTTCCCTTGTGCCCTACACAGAAGAAATGAGCGCGGAAATATCGGATTTATTGTCTGATGTGACCATAGACGAATGAAACCAATAGTTTGTCAAGGATGGACAATTTTTTTTCATCCTTTATTTTTTGTCCATTAGTTTTTAGTTTCACCATCAAGTCTAAACTGAGGTTATTAGGGTGGAAAATATTTGGCGATCGCCGTTTTTAGGAGCAGGGGAACTGTGACAAATCAAGAAGAATCTTTGATTGCTGGTGGATTTGATACGGCATAAACAACTATTACCAAAGGTGTTGCAGGTACTCTGCTGGATATTGCCAAGAAAGTGGGCGGTAGCACTCTTCAGGTTATTGGCGATCGCCATTAGACTAGTCCACCATCAAACCTTTATCGGGTATTTTATTTCTTAGCGATGATCCAAACTGCATGAACTAAACCAGGAATATAGCCCAAGAAAGTTAGAAGAAGATTAATCCAAAAATCTTTTCCTAAACCTACTTGCAGGAATACTCCTAACGGTGGAATTAAAATAGAGAGGATAATGCGAATTATGTCACCCATATCAATACTCCAAATAGCTAAATCACCGATAATTATACCTATCGACTCACAAAGTCATGCAGGTTAAACAGATTCAGAAGTATAAATTTAATCACAGCTATTTAAACTAACCACTAACTTTTATCTGATTTAGAAGGAACCAACCGCTTTTCTAAAGAAGTTACCCGCTGTTTCGCGGTTTTATTTTCAGGATCGAGCCTTAAAGCTTCCTTATAAGTTTCCACGGCTTTGATGATCATTTGCTTCTTTTCATAGACGTTACCCAAATTATTATGGGCAATCACGTATTCAGGATAGAGCTTTAACGCCTCCTTATACTTGCGAATCGCAATATCGTATTGTTCTTGGGCAAAATAAGCAAACCCCATGGCATTGTGAATTAGAGCCTGATTTTCTGGGGGTAAGTCTTCGTCTGCCTTGAGTGCCTTTTGGAGCAGGTTTATAGACTGGAAAAACAGCTTTTTATCTAGATAAAGACTCCCCAACTCATAATACTCTTCTGCCGTACCTTTCTCGTTTTTGAGCTTTTTCTGTAACCGAGAAAAAACGCTCTCCTGACGACGAGTTCTAATCACTTCCCGCAGAATATAGATAGCGGCAAAGGTTAGGATTGCCAGTAAAGCAGATATGTAAGCAATTGGGAGATTCTCAGGATTCATTGGCGATCGCAATCAAAAAAAGTCTGCTAATTTAATTTACACTGTTCCTACATATCTACCCTAGCGGAATTCCTGGTAATTAACAAAATGTTTTGCCTCAATAGTGGGGAATCCCTAGCTACCAAATTCTTCCTGTAAAGGATCATCATTATCATCAGCTAGATTTGCCACCAAAGTAATTAGGCGAGAAATTTCCCCTGGATACATATCGGCAACGGTACGCTGAGCCGATACCATGACTTTATTGTCCTGAATGCTAAAGCAAGTTTCAAAGGTACCAGTCCAGTTCATCTCTAATAAACGCCGCATCAGTTCTGGTTCATTCTTAGCAGGTAGGGGTAAGACGCTTGACCACACCGTTAATAGATCATCGTCGCTTTCTCCCGTAAGCTGCACAAATACCTCCACGCTGCCATAGTTAAACTTCCAGAGACTACCATCATCGCTGTGGCTTACCATGGCGGTATTGTCCTGATCGAGGCTAGAAATTACGGTTTCGATAACTTCTGCATGGGAGGAATTATCCTCGATCAACTCTTCTACAGACTGAGCATTATCTGGCTCTAAATCGGAAATTTGGCTAACCATCAATATTTATTCCTATTCTATAATCTGCTAGTTGAGTTAATAAGCTTCGCCCTTAAAGAGCATTGCACGTACTTAACCCAACGACGGATTAATAATAACATCGCGAATTTAGCATCGAGTACTGATAATCGCTAACCTTACATCTATTTATAGCAATTCATTGGTTCAGGAGATACATCTAGGTCTTTAAAAAGCCTTTAGCCTTTAGCCTTTAGCCTTTAGCCTTTAGCCTTTAGCCTTTAGCTTCAAACTTTAGCTATCATGCTTTTACTTGGGTTCATACCTTATTAATATGAGAATCGCTATATTTAGTATTAAGATTAGTATCACTTAGGGTTTTTCCTATTAAAGAAATTTAAATGTTTCAGACGATATAATACTTCCAGCGTTCAGTAGAGCCTGATGGGAGATAACGGCAATAGCAGTGGTGGACTAGTAGCTTTTTTCCAGCGGGTTTGGGCTGGAGTTGTGGGCGTGTTTGGTGTAGTGTCGGCAATCTTAGGCTACATCGAATTGGCTGAGGGTAATTTAGGGTTATTACCCCTAGTTTTATTGGGGGTAGGAGTTGCGGGTTTATTTCTCTCTTGTTTCTACTATGCCTTTATCTGGAAGCCTGAACTAGGTGATGGACAGTCAGCAGGCTCATTAATTATTACTCCTCCAGGTTCTAATCAGCCTGTGTTGTCTCAGGGAAAGAAAGAAAAGCACAGGAAAAGAATACGCTGGATTGCTCGTTTTGGCTTATTAATAGTTCCCCTTTTAGTCTGGGGTGGATATAAAGTTTATCAATATCAGGTCAACCTACCGCCAACAGACTTTAAGATCCTGGTGGCTAACTTTGAAGGTTCGGATGCCAAAAATCATCGAGTAACTCAAGAAATTTTCCGCAACTTAGAACGGGAGATGGAACCCTATGGTGATGAGGTTAAGGTTAAACGGTTAAATAAATCCTTGGGGAGTATCAAAGAGGCAAAAAACGCAGGAAAGTCCCAAAAAGCGGCGATCGTTATTTGGGGAGACTATCAAGTAATGGATGACATTGTTCCCATTAGCGTTAATTTTGAAATCCTCAAAGACACTACGAATTTTCCTAAGTTGGGAGAATCAGTAAAAGGAAAAACTCAACCAGCACAACTTTCAGAGTTAACCAGCTTTAACTTACAAACCAATCTTTCCCAAGAAATGACTTATTTAAGTCTATTTACCTTGGGCATGTATCGTTATATAGATGATGATTTGCAACAAGCGATTCAATACTATAAACAGGCATTGTCAGTATCTCAAGAAACAAATATACCGATCGCTTCTCTAGGAAAAGAGGTAGTTTATTCTTATCTCGGGATTTGCTCTTACTTGCTTGAACTTTATGACGAGGCAAGAAGCTTTTACAATCAAGCGATTACCATCAATCCTAGGTGTGATATTGTCTGGAATGAATATGGTTTGACTTTACTTAAGTTAGGCAAACACCAGGAAGCGATCGCATCTTTTAATAAAGCCCTCGCCATCAATCCTGATGATGATCTTGCTTGGAATAACCTTGGTTTGGCTTCACTTATATTAGGCAAACACAAAAAAGCGCTCACCTACTTTAATGAAGCTCTCGCCATTAATCCTGATGATAATCATAACTGGAATTACCGTGGTTTTACTTTAGAAAAATTAGGCAAATATAAGGAAGCTATTGAATCCTATGATAAAGCACTCGCTATCAACCCTGATTATGATATTGCTTGGAATAATCGCGGTGCTGCTTTAAAAGAATTAGGCAAATATGAGGAAGCGATCTCCTCTTATAATAAAGCGATCGCCATTAATCCTGATTATAATTTTGCTTGGCTTAGTCATGGTGTTATTTTAGATGAATTAGGCAGATATGAAGAAGCGATCGCCTCTTTTGACAAAGCGATCGTAATTAACCCTAATTTATATCAAGCTTGGTACAATAAGGCTACTAGTTACGCTTTACAAAATAATATTAGCTCTGCAATTGAAAATCTAGAACAGGCGTTTAGCCTAAATCCTCAACTTCGAGAGTACATTAAGACTGACACCGATTTCGATGCGATCCGAAATGAGCAACGCTTCAAAGATTTAATAGAGAATCAGTAAATTGTGATGAATTCATGACCTTAACCCCTCAACCCAATCATAACGATTCAATAGATTCCCACTGACAACTAACGACTAACAACTACGAACCAATAACTTCCCAACGAAGCCCGTCAACATCAGGCGTATAATAATCTCGTACCTTCAGGAGTATATATACAGTGGTAGTTCAAGGCAATAAACCGCAACTAGACCGCCGTTATGAAGCCCAAACCCAGGCGATCGCTCAGGAATTAATTACCAGCACTAGAAAACAAGAGAACGTCTTGAGCCGCATGAGAGAACAGATGCGCTGGGATGATAAGGTCTTAGGCTGGACGATGGCTAATCCTGGTCTTAGGGTACAGATGTTTCGCTTTATAGATGCGATACCTGCGCTACAAAGTAAGGCAGAAATTGCCAACCACTTCCAGCAGTATCTGAGCGCCGAAGCGGTAGAGTTGCCCAGTGCCCTGAAAGGTATTCTTAACTTTAGCGATCCTGATTCTTTTCCTGCTCAAACTGCTGCCGCTACGATTACTAAGGCAGTAGAGATGCTGGCTTATAAGTATATTGCAGGGGAAAATATAGGGGAGGTTTGTAAATCTATTGAGCGACTGCGGAAGTCGGGTATGACCTATACCATTGACCTTTTAGGGGAGGCAGTAATTACGGAAGCGGAAGCGGCGGCATACTTGCAGAGGTATTTAGACCTGCTGGAGCAGCTAACCCAGCAGGCTCAGGGCTGGAAGCGTCAGGAGGGGCTGGATTTGGCGGAGGGGGAGGAGCTAACCCAGGTGCAGGTGTCGGTTAAGCTGACGGCGTTTTATTCCCAGTTTGATCCGTTAGATCCTGAAGGGAGTAAGGCAAGGGTTAGCGATCGCATTAGAACTTTACTCCGCAAGGCGGCAGGATCGGGGGCAGCGATTCACTTTGATATGGAGCAGTATCGCTACAAGGATTTAACCCTCCAGATTCTTAAAGAGCTATTGTTGGAAGATGAGTTTCGTCAGCGGACAGATCTTGGGGTGACCCTCCAGGCTTATTTAAGGGATTCTTATCAGGATCTTGAGGGTTTAATTGAGTGGGCAAAAACTAGGGGGAATCCAGTAACGGTGCGACTGGTTAAGGGGGCATATTGGGATCAGGAAACCATTAACGCCCAGCAAAAACACTGGGCACAGCCTGTATATAATCAAAAAGCCGCTACCGACGTTAATTATGAGCGGATGACCCAGCTTTTACTGGAAAATCATCAGTATCTTTACGCGGCAATCGGCAGTCATAATGTACGCTCTCAGGCATTGGCTTGTGCGATCGCCGAAACTTTAAACATCCCTCCCCGAAGAGTGGAAATGCAGGTACTCTACGGCATGGGGGATAAGCTGGCTCAGGCTCTAGTGAAGCGGGGTCATCGGGTTAGGGTTTATGCTCCCTACGGTAAGCTGTTACCAGGGATGGCGTATCTGATTCGTCGCCTGCTGGAGAATACGGCAAATAGCTCCTTTATTCGGCAGAATCAGGAGAATAAGCCTATAGCAGAATTGATTGCCTCTCCCGTTAGCGATACTCTAGATGAAGAAGATGTTAGTAGTAATGGGAAGCTCCAGGGTAAATTTATCCCCGCATCGGATACTGATTACGCTGATAATGCCTTGCGTAATGACGCTAAACAAGCCCTGGCAAAGGTTAAGCAAGAGTTGGGCAAAACCTATTTACCGCTAATTAATGGTGAATATCAGTCAACCAATAACTATCTTGACTCCCTCAATCCCTCCCGCTCAGATGAATTAGTGGGCAAAGTAGGGCAAATTTCCGTAGAGCAGGCAGAACAAGCGATGAATGCCGCTAAATCTGCCTTTAACTCTTGGAAAAATACTCCTGTTCAGGAAAGGGCAGATATCCTCCGCCGAGCCGCTGATTTGATGGAAGAACGTCGCCATGAACTAAACGCCTTGATCTGCTTAGAAGTGGGTAAGATTATCCCCCAGGCTGATGGTGAAGTCACGGAGGCGATTGATTTTTGTCGCTACTATGCCGCTGAAATGGAGCGATTAGCAGCGGGGACTAACTACGATATAGCAGGGGAAAATAATCGTTATTTTTATCAGCCTAAAGGAATTGCGGTGGTCATTTCTCCCTGGAATTTCCCCATGGCGATCGCCACTGGAATGACCGTTGCGGCTCTGGTTACGGGTAACTGCACCCTCTTAAAGCCTGCGGCAACTTCTTCGGTAATTGCTGCCAAGCTTGCAGAAATTTTGGTGGATGCAGGTGTCCCCCCAGGAGTCTTTCAGTATGTTCCAGGCAAAGGTTCAGAGGTTGGCAACTATTTAGTAGAGCATCCCGATACCCACGTGATCGCCTTTACTGGTTCTAGGGAAGTGGGCTGTCAAATTTATGCGGCAGCCGCCCAGCTAAAGCCAGGACAAAAGCACCTCAAGCGAGTCATTGCCGAGTTAGGAGGGAAAAACGCCATCATCGTGGATGAAAGCGCAGACCTGGATCAGGCTGTGGCAGGAGTGGTGCAGTCAGCCTTTGGCTATAGTGGTCAGAAGTGTTCTGCCTGTTCACGAGTCATTGTTGCGGCAACAGTACACGATGTCTTTCTAGAGCGTCTTATTGAAGCAACTAAATCCCTTAACGTTGGAGCAGCAGACAATCCCAGTATACAGATGGGTCCTGTTATTGATCCTAAAGCCCGCAATCGCATGTTGGAGTATATTGCTCAGGGTAAGCAGGAAAGCGACCTTACTCTTTCGATGCCAGTGCCTGAGTCTGGTTACTATGTCTCTCCGACAATTTTTAGCAACGTTAAACCAGACCAGGCGATCTCTCAGGAGGAAATTTTTGGTCCCGTATTAGCGGTAATTAAGGCGGCTAGTTTTGAGGAGGCTCTGGCGATCGCCAACGGTACGGACTATGCCCTCACTGGTGGCTTATACTCCCGTACCCCCCAGCATATCGACCAGGCTGCAAAGGATTTTGAGGTAGGCAACCTTTATATTAATCGTAATATTACTGGGGCGATCGTGGCACGGCAGCCCTTCGGCGGCTTTAAGCTGTCTGGGGTTGGTTCTAAAGCAGGAGGTCCTGATTATTTACTCCAGTTTTTAGACCCCAGGGTAATGACGGAAAATATCCAACGCCAAGGCTTTGCACCCATTGATGGAGCCGACTAGCCTAAGTTTAAACCAGCCCAATCCCCTCCCAGTTATAGGTTATAAGTTATAGCCCTTCGGGTTCGGGCGCATTCCCTTGCGCCTTACGCCGGCGCGGGGTCGCCCTCAGTTATAGGTTATAGGTTACCTCGCCTTAACATCTGAAATATCTACCAACAGCCGATCATCACAGTAAATCTCGACAGAGCGATATTCTAAAACTGGAGATCCCATGGTGAAGCTAACCTCTGAGGGTGTGACGACCTGAATTACTATTCCTTCAGGGGGAGTTAGGATTATCGAGATCCTTTGGGTTGGAGGGTTGCTGCGATCTAAAATTCCTGGCTGCCACTCCACCTGATATCCAGGGGTCGGTAAATCGATCTCCCCTGAGATATTTAACTGTGGTTCATTCTCTGCTACACCATCAATCCAGGCTTGCCAATTGCGACTTTCCATAGCGGGACAGGAGATGGGATTTTTTGTTTTATTAGCTTCGGCGCTTGATTCTGGGATGACATTAGCTTGAGTATTACAACCAAATAATAGAATGCTCCATAAAAGCACCACAATCCCTCGCATAAGCAGAGCAGAAATTAGTTTCTTGCTTGGCATGATTATCAAAATATTGCATTGCTTAAATCAACGCCAAAACTAACTAGACGGCAGCAATTGTTTCTCAGCTAACTTATCGGCGATCGCCTTTCTTAAATAATCATTCCGTTCTTTAGCAGGTAATGACATCCAGACATCGTATTGACTCGCTGGGACCCTTACCTGAACTGGCTTTGGGGCTGAACCTTCTGGAGCAATTTTAGGGATTTTCTTTAATCCAGACATGTTGGGATTAGGATTTGCCATGATAATTAATTTTCAGCGTATACATTGATATGCTATAATACTTATGGAAAGAAAATTGATGGTTTAACAATTCTCATTTTCCTTCTCTATATCCCAGCCTATTTTGGCTGAGCAAACATGTGTACTTGGTTAAAAGTTAGATACCTAGCAATACTAAGTATACAAGATCTAAAAGTCAACCCGCTCGTTGAAATTTCTCAATAATTAACTATGGAGCGCTCACTAATCACAACAAGTAATCATCCCGCTCTTCAGGAGCTCAAGCAGTATGCTCTTGATCTAGAAGCACGACTCACGGCAGATTTTAACCTCAATTGGCTAGAGTCTGAGTTTGCCAGCAATCGTCTGGCATATGTCCGCAATGGTCTCTTGCTGGCTAAGTTAAAGTTTCTCAAGCTCTATAAAAGTTTTGGGGATGGAACTTTTGCTTCCTTTTGTCGTGAACGATTAGGAATTACTCGCTGGCAGGTTAATGACAATATTAAGGCAGCGCAGATTACTCTGGAGTTGATTGAAACTGGTTTTACAATTTTACCGACTAATATCTCTCAGGCGATCGCCTTGGCTGGTTTGGCGGGGGAAGAGTTAATTCAGGGTTGGGGTCGGGTCGTGGACAACATCCAGCCAGATCAAATTACCCATAAAAGCATCAAAAGTTTTCTGTTTCCCACATCTGAGCCCGCGTTACCTATAACCTCTATTCAAGTCCCCCCTACCCTCCATGAGGATATTCATGCTGAGGCAGCGGAGCGAGGCATGTCCATTGTGGACTTGATTAAAACGATGTTTGATTTTTTTATTAACGGAGGAAATTCCCACTTTTTACAATACGAAATAGATAAATTAGATTACGTTAAAAAAGAACGATCATCAGAGTCAAAGGAGGCTTCTTTTCCTTTAAAACGCCGCCTGGCTGACTGGGAGATTGATTTTTAGCAATAATTTTCGAAATTGGTATTAGAAAAATTTATAAAAAGCTTAAAGCTTATGGCTTAGAGCTATCTCCAACTGACATTACTTACTCATCTGACTGAAGATTTGCCAATAAATCTTGCCAGTTAGTACGTCCCTGCTGTTCCTGCTCATTAACTTCAAAAGTTTTATTAACGGCTTCAGGTAGATTCATCGATTGCAGACAGAGTTCGGCGATCGCATCTCGGCTAACCTGACCCTTAAGGTTGTCTCCCTGTTCGGCGTATAAAATTTTGTCTCCAGGCTTTTCCGTTAAAGCACAGGGACGAATAATCGTATAGGTTAAGCCACTGGATCTGATTGCCTCTTCTCCCTTGAGTTTCCAGGTTAAAATTCCCCCCAACTGCTCATTAAGCCTTACCGCAGGGGGCTCTTGCTCCAGGTTAATTCCTGGGCGGTTTGGGCGAGTTACCCCAGCCGAACTCACCTGAATAAACTGGGGTTTGGGGTTGCCTCCGTAAGCTTTAAGATACTCAATCTCTAGCTGAAACGATCCTGGCTCAAATTTCGGATTAAGGTTGCCATCATACTCAAACTTACTCAGCATTAACTGAAGGGAATAAACCTTTGCCCGATCAAACGGCTCCGCTTCCTGAACCGTCTTAGCCCGAAACACAGGAATCAAATCCCGAAAGGGGATGCGAACCGTGGTCGGAAAATTATAAACAGTATCAAAAGAATAGCAGTAGCCCACACCATCCCATTGACCCTCACAGCGGGTAATAAACTTATAGCGTTTACCGTCACCAACTACCCGCAGCTCAATTCCCTCATAATCAGATAGATCCAGAGGCTGGTCAAAATTACGGGTACGTACCGAAGCAAAACCGCCATTATTATCCGTCGAAACCATGCCCGCAAAAAAAGCGCGATCATTGATCAAGCGAAGATTACTTTGACTCACACCCCCCATCACCACATCATCCACCGCTCCCCAAATTTCTTTAAGATCATTATTGGGCTGAGCAAAATCAAACAGTACTCGTTCCGTTGAGTCAGGTAGGTACCGAGCAGCAATCTGAGTCAGATTTTTCATGCCCTCGTATTCCACTAGTTCAGGGGTATCTACCAGTTCAGGTAAATAAAATTTAATCCCCTGGTAGTACTTCTCTCGATTAGGAGTATCCCCTTCTACAGGCTGCACCTTAGTTCCCGTACAGCAAATCACTTGGCTAACCCCCTGCATCATTTCTGGTTTGAGGGTTTCAGGAATCGTAATATCTGCTTCAAACAGCTCTACTTGTTCCCCCAAGATTTTTTTAGCTTGAGCCGCATCCCTAACCAGCGCTCGAACAGGATAGTTTTGCCCTAGCAACTTTTGAGTGACTCGTTTTCCCACTCCACCCGTTGCCCCTGCCACTAGAATTACCATTTTTGTATCTTGTTGCGATTTACCACCATTAGATTTCCATAAGCGCTGCCAGAAATTAACCACAGGAATAATTTCAAAATAGGTTAAGGTCTGCCAAAGCCTGCCTAACTCCAACTTAGCCATAATACTTTTTCGGAGTACGATCTAGTTTTACCTGCTATCAAAATTATCTTAATACACCCAGCACCAAATTCAATCTAAGATAGGGTCAAAAAGTAGACTAAAGATAGAATTTAAAGAACTTCCTGCCATTACTCCTCCAAACTAATGACGATTCAACTATATTACTGGACAACTCCCAATGGACACAAAATAACCATTTTTCTGGAGGAGGCGGCAGTAGACTATGAGATATACCCAGTAGATATTAGCAAGGGAGAGCAGTTTCAGCCCGAATTTCTCAAAATTTCCCCCAATAATAAAATACCGGCGATTGTAGATACAGCTCCCGCTGATGGAGAGGAGGCGATTTCGGTGTTTGAATCAGGAGCAATTTTACTTTACCTAGCCGAGAAAACGGGTAAATTTTTACCGTTAAATCTGCGCGATCGCAAGCTAGTTAGGGAATGGCTTGTTTGGCAGGTTGGGGGTCTAGGACCAATGGCAGGACAGAACCATCATTTTAGCCAGTATGCACCCGACCAAATTCCCTATGCTATTGAGCGTTACGTTAAGGAAACTAATCGACTTTACGGAGTATTAAATCAGCAGTTAGCAGAAAAAAACTATATAGCAGGAGACTACTCCATTGCAGATATGGCTTGCTATCCCTGGATTGTACCCTACGCCAAACAACAGCAAAACCTTAATGATTTTCCCCACCTTCAGCGTTGGTTTAACAGCATTTCTTCCCGTTCAGCAGTCATTCGAGCCTATGAAAAGGGACAGGCAGTTTCCAGCCAGCCAACGGTCAATGAGTCCAGTAAGAAAATTCTCTTTGGGCAGACAGCGGCTAACATAAAGCAAAATTAAGAACCTATCAATCAATAAAGCCGGTCATTAACTAACCTTATCTTCTAGCCGAGACAGTTGTGGTAGTAGATAGCCAACTGCACCGACGGCAAACATGGCGATCGCACAGGTAGTATAAAGCAGTGCCATCCCCGCCCCAGCATCATTACCAAAAATAGGAGCAAATAGTAAACTTAAAATATTTTGTGACTGCATTGCTGGTTCAAGAAGGCGATCGCTTAATGGTCCCGCAGTCAAAGCAGCGATTGCGCTGACTGATTGCAAAACTAGAGCGTTAGCGGCAAAAACCCGTCCCTGAAATTCTGAAGGAATAGCTTCCATCCAGAGAGCATTTTGAGAACTACTGATTAAAGGAAAGTTGAGGGAAGAACCAAATTGAGCAGGTAGCCAAATATTCAGATTTTGACCCAAGCCAAAGATAGTTTTGGTAATACCTGCTCCCATATACCCGAACAGCATTCCATTTACACGTCTCCTTGTCCCACCCCAGACACTTAGTACTACCGCACCAGTTACGCCGCTAATTCCTGCTGCCGAAGAGATTGCCCCCAAAACCTGAGAATTATTGTTCGAGCGAGCAAGTATCATAGGGCTGCTAATTGCTCCACCAAGATCGTGAGCTAACCAAAATAGCGCTGTAATTAACAATAAAGTACGCAAACTATCTCGCTTCCAAGTGTAGCGAATTCCTAAAGTTAACTCTCGCCAGAAAACAATTAACTTATTTACTTTGCTCTTTTGTCTGACTGATGATTCCTGAGAATGAGGGACTTGGGGAGCATTTTCTCTGCTGTCAATATCTTGGTCTTCCCTATGACCAATTTCCCCACCTCTCTGTCTTTTTTTGGGCTGAGGAATTTTAGTCCACAGTATGATGACGATCGCCACACTAAAAGTTATCAAGTCAATAGGCAGGATACCTCCTAAACCAATAATCGGATAAAGCGCTCCTGCTATCGCAGGAGCGAAAATATTTGAGCCATAGTGAATTGCAGAACACATGCTGTTAGCACGGGTATAATCTTTGGGAGATACTAGAAGAGTAATTGAAGTAGCATAAGCTAGTCCTTGAATTTGACCAAAACTGCCATTAACCCCTGCCGCAATATACAGATGCCAGATTGCCAGATTTCCCGATAAATAGAGTATTAAAATTGTCAGAGTCGAGCTAGCAGCGATCGTATCTCCCAAAATTATTAGATATTTACGATTAGCACGATCAACAATAATGCCAGCAAACAAAGAGATAAGAATTCCAGGTAGCGAGGAGAAGAAACCCATCAAAGCAAGGGCAGTTGCTGATCCTGAAAGTTCCCAAGCCCACAAAGTAAGGGCAAATCCAGTCATGTAGCTGCCAATAGTAGAAATTACCTGACCAAACCAGAGCAGGGTAAATTTACGCACGAGGTTTTACTTCCTTTGCTTATTGGACGATGGGTAATAATAAGTCTGGCAAAGCTTCTAAAATAAGCTGGTCTGATAAGGGTCCACGAGAGACACCGTTCCAGAGGTAGTAATCCACAAAAAACACTCGTCCCTGCTGAAATACTGGCATAGAACTCAGTAAAGGATTTTGCGCCCATTTTTCTCGCATAGTGGCTTGGGGCTTTGAATCTTCAGTATTTAATTCCACATTATCCTCAACAGTAGTGACGATAATTAGGTCAGTTTCAACCTGGGGTATCACTTCCTGAGAAATTGCCACGTAACGTTCAGGAAAACCTGATGGACGAACAATCTCAAAACCAATTTCTTGTAGCAGCCTAGATACAGCACTTTCAGGACGAGATGCAATATAGGTTGCTCCCAAATTAGAGCTCATCACAAATACGCGAGGATAAGTTTGCAGCACTGGCTGGAGAGCAGTACGAGCCTGAGCGATTTGCTGGTCATGTGTCTTTAATAGTTCTTCTACTTGCTCTTCTCGTCCTAAAGCCTCAGCAATTCCGTCAATATCCTGTTTCCATGACTGTATCTCATTGGGATTATTGAGATCGTCAAATAATAAAGTGGGAGCAATCTGAGTCAGCAAAGGATACAGATTCTGCTGAAAAAAACTTTCTCCTAAAATCAAATCAGGTTGCAGGAGCTTAATGCGTTCGAGAGAAGGGGTGCCACGAGAACCTACTCCTACTGGTTCTGTAGTTACCCATCTACCGAGATAGGGAATTTGGGCGGGCGGATTATCATAAGTTTGAATTTGAGAGCTAACATTTTGAGCGAGACCAGTCGGTTGAACGCCCAAAGCCAATATTATGTCTAAAATATGAGGGCTGAGGGCTAAAACTTTTTGTGGCTGACCACAAACTTCTGTTTTACCCATCTCATGGCTCACCAAACGACAGGATTCTAAATTATTGAGTACTGTGGGATCGCTCTCTAAAGAATTAAAAGAGCGATCGCAAGCCACTATTAAAATGATCGTAAAGAATCCCAAGAGCCACCAGGATATGTACTGGCGTAATTTTGTAATCATTTCCTGATTATTTCTTCAATCATTTTCTATTCATAACTTAAAATCAACATTGAGCATTAAACATTTTGTTGATTGCTCAACTCGCGCGTACATGCGGCGAACAGAAACGCCTTTGTCTTGCGCCTGACGGCGATGTTATGCCCTTGTGGTACGCGGGGTCGCTCGTCAATGTTGATTGTTGATTGTTCAGTGATTAAAGCTTCAGTGATAAGGAACCAATAACCGAAAATGGTGCTCCATCATAAAGCAAGCCTGTATTGTTTGATGACTCCAAGTAGTCCTCATCAAATATATTCTGGAAGTTGAGCTGTGCCTCCCATATTTCCTGCTTATAAAAGAGACTGGCATCAGCACGCACATAAGAAGGAATGACAAAATCACTGAACTCACTCTCCCTAGTATCACCCACAAAAAAGAACCCCGCACCAAAGCCGAAACCCTTTAGACTTCCTTTCTGGATTTCATAGGTTGTCCATAAACTGGCACCGTTTTCAGGAGCCCCAGTCAGCTGATCACCGTCACCCAGAAAAATGCTATCATCCCCTTCAGTAACAACAGCGTCATTGATAAATCCAGAGACAATAATATTCCAGCCATCTAAAATCTCTCCTGCCACGTCTAACTCAATACCCTGACTATTAACTTCTCCAAGAGCAGCAGAAAAACCAGGATTAAAAGGATCGGCTATGGCAAGATTACTTTTGACAATATCATAAGCTGCCAGGCTAACTGCAATATCTCCAAACTCTGCTTTGACCCCAACCTCAAATTGTCTACCCCGCTCTGGTTCGATTAATGTGCCATCAACAGTAGAGGCGCTGTTGGGAATAAAAGAACGGGTAAAGTTAGCAAACAGAGAAATAGGCTCGATGGGTTGATAAACAATGCCTACTCTGGGGGAAAAAGCCTCATCTTCAAATCCCCCCTCAGTAATAGAAGGGTTAGGAAAACTAATATTAAACTCATTTTCCTCGTCAGCAAAATCAAATCTACCACCCACCAATAGCTTAAGATTAGGCAATAACGTAACCAGATCCTGCAGGTAAAAACCTACGGTATTTGAGCTAAAATCAAAACTACCAATAATATCAGGTGTAAGGTTTGGGGGGATTTCATCGTCATAGACTGGGTTAAATGCATTGATCGGAAACCTAAAACTACTAACATTCGAAGTTGAAAAAAGATCCTCAGTGAAAGTCAAATCGAAACCTGCCAATAACTGATGTTCTACGGGACCAGTCTTAAACTCAGTGATCAAATCTGTCTGCCATGAAAAATTCTCGGCACCGGCTTCACTATCTTGAAAAAGCCTTTCTACTATGCCCGTCTCTGGGTCAAACCCAAAAAATGGTCGAATAACTATCAGGTCTTCATCACCAATTTCTCCTCCAAAGACACTTCGCAGCCTAACATCATCATTAAAACTATGATTTAGAGTTACAAAAAACCGATTAGCAGTAGTATTAGTATTGCTACCTGGTTCCTCTAAAAACAGTCCTTCAGGTGCTTCAAACGCAAAGGGATCGGCTGGTATACCGCTATCAAACGTTCTATCGTCTACCAAATATTCGTATTCTAGAGTCAAATCTGTTTTATCGCTAAATTCATAGCGTAATACTGGAGCAATGGAAAACAGTTCTGATTCGACAAAGTTTCGGAACAGACCATCACTTTGATAGGAGATATTTAGACGGTAAGTTAACTTCTCATCCCCGGTTAGAGGTCCTGTAAAATCAATAGACGGTTCAAAAAAGTCAAAGCTCCCCGTTCTAAATTCAAAATCATAGGATGCTTCTTTTTCTGGCTGTTTGGTAATAAGATTAATCAAACCTCCTGGCTCGGACGGACCAAATACTACTGAACTAGGACCTTTAAGCACCTCAATTCTTTCTATTGTATTGGGTGAAGTAGCAAGTGAAAAAGGTCTTCTTCCTGTTCTAATTCCATTTCTTAAAAGCCTGGTATCTTCAAATCCGCGAGTGGAAAAGCGAAAGTTAGAACCGCCAAAATCTCTTTGAGGTAAAACTCCAGACACGTTACGTAAAGCGTCACCAATTCTTATTACATTTTGATCCTCAATCACCTTACGGGGGATCACCTGAATCGACTGGGGAATATCTCTCAGAGGGGTTTCAGTGCGGGTTGCGGTTATGTTGGATTGATCGACTTTATAGCTGTCCTCTTCTACCTGCCCTGTGGCAATAATATCAATTTGGTCTTCTTCATCGGCGGTAGCAGTCTCAGGAGTGATGCTTAACACGAGATCATCACTACCCCCTAATATTTCAGCGCTAGGAGTTTGATCCGTTCCAGTAATTCTAACCTGGATGCTGTTGGGGTCGACTTGAGTAACGGTAATCAGTTCAATACCTGGCGCAGGGTCAAGTTCTGTTACGCCATTTCTAATAGAGAACGCTAAGGTCGCATTCAATATATCGATTACCAAATCATTTTCTTCTGGGACAATCAGCGGAACTAATCTTTCGCTACCCGCTGCGGTTTTTAAAATTAATTCTAACCCTGATTCGGTAGGAACTACCTCGACTCCAGTGACGCGGGTTTCACCCTGAGCCAGTAGGTCTGATGCACTCTTGCTCACTCTTGCCAAATCAGTCTCCGCGACAACGGGACTTACCCATACTAAAGCCGAAACACCTGCAGCCGATAACAGTAGCGATAATAATTTCATAATAAGATTCTGGGAAATGTCTAAATGAATACTCCTACACACGCTTATGCCCTCAATGCCCTATGAGCAAGAAGGGAAAGACATGTTTAACCAATCGCAACTTTTCTGTGACCATGCATCCTTCGTTTGCACTTACACAAACGTCTCTGCTGAACACCACAACAGATTACTTAAGTTATTTTTAGCCATCAAAATACAGTTCAACCAAAGAGCTAGGGCTGCACAGGCAGCAAGAACTTTGACTGGAACGCAATCAATGACTTTAGAATTTAGTCTGAACTAGGAACCCGTTCAAAGAAGTAGGCTAATGAAATAGACTAGCTCTTATGCCTCTTAAAGACTAAAGATTGCTAATCTTATCTATTCTTCCCCTCTTCTTTCGCTACATTCAGGGGGGAATTATTGATAAACTTTTTTCCTCGCACACCACAATTAATCACCTTATTTAGAAATTTTCCTAATAATAACTTGATATTGGTGCTATGGACACAATAAATTTAGACCAAGGGAGCACTTTAACTTCCCATCCCTTCCAGGGATAGCCTTGAAGCCCCAGGAAATCTTCAACCTGGTTCCGAAAGAGCCAAGTTTTCGGGGCAACTAGAGCTTTAAATATCAAGTTAATTTAGTTATTCCCACACCACTCTATGATTTCTGACACTTTGAGAAATATAATTACTTTGCTCCGTTGCTAACAAGAGCTATTAGTACAAATCACATTTTAATAGTTGGTACTTTATTACACATTTTTTTACTTAAGGAATTAGCTTAATATCTAGCCTTGAAGTAGGTAATACACTACAAGTATTCATCAGCACATTACTTCTATAATTCCCAGATTAATGAATATATCATTAAGTTACTAATTGTATCTTTTGTCAAAAAATAATTCATGCATTAAGAGTTGATTTATTTTCTCAATACCTGTTATCGTGAGCTTAATTATTTAAGTTGCTTTCAATAAGTAGACTAAGCAATTGTACTAACTAGTTTGTTTTTTTGCTATTGATATAATTAGGATCATAAAGTATTCAAACAATAGTTCGGTACAGCTTATGGCGTGCAAAACTAGTTTTCAAACCTAGACAGATGATAGTAAAATTAGTGTACTAACAATTATTACGTAAGTATCATAATAATTGTTAGTACACTAATGGCATTTTAGAAAATAGTAGTAAAAATAAGAGGGAAGCTGGTCAATATATCAAGAAAGCCTAATTCGACATTATGTACAAGTGGCGGTTTGATTCTACAGTAGAATTGGCGATCGCATTTATCAGACACCAAGATTTGCTAACAAATATCTCAACAAGGCGGCTAAGTGATCCCCTAAACTCTCAGTCAGTGCAGATTGGGCACAGACGAGTTTAGTTTTGGAGTAAGATATCGTTAATAAGAGAGCAAAAAACTTTAGTACAAAACATCCTGGATTATTCAAAACATATCAAAAAATTGTTATTGAGTTGAACCTGATCATGAGTTATTTAAAGAGCGGGTATGGAAAAAATTTAGTCGAGTTCTAGCGATATTTAAGGCAGTTGACTATATTACTTTGAGGTACACCCAGAAAATGACTCCCAACTCTTTAAGCTTAGAAGAAGCTCAAAACTGCTCCACAATAATTAACACGTTGCTCTTGAGAAGCACGCGGCAACCCAACCAGAATGCCTTCACTTTTTTATTAAACGGTGAAACCGAAGCCAGATCATTGACCTATCTTCAGTTATATCAGGGGGCAAGGCAAGTTGCGGCTAAATTACAGGAACAGGGCTTAACTGGAGAGAGAGCTTTACTGCTTTATCCTGCGGGATTAGACTTTCTAACTGCTTTCTTCGGCTGTCTGTATGCTGGAGTGATTGCAGTTCCAATATATCCCCCTCGGCGCAATCAAAAGTTATCTCGGCTGCTTGCCATTGTTAACGATGCTCAACCAGCGATCGCTTTAACAACTTCACCTATCTTAAATGATATTGAGAGTAAATGGAATAATAATCAGGAGCTCACCAATCTACAGTTGCTAGCTACAGATACTATAGAAAGCGATGGTGCAGACTCAGATTTAACAATACAATCCGTAACCCCTGACAACCTAGCATTTTTACAATACACATCTGGTTCTACAGGAATGCCCAAGGGCGTAATGGTTACTCATCAAAATATCATTCACAATCAACAGCTAATTAAGACCGCTTTTGATCACAGTGACCAGAGTGTTGGCGTTGGCTGGCTACCTTTATTTCATGATATGGGATTAATTGGTCATGTATTGCAGCCAATTTATGTGGGGATTCCTAGCATTTTGATGTCTCCTTTGGCATTTCTACAGAAACCAATTCGTTGGCTCCAAGCAATTTCTAAATATAGAGCCACTACTAGTGGTGGACCAATTTTTGCCTATGACTTATGTCTGCAAAAGGTAAAACCCGAACAACTTCCTGATCTAGATTTGAGCAGTTGGGATTTAGCCTATAGCGGTGCAGAACCAATACGGGCAGAAACTCTAGAGCGATTTGCTCAAAAATTTGCTCAGTGTGGATTTAAACAAAAGGCTTTTTATCCCTGCTATGGTCTCGCGGAAACGACCCTCTTCACTACGGGAGGGGACAAATACCAACAGCCAGTTATTCAAGAAATTAAGACTGAAGCATTAGAGAGAAATTATGCAGTAGCAAGTAATATTTCAACAACGGAAAGTCGTGCTTTTGTAGGATGTGGTTGTCCCTATTTAGACACAACAGTTGATATTGTTCACCCTGAGTCGTTAACTCGTTGTGAAAGAGGTCAAATTGGGGAAATTTGGGTCTCAGGCGGCAGTATTGCTGCTGGGTATTGGAATCGCCCTGATGCTACAGAAGCCAGCTTTCAGGCTTATCTCAAGGATACAGGAGAGGGTCCTTTTTTACGCACAGGAGACTTAGGGTTTTTGCTTGACGGAGAGCTATATGTTACTGGACGCATTAAGGATGTAATCATTATTCGCGGGCAGAACCATTATCCTCAAGATCTTGAAATGACGGTTCAAAAGAGTCATCCAGCGTTACGACCAAATTGTGGAGCCGCTTTTACGGTGGAGTTCAAGGGTGCAGAGCGACTTATTGTAGTTCAGGAAGTTGAGCGGAGTTACCTGCGAAAACTGAATGTTAATGAGGTAGTAGGCAATGTCCGCCAAGCGATCGCAGCAGAGCATAATCTACAGCTTTTTGCCTCAGTGCTGGTGAAGACTGGGAGCATTCCCAAAACCTCCAGCGGTAAAATTCGTCGTCATGCTTGTCGAGCTGAGTTTCTCACGGGTAACTTGAATGTGGTTGGAGATTGGAGCCAAAATCCTCTAGCCAAGGCTAACTTTCGCCATTTACAGGCTGATGTAGAATCTTTATTGGACAAAGTACAGGCTAGCAAGCAGTAGGGAGTGAATTATATATGTCGTCAAATAGCACTAATAAAAACATACCCCAGCCGACAACGGCTGCGGAAATTGAGGCTTGGTTAGTTTCTTATCTAGCCAAGCTGCTGTCAATTGAGCCTGATGAGGTAGACGTGACGATTCCCTTTGATCGTTACAGCCTTGACTCTGCTTCTGCTGTGGGGATGACTGGCGATTTAGAAGACTGGTTAGGACATGAACTCGATCCCACTTTGGTTTACGACTACCCAACTATTGAAGCTCTAGCTGGGCATCTGTCAGAAGGTAAAGCTAAGGCATAGAAACTATATCTGGAGAGGATTTATGGAACCCATAGCAATTATCGGTCTTAGCTGTCGTTTTCCTGGGGCGGAAACTCCCGAAGCCTTTTGGCAGCTCTTGCGTAATGGCGTTGATGCCATTACTGAGGTACCAGCAGCACGATGGGACGTTGACGCTTTTTATGATCCAGAACCAGCAATCCCTGAAAAAATGAATACTCGCTGGAGTGGCTTTCTGAAGCAGGTTGATCAGTTTGAGCCTAGTTTTTTTGGGATTTCTCCCCGTGAGGCACAGCACATAGATCCTCAGCAAAGACTGTTATTAGAAGTAGCCTGGGAAGCTTTAGAAAATGCAGCAATAGTGCCAGATTCCTTAGCAGGTAGTCAGACTGGTGTGTTTATCGGAGTCAGCAACGTCGATTACCGCAGGCTTCTTTCCCAAGATCTATCGTTTGTAGAAGCCTATAGTGGGACTGGTACCGCCTTTTCAATTGCCGCCAATCGCTTATCCTACTTGCTAAACTTAAAAGGACCAAGCCTGTCTCTCGATACCGCCTGCTCTTCCTCTCTAGTGGCACTTCACTATGCCTGTGGCAGCTTGCTGAGCCTTGAATCTAACCTATGTCTAGTTGGAGGGGTCAACCTGATTTTATCCCCAGAACCAACGATAACGTTTTCTCATGCTGGTATGATGGCGGCTGACGGACGCTGCAAGACCTTTGACGCCAGTGCTGATGGTTATGTTCGAGGGGAAGGATGTGGGGTAGTAGTCCTGAAGCGACTTTCAGATGCTCTTAAGGATGGCGATCGCATTAGGGCAGTTATTAGAAGTTCAGCAGTTAATCAAGATGGTTTAAGCAACGGGCTAACGGCGCCCAATGGTCCTTCTCAGCAAGCTCTAATTCGTCAAGCTTTAGCCACAGCTGGGGTTAAACCAGCACAAATTAGCTACGTTGAGGCACATGGCACTGGCACTTCTTTGGGAGATCCAATTGAGGTAAACTCCCTGAAAAAGGTGCTGCTAGAAGGTAGACAGCCAGAGCACCCCTTAGTAATTGGCTCGGTCAAGACTAATATTGGTCACTTGGAGTCAGCAGCAGGAATTGCTGGGGTAATCAAGGTGGTTTTATCTCTGGAAAATCAGGAAATTCCGCCCCATTTACATTTAAAGCAATTAAACCCCTACATCAGAATTAAAAATACTCCAATTCAAATCCCCACTGAGATTCAACCTTGGCAAACAGGGACGAATGAAAAATTAGCTGGAGTGAGTTCCTTTGGCTTTGGAGGGACTAATGCTCATGTCATTGTCGAATCAGCACCAATTCAGAAGTCCCAGGTTAAAGCACCTGAAGTGGGTGAGCGTCCCTGGCACGTCTTAACCTTATCAGCAAAATGCGAAGCGGCACTCCTTGAGTTGACGCAACGTTATCAAAAATTATTGGCTGATCATGATGAATTAGCGATCGCCGATCTTTGCTTTAGTGCGAATACGGGGCGTAGTCATTTTCAGCATCGCCTAGCAATTATCGCCTCTACTAAACTGGAATTAGCCCAGAAATTAGACCAAATTAGCATCCAGGAAGAAGTGGCTGGCATATTTTCTGGAAAACTCAGTAATAATAAAACGCCAAAAATTGCTTTTCTGTTTACTGGACAAGGCTCTCAGTATATCAACATGGGAAGGCAACTTTATGATAATAATACGATTTTCCGCCAAACCTTAGACCAATGTGCATCAATCCTAGAAGAGTATTTAGATCAGCCATTATTAGAAATATTGTATGGGGAGTCAGCATCAGAAAGCATCCTAGGGCAAACAGGCTATACCCAAGTCGCTTTATTTGCCGTAGAGTATGCCCTATATCAACTGTGGACTTCCTGGGGCATCACGCCTAATGTGGTGATGGGTCACAGCGTCGGCGAATATGTAGCGGCAACCGTCGCAGGAGTCTGGAGCTTAGAAGAGGGATTAAAGTTGATTGCCCATCGGGGACGGCTGATGCAGCAGCTACCGACTGGGGGAACTATGCTATCGGTGAGAGCTTCACTAAAAATAGTCCAGCCGCTAGTTGACTCCTACTCAGGACAAGTAAGTATAGCGGCAATTAACGGTGCCGAGAGCGTGGTGATTTCTGGAGAACAAAGCGCCATTGCCCAGATTCAAGCCAGTTTAGAATCCCAGTCCCTTAAAACTAAACAGCTAGAAGTCTCCCACGGGTTCCACTCCCATTTAATGGAGCCTATGCTAGCAGAGTTTGAGCAGGTCGCAGCCTCAATCAACTATCAACCACCGCAGATTTCCCTGGTGTCCAACGTCACTGGCAAGAAAGTAGACCCCACCAGCATTGCTACCCCAGAATATTGGGTTAATCATGTGCGGCAACCCGTGCAGTTTGCTCAGAGCATCACCACGCTGCATCAATTAGGGTACCAAGTCTTTTTAGAAATTGGATCCCGCCCCATCCTGTTGGGGATGGGAAGACAGTGTTTCCCTGAAGAGGAGGGGGTCTGGCTTCCATCTCTGCGCCCCAATCAGTCAGACTGGCAGCAAATGCTGAACAGTTTAGGGGAACTATACGTTAGGGGAGTCAAGGTCAACTGGCGTGGATTTGACCAAGATTATCTCCGTCGTAGGGTTATATTGCCTACCTATCCGTTTCAACGACAACGCTACTGGCTCAGAAGCAGTCATTATCAAAAACTAACTCAAAAACAATCCTTAACTACTGGTCAAACTATTCACCCTTTCCTAGGGGAAAAACTCAATTGTGCTGGAGAGCAGAAGATTTTCACGGCATTTCTCAGTAAGGAATCTCCTGCCTATTTAAGACATCACCAGGTATTCAGCCAAGCAGTATTTCCCACAACAGCCTACCTGGAAATGGCTGTAGCCTTAGGAAATCATCTCTGGAAACAGGACTCAGTAATCATCGAACAACTGAGCATCAGGCAAGGATTGATTTTTCCCACTGCGGAATTGCGCAAGGTACAAACAATACTAACTCCAGACCATAATCACAGCTACCAACTACAAATTTATAGTCAGCCGCAAGATAAAGAAGCAGAACTGGAGTGGATACTTCATGCTACAGCCTTAGTTAGAAAAGAAGAAGCCAGGAGTCAAGCCGACATTAACCTCAGACAATACCAGGATAACTGTAGTCAAGCCATAGATGTTTTACAACATTATCAACAGTGCCGTCGAATGGGGCTAAATTACGGCAGTAGCTTCCAGGGCATTAAACAATTATGGGCAGGGTCAAATCAAGCACTGGGGTTGATTCAATTACCAGCAGAACTAGTTGGCAATACCACAGATTACCATTTGCATCCAGCATTGTTAGATGCCGCGTTGCAGGTTAGTTTACAAATATCGTCAGCAACATCAAGAGAGCAAACTTATCTGCCAGTAGGAGTGGAGGAGTTCCAAATCTACGGCACTCCAGGGCTAGAACTGTGGGCATACGCTTCATTTACTGAGGAGACTAGAGAAAATCAGGATAGTCAGAAAATAAACGTAGTCTTAATCAGTCCCCAGGGAGAACTAGTCGCCAGCATCAAAGCCTTAGAAGTCAAGCTAGTTACTGCATCAGCTCTCATGGGAACCCAAGCCGAATCAATTACCGATTGGCTCTATGAAATAGACTGGAGAAGTCAAGGACTTTTGGGACGGCTGGGGGCACCTGATTTTCTGCTTCCACCAAAGAGCATCGCGCAAAAACTCGCTCCTGAGCTTAAAGAATTAGTTAATCAGATAAATGACAATCGAACCTCAGATTTGGTCAGCAGCCTAGAGGAATTATGTCTAGATTATATCGTTCAGGGATTACTGGAGATCGGCTGGTCATACTCTGTGGGAGAAACCTTTGATCCTGATGCCGCAGCTAGCCGCTGGGGAGTAGTTCCCTCTCAGATGAGACTGTTCCAGCATTTATTGCAGGTCTTATCAGCTAGAGGCATCCTGGAATCAACGGCGCAGCAATGGCAAGTACAAAGAACTCTTGAATCAGTCAACCCCACAGCGAAGAACCAGAGTTTACAGCATCAGTTTCCCGATGAGGAGGCAACCTTAAACTTATTAGATCGTTGTGCCTCGCAACTATATAGAGTCTTGCGAGGAGCAGCAGATCCAGTGCCGCTAGTGTTTCCCCCAGGAGATTTAACCACTTCTGCTCACATGGATGATGATGATGCTCCTGTTGCTCAGGTAATAAACACCATGATGCAACAAGCCATTACCCAAGCTACGGCTCAACTCCCAGCCTATCGGGGACTACGGTTGTTAGAAATTGGCGCGGGCACTGGAGGAACCACTAGCTATATTCTGCCCCATCTCAACCCCCACCAGGCACAATATAGCTTTACAGACCTTGAAAGATCTTATACGGCAAAGGCTCAAGCCAGATTTTTAAATTATCAATTCCTAGATTATCAAACTCTGGATATTGAGCAAGACCCATCTAGCCAAGAGTTTGCATCTCATCATTATGATGTGGTTGTTGCCGCTAATGTTCTACATGAAACCACTAACATCCAGGAAGCTCTATCTAACGTTAAGCAACTGTTGGCACCAGGGGGAATATTAGTCTTATCTGAAGCTACCGCTCCGAGATTGTGGCTAGATTTAACCTATGGCTTACTAGCAGGATGGTGGAAATTTCAAGACCATGAACTCAGACCAGACTATCCCCTGCTGGATTGTAGTCAGTGGCAAGAAGTATTAGCAGAGTCAGGTTTTACTGAGATAGCAGCTTTGCCAGAAATAGGGGAAACGGCGGTGATTGTCGCCAGAGCACCAAAGATAGAGCCTGCCGTTTCAACTGCCAAGAATTGGCTGCTGTTGGCTGATGAGAGGGGAATAGCTCAACAGCTAGCAGAGCAGATTACTTCAGCAGGAGATGTTTGTACCCTAGTTTTTCCTGGGTCTAAATACCATCAAGTCAATGCAACTGAGTTTCGGATTAATCCCCATAACCCCGCAGAATATGAACAGCTGATCGCAGAACTGTCATCATCAAGATCATTACACGGGGTAGTGCAGTGTTGGAGTACAACATCAGAAACAGATAAAGCTATGGATTCGGAAGAATTAGAGCAATTATCGTTCCTCGGCTGTGGTACCACCTTATCCTTAGTACAGGCACTAGTAGGAGGAGAGTTATCTTCAGCACCACGGCTATGGTTAGTAAGCTGTGGTTCTCAACCAGTACCAATGACTCAGCCAGTAATACCAGCAGTTGCACAGTCTTCATTGTGGGGCATAGGTAAGGTCATTAGCCTCGAACATCCCGAGTTAAACTGTAGGCGCATTGATCTAGACCCTGAGCAGAGTATTGAGCAGCAGGCTCAAGCACTGTTTGAGGAAATCTGGGCAGAGGATCGGGAAGACCAGGTGGCATGGCGTGGCGATACTCGTTACGTTGCCAGATTAATCCCCAGTTCTTATCAGCAGGATCAACACTTAATCCCATCAGAACCGTTCAAATTAAAGATTGCCCAGAAAGGCAATTTAGACAGCTTAACCTTCGAGGCAGTTACTAGGCGCTCTCCAGGTTTAGGAGAGGTAGAAATTCGGGTAAAAGCAACTGGCATGAATTTTCGTGATGTGCTGATTGCTTTGGATATATATCCAGGAGAACCAATCTTAGGAGGCGACTGTGCTGGCGAAATCGTTGCTGTAGGCACAGGAGTCACAGGATTAAAAGTTGGGGACTCAGTTATTGCTATGGCTCCAGGCAGCTTTAGTAAATATGTAACTCTCAACGCTAGCTATGTAGTTCTTAAGCCCGAAAATCTTAATTTTGAACAAGCAGCATCAATTCCAGTCAACTTCTTAACCGCAGAATATGCTTTGCATCATCTGGCAAAGATTACCCCTGGGGATAAAGTGTTAATCCATGCCGCAGCGGGAGGAACGGGGATGGCAGCAGTGCAAATCGCCCAGGCAGCTGGAGCGGAAGTATTTGCTACTGCTAGCCCAGGAAAGTGGTCAGTGTTGAAGGAAATGGGCGTCCAACACGTTATGAACTCCCGAACCTTAGAATTTGCCGAGCAAATCATGTCATTAACCGAAGGTGAAGGAGTTGATATTGTCCTTAACTCTTTAACTTCTGGAGAATTTATCAGCAGAAGTGTTGATGTACTCAATTCTCAGGGACGATTTATTGAACTAGCCCTGCGGGATATTTGGAACTACGAGCGAATGAAGGAGAGTAAGCCAAATATTGCCTACTTGCCAATGAATCTATTTGAGATATCTCAGCGTCAACCACAGTTGATTAAGAAGCTGTTGCAGAAGCTGATGGATCAATTGAGCAATGGTTTACTACAGCCCCCGCCTTTGCAGGCATTTACCCTAGAGCGGATCATAGATGCTTTTCGCTATATGCAGCAGGCAAAGCATATCGGCAAGATTGTAGTAACTCAAACCGCCGAGTCAGACGAAGCAGATACTCAAAAGTCATTAAGTTTCCTCTCCGATGCAACCTACTTAATTACAGGCGGTACGGGAGGCTTAGGATTAACAGTAGCTGAGTGGATGATCTCTAAAGGAGCTAAAAACCTCGTTTTAGTCGCACGCAGCTCACCCAATGCTGCTGCCAAGAGCCAACTTACGGAGTTAGAGCAGACTGGAGCGAAGGTAGTGCTGGAAAAGGCGGATGTGTCTGATGCCACGGCGATGAAAGACATATTGCATCGGATTAAAAACTCGAAAGTCCCCTTAGCGGGAATTATTCACGCTGCGGGAATGTTGTCTGATGGAGTACTGGTAAATCAGACTTGGTCGAGCTTTGAGGAGGTCATGGCGGCAAAAGTTCAGGGTGCCTGGCATCTACATCAATTAACGCAAAATCAGCCACTAGACTTTTTTGTCTTATTTTCATCTATATCATCGCTGTTTGGCTCTTCTGGTCAAGGAAACTATGCCGCAGCAAATGGCTTTCTTGATGGTTTAGCCCATTATCGACGAGCTAGAGGATTGCCAGGATTGAGCATTAACTGGGGAGCAATTTCTCAAGTAGGACAAGCCGCCCAAAGAGGTGCCGATATTAGGCTGGCTCGTCAGGGTATAGGTGTAATCTCTCCGACTCAGGTGTTAGAGTGCCTAGAATTAATGATGGCTGATACAGCTAATGCTGAAGGTAATGTACCACCTGCGGAAGTAGGAATGGTACCAATTGACTGGTCAGCATGGAGAGAAGCGGTTACCCAGTGGTCATTTTTGTCCGATTGGCAGAACATAACCCGCACAGCCTCTCAATCATCAGACTCCGAATTCTTATTAAAATTGCAGGCTACCGCCCCTGAAGAACGTTATGCTCTCCTAGTAGCTCATATCCGCCGCCAATTATCTTTAGTCTTAGGCATCAATAACCCTGAATCCATTTCACTAGAAGCAGTCTTTTTTGATCTAGGTATGGATTCTCTAACCGCTGTGGAGTTGCGGAATAAGCTACAAACTAGCCTAGGCTGTTCCGTGCCGTCTACGATAGTTTTTGACTATCCTACAGTTGGTGAGCTGGTGGATTATCTAGCTCAGGAAATGTTGAATATAGAGCTTGCTGATACTTCCGTAACTAAATCACCAGAAGCTAAGGAAGAAAAGCAGGCTGAATCACAAATGCAGGAGTTGGCTGAGGCTCAACAGCTTTCAGAGGAAGATTTAGAGCAAAAGATTAAAGACAAGCTAAACTTACTGATCACAGAGGAGAGTTAACATGTCAAAAATTCCATCGAACAAGATAGAACAACTCACTCCTCTACAGCAGTCCTTTTTAGTAATTGAGAGGCTCGAATCAAAGCTCAAGGCTTTAAAATCTGCTCAAAGTGAACCAATAGCTATTGTTGGTATGGGTTGTCGCTTTCCTGGAGGCGCATCTACCCCCAAAGAATTTTGGTCAGTCTTAAAAAATGGAGTAGATGCCATAACTGAGGTACCAAAAGATCGCTGGAATATTGACGAATACTATGACTCAGACCCTGAATCAGCGGGGAAAATTTATACTCGATATGGAGGATTTATTGAGTATTTAGATCAGTTTGATGCTAGTTTTTTTGGTATTGCCCCTAGAGAAGCGATTCATTTAGATCCCCAACAGCGATTGCTACTGGAAGTTTGTTGGGAGGCTCTAGAGCATGGTCTAATTAATCCGACTGGACTTAACAAAAGCCAAACAGGAGTTTTCCTGGGTATTTGCAGTCATGATTACAATCAAAGCTTATTTGCTGATAATCCCGAAAAGATTGATGCCTATGTAGCATCAGGCAATGCCCACAGCACCGCAGCAGGGCGAATTTCCTACCTTTTGGGCTTACTCGGACCGAGTATAGCTCTAGACACCGCCTGTTCATCTTCTCTAGTAAGCGTACACTTAGCCTGCTCCAGCTTAAGAGCAGGAGAGTGCAATCTAGCATTGGCAGGAGGGGTGAATAGAATCATTATTCCCGAGCTGAGTATAGCTTTTTCCAAGGCACGTATGCTGTCCTTTGATGGAAAATGCAAGACTTTTGATGCAGGTGCAGATGGTTTTGTTCGCGGTGAAGGCTGCGGCATTGTGGTGCTCAAACGTTTATCAGATGCAGTGGCGGATCAAGATAATATCTTGGCTGTAATTCGCGGCAGCGCAATTAACCAGGATGGTCATTCTACTGGCTTGACTGTTCCTAATGGTCCTGCTCAACAGGCAGTAATTTGCCAGGCGTTAAAAAATGCGAAAGTAGAGCCAGCAAACATCAGCTATTGTGAAGCCCATGGTACTGGAACATCCTTGGGAGATCCTATCGAGGTTGGCGCTTTAGGAAGCGTCTTTAGTAAAACTCACTCTCAAGAGCAGCCTTTGGTAATTGGCTCCGTCAAGTCCAATATCGGGCACTTAGAGGCAGCAGCAGGAATTGCTGGCTTGATTAAAATAGTCTTGCAGTTGCAACATCAGCAAATAGCCCCCTCGCTGCATTTTAAACAACCTAATCCCTACATTGACTGGTCGAAATTACCCGTTAAAGTTTCCACAAAAATTACCCCTTGGTTAACCAGTGGAACCAGCCGTATGGCAGGGGTCAGTTCCTTTGGCTTTAGTGGAACTAATGCTCATATAGTTCTTGAATCAGCACCGATTCAGAATTCTCAGGTCAAGGCTTCTAAACCAAATGAGCGTCCTCGGCATGTCTTAACCTTATCGGCAAAATCTGAAGCGGCAGTGCTAGATCTGGCATCAAGGTATGAAGAGCTTTTAGCTAACAGTGAGACGGCAAAGATTGGTGATATCTGCTTTAGTGCCAATATAGGACGTAGTGATTTTAACCATCGCTTGGCGGTAGTTGCCTCCGACAAGGGAGAATTAGTAGCAAAATTAGCCCGAATTCAGGAAAGAGCTGAAACAACTGGCGTATTTTCCAACAAGTTGAGCCACAACAACAGCCCGAAAATTGCTTTTCTATTTACTGGTCAAGGGTCTCAATATGTGGGGATGGGACGAGAGCTTTATCACAGTCAGCCTACTTTCAGACAGGCTCTCGATCAATGTGCATCAATCTTACAAGAGTATCTAGACCAGCCATTATTAGAAATATTGTATGGGGAGACAGCAGCAGAAAGCATCCTGGCGCAAACAGGCTATACCCAGGTGGCGTTATTTGCCCTGGAATATGCTTTGTATCAACTGTGGACTTCCTGGGGCATTAAGCCTGATGTGGTTCTGGGTCATAGCGTCGGTGAATATGTTGCCGCTACCGTGGCGGGAGTCTGGACTCTAGAAGAGGGTTTGAAGCTGATTGCCCATCGGGGACGGCTGATGCAGCAGCTACCGACTGGGGGCACTATGTTATCTGTTAGAGCTTCGGTTGAAGTTATCCAGCCTCTCATTAATTCTTTCTCAGGACAGGTCAGCCTTGCCGCGATTAACGGCGAGGAAAGCCTGGTGATTTCTGGAGAACAAAGTGCTATTAATCAGATTCAAGCTCATTTGGATTCCAGGGAGATTAAAACTAAACTCCTTGATGTCTCCCATGGTTTCCATTCATATTTGATGGAACCGATGTTAGCGGAGTTTGAAAAGATCGCCGCAGATATTGACTATCAGCCACCGAGAATTCCCCTAATATCTAACGTCACCGGCAAAAGGACAGATCACAGTATTACTACCCCCGAGTATTGGGTCAATCATGTCAGACAGCCAGTGCAGTTTGCCCAGAGTATGGCGACTTTGCGTCAATCAGGCTATGAAATATTTTTAGAAATTGGTTCGCGCCCCACCCTGCTGGGGATGGGCAGGCAGTGTTTCCCTGAAGAGGAAGGAGTCTGGCTTCCTTCCCTGCGCCCCAATCAACCAGACTGGCAGCAGATGCTGAGCAGTTTGAGTGAATTATACGTCAGGGGTGTAAAGATCAATTGGCAGGGTTTTGATCGGGATTATCCTCGCCGTAAGGTTACCCTGCCTACCTATCCATTTCAACGACAACGCTATTGGGGAAAGATCTCGGAGAATCAAAACTCCACGGTGAATAATTCAAGAGATTCAACTACGGAAATCTTTCATCTATTTCAAGAGGGCAAAACTCAAGAGTTAGCATCACAAATCGAACAGGCTGGAGAACTTACTCCTGAGCAGTCTAGTTTCTTACCTAAAATACTATCGCTACTCTCACGACAGCATCAGCAACAAATGTTGCGGGAAACCACCAAGGATTTCTGCTATCAGATAGAGTGGCAAGCCAACTCAGTTGATGCTCTCACTGACACTCAGATGGAGCCTGGTCACTGGTTAATTTTTGCCGATACCACAGGAGTAGGATCAGCCTTGGCACAAAAGCTAACTCAGAGGTCTTGTGAATGTAGCATTGTGCATCGGGGCGCAGCATTCGAGCAGCTTCCAGACGGAGCTTATCAGCTAAATCCTGCTGACTCTGATGGGTTTGAGCAACTACTGAAAGCGATCGCCACCAAGAGTTCTCTAGCTTTGCGGGGTGTCATCCATTTATGGAGTTTAGATAGTCCTGAGACTGCGGAGTTAACTCCTAACAGTCTAGAAGCGTCCCAGCGCTGGGGTTGTGGTGCGGTGCTGGAGCTGGTCAAAGCAATAATTAAGAATAAAAGTATGCCCCGACTGTGGCTAGTGACTCGCGGGGCAGTAGCGGTGAAATCGCCGACGGAAACGGTATCAGTGGCGGCATCATCTCTTTGGGGGATGGGCAGGACAGTGGCTCTAGAACAGCCTGCCATTTGGGGTGGTCTGATTGATCTAGATCTCCAAGCCAGGTCAACTGAAAGCGATACACTACTTCAACTTCTCAGTAATAATAAGCTTGATGAAGACCATCTGGCTTTACGAGATAATAAGCTTTATGTGCCTCGGCTGGTGCCGCAATCAAATCAACCTGCTGTTGCGCCTGAATTTGATGCTAATGCCAGCTATCTAATTACAGGCGGCTGGGGAGCTTTGGGACTACATTCTGCCCGCTGGATGGTGGCTCACGGTGCCCGACATCTGGTACTTACTGGACGTAAACAGCCCTCAAAAGCTCAAGAACTCATTACCGAATTACAGCAGCAAGGAGTAAGGGTACTAGCCCTCTGTGGTGATATCTCTCAAGAAGCTGACACTAATAAAATCCTGGCGGAAATTGAAGCGTCATTTCCACCATTGAAAGGTGTGATTCATGCGGCTGGAGTGTTAGATGATGCATTGCTGCATTCGATGAATGGAGAGCAATTAGCAAGAGTCATGGCTCCCAAAGTTCTGGGTGCTTGGCATCTGCATTATTTAACTCGCAATCAAGCTTTAGACTTTTTTGTCTGTTTTTCGTCCCTGGCTTCATTAGTGGGCTCTCCTGGTCAAGGAAATTATGCCGCAGCTAATGCTTTTATGGATGCCCTAGTTCATTATCGCAGGGGTATTGGCTTATCAGGTTTGAGTATTAATTGGGGTCCTTGGGCACAAGCAGGCATGGCAGCTAGTTTGGATAGTCGGAGTCAGGGTCGGATGCTGACGCAAGGCATAAATTCTCTGACTATCGAGCAGGGGTTACATAGTCTTGGACAGCTACTTCAACAGTCTTCACCACAGGTAGGAGTTTTAGCAGTTCAGTCCTCAGTATTTGAGAAGCAGTTTAGTTTTGCGCCTCAAATCCCTTTGCTGAGGGAGCTAATGGAAGAAGCTGAATCACAAGCCTTCAGACAAAATGAATTCTTACAGCAATTAGAATCATTGCCTCCTCGAGAGAGCTACAGTCTATTGCAACGTCAGATTCAAGCGGAAGTAGCTCAGGTATTAGGGCTAAGTGAGGATCAGCTACCTGATGTGGAGCAAGGATTTTTTGAGCTAGGGATGGATTCCCTGATGGCAGTGGATTTGAGGAACCGCATCACTCAACTACTGGGGATAAAATTACCCTCAACCTTGGGCTTTGATTTTCCCAACATTGAGCAACTAACTAAATATCTTAGTAGCGAAGTGTTACAGCTTAATAGTGAAGATGAAGATGATAAGTCCTCATTCGACCAATCCCAAACTTTCGAACAGGAACCAATAGCAATCATAGGCA
>JBCBIE010000039.1:0-48877 GCA_038524995.1 Cyanobacteria bacterium J06621_8
GAGAAATCCTCTTGCTGGCATTAGCTTCCTATTTAATTTTTGTTCTCTATTTTATCATTGTGCGTTTTAAATGCATCACAGCTTACCATAACCCATTGCTAACGCTAGATAAAATAGAGCAATGGGCTATCGGCTATGACTAGAAAAGGAGGTTAAAGAAACCAAATAAGCCACCAAGAGGTCTGGTAACATTACCCAAACCATCCGCCGCCGCAGTTGAACCAGAACGACCAACTACAACTACATCATTTTGACCCAGTATAGGATTAGTTTCCTCGTTAATCTCTGCCCCGAGATCAACCTTGATTTTGCGTTTATCAACTGTTCCATTGGGCTTAAGGCTAACTAGCTCTACTTCTTTGGTGTTAGCGCGTTGGGAATCGAATCCCCCAGCTTCGAGAATGGCATTGTTAAGAGGAGTATTTGGTCTTACTTCAAGTGGTCCAGGGTTAACAACTTCTCCCACCACGTTAACGGTGATGAATTCGGGAGAAAAAGTACCCTCAGCCAGTTTCTGAGAGCGATCATTGCTGATAGAAGTTGCTTTAGGAATAATTACGCGATCGCCTTCCTGGAGGATAATATCTTGGCTGGTATCACCAGACTGAATAACTTCCCAAAGATTAACAGCAATTACCTTTTCTTCACCATCCCAAGAAGTTCGCTTAACCTGCACTTCTTCCACATCTGCTAAAGGTTTAATGCCATTGGCGGCACCAATTGCTTGGGATAGTCGAGGAGGAATCGAATCTTGCTTACCTTGGTTAGCACCATTGTTATTGTTGCGGCTCAGTAACTCTGGCTGAATAAAGTGGGAACCAGGACGATACACTTCTCCTACTACTGCCACCTTAATTGGCTTATCTGACTGTAGACCAAAGCTAGCTTGAGCCAGGCGATCTAGTTCAGTGGTGTTAATCTCATCCGTTGTTGGGATAAAGATTGTATCCCCATCACGGAGTGAAATGTCCTGTCTGATTTGATTCCTAGTTAATAAATCCCAGAGATTGGCGTTGTAGAGGACTTCCTTCCCGCCAACTTGCCGCGAAACTCTCACATTACGAACGTCAGCAATAGTGGTAATTCCGCCAGCTTGCTCTAGCATATCGGTCACGGTTGGGAACTGAGGGCTATTAGCATCCAGAGTTACTTCATAAGCTCCTGGATTATCAACCTCTCCCGCAACACCAATTCTCAGAGGACGTGGAGCAAGCAAACCTACGGTGACGATGGGTCGCTTGAGATAAGTAGCATACTCTTGTGATACCTTATCAGAAGTTTCCTTGAGGCTCAAACCACTAACATTAACTCTACCTACTAAGGGAAGGCTAATGGTGCCATCCACTAGCACTGGATACTCCCCGCTATATTCCTCTACCTGGAAAATATCAAGGTTAATTCTATCTCCCGCCCCTAGGGTATAATCTGTCTCGCTGATGGCGAAATCAACATCGGCAGGTGGCAGAGGGGATACTGGCTGGTTATTATTTGAACCAGGAAATTGCTGCCCTTCTAGTGGGGGTAAATCTCTATAATTAAACTCGGGCTGCTCAGTTGAAGTTTGTCCTGGTTCTGAGTCCTGAAGTTTAATGGTGCCATCTTGGGCGATCGCTGGTGTTGCCATCAGAGCTAGGCTCCACCCCAAAATAAACGCACTACAATTATTAACTCGGTTTAAAAATAATTGATACCAAACAGATTTAAGTTTCATAAAAATATCACAATGAAAAAAGATTAGATTATTGCGACTAGACTAACATTATTCTCTCTAGTGGTTAAAATGTCGAAAAAGCAAAAACAGAAATTTCCCTATCTAATAGGTTCTAAATGGACAGCAAGGCAAAAAACCTGGGGCTGGAGACATTTTCAAGTAGTCAATCGCAAAAGTGAGGGAAAATGGGTATTTGCAGAAATGGTAGCATCCTGTGATCCCAAAACCCGCTTTTGGTTAAATGCGTCGCAGCTTAAAGACAATTCTATTTGGTTACCAGGATGGAAAACTATCCAAGAGATAGAAAAAATAGAATATTAAGCTGACACTAGTCAATTTTAACTATAAATTTTAGAAATTTACTTAAAGATTAAATCAAGTTTATGCCAAGAACAGCTAATAAAATAAGTAAAAAAAATCAAAACTTCATCTGGGAAAGTTAAATAATAATATAGTTAGAGAGTACTTATCATAGTTTCTCAGGGAAATCTTGACTAGCGGAGTCTGCTACCTTCCGAAAACTAGAGCCTGCATGAGTTCACTACCGATGAAAAGCCTGTACTATCATCTTTGGGCGGACTAATCTTTAACTTAATAGCAATATTAGGCCACTATCTAGTTATTCTAGAAGCTGAACCAAAAATAAATTAGGGGGTTGAGCGAGCAAAATAATGATTCAAGCATTAAGAGGTACCAGAGATATATTGCCTGAGGAAGTTCGGTACTGGCAATTCATTGAAGCAACCGTCAGAGAAATCCTGGAGCGAGCAGTATATCAGGAGATGCGGACGCCAATTTTTGAGGAGACGGCATTGTTTGAGCGGGGCATTGGTGAAGCTACCGATGTAGTAGGCAAAGAAATGTATACCTTTAGCAGCAGAGGCGATAAGTCCATTACCCTCAGACCAGAAGGGACAGCAGGGGTGGTTAGAGCCTATATTCAAAATAAGCTCCATGCTCAGGGGGGAGTACAGCGAATCTGGTATACGGGTCCTATGTTCCGCTACGAACGTCCTCAGGCAGGGCGACAACGTCAGTTTCATCAAGTTGGTCTAGAGTTGCTTGGTTGTGATGCTCCTCGCGCTGATGTAGAGGTAATCGCTTTAGCAACGGAAATTTTGCAGACTTTGGGGCTGCAAAATCTAGAACTAGATATTAATTCGGTAGGAGACGCAGCGGATCGACAAAAATATCGCGCCGTGCTGGTTGATTACCTCCAGCCCTACAAAAATGACCTAGATGAAGACAGTCAGGAGCGCCTCACCCGCAACCCCTTACGCATTTTAGATAGTAAAGATCCTAAAACTCAAGAGATAGCTCAAAATGCCCCAAAAATTACCGATCATCTGAGTCAAAAATCAAAAAAACACTTTGATCAGGTACTTCAGCTACTCACGGATTTAAAGATTAAATATCAAATTAACCACTGTCTGGTTCGGGGTTTAGACTACTATACTCATACTGCTTTTGAAATTAAATCTAGTGATTTGGGTGCTCAGGCAACGGTCTGTGGTGGTGGTCGCTATGATGGTTTGGTTAAAGAATTAGGAGGACCAGAAACCCAAGCAGTTGGTTGGGCAATTGGTATGGAAAGGTTAGTCTTGCTGTTACAGCAGCTAGATTCGGGTCAGGTTAAGACTCCAGATTTGTATCTGGCATCTCGGGGAGAAGTTGCTGAAGCTCAAGGATTGTTGATTGCTCAAAAGTTACGTAGCCTTGGTTTAAGGGTCGAGCTGGATTTGAGCGGCAGTGCCTTTGGCAAACAGTTCAAGCGAGCTGATCGCAGTGGTGCTACTGCCTGTGTTGTAATTGGCGATGCTGAAGCAAGCCAGGGACAGGTAAATTTAAAATGGTTAGCTTCGGGTGAGCAGCAAGAGCTCTCTCAAGAAAATTTAATTGGATCAGCAGCGGAACTCAAGGCTAAGATTATTAATCTCAAGAAATCCCATCAAAGTTAAGCGCTAGCTAAACTGGGAAAAATATTTTTTCCCTATTGATAAGCGGAATTGATCTACGATTTTTTGCTAGTGATTAGACTCCAAAAATCTGTTGAATAACCCTTAGAGCTAATAGTAAGGAACTAGCTGGTTTTGAGCTTATTCAGCTAAAAAGACCGTGAATTAATAGCTAATGTTTTGGTTAGTGCAGCTTTTAGAAAATTATGAAAAGCTAAAGCAGGGCACTTTTCTGAGGAGCATGCTATTTTGTTAATCATACTAAATTAATAGTTGTGTACTAAGGAGAGTTAAACTAGCCAAATTAATGACTGGTCTAAGATAATCAATAGAGCAAAGCATTTAGGTTACTTGTCAGAAAAGTCTCGGCTATCCACAATGCGATTGAGTGAGGAATCAGAAGGATGAAGATTTTAGCACTAGCTTGGGAGTTCCCGCCCCGTATTGTTGGAGGTATTGCACGTCACGTTGCTGAACTATATCCAGAAGTTATCAAGCTAGGATATGAAATTCACCTGATTACTATTGAATTTGGTTCGGCACCAAAATTTGAGATCATTGAGGGTATCCATCTTTATCGTTGTCAGGTGCCTCGCGGCAATGATTTTTTTCATTGGATTGCCAACATGAATAATAGTATGGGCGCTCTTGGGGGGCAGTTACTGGAAAAAAATCAAGACTTTGAATTGATTCATGCCCATGATTGGCTAGTTGGGGATGCGGCGATCGCTTTAAAGCATACTTTTCGCTTACCGATTGTGGCAACGATTCACGCAACGGAATACGGACGCTACAATGGCATTCACAATATTCGACAGCAATATATTAACGGCAAGGAGAAGCTTCTAGCTCATGAAGCCTGGCGCATTATTGTCTGTAGCCAGTACATGCAGCAAGAGATTCAGCGGGTGTTTCAATCCCCTAAGGATAAAATTGATGTTGTGTTTAATGGTATTCGTCCTGAAAAGAAACGTCACACGAAGCAATTCGATCAGATTCAATTTCGTCGTCGCTTTGCTAATGATAAGGAAAAGATTATTTATTACGTGGGGCGCATGACTTATGAAAAAGGGGTTTCCGTGTTGCTAAATGCCGCTCCTAAAGTTATTGAGGCGATGGGGGGCAACGTTAAAATTATTATTATCGGTGGTGGGGATACTAGCTCCATACAGCAGCAGGCGAAAAGCTTAGGAATCTCGGAAAGGTGCTATTTTACTGGCTTCATGTCTGACGCTGATTTAGATATCTTTCAAACTATTGCCGACTGCGCCGTTTTTCCTAGTCTCTACGAACCCTTTGGCATTGTGGCTTTGGAAAGCTTTGCCGCCCGCGTTCCTGTGGTAGTATCTGATACAGGGGGCTTACCTGAAGTGGTGCAGCACAACCTCACTGGTATTGTCACCCGCGCTAACGATCCTGAATCCCTAACCTGGGGTATCCTTGAGGTTTTGCAAAACCCTGTTTATGCTCAACGATTGGTTGATAATGCCTATAATTCTATCGCCGAGAGGTTTAGCTGGAATGAACTAGCGAAACAGACTGTTGCGGTTTATGGTCAAATTGCTTTAGAGCGATCGCAAGTTATCTGGTAATGGCATTGATCAAACATCAGCAAAATCAGCAGCCCTTGGCAATTATGACTAAAGTTAGCTAACTTGTACATAGTCGTAATGAGTATGAGTTCTGCGATAAACAAATGGTAAAAATAGTTGGTATTATTGGCAGTTTGCGTCCCGACGCCTACAGTGCGACCGCCGTACAGCGGGCAATGACCAGAGTAGCGGCGTTGGGGGCAGCAACGGAAATCATCGACCTAAGAGAAATGAACCTGCCTTTTTGTAATGGCGGCAGTGATTATCCAGAGTATCCTGATGTTGAGATTCTCAGACAGCAAGTCAAAGCTGCGGATGGCTTAATTTTAGTAACTCCTGAATATCATGGTAGCGTTAGTGGCGTGATGAAAAATGCCCTAGATTTAATGAGCTTTGAGCATTTATCGGGCAAGGTTACAGGGTTAATTAGTATTTTAGGTGGACAAAGCAACAGCAATGCCCTGAACGATCTGAGAGTTATTGTGCGTTGGGTACACGGTTGGGTAATTCCTGAACAGATTGCCATAGGACAAGCCTGGCAGGCTTTTGATGGGGAAGGGAAGCTTAAAGATGAAAAATTAGCCAAGCGGTTTGATGCTTTTGCTCAAAGTTTAGTGGAGAATACCACTAAATTGAAAAAGTAAGTCTTTAGCTCGTAGTTGTGAGATGATTAATGCCAGTTTTGAATAAAAACATTGATCTTTGAAGATAGCTATTAGCCTTTCAGATTCGTTTGTCGAATTACTGCGCTTTTTTTAATGAATAGACTACAAAATCTATTTAAAAAAAAGCTAGTAGCTAAAGGCTAACGGCTAATAGCTAATGGCTTTTTGAAGACCGAGATGTATCTCACTAAATCGAGAATTGCTACATGTAGTTTTCAAGCGATGATAAATCCAAATTATCAAACTGCTGCAAAAATGAATTTAGGCGAGTGGCTATCTTATTCACTCCGTGGGCAACATTTGATTCAATATTTAGAGGAATAACGGGATCGTGGAGGGATAGACGGAGTAGGAACCAGCCAGCTTCCGTATCTGAAGAGCAAGAAATTCTCACTCCTTCATAATTATTGGGCACTACCTGCCAATCTGCTTGAGAATCAGCAAACTGCTGTAGCTGTTCAATGACCTGATTGCCATAGGCTTTAAAATCATTAGTTTTAATTGCTAGCCTGAATTCTTCACTTTCTGCTGGTTCGGGTAAATCAGTAATCAAGTCAGTTAACAGTTTTTCCTGTAGCTTTGCTTTAGCTACTTCAATTAACAGCTTGGTCGCTAAATATGCCCCATCATCGAGGAAATAATTTTCTCGCATTGCTCCATGTCCTGAAGTTTCAATCGCCAGCCAGGATTCCTCTCCAGCATCATTAAGGCGAACTGCTTCATTAATCACGTTTTTATAGCCTCGTTTAAAACGATGATGCTTGCCTCCCTGGCTTTCAATAAACTGAGTTAAACCATCGGAGGTAATAGAGTCAGTAACGATCGCCGAACCAGGATGTTCTTGGAGTACTATGGCGGAAATTAAGGCAATCATGCGGTTACGGTTGAGTTCATTCCCCTGATGATCTACTGCTGCCACACGATCCACGTCGGTATCAAAAATGATGCCAAAATCAGCCTGATTCTTCGTTACAGCCTGGCAAATTGCCTCCATAGCCTCCTTATTTTCAGGGTTAGGAATATGATTGGGGAACATGCCATCTGGATCAAGAAACTGACTTCCTGTAGTGTCAGCGCCGAGGGGTTTGAGGACGCGATCAACGTAAAAGCCACCAGCACCGTTACCTGCATCCACCACTATTTTTAAGCTAGTTAATGGTTGTTCAAAATGCTCAGGATGATTGACTCCCTGGCGGATTTTAGCCACTAATTGCGCGGCATAAGTACCAATAAAATCATGAGTTGTAGTCTGACCCTTATCGCCACTGACGGTTAAACTTTCAGCAGCGGCAAGGTCTAAAATTGCCTTAATATCTGGCTTCCCTAAGCCTCCCTGGGGGGTAAAAAACTTTAAGCCATTACGATTAAAGGGTAAATGACTGGCAGTCATCATAATTGCCCCATCGCAGTTAAACCCTGCCGTAATCGTACTCATAAACATAGCGGGGGTAGATGCCAGATTAAAATTATAGACTTGACAACCTGCGATCGCCATTCCTTCAATTACCGACTGACTGAGAGTTTCTCCTGAGATGCGACTATCCCTACCAAGGGCAATAGTTAGTTCATCAGTGGGTTTGTTGGTTTGCTGAGACAGCCATTGCACAAAAGCATTGCCAATAGTTTTAACTACTTCAGGGGTTAGGTTAACGGATTCTCCAGGAACACCTTCCAGGGCGACACCACGAATATCAGAACCATTTTGCAACTGCTTCCAGTCAGTCTTGTTGAGGGTTGTCATAATTTTAAAATCAAAGAGTTTGAGGTGAAAAAATCGATCGCAGGGAGATCAGAAAAAGATTCGAGAAATATCTAGGCTGGAAAACCATATATTAATAGATATGATGAACCACAAATCTAGGAATAAAATTAAAAAATAATCATGCCCTTAATCAAAGTACAGTCCTCTGTCTCTCAACCCGAATCAGCAACGATCAATAGTTTGCTTACCAGCTTGTCGGCTAACCTAGCTGAACATCTGGGTAAACCAGAATCCTATGTAATGACTGCTTTTGAAGCTGAAGTGCCCATGACATTTGCGGGCACCTTCGATCCTGTGTGCTACGTTGAAATTAAAAGCGTGGGCACCATGAGTTCTGCTCAAACCAAGTCTATGAGCCAAGATTTTTGTAGTCAAATCAGCGCCAAGCTGGATGTACCTGAAAATCGCATCTATATTGAATTTGCTGATGCTAAAGGGCAAATGTGGGGCTGGAACGGTAGAACTTTCGGTTAACTGTCTTAGAAAAATGCGATCGCAGTATAAACCCACGGCACTATTTTACTATCTTATTTAAAAAGAAATAACACAACTACTTCGGTTAATAACCACCGACCTACTTACCATATCTTATTTTGCATTAATAGCTCACTGGCATCTGCTTGGGAAAGAGGTTTGGCAAAGAAATAACCTTGAGCATATTCACAGTTAAACTGCTTCAGTAGAGAAAGCTCCTCTTGTGTTTCGATTCCTTCGGCAATTACATCCATTCCCAGTCGATGAGCCAAAATAATAATTGTATTGACAATTTCTCGATTTTTCTGACCTTGAATCATGTTACTCACAAAAGAGCGATCAACCTTTAAAGTGTTGAGGGGAAAGCGATGCAGATAGCTAAAGGAGGAAAACCCAGTCCCAAAATCATCCATACTGATTTTGATTTTTAGTTCTTGCAGTTGGTTTAGTAGGGAGATGGTGTTGTCTACATTATCCATGACCATGCTTTCCGTAATCTCTAGCTTGAGATTTTCTGCATTTAGTCCTGTCTGGTTCAAGGTGGCTATGATCTGTGAGATGAGATCAGCTTGAGCAAACTGTCTACTAGAAATATTAACGCTCATAAATACTGACTCTGCATGAGGAAATTCCTGACGCCAACTCTGCATTTGACTGCACGCCGCAGCTAGAATCCATTCTCCCATGGGCATGATTAAGCCTGTTTCCTCGGCAACGGGAATAAATTCTCCTGGGGAAACAAATCCGCGAGTTGGCGAGATCCAGCGTACTAATGCTTCAAATCCCTGAATGGTTCCTGTTTGGAGACAAACTATAGGCTGATAGTAAAGTTCAAACTCACGATTGTTAATTGCCTGATTTAAGTCAGCTTCAATCTGTAACCGTTCTAGCGCCTGTTGGTGCATCTTAGTGGCAAAGACTTCGTAGTGAGTTTTACCTGTTGCTTTTGCCTTATACATAGCCGTGTGAGAAGCTTGTAACAACTCCTCTGATTTAAAAGCTTCTTGCAAATTACTGACAACTATACCGATACTGGCTGAGGTAAAGATTTCCTGCTCAGGAAGTTGATAGGGAACCGACAATGCCTTTTCCAGTCGATTAGCAATTGTAATTACCTCGCTGGCATCGGAGGCAATTTTAAGGGCAATGACAAATTCATCAGCGCCAACTCGTGCCAAGATTGCCGTGGGGTCAAGATGCTCTCTTAATCTTTGCACCGTTGCTACTAAAATGCGATCGCCAGCCTGATACCCCAAACCATCATTAATCAGTTTAAAACGCTCTAGATCAAGATAGATAATGGCGATAAATCCTGATGATTTGTTACTATTTTTTCCCTGTAGTTTTTTGAGTTGCTGGGCGAATAGGGGGCGATTTGGTAGCTTAGTTAGATCATCATAAAATAAATTGTAGAGTGCTTTATAGCCCAGAACGCTGGCGACGGTTATGGCAAAACTGGCAACGGCAGGGATAAATGGAATCCATCCTCCCATAGCAAAAGCCATGGCGTAGATTGTACCTAAACTGCTACAGGTAATAATCCCCACAATCCCAATCGATAGGGGATGTCTCAATTTCCAGGCAATAATCGCTCCCAGCAGTGACCAACCCCAAATCCATAAGTCCTCTACCCACTCAGCCCAAAACCAAATTAACCCAGTGTCGTTTACCACTACACTCAAAATTTGGCTGACCATTTGAGCATGAGCTACAACTCCAGGCATTAGGCTTTGCTCTCCCAAATAATAGGGGGTAGAGACAACATCTTTAATACTTGGAGATGTATTGCCAATCAAAACCACCTTATCTCTTATGAGGTGGGGAGCGACTTTTCCTTCTATTACTTCAGAGAGAGTAACTCGATGAGCAATATTGGGGCTTCTATAGTTAATCAGTATTTGTTTACCTGCGGTTTCGCTTGCTTGTAGCCGATAACCTCCTGAGTTAAATTTTAGATCGGGAAAGGTAGCTGAAGCAATCTGCAAGTTATTATCTTGAATCTGAACTTCAGGCTGGGTTGCATCTAAATATTTGAGACTCAAACGCAAGGCAAAAGAATACATTTCTTGCTCATAGTTTTGACCAAATCTGACATACATTAAATTACGTCGGAGTACGTCATCTCCCACATCAACTACCATGTCATTAAAGCCAATTTGTTCTGAGGCTATTCCTGGGGGAGGAGAAACGCTATTATTACCATTTCCTATGAGCTGAATTACCACTACATTATCTTGCTGTAATTCTTTTCTCAGGATATCTGTACCTGGGGGATAATCTATTTCTCGATAAATATCAAAACCGATTACTTTTGGTTGTTCCTGCTGTAGTTTTTGCAGTAGCTGGGCAAATGTTTGATCTTTAAGGGGATAGCTGTTGTATTTTTCTATATCTTTGTCTGTAATTTCAACAATTAACAACCGAGGGTCGATTTCATCTTGCTGCTGGAGGTTGACCATCCAGTCATAGGTCAAAAGCTCTAGTGCCTGTAATACTCCTAAACGCCGCATTCCTAATACTAGGATAGTAACTGTAATAGTCAAGAATAGTACAGAGCCGCTAGAGGTTTTTATCCAGCAATAAGCTTGCTTGAGTCGATGATATTTATTTCTTAGTTGATGAGGAATAATCTTCATTGACTGCTTAAATTATGTGAATATAAATCACAAATTTTTCAGTATATTTACAGAATAAAATCAAATTAGAGACTTGATTTTCAGTAAAAACTTTTAAAAATCTGCTGATAATTATAGATTTAATAACAACTATAGTTGAGCTTGATAGATGTGGCAATTGTAAGTATTAATAGCTAAGATGTAGTATATATTATCAACTGATTTTAATAAACAAATATGTTTGACTTTCAATATGTAGCCAATAAAATTGGTAGCACATTATGTTTGTTCTTAATCTTGAATGTCCTGGGTTTGAGTTTAGGACATCAGGCTGTTGCGGAGGAAAAGGCAACTAAAGCCAATGTTGATAATTTGGATGCAGGTCTGCCAATTCATCGCAGGAATGGCGGCAGTAGAGGTTTGCAAAATAACTGTATTGCTAACTCTAAAAATCAAAATTTAATGGCATTAGTTCCTGATGATTTTGTTGCTAAAAATGACATTGATAATCCCTCTTTATTTTTTTACGTACCCAAAACTAATAATCAAACAATTCTAGAATTTGTGTTGCGCAATGAGCAGGATGAATTGATTTATGATGCCTTTTTCACAACTACAGGAGATGGCATTATTAGCATAGAAGTTCCTGATAATATTAACCTTCCGCTATTGATGAATAATCAAAGTTATCACTGGTATCTATCTCTGATTTGCGATCGCCAACAACGTTCTCAGGACTTAGTAGTTGAAGGTTGGCTGCGTCAGGAGTCAGTGGATTTAGAGGCTCAAAGTCAAATTAGTCATGGTAGTCTAGTGCAGCAGGCGGAAGTCTATAACAATCAAGGATTTTGGTACAGTGCTCTATCTGTTTTAGCCGAAGATCCTGATTTGATGACCGAACACGCCATAGTACATCAAAAATGGACTGAAATGCTTAAGTCAGTTGGGCTGGAATCGTTGGCAACTGAATCTTTTATTAACAAGCAGGTAATTGAAGCGGAACCCTATGATTTATGAAAGACTTTCTTCTAAAATCATAATTAATTTTTTCTAATCGATAGTGATTATAAGTTTAGAAAATACTTCTAACGCTTATCACTGATTCTTACACCCTTAACTAAACTCTATTGGTATTGGCTTGATGTCCAATTACTAGTAGAGTTTAATTTTTTTTGCTTAATATGAAGATGGTGAAGAGAGCAAAGCTAATTTACCTCAAGCATATTTAGCCTTTGAGTACTGTTAGTTATCTTGACACTTTTTATTTAGACCTTGTAAGATTTTTGGTTAAAACTACCAATATTTAGTTGAATTTCTATTATGAAAAATATATTAGCAAAACAAGGGTTAAAGATAAACCCTCAAGATAACTGTTTATTGACAGATTTGTATCAGCTGACAATGGCTGCCTGTTATGCAGGAGAGGAGATTGCGGAGAAAAAAGCTAGCTTTGAGCTGTTTACACGGAATTTGCCAGATAACTTTGGCTATCTCATTGCCATGGGATTAGAGCAAGCATTAGAGTATTTAGAGCAGCTAAACTTCCCGCCAGAACATATTCAGGCATTACGAGACACGGAAATTTTTGGGCAAGCCCCCGCAAGTTTTTGGCGGCTATTAGAGTCGGGGGGGTTTACAGGAGATGTTTGGGCTGTTGCGGAAGGTACTGCTATCTTTCCCAACGAACCAATACTAAGAATTGAAGCGCCCCTATGGCAGGCTCAAATAGTAGAAACCTATCTGCTCAATACGATTAACTATCAAACCTTAATTGCCACCAAAGCAGCACGAATAAGAGATATAGCTGGCGTTGAGGCGCAGCTATTAGAATTTGGCTCTAGAAGAGCCTTTAGCCCCCAGGGAGCAGTCTGGGCAGCCAGAGCAGCCTTAGCAGCAGGATTTAACGGAACATCTAATGTTTTAGCGGCGCTCAAGCTGGGGGAGCAGCCACGGGGGACAATGGCTCATGCTCTAGTGATGGCGATCGCCGCTACGGCAGGCAGTGAAGATGAGGCTTTTCGGGCATTTCAGCAGTATTTTCCCCAGGCTCCCCTGTTAATCGATACTTATGATCCCCTCGCCGCCGCCCAAAGATTGCAGCAGCAGGCAATGGAAGGAAAGACTATAGCTGGAGTCAGAATTGATTCAGGCGATTTAGTAGAATTATCACAGCAGGTGCAGGCTTGTTTACCAGAAACCAAGATTTTTGCCAGTGGAGATCTAGATGAGTGGAAAATTAGCAGACTTAAACATCAGGGTGCGGCGATCGCAGGATATGGGATTGGTACTAAGCTGGTTACGGGAGTACCTGTAAACGGGGTTTATAAACTGGTAGAAATAGATTGTATTCCCACCATGAAAGAATCAAAGAATAAGATTTCCTATCCAGGCTGCAAGCAAATTTATCGTCGGCTAATTGATGGACAGGCGCAAGAAGATCGCCTGGTGCTGCAAGATGAAAAGCCTCAAGCAAACGAGCATCAGCTCTTGCAGCTAGTAATGCAGGGGGGAACAAAACTCCAGCCTACTCCATCTCTGGAACAAATTCGTCAACGTACCGCCGCATCCGTAGCCAGTCTTCCCGACAGCGTGCGACAAATCAATCGTCCTGAATCCTTTACTGTTAAAATTTCGCCAGCTTTAGCGGCATTACAGCGCTCAGTCGCTAAACTAAATCCAGTAACTAGCAGCTAATCAATGAAAAAAATCGCCCTGTTTGGCACCAGCGCCGATCCTCCAACCGTGGGACATCAGACTATTTTGCTTTGGCTCGCCCAGCATTATGATCGCGTAGTAGTTTGGGCATCGGATAATCCGTTTAAACAACATCAAACCCCCTTAGAAGATCGTACCGCGATGCTAAACATAGCCATTGCCGATTTAGCAGCGCCGCATCATAATATTTATCTGCATCCAGAATTAAGCGATCGCCGCACTATAGTTACAGTTAAACAAGCTCGCAGCAAGTGGGGAACAGAAGTAGAATTTACTCTGGTTATTGGTTCAGATATTTTGCCTCAGATTACCAAGTGGTATCGTAGTGCTGAACTGCTAACCCTGGTTAAAGTTTTAGTCGTGCCTCGTTTAGGATATAACATTCAATCATCAGACTTGGACACTATTGAGGAGATGGGAGGAAAATATGCGATCGCCACTTTAAACGCGCCGCAAGTATCTTCTAGTAGCTACCGTTTACAGCAAAATCAAAGTTTTGTCAGTCCTGCGGTGAGAAATTATATTGAACATAAAAAACTTTATAACGTGGCTACAGAAATTACCAGCAATCAATATTAATTGACAGTAAAGGTATGAAAATCAATTCTGAAGAACAGCCTAAAACTAATAATCAGGAAGAAAGTCTTGCCGACTTTAAAGTTGGGGTTGATAACGTTATTTTTTCAGTTGATACTATTTACAATCGCGTTTTAGTACTTTTACGCAAAAGAGATGAAGCGCCCTATCAAAATTGCTGGAGTTTGCCTGGAACCTTAGTTAGACAAGGAGAATCATTGACCGATGCCGCATATCGGACTTTAGCCGAGAAAATCCAGGTCGATAATTTATATTTAGAACAGCTTTATTCCTTTGGTGATCCTGGAAGAGATCCGCGAGAAGATCCCAATATCTATGGTGTAAGATATCTTTCCGTTAGTTATTTTGCCTTGGTCAGATATGAAGAGGCGAAAATTATCATAGCAGAAGACTATGGCATATCTTGGTATAAAGTTAATGAAGTTCCTAGCCTGGTATTTGATCACGACAATATACTTAATTATGGCTGGAATCGGCTAAAGAATAAACTAAAATACAGTCCCATTGCTTTTGATGTCCTACCACCAGAATTTACTTTAAACGAAGTTTATCAGCTTTATTGCACAATATTAGGTGAAAATTTTTCTGACTATTCTAATTTTAGATCTCGGCTGTTAAAATTGGGTTTTCTATCAGATACTGGGGTAAAAGTCTCTCGGGGAGCAGGTCGTCCTGCTAGTTTATATAGTTTCAATGCCGAAGCTTTTGCCCCTCTCAAAGATAAATCTTTGTTGTTTATTTAAATTCAAAAATATAGCTGATAAAATTAATTGACTAAGTAAATAATAAATAATCCAATCATAGACACTGATTTGGTGGGGAGATTAAGAGAAATTAGAGGCGATCAGAAAAATATTTTAGAAAACATCACAGATTCCTAGAATAGAGCAGGCTGAGTTGAAAGGAAAAATCAAAGCAATAAACAAAAGACTATTAGAACAAATTACAGACAGTCAATGGAAAGTTATCAGGACAAATAACAACAGTTGATGTAAAACTGCTAGAAAAGATTAAATCATTAGATACTAGAGTCGATCAAATCGATAAACGAGTAAGCAATATAGAATTTCTCAATCGTGGAATATTCGGAGGATTACTTCTGATAGATCTTAATGGAGGATTTATAGTCATTAGCCAAAAAGCTTTTTAAACACAAATTAAAATTTAGGACTATTTCATTTTCAATGGTAATTGAATTGCTAAGTAATCAGATTCTTTTCATAAGACTATCAGGTTTAATCCCAAAATCATTCTCAGCTAATACCCATTTAAACTGCGATTTTTTGACTTAAAAAATTATTCATAAAATTTCACAGATGAATTTAAATATCTAAAAGCTCATCGGTTTCAGGTCTTGCTTAAACTAGTTTTTTACTTAAGTTTGATACCTAGATAGAGTTGAGTTGTGCTATTCAATGGCAGCAATTAATATAATTATCTAAAATAGCAGTCTAAATCATTAATTGACTGGGGAGTAACAATTGAGCTATGACAGACAAACATCATCCCTGTGTCTCAATGGCAGCAACCAACCATTCACCATAAATTAAGTATGAGCAAGTTCAGCCTGAAACCGAAAACATCCCGTCATTCCCACGCCAAGCGTCAGGAATTGGAAATCAATACCCCCCTGATACTTTTGGTAGCAGCAGCTATCTTTGCCGTTACCTATATCATCGTCGGCTTGATACCGCCCTTTCGGGAATCTTACATCGGCGTTTTGCTCTTGGAAAGAGGTTTAGTGCAGTTTCTGGTAGTAGCCCTAGCTGCTTTTGTCCTTGCCACATCAATCCTCAAATTTTTCTTGCTGAGAAAAGAACATCAAGCCCTCAAGAAAATCTGGATTGCCGATCATATTCCCTTAGAACAGCCTGCTTCTCCAGAAGTAGAAAACTTTCAGTACCGATTGATTAAAGATAGTAACCTCGTCGCCATTCGCTGTGGTCGAGTCCTTAAAGCCTACATCAAAAGTGGCGATCGCACTGTGGCAAACGAGTTTGCCCTAGATGATTCTTCCTTCTACCTCAGTGCCTCAGAAGCATCTTATTCCCTGCCGAAAATTCTCGTCTGGGCAATCCCTCTCCTAGGCTTTATTGGTACTGTAATCGGGATTAGTGGAGCGGTTAGTGGCTTCTCAGGATTTTTAGAAAACTCAGGGGATGTCGAACAGATCAAAGAAGGTATTGGTCAAGTAACAAGCAACTTAGGAGTAGCTTTTGACACCACACTGCTGGCACTGTTCCTTAGTGTTCTAGTAATGATTCCCCTAGTTCTGGTGGAACGTTATGAATCAAGCCTGCTTTTGGGAATTGAAGTTTTTATTAATGACAAACTACTGCCCCGTCTTAGAAAAAAAAGCGAGCATTTAGAAGAGGTTGACATTGATCGTGCCGTAGCAGGAGCAATTAAAGAATATTTCCCCAATCCCCAAGACTTAGTAGAACCCGCCCACAGCTATGCCCAAGAAGCTGCCAGTCAACTATCTACTGGCTTTATCGCTGAAGTAGGCAAAGTACAAGACATTAGCTCTCAAATCATCAACCAGGTAGGAGAAATTAGACAGCAGGCAAATAGCGATCGCCAAGAATTCCTAAACTTTTTTGCTCAACAGCAGCAGACTAACCAGGAACTAGTTCAGCAAATTCGAGGCATTATCGACGAGATCCGCAGCAAAAATAGAGCAGTGGCGGATGACCTCAACACCCAAACCCAGGGAATCAGCCAACAGCTAGAAAAAGCAGCGCAGATCCTCGAAAACAGAATTGGCTCTCTCGAATTAGCTACCCACAAAATGAGCGACTTCCAGCAGATTCAGCAGGGCTTAGAACGCAGTTTCGCTTCTCTAGAGAAAACTGCACAGCTAGAGCAGGTTCTATCAGGAGTCAAAGAAAATCTCTCCCAGCTACAGCCCATTCTGCAACAGCTTAATAAACCCCGTCGCATTACTTTAGTAGAGCAAGATAACGGTAAAGGATAATTTTAACCTATAACTCATAACCTATAACTGAATGCTTGATGTATTTCTGTTATTAAATAATTGCTACATATGCCTAGACGTCAAATTTATCGTAAATCTACCACTGAAGTTGAGCTATTCCCCTTCCTTTCGGTGCTCGCCTGCACCATTGGCACCCTAATTCTCTTAATCATTGTCTTAACTACCCAAGCCTTGGAACCCCAAGAAGCGGTTGTTGTAGCTAAAGTAGACGAAAATAGCCGAGGAGCTAATCGTGATAAAACCCCAGTTTATATAGAGTGTCGAGAAGATGGGTTTGTGCTGCATCCCAGCACAGAATTTGCTCCCCGAGCCGATCTTTATGACCAAGAATCCCCTCTGGGAGAGATATTAACCAGTCTCAAACAAAATAAATCAGAACAATATCTAATTGTTATAGTGCGACCAGATGGCTTAGAAATGTTTAATCTCATCCGCAATATAGTTCAGGAATCAGGCATCGACCTCGGCTACGAACCTTTGGAGTATGGTCTAGAGCTTAAAATTGCCAGTTAATTTAATATAGTTCGATAGATAAAAACTACATGAGAACCAGAGCAAGACGCAGAAATAATAATCCTAGTCAGAACTTAGATTCCTTCCTAGATATTCTCACCAATACCGTCGGCGTATTGATGTTTATTAGTTTATTTGTCACTCTTATTGCCACTGGCAGCGCACCCAAAACTAGGGTTACAATCCAAACCCCTTTATCTTCTCCCACGGATAAAGAACAGCTCTGGTTCGAGATTAGCGAAAGTAAAGTTAGTCATCTCAATGTACGTCAGATTAGGGAAGAAGAGTTAGAACTGACAAAGAACTTACCCAACTGCAACAAACCCCGAAATTCTGATTCTGCGGACTTCACCATACGTCAGCAAAATTATCAGTCTTGCTTGTCGAGTGTTTTAGGTCGTCAAAGTAATTTTAGAACCAATACCGAAAACTATCGCGTTAGAGCCGTAGATCGAGGCGTATCCCTGTTATTTGAGCCCCAATCCGCAGATGTAGGAGAAACCAGCAGTCAGTTTATGGCTCCCAACTCAGATTTCCAGCAAATCTTAGATAAATTTAATCCTAACCAGGACTTCTTAGCATTTATCGTTCGTCCAGATAGCTTTGAAGCCTTCCGCGCGGCACGCAAGCAGGCTTGGGATGCAGGATACGAGGTGGGCTGGGAACCATTACCCCAAGATGCTGCCATTAAGTTTCGGACGATTTTAGGTTCTGAGCTTCCTGGGGGTAGGTCGATTGGAGTACAGTAAGACTAGCTAAGGTTTGTCCAGATATTTCAGCCATGACAATTACCACCTACAAATGGTCAATCGCCGAATATCATTCCCTAATTGAATCAGGAGTGTTAGCGGGTAAGTCAGTGGAGTTATTGAATGGCGAAATCATTGAGATGAGTCCCGAAAGAGAAGAACACAGCTACACTAACGATGACGTAGCAGAATTACTCCGAGTCAAGCTCAAAGGATTAGCCAAAATACGGGAGTCGCACCCGATTACTCTAGATGATTCCGAACCTGAACCTGATATTGCTATAGTCAGACTGCCAAAGACGATTTATACTCAACACCACCCCTACCCCGAAGATATTTACTGGCTGGTAGAAATATCTCAGAAAACCCTAGCTAAAGATTTAACGGTAAAAAGCACCACCTATGCCCGAAATGGTATTCCCGAATATTGGGTAATCGATCTGGTCAACAAAAAATTAATTATCCATACTGCTCCTCAAAATTCTCAATACACTGAAGTAACAGAATATCAAAGCGGTACAGTTTTATCTCTAGCTTTTCCCCAAGTTAAGATCGACCTTAATCAGCTTTTACTATTTTAATTTTTATAATCCTTGTTCATGAGATCTTTAACTAATTTTCTTAGCTCTTTGCTCTTAGCAGTATTGGTCTTAGCCACTGCAATTTTCTCCATCCAAAACGTAGAGAATGTCTCTCTTAAGTTCCTCCATCTTGAATCTATTTCTCTTCCTGTAGGTGTCATGCTCATTTTCTGTAGCGGTATCGGCATCATTTTAGGATGGTTTATCCCATTTTTGTTTACCCGCCAAAAATCCCGCAGAGGCTAGCCTGTAATAATTTTCCTACTTCTGACTCCTGCAAGATGGGTAACTAACACGATGAATACTTTCGGCTATCACTACTGCGTCGATGGTCAAGTTTACTTAAAATTTATTTACAATAGTAGATGAACTTAAAAAAGTAACGACGATGAAGCCAGCAAATCAAAACCTCTCATTGGAGCAGCAGTTGCAGCATCGCGTATTCAGCGATCAGGTGAGGCAATTATCCCGTGAAGAAGCGCAGGAATTATTAATCCAGATGAACTACCAAATGGTGATTAAAGAAAATCTCTATCGAGAATTGTTTGTTGATCAGCAAAAAGATGTAGTGGACGCTTTATTTCGCTAAAGGTAACTGCGACCTTAGAAAAGAGTCGTTGTTTATCAAAGTACCAAATAAACTCACCAATCTCTTTCTGGCGAGTGATGCCTAAAACTCTCAATAATTGCTAGATTAATCTACACTTCAACTTTTACCGAGAAGCAAGTGTAAGAAGTGGTATTGACTTACTTTGTAATCAACCCTAACCACAGAGGCGACATTAGCTAAGAAAGAAAAAATAAGATAAAGAGCAGAATTAAGAGCAAGTTTAACAATGGCAAACAAACCTAGCAACAGTGTCAGAGACTATTTAAAAGAAATTGGACGTACTCAGTTGTTAAAGGCTGAAGAAGAAGTAAAGCTGGCTAATCAGATTCAAGCTATGTTGCCTCTGCTAGAGCAAGAGAACCTCTCCGCTGAAGAACAGGAAATAATTCGCCTCGGACAAAGAGCAAAACAGAGAATGGTTGAGGCAAACCTGAGATTAGTGGTATCGGTAGCGAAAAAGTATCAAAATCGCGGCTTATCGATGCTGGATCTAATCCAGGAAGGTAGCATTGGACTAATGAGAGCAACGGAAAAATTTGATGCCGCCAAGGGCTATAAATTCTCTACCTACAGCTACTGGTGGATCAGACAGGCGATGACTAGAGCGATCGCCAATTATGCCCGTACTATTCGTTTACCAATCCACATCACTCAAGACCTAAATAAGGTCAAGAAAGCAACTCGCAATTTATCTCAGCAGTTAGGTCGTAAACCGAGCGATCGCGAAATTGCCGCAGAGTTAGATATGGACCTGCAAAAGTTAAGATCCTTAGCGCAGTCAGCAAGAATTACTAAGCCCAAAAGCCTTAACGTAACTATTGATGAAACTCAAACAGAGTTAGAGCATCTCTTACCCGATGACTCTCAATCTCCTTCAGATTTTGTCGCTAATCAAGAGGTTCGTTCACAAATTCAAAGTTTACTCCATACTCTAACTCCTAAACAGCGCGATGTCATTACCCTTCGTTATGGTTTGAATGATGGCAGGACTATGACTTATGAGCAGATCGGTAAAGCCTGTGGAATTAGTCGTGAACGAGTTAGACAAATTAAGAATAAAGCCATGAAGCTGCTTAAAAGAAGGGCTCATGAATTATCAACCTTGGCAGGATAGCATTCGATTATTTACTGTTTATCTTATTGAAAATCCCAACTTCTAGTAACGCTTAAAGCTCTTTCTCTCACCATAACTTAGCAAGCGATCTAGTGCATCTAAGCGGCTTTGCCAAGCTTGAGCCTGATAGTTATTAATATCCTCAGTTTGCGTCATCCAAGGCGAAAATTTGCGCCTAATGGAATTGAGCGCCAGGCGAGCAGAGAAAAAATTTCTCCCAGATGGTTCACTATTCAATTTTTCTAGCTGCAATCTTAATCGATCTGCTTGTTCTCCCCAGTTACGCAAAACATCATCATCTATTTCTGGTTGATTACTGAGTAAGAAATAGTTCCATTCCTGCTGTAAACTTTCATATCGCGCCAAACTAGCTTTGAAAGGCTCTCGATGGGGTAAAGTCTGTTTAGACTCCGTGACTTTCTCTCCCTGAGTTTGATGAAACATAGTTGTCAATTGGTAATTTAAATTCTCTGCCGCAAATAAAGCATAGCCTTGGGTAGACATTCCCCGTAAAAGCTGTATTTGATCCAGTGCCGCTACGTCGGAAATATGTAGCAACCTGATTCCAGGTAACAATAAAGCTTTGCCATGATCAAACTCTCCGATTAAAGGATCTGTTAAAGTGTGCAGTTTCTCTGTATTGTGAGCATAGGTCATAGGAATCAACATATCAATCCATTCTTTGCTGACCCACTTTTCCCATGACTGTTGAATTTTATGCAGACGTTCCCTGGGGGGCATCGGAAAAACCGCCGTTGAGAGGGTTAGTTGAGGACTTAGCTGCCTTAAATTTTGAGAAACCGACTCGACAAAGCTATCCACCTGCTCAATCCGAAATTGAGTCCATTTCTGCCACAGTGGGTGGGTGGGGTCAAGCTTAATCGGGTCATGCCCCGTAAGCTTTTGAAACTGTTCGCGAGCAGCTTGTCCATAACCATAGGTTATTTCCCCTGTAGGACTTTGAAAAGGATAGCGTATGTAATCGAGATGAATTCCATCAACTTCATAATTGGCGGCAATTTCAGTGATCAAAGATAGTAGATACTCTCTAACCTCAGGATTAGCAGGATCGAGAAATACCTTCCCCGAATTATAGTGAAAACGACTACCCTGATGATCAGTAATTGCCCAGTCTGGATGCTTTGATACTAAGGGACCTAAATAAGTTCGCGGTAGATTTAAAATAGTATTGTGGCGCTGATTGACCGCCGCAAATGTCCAAACCCAGGCATGAAGCTCCATACCCCGTTCATGAGCGAGTTTAACTGCTGCCTTCAGTGGATCCCAACCTTCAACGAGGGGGTTTTGTTGCGGCGCTACCTTACTAGGATAAATAGTATAGCTAGAGTTAAGAGTTTCAAAAAAAACCGTATTAATTCCTGCCTGTGCCATGCGGTCAAAAATCAGAGCGAGATCAGCTTCCGATTTAGCTTTAACAATAGTGCCACGATCTAGCCACATGCCTCTGACTTCCGATTCAGCAAGGGGTCGATTGCGAGGATAGTTATCCCACAAAGTTTGTTTGGCAGTTGACCATGCTGTCTGAGCTTCGGTAAATCTACCCTGACGCGATAGAGTGCGAAATTTTTCTAGCTGTCTAACTGCGGACTGTAATGCTTGATGAGAATTTCGGTAATAGGATTTGGCTAACTGTACCTCACCATGCTTGTTTTGTTTACGACTAATGGTTTTTTGCTTCAGAACACGTTCAATAACTTTACTGGAGGAGATATCAACTCGACTATGGTTAGCATCAGCAGTTAAGAGAGTCATCTGAAAGCGAGCAATTAATCCTTCTAGCTCTTCCGCCATCAGCCGTAGCTCATCAGGGGCAATAACTGGTTCCTGCTGCTGTAGTTCTATCTGCTGGATATCAGAGTTAAGTTTAATTGAGCCTGAAGCTTCTGGACTTTTATTTATTTCCTTAATCGTTGATGAAGCCAGCACGGGTAAGGAAAATAAAGTGCCTAAAATTACCAGAGTGAACAACTTAATCAGTTGATTACTAATAGGCTGTCGTTTAATGATTGATGATAATACAGCTATTAATTGTAAATGCTGGGAATTTTTGTGCACAAAACTTTCCTCTAAAACCTAATATTTAGTCGACAGGTGATTACGACCTACCCTATGATTCTAATCATAATAATTAACTGCTGCTATCAGTACTAGTGACGACTCAAGGTAAGTTTTGATAAGATTTTTTACTAGTAATTACGGTGGAAAATATTATTTATGTTTTTTTGCTAGGAAAAATGATTTTTACTCTGCTTAATGGGCATAATTAAGGTTTGAGTAAATTAGATTATCCTTAACCTAAGCAAAGAAAGAGCTGAGAAGTTTGAGCAGCCTAAGTTAATCTATTTTTATTCAAAAATAACCAGGACTCAATCTGATAGCAACCTCATAGTTTCAAGAAGTTGTTTTAAACATTATCAAGGAAGATACTGAGGCAAAAAATTAACCAATACGCATTGGTGACAAGTTAAGGCGGAAAGGTAGTTGTTAAGCAGGGCACGGAGACAAGTCAAGAGTGGGTTTAGCTCGTTGTGGACGTGAAAATTTAACTATCTCCAAATCGCGATTTTGGGGTGCAGTCATATAAGCAACCAGCTCGGTAGCATTGCCTTGATAACCAGTAATACTAAATCCGATTACCAAAATACACTTATTAAATGCAAACCTGAAACCCCGTTACCCCTGCATAGTCAATAAGTGTTCTATCTAAATAGGATTTAGCATAACTAGAAGAACTAAAGTATCTCGATGAGTTATGGGGAAACCCAGTATTTCCTCTCGCAAAGACCGCACTGGCTCACCATTAGCTTTTTTAGAGTCTTGAAGACTTGATTAGGAATAGCTGATAATCCCATCCAGATAACTGCTATCCTGTTTAAACGATAGGGCAGCAAGCAATCTCTTTAATGGCTAATTTTTATGGCTGATTTTTTATTGGAAGTAGGGACAGAAGAATTACCCGCAGATTTCGTTAGTAGTGCGATCGCACAGTGGCAGGCGAAGATTCCTCAAAGCTTATCCTCTGAATTTTTGGAACCCGCTACAGTTGAATACTATGGTACTCCTCGTCGTTTAGCTGTCTTAATTAGGGATTTGCCGATGCAGCAGGCAGATCGTCAGGAAGAGGTCAAGGGACCCCCTGTAAGAGCTGCGTTTAAAGATGGTCAACCGACCAAAGCCGCCGAGGGATTTGCCCGTAAGCAAGGGGGCAGCATTGAGCAGTTAGAAATTCGCGACACTCCTAAAGGAGAGTTTGTTTTTCTCCAGAAACAGATTCCTGGTCGGCAGACGGCAGAGATTTTGCAGCAGTTGTCTCATCTCTGGATTACTGGTTTGGAGGGTAAACGCTTTATGCGCTGGGGGGATGGCGACTTGAAGTTTCCCCGTCCTATCAGATGGCTGGTGGCGCTGTGGGATGACCAGGTGTTACCCCTAGAATTAGCTAATGGTTCAGAAAGTATTTCAAGCGATCGCCTGTCTCGTGGACATCGGGTATTACATCCAGAAACTATAGCCATTAAGCAAGCTACAGACTATGTGGGGGCGATGCGGGGCGCGTCGGTGGAGGTAAATTCAGCAGCCAGGAAAGAAAAAATTGTGGCGGAAGTTAAAGCCGAAGCCCAGCAGCTTGGGGGCACAGCAGAGCTTTATCCTGATTTATTAGCGGAAGTTATAGATTTGGTGGAATATCCGACCGCAGTGACGGGGGAGTTTGCAGCGGATTTTCTGCGGCTGCCGTCGGAAGTAATTACTACGGTCATGGTGAGCCATCAGCGTTATTTTCCAGTATATCAAGGGGAAGATAATAGTAATTTATTGCCTAACTTTATCACCATCTCTAATGGTGACCCTGAGAAAAAAGCCTTGATTGCCGCAGGAAACGGCAGAGTGATTCGCGCTCGCTTGGCAGATGCTCAATTCTTTTATCAGGCAGACTGTGATGAACATCTTGATACCTATCTTCCTGAGCTAGAAAACGTTACCTTCCAAGAAGATTTAGGTTCGATGCGGGAGAAGGTTGACCGCATTATTGACATGGCACAAACTATCGCTGGACAGCTAGAAGTCAGTGAAGCCGAACAAAATGAAATAGAAAGCACCGCTCTACTCTGCAAAGCGGATTTAGTAACGCAAATGGTGGGGGAATTTCCTGAACTACAGGGAGTGATGGGGGAAAAATATGCCCTAGTCAGTGGGGAGTCTCCCACGGTGGCTAAGGGAATTTTTGAGCATTATTTACCCAGGGGCGCTGATGACATCATGCCCACTACCCTTAATGGTCAGGTAGTTGGTTTAGCCGATCGCTTGGATACCTTAATTGGCATCTTCGGTTTAGAGATGATGCCCACAGGCTCTTCCGATCCTTTTGCCCTGCGACGAGCTGCTAACGGGGTAGTTAATATTACCTGGTCTAGCGAGTTGCCCCTCAATCTGGAGCAGCTATTGCAGCAGGGTGCAGCAGATTTTGCCTCGGCGCATTCAGAGCGTCAATCTCCTTTTGCCGCGCTCCAGGAATTCTTTATTCAGCGAATACGGACTCTCCTGCAAGATGAGCAGCAAATTGATTACGATTTGGTTAATGCCGTGCTGGGGGAAAACGACCCTGAATATACCCAAAGGGCTTTACAAGATCTACTGGATATCCGCGATCGCGCTCTTTTCCTCCAATCCACCCGCGATGACGGCAGGCTCAAGGAAATTTATGAAACCATCAATCGTTCTGCCCGTCTCGCAAGTAAGGGGGATTTAGATACCCAAGCTTTAGACCCAGAAAAGCAGGTTAATCCTCAACTGTTTGAGCAGCCCTCAGAACAGCATTTTTATAGAGCACTGCTGGAACTACTGCCCCAAACCTTAGCATCACAAAGAAATAGTAACTACCAATCCTTAATCGATGGCTTAACCAAAATTGCCCCCGTGGTGAGCAACTTTTTTGATGGCGAAAATAGCGTTTTAGTGATGGCAGAAAATCCCGACGTTAAGCGGAATCGCTTGAATTTGCTAGGACTGCTGCGGAATCATGCTAGAGTCCTAGGGGATTTTGGAGCGATTGTAAAAGGCTAACATCCTCCTTTAAACCCAAAATTTCGGTTTACTATGCTGTAGTGGATACCATTGCCGCTACTAGCTGTTCTGAGGAGACGGTAAAAGGTAAGCGATGCAGGTCTGATTCTGGCTTAGTGGCGATCGCCGCTACCTGGCGCAGTTGCTCCAGGGTCACTTTTCCTAAACCCATATCTTCTAAGGTTTGGGGTAAACCAATTTCTGTGTAGAATTTAATTAGCTGTTTTCGTGCCGCCACAGCCAGCTGACTGCCCTGTAACATTTCTTCTAGGCGTAGCTGTACCAGAATTCCGTAAGCTACTTTTTCCCCATGGAGAATGTCGTGTGCCTCCACAAGATGAGTTAAGCCATTATGGACTGCATGAGCGGCTACGGTGCGACAATCAGCCCCTCCAATACCGCCAATCACCCCCGCGAGTAAAACCGTGGCGTCAACTACTTCCCGCCATTCATCACTATCAGGCTGTTGTAGGGCGATCGCCGATTTTTGCCACAGAAGATCCCTCAGAATACGCGCCTGCTGTACCGCCGCCACCGTCATCGTAGCTGTAGCATGACCGCTACTAACAGATGCTTCGTACCATTTGGCGATCGCATCCCCAATTCCCGCTACTAGAGTACGCGAGGGTGCTGTGCGGACTAAACCATAGTCCAGAATTAATAAATCGGGACAACCACTAAGGCTCACGTCATATTGAAACGCTCCTGCCTCGGAATAAATATTAGAAAGAGCAGTCCAGGCGGCGCAGGTAGCCCCTGAAGTGGGAACAGTAACTATGGGCAGTTCACATTGATCTGCTAGTAATTTTGCCAGGTCTAGGGATTTGCCGCCCCCAACCCCAATCACCAGATCTGCCTGATGCTCCTCGATTGCTGTTTTTAGTCTCTTTAAAGAAGACTCGCTACAGTCAGGACTATAATTGCCAGTCTTACAGCTTAACTGGTGCTTAACAGCCAATTTATTGAGAGCTGCTTCAACAGTCTTGAAGGATTGCACTCCCCCCACCACCAAGGGTCGAATCCCCAATTTAGCAATTTCCTGACCTGAGTTAACCAGGCAATTTTCCCCCCGCAATACTCTAGCGGGTGCGATCGCCAAGGGAGGATAATGCTGACTTTTTGCAGTAGCAGCTTTACTACTGGCGGTGGTAGCTTTCTTGCTCATAAAATTTATAAAAATTTTAAATTTATATTTGATGAAAATTCAAATTGTTATTAATAATTAATTTAGCTAGATTCAGCAGATTTAGGGAGCAAAAGCACATTCTGCGAGTAAATTTTCGTTTCGATGTCTGCATTCTGTCGATTAATCAGCATCCGCCTCGCTTCGCCCAAAAACAAGGGTTGAGACACCCCTGACTCAGGATGCAATACAGTTCTCAATCTAACCCTGAACTGGTTATTGCCCCCTGTTCCTGTTCTACCATAGGAGTATAAATCTGTTGCAGCTTGAATTAGAGTCGGCTCAATGGCAGATTCCTCGATAGTGGGAGGAACAGCTACTACTGCGGAATTGGAACCAGTGTCATAAACTAGGGCATAGCGCACCGATCCTGGTATATCCACATGGGGGTAAAAGCCCAAGCCCAAAGCCAACAGCCCCGCACTTACTACTCCCATAAAGCTAGTTATGCCCACAAAGCGAAAGCGGACGCCCCAGCCTACGACAAATGAAACTATGGTGAACAGTAGACAAGCCAGAGTAGCAATTCCTGTCCACTTGGCATAGAGAAAAAGATCGGGTGTAAAATCCATGGTTAATAGTAAGTATGAATAATAGGTTCCCTAATAAAGGAACATTAATAATATCTTCTCAAAAAAATAGGCATCGGTACTAAAATTACACCGACACCCAATCATAAAATTATTATTGAACTCTGAGCCAAAGCTTCAAGCTCACGGCAAGCTCTTTATTCTCCCTTATTTCCAGGAACTTTATCTCCTAGATCTTTAATCGCATTACCTGCATCATCGACCCCTTGCTGAACGTTTTCAATGCCATCTTGAGCAGCATTTTCAGCGCCTTCCTTAAGGTTCTTAGCACCGTCTGTCACAGCACCAGCCGCATTTCCAGCGCCTTCCTTGAGGTTTTTCGCGCCATCTTTAACAGCACCAGCCGCATCTTCTGTGCCTTGCTTTAAGGTGTCTAGACCGCCTTTAACAGCGTCGCCAGCTTTTTCCGCTCCTTGCTCTACTCCTTCGATGCCATCTTGAACAGCCCCATCAACAGCATCAGGAGTTTCGATGTTGTTAGCATTGGAACAAGCATTAACAGCAAGTGCTAAAGCCATAAAAGCAGGAACAGCCAAGTGTTTAATTTTGATATTCATCATTTCTAAAGATTCAATGTTTAATTTAGTCTATTAAGTGATAATCGATAATTTCTATAGAGTCAAAGAGACTCTACATATCAAATTAAGATTTATGATCCACGCTTTATCTGAGCAAAAATCTTAGACAGTATATCATCCGCCCCCTGTTCTCTCAATTTAGCCGCTAAATCTTTGCCCAGCTGCTCAGAATCACCTCTACTACCGCTTACAGCATCCTTGATTAATTGTTTACCATCAAGACTGGCAACCATTCCTATTAAGGTCAGCTGCTCGCTTTCAATTTTGGTGTTGACCCCAATCGGTACTTGGCATCCCCCTTCTAGCTCTCGCAGAAACGATCTTTCCGCCAAGGTGCGATCGCGACTGTCGAGATCCGTCAGGACTTCAAGTATCTTAAGAATTTCTTCATCTCCCGCACGACATTCGATACCCAAGGCGCCCTGTCCTACGGCATGGAGAGAAACTGAGCTGTCAATTATCTGATGAATGCGCTCATCTAGCCCCAGGCGTTGCAGCCCTGCCACGGCAAGAATAATTCCGTCATATTCTCCCGCATCTAGCTTTGCTAAACGGGTATTAACGTTTCCTCGAATGTCTTTAAATTCTAAATGGGGGTAGTGATGACGTAGCTGTGCTAAACGTCTCAAGGAAGAAGTGCCGATTACCGAACCTGGGGGTAAAGTTTCTAGCCGATATTCTTGAAATTTAGGGTTAATTGCCAAGGCATCCGCAGGGTCAACCCGCTTGGTAACGCAACCCAACATCAAGCCCTCTGGCAGATTAGTCGGTAGATCTTTGAGGGAATGGACGGCAAAATCAGTGGTGCGATTGAGCATTCCTACTTCAAGTTCCTTAGTAAACAAGCCCTTATCACCAATTTTCGCCAGGGGAACATCAAGAATTTTGTCCCCCTGAGTGCTCATTTTTTCCACTTCAAAATCAAGATTAGGAAAATGCTTCTCTAGCTGTGCCTTGACCCAGTATGTTTGCACTAGTGCCAATTGACTTTTACGAGTACCGATGCGCACAGCATCTCTATCAGTATCTGGAGTGGACGTCATAGGAATTATCTTAAAAAAATTTAAATAATCATCCGCTCTAGGGTATCGTAGTTCCTGACTCAGCGTTGATTAATTTTTGTTTGCTTTTTTAACTTTGTTAGACGAGGGTCTAGAATCCTGAGTAGTTATAAAATATAAGTGGTGTTGTCGGAATATGATTGTTGATTAAAGTTAGGTCATTATGAGTAAAAAAGCGGCATTATTAGAGGCGATCGCTGGCAAAAATCGAGGTTTGCTGGCTAATGAGATTGATAATGTGCGAGTTCTCTCGGCGATTCAGCAATTAGAAGATGATAATCCGACCCCCAACCCCCTGGAGGCTAAGGAACTGCTCAATGGAGATTGGCGACTCTTGTATACCACCAGTAAGGGGATTCTCGGCTTGGATCGTTTTCCCCTCTTTAAAATGGGTCAAATTTACCAGTGTATTCGAGTTTCTGAAGCCAAAGTTTACAATATCGCCGAGATTATTGGTATGCCTTTATTAGAGGGTTTAGTCAGCGTTGCTGCTACTTTTGAACCCGTATCAGAACGTCGGGTTAACGTAATTTTTGAACGTTCAATTATTGGTCTTCAGCGCTTGTTGAGCTATAAAACTCCCGCAAAATTAATCCAGCAGATTGAGTCGGGTAAAAAGTTCCTCCCCGTAGACTTTAAAATTGATCGAGGAGATCAAAAAGGCTGGCTCGATATTACTTATCTTGATGCAGATATGCGTATTGGACGAGGGAATGAGGGTAATGTTTTTGTGTTAACTAAGGATGGTTCTCTTGTCTGATATTTCTGATATTCAGTACTACCTTAGTAGTGAAAAAATCTTGAAATAATGTCAGCTTTAGCTAAAAATACTAATTTATCTATAGTTAAATAAATCTCTAAAAAGCTAATGGCTAAAAGCTAATAGCTAAGGGCTAGCCTCACAGATTAATGTTCTTATCCAAAACTAGCATTAAGTAGGAATCGTGACCTTTTCTTTACCCCCTAAATTAAAGGCTTGATGCACAGCGGCTAAAGCTCTGTTTCCCTGGGTCTCATCAATCACACAGCTAACTCTAATTTCTGAAGTGGTGATCATCTGAATATTGATGTTTTCCCGTGAAAGGGCGGCAAAAAATTTAGCGGCAACTCCTGGCTCCCCAATCATACCCGCTCCCACCATACTCAACTTGGCGATCGCCGTATTTCCAGAAACTTGACCATAGCCGATTTTTTGATTTAGCTGTTCAATTACAGTACAGGCAAGATCGACATCCGATTGGGCTACGGTAAAGGCAATGTCACGGGTGGAAACACCGTTAATTTTATGACATCTTTGAGATTGAATAATAGTGTCTATGCTGACATTTTTCTGTGCCAGGAGGGAAAAGATTTGCGCTGCCATACCAGGCTCATCTGGCACCTGGCGAATGGCAATTCTAGCTTGATTAGTATCTAGAGCGACCCCTCTAACGGCTGGCTGTGTCCCCTGATATCTATTTTCGATAATTTCTTTTTGGGAGTCGAGATCGACATCAAAAGCCTGAGATAATAAATGAAGAGCGCGATCGCATTCCGCTTCTTTGATTACGCAGCTAACCTTTACTTCTGAGGTGGAAATCATTTGGATATTAATCCCCGCATCCCCCAGGGTTTTAAACATTTTCGCGGCGATACCAGGACGACCAATGATTCCTGCCCCCGAAATAGCAACTTTGGCAATCTTAGGATCTACTAAAACCTCTGCCTTATTGACCTCTTTAGGCTCAGATACCAAAGAACGGGCAAAAGCTTGGGCGATCGCCTCGGCAGATTTTAGTGCCCCATTTGCTACGGTAAAAGCAATATCGTTACTATTAGCTTCATGTATCGACTGAATAATCAAATCCACGTCAATATTTTGCTGGGATATTTCCCCAAATAAATTAGCTGCTACCCCAGGAAAATCTGGTAAGCGTAAAAGAGCGACTTTTGCCTGATCGCGATCAAGTTCCAGACCATCTACTGGTTTGGCAATTTCCATTCCCTGGAGAGAGCGGGGTTGAGGCAGACGAGAGACAACTCTGGTACCAGGGCGATCGCTCCAGCTAGATAAAACCACCAGGGGCATACCGTAGTTGCGAGCAATTTCCACCGCCCGTGGGTGGAGCACCTTAGCCCCTAAACTTGCCAACTCCAGCATCTCATCGGCAGTAATTTCCGACATAAGCTGTGCTTCAGGAACTAGACGCGGATCGGTGGTCAGAATTCCAGGAACATCGGTATAAATCTCGCAGCGTTCGGCTTTGAGCGATGCAGCAAGAGCTACCGCCGAGGTGTCCGAGCCCCCTCGACCTAAAGTAGTAATTTCCTTGGCTCCGCTGCTAACCCCTTGAAACCCAGCGACAACCACAACTTCCCCTTTATTGAGATGCCTTTCCAGGCGATCGGTACACACCTGTAAAATACGAGCCCGACTATGTTCAGCTTCGGTGACAATTCCTACCTGGGCTCCCGTCAGGGAAATTGCTGGCTGTCCTAATTCTTGTAACGCCATGCTCAGTAAGGCTATAGTTACCTGCTCCCCTGTAGACAACAGCATGTCCATTTCGCGACGGCAAGGATTACCTGATATTTCCTGCGCCAGCTTTACTAAAGTATCAGTAGTCTTGCCCATTGCTGAGACGACTACCACTATGCTATTACCTTGCTGTACGGTTTTTTGAATCCGATTGGCTACCGCTTTAATTCGCTCTATCGAACCAACAGATGTACCGCCGTATTTTTGAACAACTAACGCCATAATCTCTAAGTCTATCTCACAAGAGGCATCGCTTATATTATCAGGTAATCAGCATAACTCGCCATAATTTATTTCAGAAAGGGAGCATCATAGTAACTCCTGTTTAAGATGATGCTGTATCGATTACTTGAAGAAACTTATCAATATCCACAAGTAAATTTAGCAAATTATCTCAACTAGTATAATTAAGATCTCATCCAGGTGATTCTTATTCAAGATGACAGATTTCAAGCAGCTAGACGCTGTAAAAATTCCTGAACTAGAAATAGCGAAATTTTGTCAACGCTGGAAAGTCAGGCAGTTTTATCTCTTCGGCTCTGTATTACGAGATGACTTTACTGCTGAGAGTGATATCGATGTGATGGTAGAATTTTTTCCCAATGCCAGCATTGGCTGGAAAATCGTGACTATGAACGATGAGTTGGAGACAATTTTTCATCGTCCAGTTGATCTAATGACCAAAAAAGCAATTGAGGAAAGTGATAATTGGTTGCGCCGCCGAAACATTTTGGATAGTGTTGTCTTAATTTATGAGCAAAAAGAACAGAGATCTTGAATCACTCATAGATATTTACAATGCTGGAACAGAGATTGCAATATTCATCGATAGAGTAGATAAACAGGATTTTCAATTGGATAAGCAGAAAATTAACGCAACTCTGTATAGTCTTCAAATCATAGGAGAGTCAACCAAGAGGCTTTCAGCAGAATTTCGCCAAGCTAACTCTTATATTCCTTGGCGGGATATGGCGGGAATGAGAGATAAAATAGTTCACGATTACAACGAAACTGATTTAGACATAGTTTGGGACGTAGCTACACAAGAAATTCCCAAACTTCTTGAGCAGATTAAGAATTTTTTACCTAAAGAACCAAAAGCCCCGTAATAAATTCCTACGAGGTTTATTAGAGAAAATTTGCACCATGAACAATAAAGAAAATATTACTGATTCAAAATAGCGGATAAATTATGAAAAAAGTTGTCTTTACCTGATGCTGTGATGGCAATAACACCTAATCTAAATTCTGAAGATTAGAATCTATCTTTAAAGTAAAGTGAAACTGACAGCCTTGATCTTCGCCTTCGCTATCTGCCCAAATCTGACCATCCATGCTCTCAATGATTTGACGGCAAATTACCAAACCCAAGCCAATACCGTTAACGCTACGACGGAGATAGCTTTCTGACTGAGAAAAGCGGTCAAAGATAGTTTCTAAAAGCTCTGGTTCAATACCTCTACCAGTGTCGGCGACGATAACTTCTAACATCTCAATATTTGTAGAGATAGTATCATCAAAGTTTTCAGGAGCGAACACTCTAGCTGAGATGGTAACTTCACCATTTAAAGGAGTAAACTTACAGGCATTATCTAGTAGTTTGACAAAAACATCTACTAACCCATCTATATCAGCTAGCACCACAGGTAGCTGATCAGGTAGTTTTACCCCTATCTTGGGTAATTGCTTGGTTCTTGAAGTTGCTCGAATACGATTAAGAGCAAGATTGAGAGGATAATCTACTGTTAAAGATTCTATATTACGGTATGCTTTCCCTCCTTCCAATTGAGAAAGAGTTATAAAGTTTTGAATTAATTTCTCCAGTCTATCGGTATCTTCTAAAGCCGTATCAAGCATCGAATCTTTAATCTCCAAAGGGATATCTGGCTCTGAGGCAAGGCTTTCTAGGCAGATCCGAATAGTTGACACAGGAGTACGTAATTCGTGTCCGACAATCGCAATTAAATTTCTCTGGATGCGCTCTACTGCTTCTAGCTGGGTATTTAATTCTGCTAGCCTATTATAGGCACTGGCTTGAGTTAGAGCTGTTCCTGCACTAGTGGCTACAGACTCCAATAAACTAAGATCCTCTGCTCGCCATTGGAAACTAGAATTATCACCATAATGAAGTTCCAGCATTCCTAACAACTTCCTTTGATAGCGAACCGATACCATCAACCAAGAACGGATACCAGCTTTAGTAATCTTATCCCTCAAAACATTATTTTCGTTGAGATAGGAGTTATTAGTAACATCATCAATAACTAAGGTTGAACGTTGCGCCTGAGCGGAAATAAATAAAGGATTGTCTGAAATCGACCATAATGCTCCCACTAAAGAAGTCATAGAAACAGGTACAGATTCGTAATGAATTTTTACCTCTTTGGCGTCTTGTTCTAAGCGGTAGAGAATACAGCGACATTGAGGAAAAACTTTTCCGAGTTCTTCAACAGTAGTAGCCAAAATTTCTTCAGGATTAAAAGAACTACGTTGAGCTGCTGCAATCTTATTACTAAGAGCTTCTTTACGTTCGGCAATAGCTACTTTCCTATAAGCCTTGAGTAGTTTATATTGACCAGACTGTAGATAAGTTATTAAGCTGCGGGTAAAAATACTTAAATCGACTGTTTGACTATTGAGAAAAGCCCTAGATCTTTGATTGCGCTTGGTAATAAACATTCTTCTGGCGCGATCAGTTTTAGTTTTGAGTTCAGGACGCAAATTAACAATACGACCTAAAAGCCAATCCGCAGCAGAATAGGCAAGAGCGCGATCAAATGTCCAAATACCTTCGTATTTTTCCCCTTGCTCTAAACTAGGCAAGTCAACCATTTTTTCAACATCAAACTTTTCTTGGACAACCAAACAGGCGGAGTATTTTTCTCCAATAATTATTAAGTATCTCTCTCCTGCTAATGTATTGGTGGCATCAAGGGGTATGGTTTCATAGCCAGAATTGTCAACAGCAAACCCAGATTCAGTATCGGGTACGCCCATCACATAAACCTGCTCGCTTTCAACCGCCATCCTCCGAAAACGCTGCTCTATTTGTCGAAAATATCTTTCTTGCTGGAAATTGGCGATTACTAAATATTTTCCGTCATCAGCTAACACTAAGTCCTGCATTGCACGAGCTAAAGCAGTCAAAGAGGATTTAAAATATATTCGAGGACTTAGTTCAGCATACTCTGTGACTAAATCCCACAGTAGAGAATTAGTAAGCTCGATATTTTTATTCACGGCAATTTACAGGCAGTAGTTCTTTTAGCTGATGGAGAAGATTTTAATTTTTACGATTTATTGGATTACTATTGACTTTTGATTCCAGCTTTGGCGTAGGTATTCCTACCATCACATCAGATAAGACAGTTTGACTGAGATTCGCTCCCAAGAGAATTGCGTCTTCAATATTGGTATCTCTTAAATTTGTCTGAAATAAATTAGCCCCAGTCAGCAGAACCCGAGAAAGATTAGCACCTCGTAAGTTAGCTTTGGTTAAGTCAGCATAACAAAGGTTAGCACCCGATAAATCGACTCCTTCTAGGTTGGTGCCAATAAAAGAGGCGAGGCGCATCTGAGCATTACTGAATATTGATTCTCTTAAATTGGCTAGATTAAGATTAGCGCAGATCAGAAAAGCTCCCTCGCAGTTAGCTTTAACAAGACTCGCTTTTCCTAAATCGGTTCGCCATAGTGTTGTACCAGAGAGGTTACACTCATCCAGGTTAGCTTCCCTTAAGACAGCACGCTCAAAATTAGCTTCAGCTAAGTTAGCTTGCCATAGCTTAATATCACTTAAATTAACATCGGCAAGAAATTCTTGAGACAAGTTAACCTGGCTAAAATTACGCTCTCCTGATTGATACATTGACAATAGCTGGGAAGCATTAATTGTTTTAGTCTTAGGTTCATGTGGATTGAGGTTTAACATGTAATCCAAACTTAAACTGGAATAGAGGCATAATAAAAATTCTTGACTAAGCTTTAAGGCTATAGATGGCTTAAAACTTTATCTCACTGTCGTTCGCAAAGACGCGATTTGAATGTGGTAATTATATTTTTTATTAATTTATATTAATAATAGTAACGAAATCGTTACAATAATCACAAGAAAATTAAGATTTTTTTTATTTTTATCAAGTATTCGTTTCATTTTTAGCGTATTGTGCATAGTGATACCAAATCCGATTAAATGTTTTATCCAAACGGGATTTAGTATGATTTATCTCTAATAAAACCTGGCATAAAAAAAAGGTTAAAGACTAGACTGACTTTGACTAGACCTTAACCTTAAATTTGATTGATTAGTAATTGCGATCGCTCAAGCAAAATTTAGAAACTAAAAGTAGTTCTAAAAGCACCGATAACGACATCACTATTATCGTCATTTTGATTTGGTGTGGGTAACCAAACAACCCCTGGAGTCAGAGAAATGTTGTCGTTCAGCTGATATTTGTAGAAAGCCTCAAAATGAATCGGCACATCGTTAGATATCGCCTCATCATCCCCATCTCCATCAAGATCAAGAGAGGTCAAGTATGGTTCAGCACCGATAATTAATGCAGCTAAACTACCTTCCTTAACCAAGTCAGAAATTACAAAAGCGGCAGCATAATTCCAGATCTCGCCATCACCATCATCTCCTTCGGTAATGATATTGGCATCGGTAAACGCTCCCCAACCACGAAGACTAATTGTCTGGGTGATATCGAGCTTAAAGTTTACCCCAAAAGAGTTGGTTGTCACAGGAGAACCAGCAACCAGGGTATTACCAGCATCATCCTCGAAGTTAGCTAGATTAGTACCCGTTGCACCCCAAAGGAAGGAACCACGGGGGGAGCCACTAACCTGCTCGTTATCATACCCACGAACGTAGGTAAAACCAATATCTAATGCATCAAAGGGATTAATTTCAACTTGTCCCAAAGCCGAGAAGCTACCGTCAAACAAGCCTGCCGCATCGCTGGGGTTGGATGCTGTGGGAGCAATATAGCCTCCAGTTACGGCAAGAAAGTCATTAAACCTAAATGAAGCACCAATACCAGCCGTAGAACCAGCAATACCCTGACGGTAAATGGGGTTTCGTTCAGCAAAACGAGTCAAAGCACCGTTGGCACCACCACCAGCTTCTAGACCAGCGTTAAAGGTATTAGCATAGAAGTGATGCGCTCCTAAACTCGCCATGGTAGTCACTTTCAACTTGCCGTCAAAAGCAGGAAAAACATAGTGTAGACGATCTATGGTGACGTCATTACCGCCGAAGCCGTCAAATGCAAATCGTCCTTCCCTAGTACCAGTTTCATCTTGGAAAGAATTGCCGTTGTTTCCTGCTGTCAATCGAGTGAATAGTTTGTCTTTTCCAGTAAAGCTACTAACCAACTGGAGACGAACTCTATCGGCAAAAGTTACCTCAGACTCTAAGTCGGGATTATCTTCTAAGCCCAAAGCCTGCTCACTACCGAAAGCCTGCGCCAGGTTAAAGGTTACCTCACCAACTAATTTTGTAGTAGTTGAAAACTGGTTATCTTCTAAAACTGCCGCCCGACTTTCTAGCTCGTCAACTCGACCACCGATAGAAGCTAACTCCGCTTCAAATTCTTGGGTCATACGTTCAATTAACGCTAAATCTTCTTCACTAGGTCCAGCGTTGGCAGCAATCAGACGCTCAATCTGGTTTAAACAGCTATTTAAACCAGCCGCAAACTCATAACGGGTCAAGGGCTGATCCCCACGATAGGTTTGGTTGGGGAATCCAGCAATACAGCCATAGCGCTCAACTAAGCTCCGTAAAGCCTCAAAAGCCCAGTCTGTTGGAGAAACGTCTCGCAGCTGATTGACGTTTACTACCTGCTCCATCCCCAAATTTGATGATTCATCTAGACCAATGCTGTTGATTGAGTTGTTGAAGTTAGCGTATTCAGCAATCTCGTTGGGCTGGGTTAAATCGACTCCCTGAGCCAATGCTGACCCTCCTGAAAAATTTGCTGCGTTGAACAGCGCAGCAGTACCGAGCAAAGCGGGCCACTTATACTTAAACATTATTTGATTTTCCTCACACCTAGTAATCACACACAGGATATCTTAGTTTATACTGTGTGACCATACTTATACGTCATTAATTTTTTTTTTGTCAAGTAAGATACTAAATTCTAAGTTTCTAGGAAGCTAAGGTGCATTGTTCTAAAGAAGAGACATACTGGTATGGTCAATTTCCTGCTCTTTAGAGTGCCAAACTCGACCATCTAAAGCCATTTGCTCAATTAAACTGGCAAGTCGCAGTGCCATGAGAGCTTGTTCTCCACCAACGGAAGGACGAATTCCCCCGCGAATACAGTTTACAAAATGTTCGATTTCCGCATAAATTGGCTCAACATTGCTGGTATAAACTTTCTCGGTGATACCATCTCGTTTGTAAAAATGGGGCGCTTTGCCCTGGGAACTAGTTTGCTGGTGACGATGAATCAATATTTCGTTGGCGAGGAAATCGGTTTCAATCAGGGAATTTTTGCAGTGCGCCGCTAGGCAGCGAATCTTGCGATGAGTAATTTTAGAGGCGGTGAGAGTTGCTATCACACCATTAGCAAATCCTAGGTTGGCGGTAACGTAGTCTAAATTTCCTGAACCGCTGGAAGCACTACCGCTAGCGGTCAATTTTACTATGGGCGAAGCAGACAACTCCAACAGTAAATCAATATCATGAATCATCAAGTCCAGCACTACTGAGACATCATTAGCGCGGTTGGAATAAGGACTGAGACGGCGAGCTTCCAGCGCCAGTATATTTTCAGCTTGAATTACTTTACTTAGCTCTCTAAAAGCAGGATTAAATCTTTCAATATGCCCTACCTGAAGAATACATCCTGTTTCCGCAGCTAAATTAACGAGAGATTCCGCCTCCGCAATTGATGCCGCAATCGGTTTTTCAATTAAAACGTGAACTCCTGCCTGGAGACAGCGCACTCCTACCTCGTGATGCAATTTAGTGGGTACTGCAATACAGACTGCATCTACAGACGGTAGCATGTCTACATAATTTTCATAAAAGTGAGTTCTATACTGACTAGCAATTTCGATACCCCTGGCTAAATTAGCATCAGAAACACCAATTAACTCGATGTCTTTGAGTAAGCTGAGAACGCGGACATGATGCTGTCCCATGTTTCCTACGCCAATAACACCCATTTTTAGTGGTTGGGGCGGCTGCTTGCCTTTATTCAGTGGTTGTTGAGAAAAATTAGTTGACACTGTTTGATCAAACTCCTTCACCAATAAGTCGATTAGTATAATCGATTAACGTCTTAAAATAACCCAGATACTATCACAAAGGGATTAAACGTGAGTGAGTCTGGGGACTTATTTAATTGCTCTGCTAATTTAGATAAAAATATTAAAATATTTTAATGTATCTTTGCAAAATCTCCTAATCAGACCTTATAGGATATCTGAGATGCGATCGCCCAATATCGATCAAGGAAACATCCCTAATCCATTCCAGTTTTTGATTAGAGTACAGAAGGTAATAAGTAGGAAATGAAAATCGAAGCTATCGTGAATTTTGCCGATTTACTTCATAGTCTTTAATATTTAACACTAATATTTGATAGTAACTAGCCATGAAAGATACTGACCTCAAGCAAACTGTCCTGATCATGACGGGAATGCACCGTTCTGGTACCTCATTAACTGCATCTCTACTGCAAAGTGCGGGGGTGAATATTGGAGAGCGCCTAATGGAGCCTACTGCTGCAAATCCTAGGGGATATTTTGAAGATTGGGATTTTGTAGAACTGCATTGCAGTATCCTGAGCTCCCAAGGTATCGATAATTCAGGGTGGTCTAAAGAGAAGAAAATTGAAGTACAGCCACAGTATCTGGCAACGGCACAGAAGCTTATTTCAGCTAGAGAGAATCAATTAATTTGGGGGTGGAAAGATCCACGTACCACTTTATTTTTAGATTTTTGGCTCCAGTTAATTCCCGATGCCAAGTTTGTCTTTGTTTATCGTTCACCTTGGGAAGTCCTTGATTCTTTATTCCGTCGGGGAGAACAAATCTTTAGAACCAATCCTAATTTTGCTTTGGAACAATGGCAAACTTATAATCAGGCTCTTCTAGATTTTTATCACCAGCATCCTGAAAGCTGCCTACTATTTCACATTGAGAGTGTAATTGATAATGCCGCTGGGGTGATAGATCTAGTTAAGCAAAAATTTCAACTGGAATTGCAGTCTCCTGAGACTCTGTATGAACCCGCTCTATTTTCTGCTGCGGAGCATGGTGATTATCGTCGAGGTTTGATCAATAAGTTTTTTCCCTCAGCAATTGATTTATATGCTCAATTAGAATCCCAGGCTGATTTTAGCTGCCCCAAACTCCAAGAGCCATATTCGTTGGAAAGAGAGGTAGCTGTGGATTGTACCCCCTGGATATTACAGGACTGGATCGATCTGAGACTTACAAAGGCAGAGAACCAGCAGAACCAAACTACTATTGCTGAAGTCACTCAAGTTCAACAGCAGCTTATTGGGGAAAGGTCGCAACTCCAACAACAGTTGCAGTCTACCGCTGGGGAACTAGAGCAAACCCAACAGCAATTACAGTCTACCGCTGGGGAACTAGAGCAAACCCAACAGCAATTACAGTCTACCGCTGGGGAACTAGAGCAAACCCAACAGCAATTACAGTCTACCGCTGGGGAACTAGAGCAAACCCAACAACAGTTGCAGTCTACCGCTGGGGAACTAGAGCAAACCCAACAGCAATTACAGTCTACCGCTGGGGAATTAGAGCAAACCCAACAACAGTTGCAGTCTACCGCTGGGGAACGATCCCAACTCCAAAAGCAATTGCAGTCTACCGCTGGGGAACGATCCCAACTCCAAAAGCAATTGCAGTCTACCACAAGGAAACTAGCGCAAACCCAACAGCAGTTGCTGTCTACCACTGGAGAACTGGATCAGGCTGAACTGCAACAGCTAACCGCAGCATTTGAGCAGTCGCAAACTGAGCTACGAAAGACGCAAGTAGAGTTGGGACAGTTCAAGCTGTTAGTGACAGCAATGGAAAGCAGTAAATTTTGGAAATTGCGACGTTGGTGGTTGGGAGTTAAGCAGAAATATGGCAGGGGAACAATGGATGCCCTTTATCAGAATTATTTATTTTCCCAAAACCAAGTTTCTGTAATTGAGCCGAAGATTGCCCCCCCCAAAATTGCTCAGACTGCGCCAAAGATTCCTGCAAGTAATAATCCACAATATCAAAAGTGGCTAGAGAAGCATTATCCTCGAAAGTCAGACTTGAAAAGACTTGGAGAAGCCACGAAACAGCTGCCGCTTCAGCCTCTAATTAGTATTATTGTTCCAGTCTATAATCCCGACGAAAGTTTTTTACGGCAGGCGATTGAATCAGTCAGGGAACAGGTGTACTCTAACTGGGAACTATGTTTAGCTGATGATTGCTCTCCTAAACCCCACGTCAGGAATGTGCTGGAGGAATACGCCCAGAAGGATTCCCGCATCAAAGTTACTTTTCGTCAGAAGAATGGACATATTTCCCAGGCTTCTAATTCGGCATTATCCTTAGCAACGGGAGAATATATTGCCCTCCTCGATCACGATGACTTATTAGCGCCTCATGCCCTGGCAAGGGTAGTAGCCTGCATGAATCAGCATCCTGATGCCGATTTTATCTATTCTGATGAAGATAAAATTAATGAGCAGAATATTCATCAAGATCCCTTTTTCAAGCCAGATTGGTGCCCCGACTCCTTTTTATCTCGGATGTATACCTGTCACCTGGGAGTTTATCGGCGATCGCTGATTACGGCAGTGGGCAACTTTCGGGTAGGTTTTGAAGGCAGTCAGGATTATGATTTGGTGCTGCGAGTTACGGAAAAAACCACTAAAATTCACCATATTCCCGATATTCTCTACCATTGGCGCATTCATCAGCAGTCTACCGCCGCTAGTGCCGATGCTAAACCCTATGCTTTCAATGCAGCCCAGAAAGCCCTATCAGAAGCAATTCATCGTCGGGGAGAATCTGGACGAGTTATTAACCATAGCCAGTTTCCTGGTATCTACACCGTACGCTACGAAATTCGTGAACCGAAGTTAGTCAGCATTATTATTCCCACTAAGGATTTGGCAGATACTTTAAACGCTTGCTTGAAATCAATTTTTGCTCAGACTACCTATCCAAATTACGAAGTGATCGTAATTGATAATGGCAGCACCGAAGCCAAAACCAAGGAGTGTTTTGCATCTTGGCAGGAGCAACAGCCAGAGCGATTTAAATGCTATGGCTATGACATACCGTTTAACTATTCAAAAATCAATAACTATGCAGTTGAACAGGCTCAGGGGGATTATTTACTGTTTTTAAATAACGATACGGAAGTAATTACCGCCGACTGGCTAGAAGCCATGGTAGAGCAGGCACAGCGACCAGCAATTGGCGCAGTAGGCAGCCTATTACTCTATCCTGATGATACGATTCAGCACGCGGGAGTGGTAACGGGTCTTGGTGGAGTGGCAGGACATGGTCACCAGCATCTTCCTGGGTCCCATCCTGGATATCATGCCCAGGTAGTTTCGATCAACAATTATTCAGCGGTAACCGCCGCCTGTCTGATGTGCCGCCGCTCTGCTTTTGAAGAAGTGGGGGGATTTGAAGAAGATTTGGCGGTTACTTTTAACGACGTTGATTTTTGTCTCAAGCTTGTCCGTCAGGGTTATCGCAATATTTATCTGCCCCATGTCAAGCTATATCATTATGAGTCTAAAAGTCGTGGTTATGATAACACTCCCGTTAAACAGGCTCGTTTTAATCAAGAAGTTAACTACATGAAACATAAGTGGTCTCATCTTTGCGATCGCGACCCCTGTTACAATGTCAACCTGACGAAAAGCCATGGGGACTATCGTCTTAGTGTTTAAGGTGATGGCAGTTGCGCTCTCTGATTATTGAGTCCTACGAAAACTGAATCAGAATAGTTATGAAGAGATTTCCCTTTAAGTTACTGGCAATTTTACCAGTCCTGATTTTACTTTGGCTGGTATGGCGATACGGTGTAAACTTACCTGTCTGGGATGAGTGGGATACCCCAGGTACGACGCTAGTTCACAATGCTACGCAGCAAATGACCTGGAGTGACTGGATTAGACAACATAATGAAAGTCGCAAATTATTCCCCAGACTATTATTAGTCCCCCTGGCGGGTTTGACTAGTTGGAATATTCGCAGTGAAATGTTGATCAGCGTTTTTCTGGCGTGCTTAATCTCATTTAACGTTTACTGCCTAAGCAAAACCACCTTAAATTGCAGTCCTCGGCGACGACTGGCGTATCTCTTTCTGGCTAATCTACTAATTTTTAGTCCCATGCAGTGGGATAACTGGCTGAGGGGCATACAGGCGATCGCTTTTGTGCCCATTGCCTGTATTACTGGCTCTCTAGCGGTTATTGTTGCTGCCAATCCCCTGGTGCTCAAGTTTTTGGTGAGCGGTATTTTGGCAACCATTGCCACATTTTCCCTTGCCAACGGCATGTTGAGCTGGATTATTATTTTGCCCTCCCTAATTTTGGTTACCAGTAAGACTAAAAGTAGGATGAAGATTGGCTTCATGGTTTTGGGCTGGCTAGCCCTATTGGGCTTTAATTTGGGAGTTTATCTTCATAACTATATTCAACCAGCTCTGATTACTACCCTAAGAGGGTCATTATTTAATCCTCTCCAGACTATCGCCAATCTGCTATCTTTCATGGGCTCACCCTTGGGCTTTTATTCTCGTTCAGCCAATCAGCTAATTGGTTTAATTACCATTGGATTATTTAGCGCCGCCTGCTTTTATGTCTTCAAAGAGCAGCGTCATTTATTAGCCCGCGCTCTGCCCTGGATCTCTATTGGAGTCTATGGTTTTATTAACTGCATCTTAATTATTGCTGGTGGCGTTAGTTTAGGGATGGGAGAATCTCTAGAATCAAGGTATATTACTCTGGCTAGCTACAGCATCTTGGCGCTGCTCTACCTCCTAATTATCATTAGTGAAAATCTGAACCAGGGAAATCTTAAACCATCTCCCCTCGGCGGATTGTTTTCTCGAATAACTAGCCTGCTCTTGATCGCTTGCTTATTAGTTTATCCTGCTAATTTGGTCTGGGGGGCGAACAGGATGATTGCAGTCAGCCAAGAGCGGCTTTTTGCCAAAGCCTGTTTAATTTTCATCAACCATATCGACAGCCCAGAGTGTCTACAGTCTCAAATTTTTCCCCAGACAGATTTTTTAAAACAAAGAGCTACTGAACTCAACAGCCTGGGCTACCTCCAGCCAGCCCTAGCAACCAGCGATCGCCTGAATGAAATCGACGGACAAAACTTATTGAGCATCGGCTACGGCAGCTTTGACGGTTTCTCCCGCGATGACAGCGGTAACTATCTAGCTTCTGGCTGGTCGATACTGCCAAAGTATAGTCAACCTGCTCATGCGGTTATTTTGGCTTACCAAACTCCAGATAATATTGAGCACGCTTTCGCCCTGGCTAAACCAGAAGTTGAACGCCCAGATTTGGTAGATACTTTAGGTAAGCAACAGTATCTTAAGTCTGGCTGGACTAAATCTTTTCCTCCAGAGCTAATCCCTGGGGATGCCATTGCTATTGGCGCTTGGGCTTTTGATAGTAAGATTGGTAGAGCTTATAAACTTAATGTATTTCATCCTCTCCAGCCATAAATTAACGCTCTTATTTGGTTCAGAACCTACATTAAGCAGAGTAGAGGCTAATACTATATCAATCCTCAAACCAGCTAGAGCGCCAGGCTGCTTGAGCCTCAATTACAGCTAATTCCTGGAGAATTGAGCGATATTTCTGGTTTAGTTTGGCTATTTTACCGACTAAATTGCGGATTTCTCTTCTTTTAGCACTTAGCAGATGATCCGAAAACTCTAATTCTGCCAGACGCAGGCGCAGTAGGCTAATCTGGAGAGACTTGGGAAAAGCTGGAGACTTTTTACCTTTATCAGTTTCAAGGGCTAGCTGGAGAATGTGGGGAAACTCAGAAGTCTTACTATTACTTTTCATTCCTTTACCAGAATCAGCCTGCATGGCAACCTCAATTACCTTATGGGGAATCTGTTCGGCAATTAGCCTGGCATCTTGAAGACTTTTATTAACTTGGCGCGAGGTTAGATCTAAAATTTTTTTGATATTTCGATCAAGCTGCTGATGCCATAAAATTAGATGTTGGGGATTATTCCAGTCAACTACTTCTTTTGGTAAAGACTCCAATTCAGCCTGTTTTTTTTGTTCCTCAAGCACATTACCGATTTCGATCAATTCAATATTCTCCAGTTCAGCCTTGACCTGTTCTAAATCAATCTCGACTTCACTTTCCTTAGCGGTAGCTTCCTTTCTCTTTGATTTGGGTAGATTTTTAATTAGCTCTGCCATCAGATTAATCTCTGATGGTTCAGGCTCTAATTCCTCAATATTAATAATTTCTAGCAATTCAGACTTTAATTGAACACCAATTGACCGTAAATTCTGCTGTAGATCCTGCTTCTCTTTCAGGGATAAAGCCAAAAATTCCTGGGGATAAATCCGAGTACAAATTTGATAACAAGCTAGAATAAGCTGCTGTTTTAATGACTGACTTAATTGTTCTAAGTAGCTTAAATATAGTTCTTTAAGCTCTACTGCCACATTGGCTGCCGTTGACTGTAAATTTTCTAGGTCTTGTTTAACTTGCTGAATCGATTTAGTCATCTTATATTAAGCTATTCCTACGAACGGTCGCTCAAGTGATATGAGGCTAGCACATCTCACACTCGATCTTTTTTTCGAGGCAAAATCTCCAGATACACCAATGGAACCTAGTCTAGGTTCCATTGCGTAGATTTAATTTAACTTAATTAACAAACTAAAGGACGAATAATTAATTTTTACTCAAGGGTAGGTTAATTTACTTTTGTCCAGTTTGCGCCGCCACTTCATCGGCAAAACTAGTTTCTGATTTTTCGATTCCTTCTCCGAGGACAAAACGAACGAAACGACGAATCTGAATGTTCTCTCCCAGTTGAGCAATACTTTGCTTAACTAGCTCTTCTACTGTAATGCTCTGGTCGCGGATATAGGGTTGAGGAAGTAGAGAAATTTCGTTAAGGCGCTTGCCGATTCTACCAGAAACGATTTTTTCCTTAATGTTGTCTGGCTTGCCGTCGAGATCATCCCGTCCCATCTCAATCTCTTTTTCCTTGGTTACGGTTGATTCGGGAATATCATCGACCTTAACAAATTCGACGTTGGGACAAGCTGCAATCTGCATGGCAATGTTCTTGACCAACTCTTGAAATTCTTCGCGGCGAGCCACGAAGTCAGTTTCACAGTTTACTTCAACAATAACGCCAATACGTCCCCCTGTGTGAATGTAGCTTTCAACTAGACCTTCAGCAGCAACACGACCTTGCTTTTTATCAGCAGAAATAGTTCCTTTTTGGCGCAACCATTCGATGGCTTTGGTCATGTCACCATCGTTTTCCGTCAATGCTTTTTTGCAGTCCATCATTCCCGCGCCAGTTTTCTCGCGGAGTTCCTTAACTACCTTGGCTGATATGCTTGCCATACTCTACTCTGTTTAATTTAATTAATAACTAACAAGATAATTTTAAATTATGTTTGCAGAGGCTCAAAGCTTTGCCTCTGCTGCTTAATCCCAATAATTAACCGTTATTCTTCGCTATCAGCGGAAGGTTCGGGAGTATCCTCAACCACGGCTTCTTCCTCGGCATCAGGATAATCATCGCTTAAATCTAGACCTTCATTTAATTCATCATAGTCATCTTGATTATCTGGCTGACCATGGCGACCTTCGTAGATAGCATCCGCTAACTTGCCCACAATGAGCTTGATGGAACGGATCGCGTCATCATTGGCGGGAATTGGTATATCTGCTACCAGAGGATCGCAGTTAGTATCCAAAATAGAAACCACGGGAATCCCTAATTTCTGACATTCGGCGATCGCATTATGTTCGCGCTTTTGATCGATAATGACCACAATATCGGGCACTTTACGCATCGCCTTGATACCGCCAAGATACTTCTGTAGCTTGCTCATTTCGCGGCGCAGCATGGAGCCTTCTTTCTTGGGTCTTTTTTCTAGACCGCCACTGTCTTCAAGGTACTCTAATTCTTTGAGTCGCTCGACTCTAGTTTTGATGGTTTCCCAGTTGGTTAACATGCCGCCCAACCATCTTTGGTTGACGTAGAATGCACCACAGCGGGAAGCTTCCTGGGCGATGATTCCTGCGGCTTGACGCTTGGTACCAACAAACAAGACTCGCTTACCACGCTCGGAAGAGGAGCGCATATACTCATAGGCTCCTTCCATTAACTGCGCTGTTTGCACGAGGTCAATGATGTGTACCCCATTACGAGCGGTATAGATGTATTGGGACATTCTGGGGTTCCAACGGCGAGTTTGATGACCGAAGTGAACTCCAGATTCTAAAAGTTCTGCGAGAGAAACTACTGGCATATTTACTTTAACTCCTGTTTCGGGTTAATCCTCCATTCAGGGACATTTTCCGTGGGAAAACACCCGAAATCCTGAATGTGTGAATTTTTCTTAATTGCCTGTCTAGTTTAGCACTATATGTATGCCTGAATTTGATGAGTCTTCAAGGATTAATTTATCGAGGCTGGATGGATATTCTGGGTGAATTAAAAATGAATTAAAGTTGTCAAGGATATGGATTCTGCCTGGTCCTAGGTATAGACCACGGGACTTTTCTCCTCGGGGAAAAGCCGTAACCCCAAATAGGTATACGCCACCCAAGTCTGGATTTTGCCTGGGCTTGATGCCGATTGATAAGCTACTACCTATGGGTACTGGCTGGGAAAACTCCACCGTAACTTCTCTGGTTTCTTCGTTAAAAGTTGTGGTCAGCTCAATTAAATCTTCTTTGCGTCGGCTTAGATTGAGATAGGCTTTGGTTTGTTCTGGTCGGAAGTCGATTCGTTCTCCTCCAGTCCGCTGCTGAATCACTACTTTTTTCAAGGGTTCGCCAATTCCTTCTGGCAGTCGCAAATCAAAGTAATAGCGAGCTTGTCTAACTCTAATGCCTTTAAAGGTGGTGTATGTATCTAGTAAATCTATTCCTGACTCAAAGGAAACCGTACCGTCGGGGGCTTCAATTGCTGGAACAGGAATACTGTTCATTAAAATGAGGGTGGCTGAACTGAATAAAGTTGAACCGATGGAGTTTATATTTTTAAACATTGATTCTAAATCTGGAAGATTTTTGAGCAACGAATATTTTGATTAAACAAAGTTTTGCTGAGACACGCCTGAGACTTTAGCCTCTCAGTATTTTGATTTAATTGTGAACCGCTACGCTTAATAGGAGTAGTTGATCTTCTACTTAGGAGTAGTTGATCTTCTACTGATGTTTCTATTCCTGAAAATTATAAAAGCTAGTGCTACTGCGATCGCCTTTCTCTAACTGGCATTGTCAGGTGAAGAAAAGAAGAGTAGTAAATCCCCTATTCTCCTTTCTCTTATCTTTGATTAGAGACAAGAAGCCCCAGTAATTTCTTTCCACTTTCTAATTCCATCCAGCATCATTTCTCTGGAGACGGCGGCAGTTAATTTGTGTCTGGCTGGCTGAGTTTGTTGGTAAATGATCTCTCCAGGGGAAAGAAATCGTTGTGCCTGAGATTGAGACTTGAATCGGCGCATTTTCCGCTCTCTCAGCCTGATCCATTGGTGGGACTGTTCGACTCGATTGTTCAAACCTTTATGCTGCCTATGTTCTATGTCTAATCCCATTTCTCTGAATGCCGCACCATAACTCTTCAATTTATTTGTCATGATGACTCTTCTGATTTTTCTGGATGCGGAGTCACTGAATTTATCTACCCAGTCTCTCACGCTCTCGTAAGAACCTATCCCACTATTGATCTGATACTGATGTCAAATACGAAAAAACAACATTTTGCTCTTATATTTTTCATAAATTAGTAGTTTTTAAGCTCCTGAAAAACCTAAAAATTGATTAGTGGGATAGGTTCAAGTTACTTCAATGCCTCGATACAGCATCATTTTCTCGATGTCGCGATAACTCAGAGAAAAACTGTTGTAAAGCCAGACGCAATGACTAATGGGCACCTCGAAAAATTGAGCAAGTCGATCACCAGATGAGATCATAAGAGAGAGA
>JBCBIE010000040.1:0-47791 GCA_038524995.1 Cyanobacteria bacterium J06621_8
ATTTCCTATTCCCCGCTACTTGCCTAGATACGGTTTATTTATGGTAGCGATCGCAAATATTTTGATGCTCAACCTGCTGTTGGGAACTGGTGGTGACAATTTCCAGGCGAATCTTAGAATTACTAGCAGAGGAAAGAACAATAGCTTCCAACAATTTTTGTGCTGTCTCAGGGTCAAGATAATGGCTTTTAGTGAGATATAGGCTATTTGTATCATTTAATTCTTCATAACTAAAGCCGTTAACGTTATTTTCTCCTATAATCACTTCAGTTAACTGCTCAGGATTATTGCCAATTCTCTCTACAATCAGCTTTTCCTGTCTAACAGGTACTTGAACCATCCGAGTTTCAATCTGTTTACGAACTACAACTTCCCCTATCTTTTGGCGGCGATGGGAAACCTGTAGCCTTTCTTCTAGTAGAGGTATTTGATAAGTTTCTGGTGAATCTAGTTGCTGGCTATCATGAGCAGGATTCATTCTACAGTCATCATACATAGCTGATTCTGATAGTGCCTCTTGGATGTGGGTAGGGATAGGTTGATAAAGGGGTAAATTTTCTAGCTGTTGATAAGATAGATTACTTAAAATCAACTGGTTATCTGAATCTATTTGACAAATATCAGCAGTTCCTAGTCTACGAATATTTAGCTTATTGTCAGCTTTACCTAACCTAATCAACAAATTTAGATCGCTATTAGCATCATAATAAATATCTTTGACTTCCCCTCTAGATATTCCCTGCCTATCTACAATAAGATAAGTAATTAATTGTTTATTTAACTTGGCAAGCTGAGATTTTAAATTATTAGACCTCTTGCATAAATAATTTAATGAATAAGTCAAAGCTATTTTTGACAAGCTATTTAGAGAATTTCAGATAATTGCTGAAACCGCTAAGATTCGTATTCGTGCAAGAGGTCTATTATTGCCGTCAAAGCGATCGCTTTTACTTAAGACCATTATGTTGAATAAAATTGGATATTATAAAATGTAGAATGGGCGCTGCCCACTCTACGATGAAATGCTTGCTGAATGAGGCAAGCAGCTGTAGATTAGCGATTTTTATCAGCTAATACATCGCCTTCGCTGTCAATCTCCAATTTTTCACGACGAATAGTTTCTTTGGCAGACACCGTATCTTTCTTGACTTCTTTTCTAACCCGAACCTCTTCACGAACAAACGCCTGCTTTTCAATATCGGCAGATTCTTCATAAACTTCCATCCGTGCCACTTCCCCTCCACTAAAGGCGGCTGTACCTGGAGTAACTGGGGTAGGATCTTGAGGGGTGTTGCGTTCAATCACTACTCTTTCTTTAGTGACTGGAACAGAAACAGTGGCGGTTTCGGTTTCGACCCTTTTCCCGACGGTTACCGTACCAGTACGAAAACGTTCTTTATTAGCAATTAAGCGTTCTTCATACAGCTTGAGGCTTTGATTACCATTGGTTTCCTGATGCTCATAAAGACTAGGTTCGCGATCATAAGCGTAAGAATTACTTCTTTCTGTGGTGGCATCTGTATCGCTATAGACGTTGCCAACTCGTTCTTCATAGTCAGCATCAACGGTCATGTCGCTGTTATATTCTGGTAGGGACTCTGCCTGTTCTTTAGTAAAGTCAGTAGCATATACCCTTTGCTGCTGACGATCAATGCGGGCGCGACCAAAAGGAAGCAATACTTTTTTGCCAAAAATCCAAAACCCAGTATCTACCACCAGGTAACGGAAATGACCTTCTCTATCGACTAAAATATCATCTACAGAACCGACTTTCTCATCTGTATCGCTATAGAGAGAATAGCTCATCAGGTCATCGTTATCGAAGGCTTTTTTATAGTCAGGATATAGATCTCCTATTTTATAGAGATTAACACCAGAAGCAAGATTAAAGCGATCGCGATTATTAATCAAATTCTTTTCGTAACTTGCTACATTGCCATGGTTAGCAGTATCTACCTGATATAGCTGTTGGTTGCGGTCGTAATTATAACCATTGTAAGCTCCACTGTCGTAACCCTCTGCTTTCTCAGAATATACCGTGTTGTCAGGATTATATTCTTTCCCGCGATAGACCCTTCTGACATTTTCTTCGTACTCATAATCAATGGTCATGTCGTCATCGTACTCTGGCAGGTTTTCTGCCTGCTGTTTAGTCAAGCCATTAACATATATTTTTTGCTCGTTGTAATTGACGTTAGCTCTACCCACAGGTAACAAGACTTTTTTACCAAAAATCCAGAATCCTGTATCGATAACTAAATAGCGAAACTTGCCAGTTTCATCGACAATAATGTCATGAACTGAGCCGATTTTGTCATTAGTATAGTCGTAAACTGAATAGCTCTTAATATCTTTACCGCCAAAAATATCTTCCTTATAGTTAGGATATAGGTCAGCAATTTTAGCTAAAGCCATAATAAATTTTTCCTCAATGTATAGATGATTACTATCAAAATAGTAATTTTATCTAAAGTTTACATCTAACGTCTGAAATAGATCTAAAAAATCATTCTATAGCGGAAGCTATAGATGCTATCTTATTACAAAGACAAGATAATATAGGTGATAAATAGATGGTTAAAAATCCAAAGTTTTATATCTAAAGATAGGTTGATTAGCTTCTCAAGAAATTAATAATGATAGATGAAATAAATAACTACAACTAGATAATAGAGTGAAGCATGGATAATTCAAACAAGCAAGATTCAGACACCTCACCTGCTGAATCTAAAGAAACCAAAACTGGACAAGGAACTGACCAAGATACTCGCCCTGGTGCAGAACCAGAGGCTCCTGGTGCCAGAAACGCTGGCACTCCAGGCAGTCCCAATCAAGGTACAGAAGCTCGATAATTAAAGATTAAACCTCTTGCACAAATCAGAGAGATCTATTTATAAGTAGGTGGGTGTAATTAAATATAAAATGCTTGAATCAGGGATTGGGGATTGGGGACTGGGAATAAAGTTATAATCTTAGTCTTATAAATTATTTTGCCTACCTACTTAATTTCCCGATTAAGTTAGCAGTTAGCCCTAAAATAGAGGTGGCTGCTAACTTTTTAATATTTAGTGAACAACAATCAATATCTTAATTAGCTAGTTTTAATACGTCGATACCGAGCCTGGAGCAATAAATAAACTGCATAGGCAACTAATCCTAATGCCATCACACTTAGCAATACTTTGCCAAAAGGCTGTTGAGTTAAGGTGAATAATGCTCCGTCTAATCCTTTAACCCGCTCAGGATCGTAGTTCTTAGCAGCTTGCAAAACAAAAAAGCCAATCATGACAAAAACTATTCCCCTAGCAGCAATCCCAAAACGACTGATGTTAACTAGCCAGTCTTCTTGCTGTGGGTTAAGTTCATTTAAATTAAGCTTTTTACGAAATTTAATCTTATAAGCCTGGTAAAGTCGCCAAAAACCGAGCCCAATCGTTAACGCTCCAGCTATTCCCACTAACCATCTACCGAAAGGCTGCTGCATCACCATTGCAGTCCAGTCTTGCTTTGAGTTACCACTACCTCCACTACTACTGCCCATCGCCAACATAGCAGCGTTAGTTGCCACCCCAGCATAGGTAATTCCGCTCAAGGCATAGCCAAGGCGAGTAAATATTCCTTTAGCATCGCTACCCTTATCCCCTGGATCTTGAATAGCCTGGATCAAGCGCCAAATCACGTAGCCTACTAAACCTATAGCAATTAGGGCTAGTATTATTTGTCCAAAAGGTTGCTCGGAGATTGTCTGTAAAGCGCCTGTGGTGTCTGTGGTTTCTCCGCCAACGCTAAATGCTGCCAGTAATGCCAAGATACCAATCGCGCCATAGACAAAACCTTTAGCAACATAGCCAAACCTTGCAAGTGTTTCCATGACTTTGCTGATAATTTTTATTATAATTTTTATTAGTTTAATGTTAAAAATTTTTGGGATTGCCAGTATCTATCTAAGGTCTATATTTATCAAAAAGCTTTAAGCTTAGAGGGTTCAAGACCCCTACTAAATAAAGTTTAGTAGTCTATAAATCAGGAGTAGTTTAAAACTATTTCTAATTGGCTTATAGCTTATGGCTTATAGCTGGGGCAAAGCCCTTTATTCAATACTGACAATTTAGGTTAAGAAATCAAGTAGAATTACCTGTCTAATTGCGGCTGCCAGCGATTTAAAATATCCTTAACAACTATTTCCTTAAGCCAATACCGCTGAGAATAGCGATTAATGCCATGTTAAACAAAATACCGATTGCCCAACCGCCCAAATTTTGCTCGCATTTTCTAAGTATGGTCTTTATTCTAGGGCGATAAAAAGCGGGAAACATCAACAAGAAAATTTGTCTGTAGGAATCAGGGTTAGCTAGCAACATAATGGTTACTACTATGACTAACAATGAATAGACCTCTTGCATAAATAATTTAATGAATAAGTCAAATCTATTTTTGACAAGCTATTTAGAGAATTTCAGATAATTGCTGAAACCGCTAAGATTCGTATTCGTGCAAGAGGTCTAATTAAGAAATATACCCAAAGTACTAGAAAATAGATTGAAGAAATTACCAATCAAGCCATCTAGCCACGATTGAACATTTTGAGTTAGAGAGCCTAAGCCTCTGACATCTTCAATCAATTCATCTGGTAATAAATTATGTAACCATTCATTCCAACTGCTAAGTTGTTCTAAACCAATGGGCACCAAAGTGACTAGTTCCTGAAACTGGTCGATAAAAGGAGGAATAACCAGCGCGGTGAAGCCAGCTAGAAAAATTAAGACGCTGCTGACAGCAATAATAATCGCCAATTTTCTCGATAGTTTAAATTGCTGTCGTAAAATTTTAACCAGTTGATTAATGGCAGTAGCAAAAACAACCGCAGCAAAAGCCAGTAATAGAACTTGTCTGATTCGCCACAAAATATACAGGGCAATTACAATAGCTAAAAATCCGATCAGCGTTCCTAAACGCACAATTTCCTCTCCTGATATCAAACTATCTTAAAATCACTGAACCTAACATTAGTAGTCTGATAAACTGCCGTCATCTTACTAAAGATTGTTTTTGATTATGAGGTTTATTTATTTGCTAAGTCAGAATAAATTCTTTTCCTTTGCTTCCTCAATAGGAAGATATAATTTTCTCGGTTTCTGCCAAGGTTGCTTCAGGATCTCGCTGTTGGGAAGATTTAACGTAGTTTATTTTCCACTCTTCTAGTAAGTCTGAGAGTAGAACCTGAATTTCGCTTTGATTTGCTTGATCTTTCAGCTGGTGTTTGAGGGTATCAGAGAAATTATTGCTCAGGCGATCAAAGATAATTTTACCCTGCTCATCACTGTAGGAATTAACTAAAACATCATAAGCCGACTGTGCTAAATAGTCTGCCAACTGTTCTACTGCCTCTTGAGGTAAGCTAGTAATTCCAGGAATTGTCTTAACGGTTTGATAAGCGTCTGTTTCTTTTAAAGCACCTTTGAGGCTATGGCGTAACAAGTCTTCTAAGTCTGGCTGTACTTGAGGTAAAACTTGGTAGATAGTTAAGGAGATTAAGCGATCAATGATTTTGTCAATTTTATCGGCTTCTCCCACCTGTTGCCCTTTGGTAGCTGAAGAAAGCAGTAGAGCGATCGCACCATTGTTAACTGCGTCCTGGCTTTGATTGAGCAATCGTACGATCAAAAACGTAGAGGCACGATTAGAGATATAGGCAGCGGGTTCATGGGTAATCTGTGCTAATATTTTTTCTAGGTTAAATAAACCAGTTTTATGGATACGAACGGCAACGGGTATAACTCGTAACCAGCGCCAAAAAGGAATCAACATCAGGGCATCATACCAATAACGCCACATAGTATCCCACCAGTTAAGATCCTCTCGCTGTTTTGCTACCCAAAAGGTACGACCGAGATATTCAACGGCAAACAAGACAATAAACCAGATATCGATGCGCCAGAAATTATCAAGATACAAGCCATTGGCATCAATGCGACGATAATAGTTAGTTTCTAGTAACGGTTTGATTTTAGCGCTAAAAAACCCTAGTTCAACCGCCGTCCCCTTTAAAGATAAATATTCTTGACTCCAGAAACGAGCAAAGGCTGATGTTGTTGAACGAGTATCCAAATGATATTCCATGCGGTGCTTGAGTTGAGCAAAAGTAGCCGATTTATTGGCAGAGAGAAAGGGGTTTTCAGCAATCAGATCGAGACTTTGCTGTCTTAAATCAGCTAACAGTGATGCCGAATCGGTGGCAAAGGAGTCCGATGGATTAAGCGATCGCTCTAAACCAGCAACTGTTGCCAGGTATGCTTCAGTATCGGGGTGGGGTTCGATTCCTTTGAGGGGATCGTAAACTTGAGTTATTGCTGGAGTGTAGCGTAAATAAATATCTCTGAGGGGTAAGTAGCTGAGATTAAAGATAACCAAAAACAGATTGACCAGAGCGATCATAGCAATTAACTTCTGCCACCAGAGACTTCGAGCTTGATTGTGAGTAACGCTATTTTCAACGCTCATATCATTCATTATGCTGATTTTTGCTTGTTTCTGGCTTCATGATTCTAGTACACACCAAAAAAAGGACAGATAGACCGTCCTTTTAGGATATATTAACCAATCTTACCTATCACTATTAAACAGCGGTGCGGTTTCTCTCATTAACAGACTCTAAATCCTGACGCTTTTCTATTACGGTAGTTTTCTTTTTTCTACCAGCCAAGCCGAATAATCCGAATAAGCCCAGCAGTCCTAACCAACCCCAGTTAGATCTTTGTTCAACTTCAGCGACAGCGGCGGCAATTTCAGCCTGTGCAGCCTCCGCAGCTTGATTGATTCTTTCTTCTGCCTGACTGTAGCCGCGCTCAATGGCTTCACCAGCATCGTTCAAACCTGACTCAACTGCTTCGCTAGTATTCTCCAAACCTTGTCCTGCTGCTTCGCCAGTATTTTTAATGCTGTTACCAAAAGCTTCTCCTGCATCCTTGAGGTTGTCACCGACGTTATCAATGTCTTGTTCGGCTTGATTTAAATTTTGCTCTACTGTTTCTTCTTTTTCCTGACTTAAGCTAACCTCAGCAGGTAATGTCAAACTAAGGGCAACAATAGCAGCGGTAGTTAATTTAGTTAAGTTCATAAAAACTCCTATTTACATATCAATAATAGATTTTGAATCTATATAGATAGTATATAAGTAATATGCTTTGACTTAATCTTTCAATAGATATAAATCTTTTGCTAGATGTTTTTTAAATTACTGACTCTATACTATTTTTATCTTTGACTGGAAAACAGGTAATTACTTCAACATGACTAGCAGTATCCCAGCTATTTGCAGCAGTTTGCTCTTCTTTTTTTGCTAATAGTTTAGAGTAATCTTCTGTGTCTTCTTTGTTAATAGTACGGGACAGTTTACTATTATTTTGATTATTGATAATCTCATTCAATTAATTTATTTTACTGCTATTGAAATTGATTATTTTCATATTTTTATCTCTATTGTGACAAGAATTTTGCCAATCTAGTATTTTAGTATAATCCAAAAAAAATAAAGTCTGCCCTTAGATAGATACTATCTATTTTATTATTCTATTGCGTAAGCAGTACTTAGTTATCCCTTGGTTTTATGAAAAAATATTGGAAATCTTGATATAAAATATTTCTTTGGTTAGATGTTGCTGAATAATAATTATTGTTTAATATTAATTTAATTACTAGTTAAAAAAATCTGAAATAAACATATGCTTATATTATTGAATAAACTGACTAATTGGTTAAAATATTGCTTTACATTAGCCGTGACAGCTTTACTGTGTGGCTTATTATTTATTTCTATTGCCGATTCAGCTCAGGCAGCAAACAGCAAACCCTCTGATGGCGAAGTAAGCTTAAACAAGATCCAAGATAAGACGGATAATGTTGCGTCCTCTGATCCTCGTGGGATGGAAGAAGTACAAAAAGAAGCACGAAAAGGCTTAAATGGAGTGCAAGGTGGGGCAGACAAAGATAAGATGATTTCCCCTGAAGATACTGATGCTCTTACGGTTAGAAAAAAGGTATCTAAATTTCTTGATAATTTGACTAACTAATTACCTGTAGTCATCAATATAATTGAAGGCATCATTCATGCCACAAGCAAATACATCAGAAAATCTTTTAGCCAGTGCGATCGCTACGGTGGATAGCCTATCGGAGACATTAACCAGAGAAACGCACAAAATACTAGAAGCAACTGCCGTTTCTACAGGGCAGACTCTAGAATGGCTCTCATCAAACCCTATTCTGAGGGCAGCGGATCAGATTATCGACTTAGATTGATTAATGACCTTTTTAGGTCAGGTAGATATAGCCAAAGTAAGGGCTACTGTCGAAAGTGTGCGATCGCAGTATCCTGATGAAAAGCCTGAGCAATGAGCCAGAAATGATAAATGTTAAATGACTATACCCCAATACACAATTCTCATAGTTGACGACTCCGCAGAAGATTGCGAGGCTTACCGCCGCTATCTCAGCAAGGAAGTTGTATCAAAATATAAGGTTGTGACAGCAGAATCTGGTGAAGATGGTTTAGAAAAGCTGGAATTCATCAAGCCAGACCTAATCCTACTCGATTACTTATTGCCTGACTGCGACGGTTTAGAATTTATTGCCGATTTAAAAACTCTAATCGGGCAAATCCCGCCGATTATCATGCTTACAGGGCAGGGTAATGAAGTGGTGGCGGTAGAAGCCATGAAAAATGGGGTAAAAGATTATCTGGTAAAAGGCAGGCTAACTCTTGAAATATTAACTATTTCGGTTAAAAATGTCTTACAGCAACATAATTTACAGTTTCTCTTAAACAAAAGCCTTCAGCAACAGCAGCTGATTGCCGAAACTGCTTTACGGATTCGTCAGTCTTTAGATTTATCATCCATTCTTGATACCGCCGTCCGAGAAGTACAGCTATTACTAGATTGCGATCGCGTAGTAATATATCAATTTGCTCTTGATATGAGTGGAGATATTGTTGCCGAGTCGGTGAAGTCTGGTTGGAAAAGGTCTTTGGGTAAAAATGTCATCGATACCTGTTTTCAAGACTGCGGTGCAACCAGGTATGAGAGAGGAGAAACTTTAGCAGTTGATAATATTTATAAATCTAAGCTTTCTCAATGTCATATTAAATTACTAGAAGATTTTCAGGTCAAAGCCAACGCGGTGGTGCCGATTCTACTTTCACCTTCAGGATCACAAGATAATTCTGTTCTCTGGGGTTTATTAATTGCTCATCAGTGTTGTGATTTTCATCATTGGGAAACAGATGAAGTTGAGCTATTGGATAAACTGGGAGTACAATTGGCGATCGCCATTAAGCAAGGAGAGTTATTGGCTAATTTAAAAACTGAATTAGATATTAGAGCAGAAACGGAACATGCGCTCCAGGAAAAAGCTCAAGAGTTATCATGGGCTAATCAGGAGTTGTTGAAAATCACCTCTCTGCTCAAAAAACGTAACCAAGAATTAGATCATTTTGCCTATGTTACCTCTCATGACCTCAAAGCACCATTAAGGGCGATCGCCAATTTAGCGGCTTGGTTAGGTGAAGATCTAGAGGGGCAAATCCCCGCAGAAAATCAGCAGCAGCTCCAGCTAATGCAGTCTCGGGTTGAACGGATGGATAATTTAATCAAGGGCTTATTGGAATATTCTCGCGTCGGCAGAAGTCAGACACCTACTAGAATCGTTAACGTGAGGGATCTGATTAATGAAGCGATCGACTCATTGTCTCCACCACCAGGATTTGAGATGATTGTTGAGGCAAATATGCCCACCATAAAAACCGAAGCTTTATTGCTACAGCAGGTGTTTTCTAACTTAATTGGTAACGGGATTAAGTATCATCCTCAAGATAGAGGCAAGATTATCATATCGGTTCAAAAACAGGATAAATTTTATCAGTTTGCCGTTGTTGATGACGGATTAGGTATGGAGCCTCAATATCATGAGCGTATTTTTACCATCTTCCAAACTCTACAGGCAAGAGATAAGTTGGAAAGTACGGGCATTGGCTTATCGATTGTTAAAAAAATTGTTGAAGGGCAGGGGGGAAAAATCTGGGTTGAATCTCAACTGGGCGATGGGGCGACTTTTTACTTTACTTGGCAGAAGTAATCAACAACCTCAGATCACATAACGGCGATATCTGGCAGCAACCAGCATATAAAGTCCATAGCAAATAAACCCAATTCCGATAAATAATAGCCACATAAAGCCTCACGGCTTATTTTCTAGTAGGCGTAGCGTATTTTCTAAGCCTCCTGCGATCGCCCAATTGCCATAAATCCCCGCCTGAATTAGGAAAGCGCCAATCAAAATAAAAGAAATTCCCCTAGCAGCCACGCCAATTTTACCGATACCTGAAACAGACGGGAGTTTGATAGCCATCGCGCTTCAGCCGATGGTGAAAAAGCGACGCGAAGGTTTTAACCTCGCATATCTTTCTCTAATCTTAATTTATCAATCATTTCTTCTATTACTTGAGTCATAGTTTTATCTTTTTGTTCGGCATAAAGTTTTAATTTATTCTTGCGCTTGAGACTTAATCTTATTGTGAAGTTTTCTTTGTTCATGCCAATGCGATGTATTTGCATGATAGAATTCTATCATGGAATATAGAACACAAACAATTCTGCTAACAGGAAAGATAAGTGACGAACTAAAAGATTATTTTGTTTGGTTGTGTCATCAGTCAAACAATCTCTATAACTCGGCTTTGTACCAAATTAGGCAAACTCATTTTGAGTCATGCCCTACCTACAGCTTTTTTGATGAGAACGATTGTTATCGAGTAGCCTATAAAGACAGATTAGTTAAAGCTAGTTATGCCCAGCTATGCAAAGACTTTAAGAATAATAAGCATTACCAGGCACTAGGAGGACAACAAGCCCAGCAATGTCTTAAGTCAGTAGTTGAGGCAATTAGCAGTTACAATAAATTGATTAAATGCTGGTGGCGAGGTGAGTTAAATAATAAACCTAGAATCCCCAATTACAGAACTTCTGGTGGGTTGTATCAAGTAGCTTTTACTGCTCAAAATTCCCAGTACGATGATGTCGCTGGTAACTGCCGACTATCAATTTCCAGGGAAAATAAAAGCGAGTTATTGCTAAAAGAGATAGTTATTCCATCAGGTAGTCTATTCAAATCAGAGCAATTATCTGAAGTAAGAATAATTCCTGCTCATGATTATTTATGGGCAGAATATGTCTATCAAGTTCAACCAAGAAAAGCTGTGGGATTAGATTACCAATGCGGAATTGGGGTTGACCCAGGAGTTTCCAACTGGATTACAGCCGTAAGTTCTCAGGGGAAAAGCTTTATTATCTGTGGTAAAAAAATCAAGTCGATTAACCAAAGATATAACAAAAAAGTTGCTAATTATAAAAAGGGGAAATCTCAGAATTACTGGGATGAGTATTTGGCAAAACTAACCCACAAAAGAAATTGTCAGATGAAAGATGCTTGTTCAAAAGCTGCCCGTTTTATAATTAATTATTGCCTAAAATACGGCATTGGCAATATTGTCTTTGGTTGGGGACAGGGAGTGAAAACTAATTGTAATTTGGGAAGAAAAAACAACCAAAACTTCGTAGCTATTCCGACTGCTAGATTAAAGAACAAAATCAAAGAACTAGCAGAAGCAGTAGGAATTGTTTTCACAGAAACCGAAGAGGCTTACACTTCAAAAAGTGACTTTCTAGCAGGGGATTTATTATTCAAATTCGGTGAAAAACCCGAAAAATATAGATTCTCAGGCAGAAGAATAACTAGAGGTACTTACAAAAGCAAATTCGGATTAATATGTGCAGATGCACTTGGAGGAATTAATTGCCTCAAAAAAGTAGCGACACAGCTAGGTATTAGCCTAGCCGAGATCGGTAGGGAATCACTGACTGTTCCCAAAAGATATGACTTGTATTGCTTGAGTAAATCATATCGCAAAAGCGGAGAGGCGAGGCTTAAGCCCGTCTCGTAGCATCCGCTTAGAATCCTCGTTTTTCAAGGCGAGGAGAGGTCAAGAGTTGCCCATTTTTCTAGATGAATATCAAAAGATTCAAATTCACTGATATAAGAACCACTATAAGCTCCATATAAATAAGAAAGTCCGATAATTATCACAATGCTGCCCATCAAACCAACCAACCATTCTCCCCCAGGTTGCTCAAATATTTGTCTGACTGAATCCTGGATTTTATGATCATACTCTCCTAATTCTAGGATTAAATTGAGAGTAGTATAAGCAACTCCAGTATAGCTAAAGCAACTCGTTAAATAACCAATTCTTTGTAACGTAGTCTTCAAATTACCAGATTTTTTTTTTTGGAGATAGTATTGCCTGGAATAATCTTCGTAGGGAATATCCCAATAAGCCAATTCCCAAGAAAAAAACAAATAGCTTACCCAATGGCTGATGGGTAACTAGATTTAGAGAATTATAAGCTCCCAGGGCTTTTTGTTGGGAAATCATACCAGCTTGAAGGGTAAAGATACCAATTAACAAGTATAAAATCCCTTTAGCTCCATAGCCAACTAACATATATCCTCTAAGCCAGGGGTTGGCGATCGCTTTTCGTAACCATTGCTTCATAGTATTTTATATTAATAGCAATGATAGTTTTATTTTTAGTGTATATTTGCTGACAATTCTGGCTCATGGATAAGGGTTCAAATGAACAGTAAATAATAAATGCCCAAACTATGTCTTCCTTACCCAACTGATTGCTTTATCTACTAATCAGGAAAATGGATTACCAAAATCGAGGTGGTAGATTGAGAGCGGGCGAGTGATTGCGCCAGCTTCCCTATTGGCGTGACTTCTACCCATGCACCAACGGGATTACTCTAGACGTAAATTATTGGGATGTTTCTGGGGCGTTTAAAATTCTCTATAGTATTTATTTTTGCATTCTCCATCTCTTGCGAGACACGATTACCGTAATTTTTAACAAGTAATTGGGAATGTTTTTGATTAACTGTCGCTCAATAATGTTGGCAACTCAACCACATTAAACCAATATTCTAGAAAGGTTTGTACTAACTGATTTAAACGTTGAGTACCCATCGGTTTCACCAGGTAACCACTAACACCATAACGATAGCAAGCATCAATATCTTTAGGGTTAGAAGAAGTAGAGAAAATAACCACGGGAATAGTTTGCAAATCTCGATCCTGTTTTAGTTCGGCTAAAACTTCTCTACCGTCAGTACCAGGTAGGTTTAAATCCAAGATAATCAGAGAAGGACGAGGAGACAAAGATTGATCTTCATACTCTCCTGCGTGATGTAAAAAATCTAGTGCTTCTTCACCATCTTCACAGCGATAGATCGGATGAGAAAATTTAGTTTGGGTCACTATCCTTTTCAAAGCGGTGAAGTCTTCATCGCTATCTTCAATGACTAATAATGGTTGTTGCTTCGGTTCTATCATTTAATAATAATCACTGCAAAGTAAAATAAAAAATGCTGCCTATTTGATAATTAGATTCTACCCAAATTTCTCCTCCGTGACGTTCGACGATCTTCTTGGCAATGGTTAAGCCTGCCCCCGTACCGCCCCCGTATTTCTTTTGACTATGGAGCCGTTTAAAAATGCGAAAGATTGTTTCTAGGTGTTTGTCGCGAATCCCAATGCCATTATCTTTAACATAGAAAAAAGTTTTAGGGGGAGTATTATCGTGATATTCTCCTGATTTTTCAGTTTTGACTGGATTATCATCATCTAAATAACCAATTTCGATAATTTTTTCGGCTTTTTGATTATATTTAATTCCGTTGCTGATTAAATTGGTAAAGAGTTCATTAACCTGAGTGCGATCGCATTCTACAGTAGGCAAAGAACGAGGAATTTTAAACTCTACCTGTTTATCCCTAGCACTGGCTTGAATTACGTCTAACACTTCTGCGATTAAATCATTAAGATCGACGGGGCGTATCTGTAGTTCTGCCCTGCCCAAGCGGGAATAGTGGAGTAGAGAGTCGATTAAATCTTCCATGCGATGAGTTAACCGCATTAGGGTATCGAGTTTATCTTTGCCTTCAGCATCAAGAACTTCGCCGTAATCTTCGATGAGAAAGCTAGAGTAGTTATAGATACCCCGCAAGGGTTCTTTAAGGTCATGAGAGGCAATGTAGGCAAAGGCATCTAATTCAACGTTGCTGCGTGCCAGTTCTTGATTTACTTGGGTTAGCTCATCTGCTTTCCTGAGCACAATCCCCACAATCGAACTGCGTAATTCCAGTGCTGCCTCTATCTCACAGGTTTTCCAGGGTAAAGATTTCCCTCTTACGGTTTCTTGCCACTTCGCAAAGGATTTACGGGGAGACATACGCTGAGTTCCATCTTCAGCTATCTCTAGAGGCTTATGAGGATTTCCCCCCCAATCTACAGTCTGAATTACCTCAGGACGAAACCATAAAATAAAGGTTTTTTTAACTCGCGAAATTAGTAAAGCCAGTAATCCACTGGCATCGGCTGTAAATTCTGCCCTAGCGGGATAAATTTGCCCCAAAGAGTTGGTTTCATAAACGATCTCTTCTATAAATTGATTTTCTAGCCAGGGAAGCATCGCTTTGATGGCTGACTCGTCAGGAGTATCGCCAATTAAAATGATTTCTTCGTCGAGGGATAACGCAACACCACTAGCACCCACTAAGTCCAATAAATGAGCGGGATTTTCAGTTAAGCCCGCTACTAGGTCATCTGTTTGAGATATTGCCGCAACAAATTGAGACTGAATCAACTTGAGGTTCATTTTATAGTCCAAGTCTTGATTATCTGCTTTAGCTGCTAACTCAAAAGACGCTATTTGCCCAATAAATTCGCAAACCGTACGAATTTCATAGTTAACTTTTTTTGGTGTACTGTGATGACAAGCAATCAAGCCCCAAAGCTGCTTATTTTTAATTAAGGATATGGACATCGAAGCGGCTACTCCCATGTTATCTAGGTATTCTGTATGTAGAGGAGAAACGCTACGCAAAACAGACAGACTCATATCCAGAGGCTTGTCGGTTAGAGGATTGAGCTGAGGCGTTAAGGCAACTGGTTCGTATGCCGCGTCGGGAATTAAACGTAAAAAGTTGAGGGTGTAGAGGTACTTTGCCTGCTGAGGAATATCGGTTGCTGGATAATGTAAGCCTAAGAAGGATTCTAATCCTGCTGCTGCTGCTTCGGCAATTACTGTTCCTGCCCCCTCTTCATCGAACTGATATACCATTACGCGATCAAATCCCGTGATCTTTTTAACCTCGACTACGATCGCCTGACATAATTCATCTAAGGTTTTAGTTTTTTGAATTTTGCTAACGGGAGCTTTAACTAATTTATAGAAATTAAAGAAGTCTATTGCTTTACTAGACTGAGCTGGTTCTAATTCCAGAATGACTACCTTGCCCACAGAATGAACAATACCGTCAAAAGAGCAAGTTGCTCCATTACGCTTAATTTCGATGGGTAATGGATTAACATGGTCAAAATCCTCAGCTAAACAGCTTTGAATTGCTTTTATCTGTTCTGACCCAAGTAAATTCTCCAACGGCTGGTTTAATAACTCTTTAGGCTCAATCCCCAACATTTTGTCAGTATTGAGGCTTACCTGCACAATTCGGTAATTATCTGTCGCAACTGCCAACAACACCCCATGAGGCTGAATTAAATTGGGAATATGAATCGGTTCGCGATCGCAATTATTGAGATCTAGATCGGTAAAAGGTAAGTTAACATCAGTGATTGCTGAAAGAATGTCTGGAGAGGCTGAATCCGAAGCCATAGAGCACAGGAAAATCTTTGCATTTGCTTTTCTAAATTATATCCCCAAGAGCCGCAGCTAATTTTACATCCTTAGATAGATAGGCTGTAGCCTGTGGCTAAGGTATTTTTGTTGATATAAATCAAGTTCTTCGGCATATCTGCCAAGATGAGAAAGTCTCAATACAGTCATTACCCTACTTTGTCTGGTTCCTTCAGACTAAATAGCCAAAAGCGATCGCCCTTAAGTTCTGCCCTGATTTTAGCTGCGATCGCTTTTTCATTCAATATTGCACCAGTAGCTTTAGCTCAAGATGAAGAAAGCCTAATTACTCCGACTCAGCCCGCACCAGCTACTATTCCCAGCGACGGACTCTACTTTGCTGATATCGTAGTGAGAAACCGTCCTCTATTTCAAATTGGAAGCTTACCTCAGATTGATGCTAGTGCCAGGGCAGAAATTATCAATCGCCGTCTAGCAAGTCTTTTATCCCAAAATGAAAACCCAGCAAAGGTAGAAATCGCTCCCGACGAGCCTCGTCAGATTGCCACCTTAAGAATTAATAATCGCATCATCATGACCGTTACCCAGCAGGATGCGGAAGATTTTGGCTTGAGTACAGAAAAACTAGCCGAGAGATGGGCAAAACAGCTAGATCAGGCATTTGAGAAACCTCCATTGGTAATTGACGTATCTCAACGTCTCTACACAACTACCAGGAAACTGCTTAGGGATACTATAGCTAACTTGCCTTCTTTGGTTGGGGCAATTATTGTGCTTGGGGTTACTTGGGGAGTAGCCAAAGGAGTGCGCTATGTAGCCTATAGCTGGGCTAGGAAAACGGAAGGAGATTCTAATACTGAACTTTTAATCGGCAGACTCAGCTATGGCGGCGTATGGGTAGTGGGCTTTGTTATTGCCTTGGGTGTTATGGGGCTAGACTTTGGGGCATTGTTAGGGGCATTGGGATTAACCAGCGTCGCCATTGGATTTAGCCTTAAAGATGTGCTGAGTAACTATATTTCTGGAGTCATTTTACTGGCGGCTCGCCCATTTCGGATTAATGATCAGGTGGTAATTGGCGAATTTGAAGGAACAATTAGCCAAATTGAGCTGCGAGCGACCACGATTAAAACCTACGATGGGCGAGTAGTTTATATTCCTAATCAGGAAGTTTTCCAGGCAAGCATTATTAATAACACTGCTTCTCCCCGCCGCCGAAGTTCGGTAATGGTGGGCATCGACTATGAGGAAAATATTGGTCAGGCGATCGCTTTAATTAACCAGGTACTGGAAAATCTTGAGGAAGTAGAAATAGAACCCCACCCCGATGTTTTGGTAAGGGAATTAGCCGCCAGTACGGTTAACCTGGAAATCCGCTTCTGGGTAGACTCTCGGCGTTCAAGTTTTTTGGCAACTACATCTAAAGTAGCTCAAGGGGTTAAGGAGGCTTTAGCAGCGGCTAATATTGATATGCCAACTGATATTTACACCCTGATTTTGCGGGAATTACCTAAACAGATTCAGATCCAAGAAAATTAATCTAGATTTAATGATTAATTAATCTCAAATTGTTCTTTGAAGAAGAACTGCGGCTTTAGATAAAGCTAAGATAAAGATTAACAGTTAAGAATAAGTATTAAATCCTAATTCAATAGGTGTATATCTTTATTCTGATATCTCTAATCAAATTATTAGTTAGTATGATATTGTTAAAGTTAATTGACAATCTTATACTATGTCAAATCCTATTCTGGTAGTTGAAGATAATGATGATCTTTTATTATTATTTAAGCTAACTCTCGAATCTGCTGGATATCAAGTGAAAACAGCCTCTAGTGGTAGAGAGGCTTTAAATTGCCTAATATTAACTCAGCCTAGACTAATTTTAATGGACATTATGATGCCAAAAGTTAGCGGTTTGCAGATTAGTCGCACCATCAAAGAACAGCCAGACTATCAATCATTGCCTATTATTTTAGTTTCTGCGATTGACCGCCTCAAAAATGAGCAGCTATCTAAAAGCAAAGCCAATGATATTATCTACAAACCTTTTGACATAGATTGCCTACTGTCAAAGGTTGCTGAATTAGTTTCTTAATCTGCTTTTGCCTTTTGTTCTCCTAACCGAAGGAAGCTCTGAAAGTAGAACAATAATGCCAGTAAAGTTATTGTCCAAGGCTGTATCAATAGTTATTGCGGCAACTTTTATCCCCAAAACTGTTTCAACCAGGGAAAGTAATTCTTGTTTAATAATAACGTCTATGCGATCGCGCAGGTCGCTGATAAATTGAGCATCATAATGATTATTTAATAACTTCTCCACGGGAGTAATCGGATTCTTAATGGCGATTACTATCTGCATGTCGATTATATGGCAACTTACTTTCTCCGTACGACATCCTAACTGATGCCGATAAAAAGCCTGGATGGATTGAGATAAATTACGCTCTACTTCACCGACGCTAGGAAGACTATTTGTCATTCTTTTACCTAACTGTTAATAATGTTGACTCGAAAGAACACGAACATTAATCAAACAGCTATTAGCAGTGTTTGACCCTCAGCATAACAGGTGAGGATAAATATTATTTTACATAACTTGTAAAATATTAACAAAATAATATTACTGTCTACTCAGACTAGATTAGGTGATAACCGTAATTGTTGAGCTGGTTAGCCCCTTGTCACCCTTTTCGCTCAACTAAGCACTGACTGAAAAGCAAACAGTAAAATGTCTTCATAAATTTATCAAGCCTTTAGTAGAGCGCAACGGGAATCTCCAAGAGCAGATTAAGGTTAAGTTGGTTGGTTAGAGATCGCTGATAAATTAGGATAAGCAAGGTGGTGTTTAGCAAAAGCTTGTTTGGCTCTAGTAATAAGATCAGTTTGATAGATGAATTCATCCCGCGCATCGAGGGGATAGGATTTAAGTTTGAACATGGTACCCCAGGGTTTTTCTTCTATTATGACAACGATGGGTAGTTTGAGCGCGGTATACTTGCTGGTCTGTGCCACTCGATAGAGAATCTTTCTAACTAGATTAGTATCGACATCATATGCCAGATAAAACTCTGTTACCACCTGGGCTTCTAAAGCACCTGTATTAGCATTAGATATGGCTTCAGTCCAGATCTTGTTGTGGGGAATCGTAATTAGATTATCGTCTGGGGTTTGGATTTTGACGGCTCTTAAACCGTAATTAACCACCTCGCCGTAATGCTTGCCAATTTTAACGCGATCGCCTACTCCATAGGGAGATTCAAACAAGCCCACTATCCCAGCAATAATCGAACTAGCATAGTCTTTAAAAGCAAAGCCTAGAGCTACTGCCGCTGTTCCCGTCACGGCTATAATATTGTCTGGAGAAAGATTGAGAAATAAATTCATCAACACCACAGTAGCCGTGGTCAAGATCATCATCCGTAGAAAAGGCAGAAACTGCTTGACGCGTAAGCGCCATTCTTTAGCAATCTTTTCTGATAGCCAGAGAATTAATTTATCTATAATTTTTAAAATTAAATATGTAGTTAATAAAATAAATATGCCCTGAGCAACTTTAGCAGTAGTAATCTTGGAGATGATATCTTTGGCTTCTTCTGCCGTCTGATTTGCTGATTGAGCTAATATATAAGACTGGATATTAAACATTGTTTTTATCTTTTTTTCTAATGCTGCTGCGAGTTATTTCATTTATCATTTATTATCTAATCTTTATTAACAAAAAAGTTATTAGCTTCTAACTCCTGTTGGAGCTGAGGGTAATAAATTGGATTGACTTTTAAGACTCCCTGGCGCTGCTTGATAATGCTTTGTTGGCGCAGCATTTGCACCCTAGCTTGGACTTCAGCTTCTTCATCTCCCAAGCTTTCAGCTAGAGCAGATATGGTCAAATCCTCATGTAGTAAAAGAGAGTATAAAAGATAGTGGTCGATTGATTCAACGGCTGGTAACTTCTCTAATTTGGGAGTTCGAGCGATGAGAATTTCTGACTGGTCTTGAGAGTCACTATCATCATCTACTTCTTGGCAATAAATTGATTTGAGAAATTCCTGCACTGCTACGATACTAACTCCTTGAGTGATATCTGCTAGGACGTCAAAATAGTGAGCTTGATTATCTTTATCATCATCTAAAAGCTGTTGATCGATGCGCGGTTTGTCAAAAGTAATTTTGAGTTTGTCGATAATTGGATCAAGCCATTCTTGTAATTTATCAGGTGCGATCTCAGGTAAAGAGTTTACTTGTCCACAATAGGCTTCCAGATTATAAATTAAGTTAAGATATTCCCAGCATATTTGACCCGAACCAATAATCCAAAAGCGATTCTGATCACCATTGCACAAAAGCGATCGCAGATAGTCAATCCCTTCTAAACCCTCAAGAGAACGTAAAAAGCACCAGCTAAGATTAGGAATGACTATAATTTCACTCTTCTGGCTTGATGAGTAGTTCTGAGTAGATTTTTCTTCAATATAATGCTCTAGTTTAGATTTAATACTTTCGATAGCATCTGGTCTGGAAGTGAATGGTAACAGTCTGAGGGACACCTGCTTTTGTTCAGCCCATTCTGGTAATGTTTCAGACAAGATACGAGATACGGGAGTTACAGGACTGCTGAGAATTACTACGGAATTGTTAGCATTACGGGGGTCTTCTTGCCAAATCGTGAATGCCTCATCCAAGCCAGAGACTACCGCTTCGTGATCTGCGGGATTAATGGGAAGATTTTCTACCGCATCAACTAGCTTTTGTCGTATCTTTGGCGGCAATTCTATCAGCGATCGCTTAGATTCTGATGTTACTTGAGCATCCTTAGTATACCAAGAGAAGATAAAATGACGGCGATTTTTTAACCAATTTTCAAACCTCTCAAATATTTTTGCTGTAGCTTTTTTTAACATTATAATTTTTTGTATATCTATAGCGAGATAGACGACAGTTAAAAATTGAATTTTATAATTAAAGATCAAGGAGCAAGGGGATTTACTTAATAAAGCCGCCCCAAACAATATATTAAATATATTAGGCGAAATAGGGACTATGGATGAATCAAGAAAAGAAAAAATTATCAACAAACTGCAACAAGCAAAAAAAACAGGGCAGTTAAGAACAGAAAGTATTAGGGATATTATTAGAACTGCCGTAGGGGAAGCCGCATCTGAAGTAAAGGAAGGTCGAGTAGAAATCACTAGTTTAATCAGAGAAGCGATCGCCGCAGTTGAAGAAATTTTTCAGGATAAAAAAGGAGAACTCAAGGAAGAAATTACTACTTCTATTGAAGGGGCAGTTGAAGGAATTAGTAATGCTAGACGAAAAGGAATATCTCAAGCTCAATCAGAAATTCAAACCTTACAGGTCAAAGTAGAACAAGAAGAAGATCAGCTACAGCAAGAAATTGAAGCCGCACTAGAAGATATTAAAAGCGATAGTCAAGCAAATTCAGTTCAGGTTCAAGAAGCAATAATTACTGCTGTTGATGCGATTAAAAATAGCGAAGAAGCTGCGCTGCTACAAAAGCGTTATGCTCAACTGAAGGCTCAGTTAGCTATTGTTCAGGCTAATCTTTCTAGTCGCTATGGGGAAAACTATGGTGACGTAAGCAAATATTTAGAGGAAGCTAAAGCCTGGTATGAAAAAGCTAGGGAAAATCCTGAAGCTTTTACAGGGAAAATTGAAGCCAAACAGCAAGAATTTGAGCAAAAACTAGGAGAGACTGGTACGGCGATCGCTAAAAAGGAAAGACAGGTTAAACATCTCCTCAAAGAACTGTGGCAATCAATTTCTGAAATATTCCGCGATGGCTCAAAAAGCTAAAGATAGCGGTTATTAAAATTAATTTATTATTAATAAACCTCCTAGAGAAATATAGGAGGTTGTTGTTTATCTATTTGGCATTAAAGCTTTTTATATAACTACAGATCAATATTCTTACCCAAAGCTGGCGTTCATTACTTTTTGGACATGACCCAAAAAGCATGAATTACTCCAGGAATCCAGCCTAATAGAGTAAGTAAAATATTGATGATCAAAGCTTGACCCACTCCCATAGTTAAAAATACTCCGAGGGGTGGCAATAAAACAGCCGCAATTATTCTAAGAATTCCCATTTTCTCTTACTTCTAAAGTATACATTTATAAAATCAGATTAATTTTAATCGCTGATAGTTTCTTCTGTCTTAGGAAATATATTTAACTTATAATGTCATGAACTAATAATAGAAAAATATTTTAGAGCCAGATATAAAGAATCTATCTTTTGCTAGACAAATTAAAAGTTATTCTGTCTAATAATTAAAGTTAAATAGAAAAACTATAGACAAAGCCAGAGCACTTCTCATGTTGATGGGATACATCATAGCTAATCCAAGTTCTTTAAGCTTGGTTGGCTAAGGCTGATTAAAGAGTTAAGAAAAAGGATAGTTTAACTAACGTCTGGTAAAGTAAAAAGCCAGATAGTAATAGATTAGCCCTGTAGTTCGCAGCTTTCTACTGGATTTAATCAACGTATCTAATGAATCTGAGAACCGCTGTTGAGGTATTTGTCTCTACACAAATAAACAAGAGTCAATTTATGTTAGGTTCACTTTTAACTATCTTAGCTACTGCACTTAGCCTTTTAGTAGTTGATATTATCTTTTCTGGAGTCAATTTAGCCAACTTTCCCGCTGCTTTAGTGGCAGCGTTGGCTATTGGATTATTTAATTCAGGAGTTAAGCCAGTAATATCCTTGTTGTCTTTACCTTTAAATATTCTTAGCCTGGGAGCATTTTCTTTAGTAATTAATGGCTTATGTTTCTGGTTAGCTTCCCTTTTCGTTCCAGGATTTCAAGTTTCAGGGTTACTTGCCTTTATTTTTGCTCCCATAATCCTGTCTTTTGTTAACACCTTCCTCAGTAAATATTTTGCCGAAAGATTTCCCAGCCTAACCCAGGAATAAAAAATCTTACTTTTATCTATCTTATGACTATTACTTAATAACCATAGAGATAGATAGTTTTTCTAAAAAAAATGGAATATTTAGAAATTAGAAAACAACTTTCATAGTAGCGCTGGTCTAATAAATAGAAAGCAAAATTAAACCAGTCGTTAATCATCTTTCACAACATTGAGAAATTAAAATTATGACTGCTGCATATAAGCGTGCTGCTGGACTGTACTACAGTCGCGACGAAGCAGAGGCTGCGGTACGTGCTCTTAGAGAAGCAGGTTACGATATGGATCGTGTATCTGTAATTGCTAAGGATGCCGATAAGGTAGCTGGACAAGAAACTAATAAAACAACTACCGAAGAAGTAGGCAACAAAGCCGATGATGGTGCCATAGCGGGTGCCGTAACTGGTGGTGCCCTGGGGGGAATTACAGGCTTGCTGGTTGGTTTAGGGGTATTAGCCATCCCTGGAATTGGTCCAATTTTACTAGCTGGTGCCGAGGCTACTGCGATCGCCACTGCATTAGCAGGGACAGGTATTGGTGCTGCTGCTGGTGGGTTAGTTGGGGCATTAATTGGCTTAGGCATCCCCGAAGAAAAAGCCAAAATATACAGCGATCGCGTCGCTAAAGGGAGCTTTTTAGTCATGGTGACGGGTACGACAGCAGAAATTGCTCGTGCTGAGTCTATTATGCGTCAACACGGCGTAGAAGAGTTTGACGTTTACAATATACCTGGGGCAAAAGCCACTACCGTTAATGATGTCGATGAAGATATTAGAACCAGGGCAGATCTGGCTGAAGACGAAAAAATTAGGCTGTACGAAGAGCGTCTAATGGTCAACAAGCAGCGCGCCAAAACTGGTGAAGTAGCCATCGGTAAGCGCGTGGAAACAGAAACCGCTGAAGTAGCTGTACCCATAGAAAAAGAGCGGATTGTTGTTGAACGCAGAGATGCCGTAAACAATGAAGCGCTAACTCCTGGCACCGCCGACTTTAGTGGTGAGGAAGTAGCGCGCATAGATGTCTATGAAGAGTCGGCAAATATCGAAAAGCAGGCTTTTGTCCGCGAAGAAATTAAGGTTCGTAAAGAAGTTAGCCGCGATACCGTCGAAGCGAGGGAAACTGTCCGTCGCGAGGAACTAGAGGTTGAAGCAGACGGCGACGTAATTCGCCAAGAAGCATCGCCAACAAACAAAGTATAGAGGATACAGATTAACTAAGCATGGATTTTGAGATCAAAGATAAAGTGGCAGTTATTACTGGTGGGGACTCAGGAATGGGTAAAGCCACAGCTAAGATATTGGCGGCTGAAGGGGTAAAAATTGCCCTGATAGATAAGACAACAGATGAATTAAAAGCATCTGCTGAAGAAATAAGCAAAATTGGTGAAGCGATACCAGTAACAGCAGATTTAACCAACCAAGAAGAAGTTGAAGCAGCAAAACGACAAATACTTAATTACTTTGGCACAGTTCACATTTTGGTTAACTGTGCTGGTATCACTGGTGCAACTAAGAACTTTTTGGAGTTAACTGACGAAGACTGGTATAAAACCATAGATATCGACCTAATGGCGGCGGTGCGCGTCTGTCGAGCTTTTATTCCCGCCATGCAAAAGGAAGGCTGGGGCAGAATTGTGCTCATTGGTTCGGAAGATGCGATGCAGCCCTATACCGATGAGATGCCCTACTGTGCTGCAAAAGCGGGGGTAATTAACTTAGCTAAGAATCTTTCCAAAGCCTACGCCAAGGACGGAATTTTAGTTAACTCAGTATCTCCCGCATACATCGCTACTCCCATGACTGACGCGATGATGGAAAAAAGAGCCAAGGAAAAGGGAATGAGCTTCGATCAGGCAATTGAAACCTTCCTTGATGAAAAACGCCCCCATCTCGAATTACATCGTCGGGGTGAGGCTCATGAGGTAGCTGCGGTAATTGCCTTTCTTTGTTCCCAACATTCCAGCTTTGTTGTCGGTTCTAACTATCGAGTTGATGGTGGTGCAGTAGCCACCGTTGGCTAAATCAAAAATTATTTATGATCAATTGGAGAATATAAAATAAATAACAAGTTATTGACCTTACTTGTAGGCGGCACGCTGCTGTTCGGTGCGGTAGGCTGTGACGACACAGCTAGAACTAGTGCTGACGCACCCGATTCCGTTGACGAAAGTCCCGTAGTCGAAGATCCTATGGAAGTTGAAGATACTCTAGAAGATGCGGATAATGAAATTCGTCAGGATCAGCTGAGTTCTGATATTCGTGCCAGAGAACAACGCAATGACTTATTTGGCGATCAGACAGAAAGAGCTGACTCTGATATCGAGAGCCAGGTTAGGGCTAAGTTAGAGGCTAATATTCCCCGTGCCAAGCTAACTATTGATGCTGAAGATGGCAACGTGGCAATTGTCGGTACAGTGCCCAGTCAAGAAGAGTACGACAGCATTCAACCTTTGGCGCAGGAAATTACAGGAGTCGACAGCGTTGAGATGGAAGTAGAAATTTTACCTTCTACGGAATCGTAGGTTTTCTCTCCTCGTTAGGAGTTTGGCAGTGCATTGTTAAGCTCCTAATTTTTGACGTGTAAATGGCTTAAAGCAACTATGTTTAATAATCCTTTGATTAATACCATTATTTTAGGAGCGATCGCTTATGTCGCCGTAATTTTGATGCTGCGAATCTCTGGTAAACGTACTCTGTCAAAATGGAACTCCTTTGACTTTGTAGTTACCATCGCCTTTGGCTCTATTTTATCCAGTATATTATTATCAACTAAAGATTCTTTTGGTACTGGAATTTTGGGCTTTGGCTTATTAGTATTATTTCAATATTTATTAACCTGGATTTCGGTACGTTCTTCCCTAATTCAAAAATTAGTTAAGGCAGAACCATCACTATTACTTTATCAGGGGCAGCTAATGGATGATGTACTTAAACGAGAACGAGTGGCAGAGGGAGAAGTTTTAGCCGCCCTACGTGCAAAGGGAATAGGGGCAATAGAAGATGCAGATGCAGTGGTATTAGAAACTGACGGTAGCTTTAGCGTGATTAAAGACTTAGGTTCTGGTACTGCCTCAGCCCTTAAAGACGTTAAAGAATGCGATCGCCTGAGGTTTATTCAAGCTTAGTCTAAACCTCTTTTCTAAGTAATCTAATGAAACGAACCCGCAACTTATTAGTGGTGATAATTATGGCGATCGCCAGCGGTTTTGGCATTTATGCCCTCAGTTAATTATTATAAGAATTTATAGCTTTAAATTAAATAAAATATACTCCCTTAGTCAGATGTATTGAGATAAGCAAATAGTATTTGATAATCAAAATATACTAACTTCTATTTAAAATGTGGGATATATTTCAATCCGCTTTATGGTGGCTATTTATTGCCCTATTAATACTGAACCTGATTATTTTTGTGGGGTTTTATTTTCGTGGCGCATTTCGCGATCGCATCAAGTACCAAGTCCACAACGCCCCCGATCCTCAAGCTCAGGATTTTGCCCTAACTTTAGCCAGCATTACTAATTCTTTTGTTACCAGGGGAGTAGTCACTGATTTCTGGAATGAAGCAGATGCCATTCAGCAGGCTCGTTTAGCCGCTATCAGTAAAGCACAGCAGACAATTGATTTTGAAACCTTCTTTATGACTCCAGGAAAAAGAGCCGATGATTTTGCTGCGGCGATCGCCGAACGAGCCAGTGCAGGAGTAGTAGTAAGGTTAATTGTGGATAGTTATGGAACCAAAGATATTTCTAACGAGTATTGGAAACGTTTAAAACGGAGTGGGGTAGTGATATCGTTTTTCAATTCTTTTAAATGGAAGGCACCATTAGATTATGCTGGACGTACACACCGTAAGCTATTACTAATTGACGGTAAATTTGGTTTAGTCGGCGGTGCAGGAATTTCTGATCTTTGGGATGGTAAGAAAAAAAATGACGATACTCAACCCTGGTTAGATACAGAGATCGGTATCGCAGGAGAAATTATTGCGGTTTTAGAAGGAGTCTTTTCTCAACACTGGACTTTTGGCAATGGAGTAGCCAATCTTGACCGAGAAAAGCTGAATCATAACCAAAGAAAGCCAGAACAGCACCTAATGTTGGTTATTCCAGGTGCTAATCCTAAAATTCGCTTCTCTCCAATCAGAGCTTTTAAATACAACAGTATTATTGCCGCCCGTGAGCGTATCTGGCTAGCCAGCCCTTATTTCATCCCCGATAGTAACTCGATTGATTTATTGGTAGCGGCTAAAAAAGATGGTTTAGACGTGCGAATTCTCACCACTAGCAAGCGTACCGATAAAAAACCTGTTTACTACGCCTCATATGAACACTACGGTAGGTTGCTTCAAGGCGGTGTAAAAATCTATGAATATCAGCCCAGCATGATTCATGCCAAGCTGCTGCTGATAGACGATACTTGGGCAATTACAGGGAGTGCTAATTTTGACCCCCGAAGCTTTTGTCATAATGAGGAATTGGATATTTGTAGCGCCCAGCCTGAGTTAGTAGAAGGTATCAAAGAAACTTTTATCAAAGGCTTTGCTCAAAGCAAACGGGTAACTTATCAAGAATGGCAGCAGCGTTCTTTAATTAAGCACCGTATTTTAGGCAATGCGGTTAATTTTTTTCAATGGCAACTTTGACTTATCTCTAGTATTCATATGCTAATTTAATCAAGATTAAAATATTTCTCTGGTTAGATACGCCGAAGCTAGTAATTATTATTTAATTAGATAAATAAATACACCTTCTATCAAATGAATGATGTATTTATAACTTCTTTGAATAATACTTAAGATTCAAAGATTAAGTCTAATTTAATTGTGAAGAAAAAATGATGCAAAATTCTAAATTCAAAAGATTATTAGGTATTGGGCTAAGTTCATTTGCCCTATTTATTGGCTCTGTTGGTCTGACAGGTTGTGAAGTAGAGACCCAAGGAGAAGCAGAAGAGCTGGGAGAAGATATAGATGAAGAACTAGAAGATCTAGAAAAAGATCTAGAAGATTAAAGCTTTCTCTACCTTTAGTTGGAGTTAGATAAATATTGATTTCTAAAGGGTAAATTGTAGCCCTTTCTTTATTTAATCCTGTGGGGTTAAAAATTGCGATCGCTTTATTGATTCCCCCCACAGGGCAACCTAGCTATCTAAAGAATTTTGTCTATTGCTAAGAACTGGGGATAATTATCTAATAGTTCAGCAGGGTCTTGATAAATGGCGACACAGCCAGCTTGGTTCAGAGTTTCTCGTTCAAAACCACCGCAGAGAACGCCAACGGTACGTAAAGCTGCTTTACCTGCTGCGATTGCGAAGCTAGCCGAAAGCATCGCATCATAGGGACTGTCTCCTACTACAATTACTTCTCCCTCTTTCTCAGCTAGCTCATCCTGATTCGTGCAAGAAGTCTAATAATGTTCGGTAGATTAATTACCCCCAAAAGCAATTTTAACTATGAAGCTGTCTTTTCCGAATTAGCATAGACAGGATAGCGATAAATTGCCGCCACGGATTCGGCATCTGGCATTTGTTCCTGGGGCATTAGGTAAACTACGCCACCTTGAAGGAAAGTATGTATGGCAGCAAAATCTAATAAGTCTAGATTGTCCTCGGTAGAATTTTGCTCAACTTGAATTGAATTAGTTTCTGGCTTGAATTTACCCCAACAGCGTAAATTGGCAGTAATAAATAAGGTGTCTACCTGTCCGTTATAGGCAGCAGGAATAATTTGTTTGATGTCGGCACTAGCTTGCTTGGTAGCCAATAATTCTTGGTATTCTTGTTTTGCCTCTTGTTCTGCCTGATGAAATTGAGATTGAATAATGGGCTGGGCTTTCTGGTATAACTCTTCTGAAGAAAGATGTTCTGGGTTGCCAACTATACCTTTAGGAAGCAGTGTAGCATAGGAATTAGCTTCTTGATAGAGGGGAAATAGGTAGTCTACACCAGCCAAAATTAAAGGAATTTGCTTCGATTTCAAGAAAGAGCTTAATCCTCGATCTATCTGCTGAAAATAACGTAGAATATCGTTTTTACTATCGCTATTCCCTGCTCCTTGACCATGAAAGACGGGATTGCGATCGCCTTGAGTACTATGGGACTGGAGTTGCTTTTCAGGGTCTTCATAGCGCATTGCCTCATCAAAACTAGCAGGCACATCTTCTGGTAATTCTAATGGTTGAAGACCGTATTTATTACCTCTAAATAAGCGGATTTCATTTTGAGCTAGCGCCAACAGATAAAACTCATTATTTTTAGTAAATAAAGGTAGTAAAGGCTTTAGATAAAAGCGATCGCTTATTTCTACTGAGCTAGTAAAATTTTCAGGTAAACAATAATAATGAGCTGTATTTTGAGTCTGAAAGTAAGCTAAACCTTCTGCTTGATGCTGCCAAAAATCATAGTTATCTATCAGTGCGTTTGCTTCTTGTAAAAACTCTGCGGCTTCCGAAGCAGTCAGTCCTGAGTCAATTAGCTTTGACTCAGCCTCATGGAGTAAGTTCTTAAATCCTATAGAGTTTTGACGAGTTTCTGACCCTGCCTTCTCTGTAGGCAAGTATAGCGAAACACAAAGCCGTTCTCTGATGTTAAATAATTTTTCTAATTCTTGGTTAGATAATATCTTCATGTTTTTCTATTAATGATAATTATTCTGCGGCAAACTGCTATTATTATGCTATCTATTTTGCCGCAACCTTGAGTATATCTTTTGGCGGAAAACTATCTTAATTAGAATGACTATGAAGATAAATTATTCATTAAAATAGATACTTTGCAGCAAAGCAATTTTGTGTGCTATATCTATAGCAATCCTAAATAAAATGAGAAATTTATACTACCCAACACCTACTGCCTAAAAACCAATCAAAGTAATTTCACAAATAAAATAAGATTGCTATACCAAAAAATATTCAAATATATGATCAGACAGCCCAGCAAAATATCATGACTGAGACCTAAACTAGATCAATAGATTATTAGGCTATTATTGCTAAACTACGGCAGTCTAAGCAAAGCATTTTGCTCTTGATCTATCTATAGTCAGAGGTTTTTAGCCATCTTATATTACTAAGATTTGGGAGTGGCAGTAACTATAGCAATTCTCGATTGAGTGAGGTATATCTCGATTTTCAAAAGCTATTAGCTGTTAGCTTTAAACCCTAGCTTTCATGTCTTTACCTGAGTTCGATTTTGTACTCATTAATATGAGAACCGCTATAGAATAACCTGGGCTGCTATGAATGATTGTCTGACCCTTAAGCAGGAAAGAGATAGCTTCTTGCCTGTTGCCCAATAAACGTTTTAGTGAGTAACTAATTACAGCCTAGCTGATAATAATCGTTCAACAATATTTCTCTATCTTAGGTAGGTTTGAAAATTATTTAAAGCATACTAAGCCTAAATAGCTAGAGCCAAAAGCATTAGCTTGTAAATCAATAATATTGAAGTCCTTCTCTCAATCATTAACTCAAAAATATAAATAGATCATTATGCAAATACCACCAGAAATTACTTATCGCGATCTGGAAAAAACTGATGCCGTCGATAGTCTAATTAGAGAAAAAATTGCGAAACTAGAGCAGTTCTGTGACTACATAAACAGCTGCCGTGTTGTAGTTGAGCAAGCCCATAAAAATCCTGACAGTGGCTCTCCCTATAGGGTCAGTATTGACATTACCATTCCCCACGGCAGGGAGATAGCAGTCAATCATAATCCTGATGAAGGAAAGCAATATCCTCCCCTAGAGGCAGTAATTCGCGATGCCTTTGAAGCAGCCCGTCGTCAGGTAATAAGTATATCTACCGAACAGAAAGGAGAAAGAAAGACTCACCCCGAACAAGAAATAAGCGCAGTGATTACTAAGTTATTTCCTGAACAAAGCTATGGTTTTCTCAAGGCGATTGATACTGGGGAAGAAGTATACTTTCATCGCAATAGCGTTGTTAACCGAGATTTTGCTAAATTAGAAATTGGTAACGGGGTCAGGTTTAAGCAAACCCAGGGAGAAATGGGGCTTCAGGCTACCACGGTACAGGTTATTGATCATCAAAGCTCTTCAGCAACGGGGGAATCCATACCCGAATCAGCCGAAAAACCTCTGGGCTGGAAATCCTAGCTTATTAGACCTATCTGCATGTTTCTAAAAAAAGGTATTCGTGTTAACGCCGTCGCCCCTGGTCCGATTTAGACACCATTTATTCCTGATGCCTTTGATGCAGAACAGGTAGAAGGCTTTGGCAAGCAGGTACCCATGCAGCGTCCTGGTCAGCCAGTAGAGGTTGCCACGAGTTTTGTCTTCCTAGCCTCTGATGATTCTTCTTTCTTTGCAGGACAGGTACTTCACCCCAATGGCGGTGTAGTAATCGGGGCATAAATATTTTCATAGCTTGTATATTAATCAATAGTTAAAAAAATGACACACTACGATTTTTTGATTATCGGTGCTGGAACAGGAGGCATGGCAGCCGCCAAAAAAGCCGCTGAATTTGGAGTAAAGGTTGCCCTAGTTGAAAAAGAAAAGGTGGGAGGGACGTGTGTTAACCGAGGCTGTACTCCCAAAAAGCTAATGGTCTATGCTGCTGATTTTGCCCTCCAAGAGGCTTTAGCAGGAAGCTATGGCTGGCAGAAGTGTCAGAGAAAGCTAGACTGGCAGCTATTGATGAAGCGAATTCACCAGCGCCTAGATCAGATCAACAACTCTTTTATCGAGACATTTCAAGATAAAGGCATTGAGCTAATTTACGGTGAGGCTAAATTTATAGGCGATCGCACCATTCGCGTTAACGAGCAAGAACTTACTGCCGATAAGATCTTAATTGCCGTTGGCGGACATCCCATTAAGCCAGACTTTCCTGGCAGCGAGTTAGGGATTACTTCCCGCGAGATGTTTCAGCTAGAACAAATCCCTGAAAAGCTAGCCATTGTTGGTGGCGGCTATATCGGAGTTGAGTTTGCCAGCATGATGAACGCTTTTGGCTCCCAAGTCGTGTTTATGGATACCGATAAGCTGATTCTATCGGGGTTTGATCGCGATTTGCGAAATACCGTGCAGCAGAGCTTGATTGATCGCGGTATTGAATTTCTTAGCGAAACCACAGCCGAAAAAATTGTTCGGGAAGGAAACAGGCTTAAGCTGTATTTAAATCGAGATCGCACCATCATCGCCGATCAGGTATTGCTGGCAACTGGACGGGCTCCTAATACTAAAAGCCTCAATCTAGAGAGTGCAGGGGTGACAACGGGAGACAAGGGAGAGATTAAAGTAGATCAGTACTGTCGCAGTCAAAACCCCAATATTTATGCCATAGGAGACTGTCTCGACCGCATAACTCTAACTCCCGTAGCCAAAGCCGAAGCCCTGGCGGTGGTGGAAACTCTTTATGGTAGAACTAGCAAATCTGTAGATTACGAGTATGTAACCTCTGGCGTTTTCTCTCGTCCCGCAGCAGCAACCGTTGGCATGACGGAAGCAGCAGCGCGGGAACAGTATGGAGAGCAGGTCAAGTGTTATTGCGATCGCACTACCCCCATGCTTTACAGTTTGGCTGAGTCAGAAGAACAAAAAGAAGTCATGATCAAGCTAGTGGTGGTCGGGGAATCGGAGAAAGTTGTGGGAGTGCATGTGGTGGGAGAGCACGCTGCGGACATGATTCAATGTCTGGGTGTTGCCGTCCGTAAAGGAATTAGCAAGCAGGATTTAGACAATTCTTTTGGCATTCATCCTACAATTGGCGAAGAATTTTTGACTATGTACTAAGTGGGTTGATACCAAGTAAGCTCACTCTGCGCTGAAGCGTCGCGTATTTCTTTACCAGACCATTTTTTGTTTTTGTTATCAGACGTAACCGCAATATCATACTAAATCCTGTTTAGATAGAACACTTATTGACTATGCAAGGGTAACGGGTAAAAGGGTTTAAGATTTTTCAGGTTGCATTTAATAAGTGTATTTTAGTAATCGGATTTAGTATCAGTACGTCCAAAATCAACTTTGGTAGTTACTGGTAACGATTGGAATATGCTTTCTACCATCAACCAGCGCCAGGCTAACAGACCAATCTTTCTCGGTGCTCGCCTGCCATAATAAAGACGATTTTTTTGAACCTATTTTTCATACTAATAGCTCCTAATAATTTAGTTTAAGATAATATTTTTCAATAAAAATGGAGAAGAAAATTAATTCCTTCTCCAGAAAAAGATTGTAACTTTGTTATTAGTCAATCGCGTCTTTGACCGCATCTTTTCCATCTTCGACGGCGTGCTGCGCTGATGCCTCAGCTTGCTTGGCTTGACCTTCCGCTTGCTCTTGTTTGTCTCCAGTAAGGTCGCCCATAGCTTCTTGTGCCTTACCTTCAAGATTTTTAGCTGTAGCTTCTACTCTATCTTGTGTACTCATGTATCTTTCCTCCTGAAAGAAAGTTGATATTTGTTGATACTAATTACAATAGTTGAAAACTACAAATACTTAATCTATCCAAAGAAATACATTATTATTGACAATTAACGCTCTTCAAAGCTCTTTGAGTACACAATCAATAAATTGGTTTATATTTCCTTTAATCGTCTGGCATTCTATCTCTATCACAAGTAGCATATTCTAATTCTTAATAGTGATTGATTGCCTGTCTACAGTTAGATGCTTGTTGGATATATATTCTTTATCCTGATGGATATTATTGAAATATTTTGACTGGAATTATTCAAATAATCAAGAAATTTGCTTGATTCACTGAGGTGACTTCATAACCAAAACAAAGTTCACTTCAGTTTCGAGAAGATTAATTATTAAAAGGAAAAAACGTGTTTTATAGTTTAATGATGCCATTGGCACAAGTATTTACCCAAGTCGAACCAGATTTAGAAGCGATTCAAGATGCTGCTTTTGTGTTTGATGGACCGCAATTTTTTGCAGCATTAATTGCAGGAGTAGTTTTGGCTTTTGCTTTTCAGCTACTCTTCACTAACTTAGGCGTCGCTGCGGGAATTTCCCTAGCTGGCAGTAGTCTCAATTCTTCATCGGGCTACGACAATAATTCAGGAGGATTGGGCAGCACCATCAAAAAAATTGGTCTAGCAGTGGGCTTAGGTACTTTAATCAGCGTCAGTTTAGCTTTATTCATTGCTAGCTGGTTAGCTGTTAAGCTGGGCTTGTTTGTCGCCCCGCTTTCAGGAGCAATTGTGGGCTTAGTTATTTGGGCGACTTTCTTTGCCTTGATGATGTTATTGAGTTCAAAAGCCATTGGCTCTCTACTGGGTTCAGTGGCAAATACTGCGACCTCTGGTATGCAGGCAATTTTGGGTACTGCTACTGCCGCTATTGGTGCGGGTGCCGCTAGTAAACAGGTAGTTAATACCGCTGAGGCGGCTGCGGCTGCGGTGCGTAAAGAGTTGGGCATGGCGCTAGATCCTGTATCAATGCGGGAAAATGTGGAAGAGTTTTTAGAATCTGTTAGACCAGCAGGAATAGACGTTAATCAGATTGGAAAGGATTTTGAGCAGCTTTTAAATGATGAGAATTTACAGGAGATTGTCGATAGTGAAAGCATCAGAGATATTGACCGCAATACATTCGTACAGTTAATTAGCGATCGCTCTGATATATCAAAAAAAGATATAGACCGCATTGCTAACAAGCTAGAGTCGGTTTGGTATAGAACCACTGGTAAAATAACTCCCTCTGGCAACCCCGTTAGTGAATTTGGTAACTATCTAAAAACCGCTACTAGGGAGCAGCTTACAGGTACAGATTTCTCTAACAAGTTAGGCTCTCTGGCGGAGGAAATGGCAAAAAATCGTCGCTCTCAGGGGACAAATCCCTTAACCCAAGTAGCTACTGTAGGCATGAATAGCTTAGTGGGGATGGTGATGGGTCGAACCGACCTTAGCGATTTTGATGTTGACAAGATCGTCAATCAACTACAAAAGATTCAGGGACAGCTTGGGGAACAAACTGAGAAGGTAGTCTCCCAGGCAGGATTAAGCGAAACTCCTGAAACCACCGTTAAAAAAGATATTAAGAACTATTTGCTCAACGCCTATCCCTGGCAGCTTAAGCAGCAGAATCTTGACCGTGAGTTTCGCAATCTGATTTATGACCCTGCTGCCGATCCTCAAGCGGTAGCCTATGACCTCCGACAAATTGAGCGTTCTAATTTTATCGAGATTCTCAAGGAAAAAGGACTGCTATCCCAATCTCAGATTCGCAGCACTGCTAATATCCTTGACGGGATTCGTTTAGAAATTATCGCTACGGCTGAAGCAGCGCAAGCTAGAGAGAAAAGTATTGAACTGATGGTGGAAGTAGAAGACTATTTGACTACTGTTCCTAGAGAAAACTTTACTCCCGAAAAAATCCAGCTTGAGTTTAAGCCGATCCTGGAAGACTTTGATGCTGCTTACGAACAATTAAGTAACCGTTTAAGAGTTTTAGACCGTCCTACCCTAGAACGTATGCTGGAGTTACGGGGGGATCTGGATGCTGTTGAAGCTTCTGCCATTGTTGGGGAACTAGAGCTAGCTCGCGATCGCGTCTTGGAAGAGGCTCAACAAGATTTAGGTCAGGCTAAGGCGGTATCGGAAAGACAGTGGCTCAAGGTTCAGTCATACCTTAGAGATACGGGAAGGGGAGAACTCAATCCCGAAGGCATCAAGGGAGAACTAAAGCTGTTGCTTCAAGATCCTCAGGGGGGCGGTTCTCTATTAAAAGCCAGACTAGCCCACTTTGACCGCGATACTCTAGTTCAACTATTGTCCCAGCGCCAGGATTTAACCGAAGAGCAAATCGAAGAGGCGATTGATACTGTAGAAGGTGCCTGGATGCGAGTCGCTAACGCACCCCAAAAGCTAGCAGGTAAAGCTCAAGAACAATACGACAAGGCTAGTTCAGCGATCGCCGACTATCTCCGTCGCACTGGCAAGCCAGAGCTCCACCCCAAGGGTATCCAGCGGGATTTGAACCTGCTGCTGGAAGACCCCCAACTAGGTTCCAAGGCAATCCGTCAGCGGTTAGCGGCAATGGATCGCGACACTTTAGTGCAGCTATTGACCCAGCGTGGTGACCTGAGTGAGAGTGACGTTAACCAAATCATTGATGATGTACAGTCTACCCTCCGCACCATCGCCAAAGCACCCCGTCGGGTAGCGGTTCGGACTCAGGAAAAAGTACAGGACTTCCAGAGTGCGATCGCCGATTATCTCCGTTCTACTGATAAAGCAGAGTTAAATCCTGCGGGTATCAAGCGAGATGTGGAACTACTGTTGAACGATCCTCGTGCTGGGGCAGAAAATCTTAAGGAAAGACTGGCTAAGTTTGACCGCGATACCCTAGTGGCACTACTTACCCAGCGCAATGATATCTCTGAAGCTGACGTTAACCGTGTGGTAGATGAAATCCTTGCCGTGAGAGATAATATTCTTGCCCAGTTACAAATGGTGCAGGATAAAATCAAGTCGGCAGTTGATCGCATCTTGGCAAAAATCAAGGCATATCTCAACAGCCTAGATCGTCCTGAACTAGCCTATGAAGGCGTCAGGCGGGATATCAATATCTTATTTGATGACCCCCAGGCTGGTTTTACTGCTCTTAAGGATCGCTTTTCCCAGGTTGATCGCAATACCTTAGTAGCGGTGATGAGTTCTCGCGACGATGTTTCCCCTGCCGATGCCGAACGCCTGATCCGTCAGGTTGAACGAACCCGCGATCGCGCCCTCCAGCGTGCAGAACGGATTCAAACTGAGGCAGCACTGCGTTTAGAGGCAGCTAAAAAGCAGGCAGCAAAACAGGTGGATGAGACTCGCAAAGCTGCTGCTGCTGCTTCCTGGTGGCTCTTCTTTACTGGTTTTGTTAGTGCAGTATCTTCCGCTGCGGCTGGGGCATTAGGCGTTGCGGGGTAGGTTAATACTAAATCCTGTTTAGATAGAACATTTATTGATTATGCAAGGGTAACGGGTAACGGGTAACGGGTAACGAGTAGCGGGATTTTTCAGGTTTGCATTTAGATAGGTGTATTTTGGTAATCGGATTTAGTACAACTATGGAGTCCAGTCCCACAGCATAAATTACTCTATGATTAGTAGATGATTCAAGGTCAATTTTAGATAATTTATAAACTTTAAAAATGAGTGATTACAAAACATATCAACTCGATGGCGATCGCCCGATAGAAAATGCTGTAATGGAGGTTGCCGACACTTTTGAAGATGATGGCACTCGCCCCATCGCGAAAAGTCCAGACTTTTTAATCAGAGATACTGAAAATATAGAGTCAGAAAGCACTTCTCTCAGCAGCTTAGATAATGCTAAGGCGATCGAGAAAGCTGACCAACGCCCTAAGAAATATAGCCGTGTGGTGGATACCTTTGAAGATGATGGGGAACGTCCAATTATGTCTAATAAGTACCAGATAGTAGGTACTTTGAATATTGACGGCGAACGACCAATTACTTCTAAATAAGATACTAAATAGCCTCAGTTTTAGCTAGGTACTGAGGCTAGCAATCAGATATAATTTCTGTCGCAAGATAGATCTAGATATCCTACTAACTAAAGAAGCTTTTCTGACTACGACTGTGTATATTCAGTAGTAATAATAAATATCTACTAACAGTTCATCATGTTCACTATTCATAAGTTTCGTAAGTGTTTTAACGTAATGGTACTCAGCTTGGCGTTTATTGGCTTTAACGTTAATAGCTCAAATGCCCAAGAAGATGAGTCAGAATATCGTTTCTTACAAAACATTGAAGCAGAAGAATTAGACTGGAGTTTTTCCAGCGAGAATGAGTCACTCTCTGTTGAAGATGATATTAGAGAACTTAAAGACTACAGCATTTCTAATGAAGCTGAAATTGACGTACAGCTTATAGAAGAAGAGCGCAAATGGGGTAATCAGGGAGATGTTCAAGACTATTCTTTAGAAGCGGAGTTTTACAATTACTAATTGTTTTTGTTCCCAGATAAGCAGAACATTAACTTAAGGATGCAGCATCACAGGGTGCTGTTTATTTTTTGTAACTATTCTCAATCAACGCCTCCTCTTTAAACTATTTTGTAAAATTAACCGTCATGATTCCTTCTTGGTTAGTAATTGCTTTTGTTGCCTTTGCCGTTCCTTTTACCCTCAATCGCTTTATTTCTAGTAGGGACTTTCGCTGGTTTAAGCGTTTGCGTCGTCCTGACTGGCTAACCTTTGAAGCGGCAATTCCCCTTATTTGGACTATCATCTTCATTTGTGGCGCTTGGTCAGCCTATAACGTCTGGGAGTCTAACCCAGGTAGTCTATCTACTTGGTTAATCATGGGTTTGTACCTGATGGTAGAAATTACGATTTCTCTCTATACTCTGGTAATGTGCAAGACTCGCAGCTTAAAAGTCGGGACAATAATTGGCGGGACTGGCTTTTTTCTGGGAATAATTTTAGCAGTCAGAGTTCTCCCCCTATCGTCTACGGCATTTTGGCTATTGGTGCCTTATTTGCTTTGGAGTCCTGTGGGAACTTTAGTAACTTGGCAAATGATGGAGTTAAACCCAATAGATGCATGACATTTACCATTTATCATTTAACATTTACCATTCGCTTCTTGATTGAGTAACTCACTTGTCCCGTGTGATTTGGAATGGGGGAACTCCCATATTCTGCACGCTGAACCGCTTTTTAGTAAGGGTTTAAATTTCGCGTTACGAACGAGTTAATGTTTAATGTTCAATGTTTAATGTTTTAACGCTTTAAGTTCTTTTTAATCTAGTAATGAAATTTGTTTCCGACCCCAATATCTCAGAGAAAATTGACCAGATGCAGCGTCGAGTACGCTGGCAGGATTCACTATTAAAAGTCAAAAATATTGATCAAACAAAACTGGTGATTGATGATGGTGAAGTTAATAATGCTAACTTCTCTTTCTTAGTTATCGGTGATAGCGGCTGTGGTTCCCACCTCAAACATCATCCCCAACGTAAAATTGCTGAAATGATGTTGGAACATCAGCAAGAGTGTAATTTTATTCTCCATACTGGAGATGTAGTATATCAGGTAGGCTCTAGCGAGTACTATCAGAATAATTTTATCAACCCTTACAAAGAGTTTTTAGTCGGAGGGGAAAATCCGCAACGGCTTAAATATGATCATCTGACCTTCAAACTACCCTTCTTCCTGATTCCTGGCAATCACGATTATTACAATTTGCCGCTGATTTATGGCATCCTGTCGCAGTTGACCTGGTTGCCTCGTCGCTTCCTGAGAAATAAAATCGATTTAGACGTGGGTTGGCATGGCTCAAATTGCGGTAATGCCTACGCTAAGGCATTTTTAGACTACTTGAGCAATATTAGAGGTAGAGCTAATTTAGAACAACATTTAGATCAATACTATACTGCGAACCATCAAGGGAGTCGGTGTTTGCACTATCAGCCAGGGAAATTTACCCGCTTACCTAATCGTTACTATACTTTTCGCTATGGGGGGATTGATTTTTTTGCCCTCGACTCTAATACCTTTAATCAACCTCTGGCGATCGCCGATACGGCAGCGGGGAAAAAGCAAAGGTCAAAACTATTAAGCCGTCGTCGAAAATTAGAAAATCGGCAACAAAAGATCCAAGATGCGATCGCAGCACTTGATTATAATAAGCCAGAGGATACGGCACAAATAGATGATTATCACTCTAAACTAGAACACATCGAAGAAAGTCAGCGTGATATTGAAAAGCAGCTCAATCAGCAGCCACAAATAACAGATTGGGAGCAATTAGCCTGGCTTAAGGCTAGTTTGGTCGCATCATGGCAGGATAAAACCGTCAGAGGTAGAATTATTTTCTTACATCATCCTCCCTACGTCACGGAAAAGACCAAATGGCATCAGGGTCAAACTCTAGCAGTTCGCGATCGCCTACGTCAGGTATTTAATGATGCCGCTAGGGAAATTGATGACTTGCCAGCGGGAAAGTCTCTAGTGGATCTAGTTTTTTCAGGACATGCTCACTGTCTAGAACACCTCTATACCAAAGATACGGGACATGCCGACTCTTATACAAACTGGATTGTTTGCGGCAGTAGCGGTCATAGTTTGCGCCGTCAAAGGACTGAAGGCACAGTACTATATCAGAATGCCGATTTAAACTCCCAACCCATCGGTCAATCCCGCCTATATGTTGGTCGCAATGGCAGTAAAGAAAATCAAAAACGTCCCTATTCCTTTTTGCGTATTGACGTTAACGGCAATCAGCAGCCCCAGTTTACGGTAACTCCCTATGTAGCTGAATGGCATCGGTATCAATGGCATGAATACGCCATCGACCCTTTTATAATTTAAATAATTAGGATTTGCTAAAAAAGTAAGCGGAAGATTTTACAAGAATCAGCTTATTTTTTAGGTAATTCACTAATATTTTAGGTGATTTACTGATTCTAATCCCTCAAATGAATCTATTTACTTTGATAGATAATTAAAATCATCTCTAAGATAGAAGAAATAGTCAGATCAATTCGATATTCTAATAATATCTGATAAATATATAAATAAGTAAAAATTCAGGAGCAAGATATGGGTATTTTAGCGTGGTTAGTATTAGGATTGATTGCAGGAGCATTAGCAAAATTAATCTATCCAGGTCATCAAGGCGGCGGCATTTTTGCCACTATCGGGTTAGGTATTTTAGGTGCTTTAGTTGGAGGATACATCGGTCAGGCTTTGCTGGGGAGTTCGGGGGCAGCGGCAGCTTCAGCGGGAGCTCTAACTATCCCAGGGGTCATTTTTGCCGTACTTGGTGCAATGCTGTTGATCTTTATTTGGGGTTTAATTACTCGCAGCGCAGCATAATAAAGTAATCTTTTACTTTGAATTACAAGTTGAGTTATAAGTTAATAGAGGCACTACTAAAAGCGCCTCTATTTTTCTATTTAATCCCTAATGATAAAATGGTTATTCCTAGCAAATATTCAAATATTTTATTTAAATAAGAACCGCTATATATCTCCTTAAGAGTGGCTAATTTACGAAAATCCTTTACTCTTCTTCTTTTTCTTAGTCTTGGATCTAGTTTTTTGCACCTGCGCTACAGCCGCTTCAAAGAGGTTATTAAGATGGATGGGTACGCTGGCTATTGATGGTAGTTGAGGGATAGCTGATTTATCGTATTTTAGCAGCAGCTTATCTAAATCAGTTTGGAGATTAAAGTTATCGTTGTCTAGATAGCTTTGAATCAGTTTTTCCATGGTTTCTGGATGTTCCTGCTTTAACTGCTGCCAAATATAATAGTTTGCTTCAGGCTGTTCGAGATATTTACGAATAAATAAGTCGCTATTTTCCTTACTTTCAGAACTATTATTAGCCAAAAGATCGATAAACTTAGCAAAATTTGGCAAAAACATTTGACCCCACTTAGGATGAGAAAATACCGTAACGGTTTCAGCCTGCTTAATTTCTGGCGGTAAATCCACCTTGGGGGTTACCATTGACAGCTTATTTTTGCTTTTAATCATCTTGGCAACTGCCTCAGCATCCGCACCCAAGTCTGAAGCAGTTTCAGCAAACTCGGCTTCGCTAGTTCCTGATTCTGCTAGCATATCGGACAACGATTTGTCATCATCAATTCCCGCCGCTGCTAATCTTTTCTGGCTCATTAGTTTTTGTAGTTCACCAATTTTCTGATTAAGCTTATAGCCTGGTAAGGTAAGGCGATCGCCGTTAAAATAATCAATAAATTCCTGATGATATACTGCTACAGATTCCCAAGCCTGCTCTAGTAATTTTGGAGCATCGGCATAAAGAAATTCAGGATAGTTGTCTTTGAATTCTCCAATGGCTACAGCTAATTTAGGCTGGCTCAATCTCCCTTTAATAATGCGATCGCTAAAGAAAAACCAGTCTATATTATTGATCGGCGCAATAATAGTTAAAATAATTTCTCCTGGCTGCCATCTCTGAATTTCTTTATCGAGCATCAAGCTATGACGATAAACTTTATATGTTTTGGCAGTTAACCAATTCATTAGTTGATAGTGGTCATCTTTAATTTCTTGAAGCTCAAATAAACCAACAAAATTGCTGTGCCACTGTTCAATTAATTCAATATCTTGAGGGTTTAGGTCTTTATTTTGCTCTAAAAATATATCTATAGGAGATTGACCGCTAATCTTTCCTTCCGATATAAAAAGGTCTACAGATAAGTTTTGTTGTTGAATCCCGTAACTCTTAGCCTTATTCTTTTCAGCAGCATAGGTTTCTAAAGCAACTGCAATCTTTCCTTCCGCATCATAGACAAAATCGACTAAAGTTTTCTTGATCTGAACAGCTTTTTCTATAATATTTTGCATGGATAGCTATTAATAAGTTTATAGTAAACAGGGGTTTAGCAGTGCTAAACCCCCAAAAAAATTGAGTCAATAACCAATCATAAACTAGTCGATAGCTTTTTTGATTTCATCCTTGGCGTTTTCTACGCTATGCTGCACCTGAGCATCTGCCTGCTTGTCTTTACCTTCAGCTCTATCTTTGGGGTTGCCAGTAACCTCCCCTACCATTTCCTGAATTTTACCTTCAACGTTCTTGGCAGTAGCTTCAACTCTATTTTCAATACTCATTATTAATTAACCTTCTTATACTGAATAAATCTACTAATAAATTATTAGTTATGAAGAACTATTTCATCTATCAAAAGAAAGATTAATAGCAAAAAATGAACTCTATGTAGCTAGTAATAGCGGACGAGCAATCTTTTATTGATTTATCCTGACAATACAAATATTGCCTCATCCTATTGATAGATGTTTTCCAGCTAACTCCTCAATACACTTGCCATAATAGCTCAAGAATTTTTAATATTCTGGGATATTTTAATATGGCTAACTCAATAGAATTTAGATTATTTGCTCCGTATAATAAAGAGGCTGCTGTTATTGCTTCTTTTTCAGATTGGCAACCAGTAGCAATGGAAAAAGGAGATGACGGTTTTTTCCGCACCAAAATTGAGCTAGAAGATGGAGTTTATGAATATAAGTTTCGTGTTCGTTCCTTGAGTTGGTTTTTAGAGCCAGATGAGTGGGTAGAAGTTGTCGATCCCTATGCAGTAAATATAGCCCCAGAAAGCCAAAACGGCACAATAACGATTAAAGATGGTGAACCAGTAGTCGATACCTATGTTTGGCAGCACGACAATCAACCATTACCCCCAGATCATGAGTTGGTAATTTATGAGCTTCACATTGGTGACTTTTCTGGTGGGGAAGATGATTCCAAAGCACGGGGCACATATCAACACGTTATTGAGAAGCTAGATTATTTAGTAGACTTGGGAATCAATGCCATTGAATTGATGCCCGTCAAAGAAAATCCTGGGACTTACAGTTGGGGTTATAGTCCACAGCACTTTTTTGCTGCTGAATCTAATTATGGCAGCACCTACGAATTGAAACATTTAATTGATGAGTGTCACGCCAAAGGTATTCGGGTACTGTTGGACGGGATTTATAATCACTCCAATACCGACTGTCCGTTAACGCAAATCGACCACGACTACTGGTATCATCATTCCCCTACTGACCCCGATAATAGCTGGGGACCAGAATTCAATTATGAACATTACGATGAAAATCTAGACTTAAAGCCAGCCTGGAAATTTATCGGGGATACCGTAGATTTTTGGATTAAAGAATATCATATTGACGGCATTCGCTACGATGCAGCCAAACAAATCGATAACTACGATTTCATGCACTGGATAGTGAATCAAGCTAAAGATCATGCAGGGATGAAGCCTTTTATCAATATTGCCGAACGCATACCCGAAGACCCAGCCATCACGAATCTAGAAGGTCCTATGGACGGTTGTTGGCACTATAGCTTTTATTATACTGTTCTGGAACATATTTGCGGCGATCGCTATGAACCAGAAGAACTTAAAAATGTTATTGACTGTAAACGACAAGGCTTTATGGGGACAACCAATGTAGTTAATTACATCACCAACCACGACCATGAACGAGTGATGGTAGAGTTGGGTAACCGTGGAATTATTGGTGAAGCTGCTTTTAAAAGAGTCAAGCTAGGAGTAGTTTTATTGATGACCGCGGTGGGTATTCCCATGGTTTGGATGGGGGAAGAGTTTGGCGATTATCAACCTTTAAACCAAAAAGCTAGCAAAATTGACTGGACTTTACTAGCGGGAGATGAGAATAAGCATCTTTTTGCCCATTACAAAGGTTTAATCAATCTACGAAAAGAGAATCACGCTTTGTATACTGAAAATATCGAGTTTTTTCACGAAGATCTAGAATCAAAAGTGATTGCCTATACTCGCTGGAATGATCAGGGTTCTCGCGTAGTCGTGGTGGCGAACTTCTCCGATCAATTCTTAGCTGGTTATGCTGTTCCCCAGTTCCCAGTTGATGGTGTTTGGCACGAATGGACTGGCAACTATGATCTTGAAGCGGGTAACGGTCAAATTTTAATCGATCTACCTGGATATGAAGCACAGGTATTTGTTAGATAATGGGCTTTGTCCAGCTATTAGCTGCAATCAAACATGATCCTAAACCATAATTGCATAATTGATTGTAGACATTGCAGAGAAACCCTTAGGGTTTATCCCAAATGTGTCTAAATTGTGCCTTTAAACTAAAGGCTAAGAGCTTTTTGATAGAAGGCAATTTATATACGATTGATTAAATTGTTAGTCTTGAGATAGATACAAATAAACAAATTATTGATAATTTTATTTCTGTAGTTAGATTCGGATTTTTATCATCTCTGATATCTTTACATTATGAATTGCTAACAAGCAGAAATTTTTGGCGGTAAATTAATCATGACAATTAATGGAGATAGTAAACAAGCATATCAAGAGAAGATTAAGGCGCAGCTCGATAAATTAAATGCTCAAATAGATGAGTTAAAAGCTAAGAGCGAACAAGCGAAAGCTGATGCTAAGATACAGTATCAGGACAAGTTAGTAGAGCTATATAGTAAAAGAGATGTTGCTCAAAATAAATTTCAAGAATTGCAGCAATCTACTGGAGAAGCCTGGACAGAATTAAAACAGGGTTTTGAAAAAGCCTGGACAGAATTAAACAGTGCTTGGGAAAGTGCTAGCAAAAAATTTTAATTAAGACATACTGAAACCGACTAAAGAAATGGACGTTATAAGAATTATTTGTGCAATATTTTTACCACCATTGGGGGTATTTCTACAAACTGGATTTAGCGCGCAGCTAGCGATTAATATTTTGCTAACTTTACTTGGATATATACCTGGAATTATTCATGCAATCTGGATAATTGCTAAAAGATGAAAAGATCAAACTAATCAATTATCAAACATAATTAAGTTGGTTTAATTTAAATGGATCTTGAATTCTAGGCATTGTACTAGCTTATGTAATCGCTTTTCCTAGATTACGTCTGGGGGAAATTATCGCTACTCTGGGACCTGGTTCTGTCGCTATTAGTTTTGCTTTCCAGGATATATTTAAAAACTTTCTATAAAGATAATAACGGTAGTCACAATGCCCGCAATGGCGATCGTTCTTATACTAATGCGATTAAATAGTTTTTCATGGTAATCTGGATATTAAATAATCAAAAAGAAGTAGCTGTAATTACAGCTACTTCTTTTTAGTAAAAAAATTTAAAATAATTATATTTTTGAATTCGTATCAGGAGATATTTCTCTGACTTTTATATTTTCTTGAGCTACTTGTTGATCGTTAACTAAATCTTCTAATTCATTGATGTCAACACCTATTTGTTGACAAGCTTTAGTTAAATTCTCAATAAATAAGCCAGTATTTTCTCCGTATCCCGACTGTTCTGCCGCTATGGTAATTCCCTGTTTGGCATTAGCTTTAGCACAGTCAATTAATTCTATTCCTTGAAGCATAGTTTTTCGTAAGTAGTTTATCTATATTTGTTATGATGGCACACTTTATTAATAAGAATATCTTGCTAATGGTTGATCATATTCAAAAGTGTTTGCAGATTTTTAAAAATTGGCAAGTTTATGAACTAGGTTTACAATTTAGAATTTCTAATATTTTTTATTTTCAGAACTTTTTATATTAGTTTATAGAATAAGTATTATTAAAATATAGAAGTCTTAAGTATTTACTTAAGACTTCTACTGATGCTTTAACAACTAGGATTAGCTATTAAGAGCTTTGAGATAAGAACAATAGCATATTATTCAGCTAAAGATTGAATACTATCTAAAATTAAAACGGGAAGTTTAGAATATTCTGCTTCAATTTTTTCCTGTACTTCTGAATCCCATGCCAAGTCATAATCACGCTCTAAATCTCCTTTAGCATAGGGACGAATAGTACCCATAATCAAAACTTCTTCATCTGCTGTAGGCAGTGACTCGTTAATTAGATCTACAACAATCAAATCACTACCATCAATCAACTGATCTTCATCTAGGGTAAAAACATTTGTGCCGACAATATTTTTAACCTTACCTTCAATGGCAACCTTTTTATCGTAATATGCTTGCGGCTCCTTAGTTACTTCTCCTGGCTCTGGAGCAAGAGCAATTGAGGTTGCTATAATCGCAGGCTTAAGCTCATATTCTGCATACAATTCGGGATCTAAATCTAGTCCGTATTCTAACTCAATATCTTCTCGAACAAATTCGGTAACTTGACCTGTTATCTGTACGTCGGCATCATTTTTGGGTAAGGTTGAAGGCTGATTGTTAATGTTAATAACTAAGACTTCATCTTCGCCAAAAACACTGAATACCCCTTGTTCACTAGAAAGTATAAAAGTTGTTCCAGAATCAACCTCCTCGGTTTCTCCCCTAACAGAAACTGTCTGACCGAGTAGTTCCTGAGTATTTTTAATGACTTCTTCCAGGCTGACATTTTGTTCCGTTTCTTGTGCTAAAGACTGTTTACCTGTTCCTAAAGGTAAAAATATTGATAACGAAACTAATGTCATGGTTAAACTTATATTTCTTAAGTTCATAGTTTTTCCCTTGAATGCAATTTTTAAATAAAATTAAATCAATTTTTATATATTAAAATTGACCATTTACAAAAATTTTAACAACCCGAGTAAAAATACTTGTCTATCTCAAGTTTTAATTTTTATAATAAAGCCATCTCAAATAAATAAATTTTATTTAAGTTGAATAAATTTTATGAAAAGATAATTGGGCAGCACATCTATAATAAAAACCTAAATAGAAGTAGAAGACATAACAAAAAATAATCCATAACAAAAGCCTGATTTTCTTAAATATCTTACTGAAGAAAGATGACAGAATGCTGTTTAATATTTTAGTATTAACGAATATATAATTATAATTGAACCTAATGAAACAATCTCTTTGTTTAACAAATATTATTAAACAATGGCGCTGATGGCTTAGATTACTACATTAAATAAATTAGTTTTTCATTCATTTCTGTCTAGATTTAAATTTAAAATAGAAACTATTAATATAATGATAAAAAGAACTGAAATAGAGGAGATAGTCAAGATAGAAGGACTTGAAGAACCTGCTATTATTAACTATTTTAGAACGATTAATCAGGAAAATTATGAGGCTACAGCAGAATTATTTGCTGACTCAGGACAATTACTCGCCCCCTTTGAACAACCGATTGTTGGCAGAGATGCGATCGCAGCCTATCTGGCTCAAGAAGCCAAAGGGATGAGCTTATTACCTAGACAAGGGATTCATCAAACAACTGATGATAATTTGAAAACAATCAAGGTAGTTGGCAAAGCCAGAACCCCCCTTTTTTCTGTTAATATTGCCTGGTTTTTTAATTTGAATCAAGAGCAGCAAATTATCTCATTGAAAATTAAATTACTAGCATCACCCCAAGAATTGCTGGGATTGAAGAAGTTTCAAAGCTAATGGCAAAATTTAGCTGAGAGCACATCGAGCAACAGTTAACAGGATCTGCTGATATCTATCTATAGTCACAATTTTCTTTAAATAATTATCTATCTCTTTATGGTTGTTCATTTTCTCAGAAATCAATAACTTTACATATAGATACTTAATCATAAAAGCCAACAAAACAGCGAGAAAGATTAACATGAATCCCCAATAGCTTAATTTAGTAGATTTGCTAGTTACCAAAGAGT
>JBCBIE010000041.1:0-47516 GCA_038524995.1 Cyanobacteria bacterium J06621_8
TTAACAGCAAAAAAAATATCAAAGATTTTTTATAATTCTAATGATGATATTGGTAACATTCTTTCCTCTCATGTATTTGAACCCAGATGGAGAGAAGTAGTGATACTGGTTTCAGAACTGATTAATAACTCAGATAAACTAATTAATTATATAACTAAAAGCATTACAAAAAAAATAAGCTCAGAATATTCAAAATTTATTCCAATAATTAATTGGACAAATAAAAAAATTGATATTGTGAGAAAAGAGTGGGAGGATTGCGGCTACGAAGAAAATCATATACGAAAAAATATATTTAATACAAAAATGCATTATTATATTTTTTTTGACCACATAAATCATAAAAATGAATACGACTTTTCAAATAAAATCGTAGATAGAACATATAGTTTCACTTGTGAGTTTGAATACAAGATTATTTTAATTTATAAAATATTTAAGCAAAACTATCTTAATAACAAGGGTATCAATACTAATCTAAAATTTTATACTTTTAAATCTATCGATCAATTAGAAAAAACCTTTTCTTTCAATGGTAATAAAATATTGTCTGAATACCTAAAAGAAAGATGGTTTGATAATGAAAGTTATGATGATATTTTTGACTATTTAAAAGATATATTAGATGATTTACTTGATAGTGAATTTATTGTAACTAGCCCTCAAAATTTAGATAAGCATATTAACAAAATTTCTGACTTGCGCAGATCTATTCCTGATAACGATTCCACTGAAGAATTATTCTCTTGGTGGAAAGAAAACGGAGACAAAGCAATTGAAGATATTTACGAAATTCTTCAGGAATTTAATTTATCTTTTGTATTTGAGTTTGATGAACAAACCACTACCAACTTTAGCGAGACTTTCAGCCCCATAGTCAATATTTTATACTACATTAGAAATAGAGAATTTATTTATTAGAAAAGACAATACTCTCCTTAGCAAGAAAGCATTCTTAAGATTAATTCAAAGTCGTTTTAGTTACTTTTTGTAAAAAAAAACAACTAAATAGAAATTTCTTAGCCTATCGACTTATTTACAAAGGTACAATCATCTATGAAAACTGAATAAAAAGAGAAGGGGGAGCAAAGAAAGAACTTTTTCTCGGACAGTGTGACATAAAGTTTGGCGACTTTACACTGAAAGAGATTCCAAAGGTTCAACCCGCCCCCAACAAGTTTATTATAAAACTTTTCACTTGCATTATATCTCAAGATTTAATGCGGTGGAATAGGTGGACACAATCTTTGTTTCCTTTCTCTTCATAAAAGGAGACAAAGCCAATGAAACGCGATCGCCTATTCCCCTTACAGCCACAAGCCTTACAACCTGACCATCATCAAGAATGGCAAGAAAGCTTCGTAGACGATGATTTAACAGCTCTCAATGTAAAATCCCTTTTAGGCTTAGAAGCTTACGACCACCTCCTCTACGGCTTACCAAAGACCGAACGGCGTAACGATGGTCGCCTGCGAGACAAGTGGCTCAAAAAATATCGTCATACCGAAGCTGGTGGTTGGTGGTCTTCTGGATTAGACCCCCTCAATAATTGGGAACGAATGCTCTGGGGCAGATTCAAACCCGATTGTCCCAGAACCAACGGGTCAAAAAACAAACCCATTAAATACGAATCGCCCCCAAAAGTATCCAATCGCGTTACCTACTTTGAGATTCCTGACTCCGTTTGGGATAAAGTAGCGAGACGCTACGGCATAAAACGCTATCATTCTCCCCTAGCCCTAAGACTCACCGCCAGAACAAAGCCCCTTAACTTCTGGGAATGGGTTCAACAATATCCCGAAATCCCTATCATTCTTACAGAGGGAGAAAAGAAGGCAGCGTGTTTGCTATCAATGGGTTTCGTAGCGATCGCTCTGCCTGGAATTTGGAATGGACGAGTTGGTAAAGACAAGGATGAAGTTTTGCATCCAGATCTGCTACCAATGGCTCAACAGAAGCGTACTTTTACTATCCTGTTTGATTTCGAGACCAAGCCAAAAACTCGCTACGCTATCTATCAGGCAACGTTAAGAACTGGAGCAACTATTGAAGCTGCTGGTTGTAAATGCAGTGTTGCTCTCTTACCAGGCTCAGAGAAGGGCGTAGATGACTTTGTGGTGGCTCGTGGTGGCGATGCCCAGGCTCTCCTAACCAAAATCATTGAAGACGCTATCAGCCTCCAGGAATACCGTCGTGTCTGCTATCCTCGCAAACGCGGACTTAGCGATAAATATCCTGCTAGTCTTCAGGCAAATACGCGGTATTTATCCGATGTCCTCAAGTTTCAGGAAAAAGGCGGCACACAGCTAACCACGGGAACTCTTGTCCTTGATAGTGGCATGGGTACAGGCAAAACCGAACTGATGGCTCAATTTCGCCAAGCCTTCCCCCAGATGCGCTTTCTTAACCTCGGTCATCGGGTTAATTTACTTAAGAATCTCTCAAAACGGCTCAAGACCGAGATGTATTCTGATTTGTCACAAAGGCAGCTAGCAGACGCTATGGGTTTATCTATTACCGTGGATAGTCTGTACAAACTTCAGCATAACCTCCAAGAATACGACTGCATTTTTATCGATGAAGCCTGCCAGAATCTGGCTCATCTGCTCCACAGTAAAACCTGTAAAGACCATCGAGCAGAAATACTCGAAGTCCTGGAATATATAGTTCGTTCCGCTAAACTCGTGGTTATAGCCGATGCCCATATGGATGATGTAACGGTCGATTTCTTTCTCAAGATGCGTCCTGAAGGAGAAATTCCTTTCATTGTTAAAAATGATTACAAGCAGCCAGGACGACCCGTACATTTTTATGAAGCTAACAATAATTCAGCCTTAGTCTCTAACATTTTTGCCTCTTTAATGCTGCGACAGAAAATCATGGTGGTTTCTGATTCCAAGCAATTTATCAAAAAGATCCAAGCAGCCATGTCCGTAAAAATAATGGATAAGGACACTAAAGCCAAAGAAACAAATTCATCAGAGAATAAATTAAGAGTCTGGTCGATCCACGCAGAAAATAGCGGCAGCGAAGAAAATGTCGCTTTCATTACCGATATTTCTGAATCGGTGAACAACATTGATGTTCTGCTAGCCTCCCCCAGTTTAGGCACGGGGGTTGATATTACGGGCGATCGCTTTGAGAAAGTCTTCGGCGTATTCCATGCCGTCTCTCAAACAGCTACAGAATGCGCCCAATCTCTCCACCGCAATCGCCGCCAAGTCCCCCTTCACATTTGGGTCGCGCCGCGCCCTCCCTTTGGCTACCAGGAGACTAATGCAAAGAAGATTAAGAAGAGAATGCTCGACTCCAACGAAATGACCGCCTTCTTAATTCGGATTGATAAGGAAACAGGCTCTAGAGGCGCAGAAAAAGATTGGGCGTTAGATGCCTACTGCCAGATAGAAGCCAATCGCAATCGCTCTATTAATAACCTTCGAGAAGATTTGCGAGAACTCCTAACTGAAATGGCATATGACATTCAAGTAGCTGATGCTGCCCAAGACGAATCGGCAGTCCAAGATCTCAAAGAAGCGGCTGTAAGCTTAGACCTTGCCCATACCGAAGCTATCGTTAAAGCTAACGATATTACCGTGGCGGAATATTTATCTCGCCAATCACAGGATTATCTCAAGCCCGAAGAAATAATCGAGTGTGAGAAGTATCGTATCCATCGCGACTACGGCATGGCTGTTACCGAAGAATTAGTCAAATTGGATGATGGCGGGCAGCTAATTCGCAAACTCATTGCTCTAGAAGCTACCGTTGCCCCTACTGAAGGAGAACTCATCGATCCCCAGACAGGGAAGAAATACCCCGCCCCACCAGAGATTGTTGCCCGAAAAGACCTTGGCGAACGCGATAATTTACCGTTATGTATGGACTGGCATAACTACTCTTCTAAATGGTTGGCTCGCCATATCCTTGGCATCCCCAAAATATTGTCACGGTTACTCGAAGGAGAAGAACTCTGTGCCACCAATCCAGATCTCGTACGCATGACCGAGATAGCAAAACAGTCTCGCGTTCATCTTAAGGCGATTCTCGGCTTTACTGTCCCTGCTGATTGTAAACCTCTATGGCTGCTAGGGACATTGCTCGACCAGCTAGGCTTAAAACTGGTCAATCGTAAAAAAGGAAGCGCAGGACAGCAAGTCAGATACTATAGCCTAAATCTGGACACCCTGACCTTTGCTATTCAAGTGCTGGAGCATCGAGAATTACAGCGACAGCAAAAAGCCGAACGAGAGCAACAACGTCAGCTAGAACACCAACAGCATCAAGTTAAAATGCAAAGCCAGTATAGTATTACACCTCCGCCGCCTAACATATCCACTCCCCCTCTTAAAAAGGATATTTATACTTTAGAGGCAGCCGTGGATATGAATAAAAATCAGCGCAGGATGGGCAAGATTCTGAAATTCTTTCAGACTTTCTACGAGCAATTTCAGGAAATAGTCGATCCAAGACTAAGTTCAACAAGAATCAGGACAATATTTGCCGATATCAACACGCTAACGTTGACGTTTAAAAGGCAAATTTGGTCTAGATAATCAAAAATTTACTCTCTAGAGCAGGTTAAAGTTAAGGTGACGTTACCCTCCATAGCTTTGCTATGGCTAAGACTTCCATCGATAAAGCGTGACAGCTATTTTTGCCATATCGCCCATCCTGCACCATCCAGTTTGAGATTCCAGAAGCCAGAAATACCAAACGGACTCCAGGAATCATCGCCAATTTTGACGATGACGCGACCGTCAATCATTGCTACATACTGGTCTGATTCGGCAACTAGGACTTCAACGTTGGACATATTTGTAATGTTGGCACTGACTCGGAAATTTCCCAATTCTTTGAGACTATCGTATACATAGCTATCACTACCGCGTTCAAACATGTGAGTCCAAAAAATACAGGGAATACCAGGATGCGTTAGAAGAAATACGTATCCTTGTACCACTCTTTTATTATCGAGAGGAAAGTCATTGTAGGCTTTTCTGATGGTGTCATGATTATCTAGGAAAGTAACGGACTTTCCTGCCCAGCCACTTGTAATTGAGACATCAGGGTTTTTCCAGGCAGCTAACTCTTGAAAAGCTTTGTCACCCCAGAAAACATTTCTTAGATGAGATTGTAGGGGAAAATCAAATGCCATAGATTTTCGATTCACATTAAAGCCATCACTACCATCGATCCAGTTGTAGATTAGCTGTGAATTACCGTCCCAGTATTCACCAACAGATATATAGGGATTAGTGTGAAAATTGTACTCGCCTATATTGCCTGCACCGTAACCTTTCACGTAGTCATATCGCCACCCATCAAAACCAATTTCATCTTTTAACCAAGACATCCAATCCTTAATTTGTTGCCTCGCACTAGGGTTAGTATGAGCAATGTTTGTACCAAAATCTCTTTCTCCATCATCGTGAAAATGACTGCCGCCTGAAAACTTGGTTATTTCTGGAGGATTGTCTCCACCCCACGCCATTCTGGCACTGGCTATTTCATGCTCTGCTCCCGTCCACACCCCCTCGCCCTGGCTGTTATACTGCTGACCTGCACGATGATTGATGACTATATCGGCAATTGATTTGATGCCGTTATTCTTAAAATTCCCCAACAAAGAAACAAGTTCATCCTTTGTTCCATAAAGAGTTTTTTCGGTATTATGCTGCGTCCATGTACGCTCTCCAGTATCGCCATTAATAGACTGAACCCACTGTTTATACTCACCTAAATCGTAGTAATCCATTGGCGTATAACCTACATATGTCCAGACTCTGGATTTACTTGGTGGGGGCATCCAAACGAGATTGATTTTGGCTGCGGATATCTCGCCGATTTTCGATTGCAAATGCGTATACCATTTACCAGGATCGTCTAGCTTTGTGTCCCAGTAAAACGCCTGTAGCATGATGTCGCTTGTGGGAATATTGCTAGCGTATAAGTTCTCTGACATTATTGTTGCTATTCTCAATACTTCTTGTCAGAAAACGTACCACACACGAGATAGGTAAAACGTAATAGAGTTGGCAAACTTATAAAATCTTCCGTTTTACTCAAGGAAGCTTTAGCGATCTTTCCCCAAATCTTGAAAATAATCCAGCATTTCTTGACCTTTACGATCTAAATCTAGAGACCTAAGAGTATCTGTGCCTTGTTGCCAAACTTGCTGAACTGGCTCGACTATATCTCTGACTGTGCTTTCGGCAACCTCTTTGAGTAACCGAGCATCAGTTGACTCTAAGCCGACTCGGATATCTTTCTGAGTATCCTCAACCGTAGCCCGCGCCAGATTATCGGCAGTTTTGAGACAGCCCCAAAGTACGCTTCCTGCTTCTTTTAAGGTTTCCAAATCAGAGGTGACAGCATCATAGAGACTAACCAGTTTGTTTCCCCTCTCAAAGCGATTCTCGTCACTGAGTCTATTTGCGGCAGTCTGTTGTCTGGCGTGAGAGGCAAGACGAGCTTTTTGCTTAAAATAGTCAGCAGCCGCTTCGCTTGTTTCAATATGACTATCTGTTTGGCGAATTCTATCGGCTTTTTTATTTAACGCTAATGCCTGATGATGCTGAAAAGTTTCCACCGTATCGACGGCAATCGCTTTTGTAGAGTGTGTCGTATTAATAATAGTTTCTTGAATTTGCTGCCACAGTGACATTGCTATATCCTTTCTAGTTCTTGTAGAGTTAGAGACCAAAAAGATTTGATAGCAAGAAATTATTTGAGAACACGGCATAGCGCACAATTTAGCGAAAATATCGCCTCTGTCGGTTCAACTCAGCACTTAACGAGATTTAGACTTAGCTGTCTGTTTCAGAATTAGTTACCAAATGTTCCAAGACTTTTTGAGTAAAAGCCGTCGTTCCTGAAGATTCTTCAGTATCTTGCTTCACGACAGAAAGCCATAGATCGGTTTTGGCTTTAAAAGTTGGGACATCTGTATCAGAATTTTTTAGATCTAAATTGTTCCAGAGATTTAGCATGATGCTTCCAAGGCTGTGGGTTAAATATACCCCATCATAAATAGCTTGCTCTAGCTCCTGTCAACTTCTACTTTTGGTGGCTGGACAATAAGGGAACATCCATGCCGCTGCGAGATCGAGATACCGTCAAAAAAGAGTTTGAGGATATTATTAATACTCTTAGCTATAGCAAAGATCGTGGCACAATATTTTCCGACTGGTTGGAAGTAGCCGCTATTTCTCTTCGACAATTACCTTTTAATGCTGGAGAGCTGCCCAAGGATGATACCTATCAAGAATTGGAACAGCAGTATCTCAATCTTGTTGGTCGCTACAGTCGAGAAGAACTAAATCAGTTCGCCAAGCTAACGGCTTTAACGGTTGAGGGCATCCATGCTCACCCTGGTGATTTTTTAGGAGAGATATGTAGCTCTCTAGAATTGACGAACGAACGAGCAGGGCAGTTCTTTACCCCCTTCACTGTTAGCACTGCAATGGCAAAGATGATGATGGGGGATATAGCGCAGCAAGTTAGAGATAAAGGCATTATTACTATTAGCGACCCTGCTAGTGGTGCGGGAGGCACATTAATTGCTGCTGCCTATGAGGTAACAAACCAGAACATCGACCCCAGAAGTCATGTGCAGTTTCACGCTACTGACGTTAGCCGCAACTGCTTCAACATGACCTATATCCAACTATCGCTGATGGATCTTCAGGCAGTGGTACAACACGGTAATACTTTATCTATGGAAATGTGGGAGACCCGCAAAACCCCACAGATGATGTTATTTGACGACTGGTTAGAGAAAAGCCAGGCAAACGACCGAAGTACTCAAATGGTCAATCAAATGCGAGGATTCTTGTCCCAACTAGAAGCCGACCCTGCTGCATCTTCGCAAAAACAGAGCGAGCAAAACCCAGTTGACGTGAACAAGCCTCAAGCAGTAAAGGCTGATGTAGTCTTTGACCCCGAACAGTTAAGCTTGTTTGATAGTAATCAGTACCAGCAAGAATAGGGCTAGACTTAATACTCAAAATACTTTTACAGAAAATATTGGTAGGTGAAAAATAATTGATGCCGTAAGAAATAAAACAATTTTTAACGCAAGATGAATTTCTACAAAGATTTAAAATACTTTCCGTAAAAATGCGGAGGGAAAAACAAGTAATTAATAGTGTTGAGTCAAAATTAATTACTGCTGTGAGTATATATCAAGAAATTTGGGATGCCGATCAACAACAAAACGGTATTCCTGCTATTCGCCAAAGCGATCTTCAATCTGCTAGAGACAGTACCACTGGCTTTGCTATCGTTGACGAGACAGCAAGTGGTACTGATGCCAGAGTAATCAGTGAAGTGGTTATCCCCGATGACAAGCGAGCAACCTACGATTTGTGCGCCCGTTTGTTTGATAACTATACCCTCGATCCTGGAATACGTGATGACATAACCTCAGAAAAAAGTATCGAAGAGCGGGAGTTTATCAGAGCAATTATTCCCACTAAACCTCTTCAGCTTGCCAAAGAGTTTATTGCTCGCGATTTAGATCAAGAATTTACTGATATAGATTTAGCACTCGCTATCGAGAAAACTTGGTTCTTACAGGGGAAATCGGGTGGAAAATTTGCTTCAGGATTTGAACACGTTTTTGTCGGTGAACAAAAATCTAAAGGAGACCAACCCGATGATGTGGCTGTTGAGTTAGGTGGCTATCATTTCTGGTATAAATATTATCTCGACGATGGTGGTAGAATCGGAGATTTGGAATTAGATGATCGCATTACCTATGGCGAAACGGAGTATTCTCCTAGTACTTCAGCGCAGGGTAGGATGATACCAGAAGTTATTACGATCTCTTTTAGGTGGACTGCCCCCGATACTTTAAATCGTAGTAACCAGCTTCTAAAAAAGCCTATTGGTGGGTTTTGGGTTGGTTGCAGCCCTGAAGGACTCATTGCTTTGGGACTGGTGCGTGTTCTTACCAGTGCGGGCAGTCAGGCGATAATCAATAGTTCCACATACGATCTGGTATTTCATGCTCTGACAAACAATGCTAGTTCTATTCGCACACTGTATCCTGAATTTAAACGTACCGATTTTATAAATATTGAACCTAGCGACGGCGATCGCCAAGGAGAAGAATCAGATACCTCACCAGAAACAGAACCTGTGACGAGCGGTTTCGTCAAAATCGCATCTGCTGTGGTTAATCCTCTAGGAGATGAGGCTGGAAAAGAAACGGTAACGTTATTGAACACAGCTCCTGATGCTGTCAATTTGGATAACTGGCAGATTGTTGCCCCTAATGGGTGGAAAGTAACGTTTGCCGATGTGACAATTCCAGGTGGAGATTCCCGCCGTTTTAGGATGATTTCTTCCGAGCCACAGTTTCGGAATAAGGGCGGAACGATTACTTTGTTAGAGGCTGACGCTACGGTTCACTATCGGGTCAGCTACAGCGAAGAACAGGGCAGTCGTCAGGGGATGAGTATCGTATTTTAATTACTTTTATCACTATGGGGTGTTTTGTTACTTAGCGACAAATTTTGTGCTAAATATAACGATCGTGAGGGAGCAGCCTAGAAACCGCCCTTCTGAATGTATGGGCTATTTGATATTTTTCACAGCCTTACGGCGCAAAAAAAATCAAATTTTCGGCTGCTTGAGAATGGAATAAATAAAGGATAGAAATTAATAACAAATAGCAAATACTATCGTTAATTAGATAGTATTTACATGTTAATTTTAACCACTCAGGACGGTTAACAATTGTCATTCATTATTTGATCGTCTGTGCTTATGGATAGTGGCTATACGATCTATAATACTAATCGTTGTAAGTCTTATCTTGTATAGGAATTTGCTATAATAAGGGCATAGAGACAAACCAGTTTACCACTACATAAAACTGATGATTAGCAATACTTTTCTCGATAGCCTAATGCTGGTTCATTTTGACGATTTTAGAGATATTATTTTTGAAATAGCTGACATTAAGGAAGAGTTGAAAAAGCAAAATAGACGGGTACATCCGCCAATCTGTACCTATACTGCCTATCAAATGTTAAAGCAGATAGCTGAACCTTTGAGACGAGTATTCAAGAGCAGAAGATACAATCAGCAAACTTGCCTCGACAAATTTGCATATGCGTTGCGAAAGCTACATTTGCTCATTTGCCAACTGGTAGAGTACGACAGAGATGAGTTAGCTGCAACTCTACGTAATTTATATCACCGTTTGTTTGCTTTATTGCCAGAACAAACAATCATTCAGCATGAATTGTTTGATGCCGAGAAATACCAGACACCACACAAGAAACCTCGTAGTACTAAAGGATTTATCAACTGGCTACAGGATTATCATCTACTAGGCTTTGTCAGACGAGACGTTGAGCGTAGACGCGCATTCAAGCCACTGAAGATAGTTCAGCCATCTTTGAGATTGCGCTGATCGGCATTTGAGTAGCAACCGTGCAGAAAACCCCGTTAAGAGAAGAAATTGCTGTTTCCATATTTACCTAAAACTAGTATCTATCTAAGGTACTTTTAGGCACTACAACTTAGGCACTACATGGTTTTTATCCGTACCAAAATTATTAATGGCAGTTCTTATCTGTACAGAGTAAAAAGCGTTAGAGAAAAACAACTAGACGGTAGTTATAAAATTTGTCAGCAGGTTATTAAATATCTGGGTAAATCCCCAGACAGCAAAAGTCATACTTTTGAAGCAGTGACCAGTAGTAAAAGTGTTGAGTGGTATACCCCACCAGAAATCATCACTTTGGTTAAAGAATTTTTAGGCACTATCCATATTGACCCCGCTTCAAGCGCATCAGCGCAAGAATGGATAGGTGCAAAGACTTACTACACCAGCCGAGATAACGGTTTGAAACATTCCTGGCGGGGAAACCTATGGCTTAATCCTCCTTATGGCAGCCAGAATAAAAAAAATAACAATTACGGTGTTACTGCCTGGTGTCATAAAGCGATTGAAGAATACGACCGAGGTAATGTGCTTCAAGGAATAATCTTAGTAGGAGGTACGAGTAAAGGAGTGAGAAGTCTGCGACAACGGTTTATTCGTTGTGAACCCACTAAACGTATTCAGTTTGTCAGTCCCGACCGAGAGAAGATAGCACCGCCACCACCCCCAACTTTTTACTATCTAGGAGAAAATGGAGAACGTTTTAAACAGATGTTTTCAGCTATCGGTGATTTGTCTGTTCCTTTCAACTGACAGAGATTTTAACGATGTATAAAGTATATCAAAACGTTCGTTCTAGTATACTTTATACTCCCAAAATCGGCGATCGTATTTTCTAGGCTAAAAAGTCTACTATTGTGGTTTACTTAATCTAAGTATATTTATATGATTTACCTATGAATAAAGTAAACTTTAGCGACTAATTATGCTTCTCGGTTATCATCGCGTTAGTACAAAAGATCAGAGTCCACAACTTCAAGTTGATGCTTTGAAAAAACATGGGTGCGAACGATTCTATTCTGACATCGTGAGTGGAGCTAAAGCATCGCGTCCTGGTCTTGATGAGATGCTTAAAGAAGCCCGTCCTAAAGATGTAATTGTAGTTTGGAAGCTCGACCGATTAGGGCGATCGCTCAAGCATCTGGTGGATTTGGTTGCCGAACTCAACGAACAGGACATCGGACTGGTAAGTCTTAACGACCCCATTGACACTACCACCCCACAAGGCAGACTAGTTTTTAATATCTTTGCTTCCCTAGCTGAGTTTGAACGAGAACTGATTCGCGAACGTACAAATGCAGGATTAGCAGTCGCCAGAGCTAGTGGCAGAGTAGGGGGGCGCAAACCTGGACTTTCTCCCGATGCGGAACGTAAAGCTAGAATTGCTGCCTCCTATTATGAAGAGGGTATGACTATCAAAAATATTCTTGTCGATTTAAATATTTCAAGGCGGACGCTTTATAAATATCTGAAGCATCGCGGAGTAGAAACGCGGGTATATAAAAAACTAAATGAATGAATGTTAGAAAACATTAATATTAACGTAATGTTAATACTTTATTAATTCTACTACTGTATTTTCTTTTATATATAAAATATGGTTTATTAATATATAGTATTATTACAAATGAGTGATTCTAGAGACTTAGATCTAATACTCGAAGCATATGAACTTAACGAAGAAGACTATAAGAATATAATTGGTAGCGAAGATAGTGTCGCTATAAACACTGGCTTGTTAGATAATATTTCTCAGAAAGCAGTTGAAAACAATTTAAGCCTAAATTTCAGTGTTATTCGTAGAAGCACTATATCAGATAGAGCAATGAATAATGCCATTCATATAGCTTCGGAATTTGTAGATAATAATATCTCAGGTATAAAAGATACTATTAATAACATTCTTCATATTGATATATCAATTGACGAAATAACCAAAAAAATTAAGAGTGCTAATAGGACAAGTTTAATTAACGTAACTTTCAATCTTAAAGACGCATTATTTGAAATTTCGTCTTTACTGGGAGTCAATGGTATCAACCTAAAATCAGGTTTTATAATAGCGAAAGTTATAAATGGTGTTCTAAAACTTTCAAAATCAGAAATATCTATTCAAGATGCTCAAGTACTCCAAGCAATTTATATCTTAGTCTCACAACGCGAAAAACCTACTGTAGATAAGGTGATGAAATTTTTTCCAGCTAGCGAACAAGGTAATATTAGTACCTCTCTTGATAATTTACATAATATAAAGTGTATTGTGTTAGGTACACAACAAATAAAGCTTATTGAGTCAATTACAATTAAATCTTGTAAATATTAAATGTTTTTATAGATTCTTAAGCACTACAGGTAAAAAGTAGCTTGCTATATGAAAAATATAGGAGATTCAATATAATTTAAATTATCAGAGTAGCTGCATAGAAATATAATAAGAGGTAGCTAAATTCTTATTGTTGTCTCGGCATGAATAAAGGTTCGTCTCTTATTGAGCATATTGATGAACAAAGGATTTTAAATTACTGGCTCTCGACTCTCAAAAGAGAAATTTCAGACCAAACAGAGATGACATTAGGAACACTCTGGAAAGCATACGAGGCATTACTAGAGGAAGAAAAGTTACCACCAATCCTGAAGCATCTCTTTGGACAAGGAAAAGCAACGCAGCACTCTGAATTTACCTCCAAAGAACTATCATTCGTTTGTCTGTCTCATTGTGCAATGGTAAGTAGAGGAGATGCTGGTGAAGTTCCAGTCGTCTTTCCTCTAGATCCATCGCAGCGTTTGGCAATGAGGCGTTTTCTTCACTTAGGAAATACTGGTGCAATTGCTGTGAGTGGTGCGCCAGGAACTGGTAAGACCGATATGTTAAGGGCTGTTATATCTAGTGTTTGGACACTCGCAGCTCTTAAACAACAAGAATGCCCTATTGTTTTGATTTGTGGAGCAACGAACCAGTCCGTCGAAAACGTCATGCTTTCGTTTGATGGTGCAGCCAATTTATCAGAGGAGATAACTTTACGCTCGCGATGGCTCGAAGGAATCAGCGACTATGCAGTGAGTTCTCCAGCAACCTCTAAACGAGAAACACACCAGGAACTGTATCAGATAGTTTCTTTTTCTGGCAGGCAAGGAACAGAATATGGGGGCAAGGCAGCATCTTTGATAGAACTATCTTACTCATCCTTGCCAGAGTTAGTTCATCATTTTACAGAGTGTATGCAACAAGCCTTGTTTAGCAAGCATTGTGCTGATTTTCCATTGCTACAGTTGGTCATGACAAACAAGGATAAAAAACACTGTTTGTCGTTACACGAACGTTCCTCTGCCGCTTATAAATCCAAGAAACCAGGAAAATCCAGAGGGGTTATTAAAGAATGTACGAGCTTTTTACATGACTTATTATGTCGAGCGCACGCTTTACAAGATGAAATCCGCACAGAACTTCACAAGGCTCTTTTTACCAACTCTTTTTTGAATAGCCCGTTAATAGAAGGCATCAGGAAACTTTCAGATCGAGTTCCGCATCATACGGGAATAGAACTGGCTCTTCAAAAATTAGAAGCCTCTCTCAATCGAGATACCCTAACGTATAAAGAAGCAGTTGAAGGATTAATCGATGTATTGCTACGTCCTGTTTGCTTTACTTTGGCGGCACGGTACTGGGAGGCGCGCTGGATTGAAGGATTAGACAAACCAATCAACCTATCTTTCGATGAAAAACGCCTGCATCATCTAAGACGAAATGCAATGCTGTTTCCTTGCCTTGTATCTACGCTGCACATAGCACCTCGATTGCTACGGGTTTGGACTCCTGAGAAAACCGTTCACCTGTTCGATCGTCTTGACATGTTGGTCGTAGATGAGTCGGGACAGGCTGCTCCTTCTATTGCGATACCGATACTTTCAATGGCGCGTAAAATACTTGTAGTAGGGGATTTAAAGCAGCTTGCCCCTGTTTCTACCGTGTCAATAGAAGAAGACTACAAACGAGTTCGAGAATTTACAGGCGACCCACTGCTATGGGAGCAGCGACATGTTCTAGAAACAGGCGGTTCGGTGATGGGTTTTGTGGGTTCGGGAGCATCGTATTCCGAACCAAACAGACAGGGAATTTTGCTTCGCAATCACTATCGCTGCTTAAAAACCATTATCGGTTACTGTATTGAGCTACTCTATGACGACCATGACTATGATGAACGTGGTAACCTACTTCAACAGGAGCTTCAGCCACAGGTCAAAGATGTTCTTCTAGTTTCTTGGGAAGATACGACAGGCAAGGGCTTTCCACTACCACCCATGAACTTTGTTCAATGCGGCTCGGTCAATGATGAACCAATGGGAGGCGGCAAAGAAAGCTGGACAAATAAAGGAGAGGCGTTGAAAATTGTTCAATGGCTCTCTGTTTATGGACGGCTTTTAATTTTATGGTACGAGAAAGCACAGGGTAAAACCGTCGATCTTACCGATGTAGTCGCCATTCTTACGCCCTTTACTGGTCAGGCAAAACTGCTGCGTGGCTTAATTGAAGAACAATTGGACGCATACTTCCCTCTTCAAAACGACCAACCTTTAAGCAAACGACTCACAATCGGCACTGTTCATACTATGCAGGGGGCTGAACGGGATGTAATTTTATTTTCAGGGGTATCAAAAGAATGTACAGCAGTGAGTAATGCTGATGCCGATCGTCAAAAAGTATTTTTGGATCGAGACGGCGGTAATCTACTCAATGTGGCAGTATCCCGCGCCAAAAAATCATTTGTTTTATTTGGTCATGCCGATCTTTTTTTCAGTCCACAAGCCATGTTTCCCAGTAATGACCTGCCGACAGCAGTGCTGGGTCGATATATGGTCAAACACGGGGTTAAAGTTGCGCCCAAAGCATTAGTAATAGTCGAATCCCCCCTAAAAGCCAAAGCAATACAGGACTTTTTACCTGACGAGTTTGAAGTGTACGGAACGGGCGGTCATATTAGAGATTTGGCAACTCTAAATCTTACTCCTGCTAATGGTTTTCACCCAGAATGGCAATTGGTTTCAGAAACTACGCGCCAAAATCTTCAAAGGACGATGCCCCGTTTGCTGCAAACTCCCTACTTAATTCTAGCGACCGACCCAGATCCACAAGGAGAAGCGATCGCCTGGCACGTTCTTCAAGTATTGAAGCAGCATCCTTGGTTTAGTCATGTCAGGGTTATTTCTCGTGTGGTGTTTTCCTCCATCACAGAAGTGGAAATTCGCTCGGCTTTTCGTACTCCAAAATCGACAATCCAATTGGATAATGATATTGAGCCTGAGTCTGCGTTAGATTTGAATCTGGTTAATGCAGCTCTAGCACTTAGAATCCTGGATGGGGCTATTGGTGCATACTATCAACGCCACTACCAAATTGGAATGGGAAGAGTGCAGTCTGCCGTACTTCATCTATTAGCAGGATCGCAAGCGTCATCTTTTGTCCTGGATGTGGTCTTGACCAATCCACAGGGCGATTTTTTCTTAGCAAAATTAATCGATTTATCAAAAGATGGGGATGGCTGGGAAAAACAGTTTCCTAGTCGCGCTGCTGCTGAAGCATTAGCCAAAAAACTAACAAATCGCCCACTTCCTAATTTTACAATCTTAGATGAAACGATAGAAATTTTCTATCCACCAGAACCGTTGGGAACAGCTGATGTTTTAGCGTTAGCCTGGGAACGTTATGAATTTCCGCCCCACAAAACTACTGCATTAATGCAGCAGCTTTATACAGGAGGTGAGGAGCAGGAAAATATCTCATCCGCCAAAATAAACAAACAGCAAAAACCATTAGTGACTCTTAATTATGGGGTATTAACTTTAACAGAGGCAGGATGGGATCTCATGCAGCTTCTTGAGGAGAAAGAACCCTTACTAAGTAGCATTGAAACTTCCCAAGAGCTTGAAACAGATTTAGAAGTTCTGGCGCAGAATGATAATACCTATGATGGAGTGCTTTCATCCTGGTCGCAGAGAATATTTTCAAGTCCACCTCAATCTATACCTGAACCCGACGGTACATTTAACGACCCAGAATTGTGGTCTATTTTTCCAGAACAATTACCTGATGCCAAATATCATGGCGTAGGGGATGAATCAACATTTCAAGAATTTCTTAATTCTATTGAAGTATCGGAAAATATTGAAAGCAGGGCGGAGCAGGAAGCTAGCATGAGTGGGACATTAGCCCACCCTCCTCTTATGCCACTATCTCTCGAAGAGAATGCGGAAGAAAATTTAAGCGGCGATGCGTTACAACTATATCAAATGATCTACCAGCATACTCTGGCAACTGTAGGAAAAGAAGCCTTAGTAAATTTTAAAAATGTTCTCTATACCAGTACCAATGGTCAAATGGGCTTATTAGTCCAAGTGGCAACTGACATTGCTGAAGAAGGGTACTTTCATCTCTATCCTGAAGCAAAAAGCGATATTTACCGTCGTTTTGCTCCTGCTGATTTCCTCGATAATTTGGATGAATATCGCATACAAATAGCAGGAATTCGACCCAGCGATTATTCAACAATGACTCCTGCAAATACGTTATTGTTAATGCAGCGCATGGGATTGGGAAGACCATCTACTTACGCCGAACATTTCCGTAAGCTAACCACGGTCTTTTGACCTCATAACACTACTGCTTTTGTTCTCTTTTAATCATCAAGAATGGGATATATCAGTTATCCCCGCACCTCTGGCGGGGCATTAGACGACCGCGAACGTAAATTAATTGAAGATGCTGCCAAACGGAAATATGGCAAGAACCATTTAGCATCAGTAGAAAATAATACCAAAATCTCTGTGGAGCAAGCTCTTCAGATTATAAAGGGATTAGTCGGTTATCCTGGAACATCTGCTGGAACAACAGTTTACTACGATCCTGCTAGAAATATTTCTATTGTTGTTAGTGCCTCAGGCAGTATTGTTGGGATTTATTCTGGTCGCATTAATGCCAAATGGAATGTTGCACAGCTTCTTGAAGAAAAACAGAGAAGCCACCAAAAAGAAGCTGCCGCATCCACTCAAAACAAAGAACTTTCAAATTTTGAACAGGAAATTTTTAACTGGCAACGTCAAAAGAGAGAAGAAAAACTAACTGAATGCAGAAATTTCTATTCTGGAAAAATTACTAGATTACACAGCAAGAAAACATTAACAGAAGATCCATCTTCTTCTTATGAATACTGGCAACAGAAAAGCACAGAGGAGATTATTCAATCACTAGAAGAGAGTAAAGATAAGCTACTTGTTAAGAAAAATGGAAAAATAATTGATGGAAATACGAGGTTTTTAATTTTAGAAGAAAGAGATCATGATCTTGAGAATATAATTTTCTCTCCTTACAAGGAAAATGAATGATTTTTAAATTCATTTTCGTAATCCTTGACAAATTTATATTGCTCTTTTGTATCTGGAACTTCCACCCTTCTTGAATTTGAGATTAGCTTAAATGCTTCTTCTGTGGTTAATCCTTGATGTAATAAAGTGAGTGCAGCCATTAATCCAGACCTTCCTATTCCTGCACGGCAATGAATAACTACATTATTCCCTAAAGATATTAAGCTACAAACTTCTTTTATAAAGATTGAGGTATTTTCTCTAGATATAGGAACACCGCGATCCATGATTGGGTAAGATAAAAATTTAATCCCATTCTTAATGGATAAAAATTCTTCTTGTTCCAGATGTAATTCTTCTATTTCTTCTTTAGTCAAAAGAGAAATAATTACATCTATTCCCATATTTTTAAGGTTTTGTATTTCATCACTAAGCCATTCTCCTATAGGTTTAGCCATAATCGAAAGCCGACCAGAGTTAATTTCTTTTAGATGATAGAGAGTCGGTAACATATCTTTTTAAAAATATAATTTTGATGAATAAGATAGCCTTATAGCTTTAGCAGTATAAATTTTCTAAGTACAATTTTTTAATCACTCTCGAAAAAAAGGATTCTCGATAGCCGTAAGTTTAAAAACAACCCTCTAAATGGGAAGATAAAAGAAAATCATCCCAGCTTGCCTGATGAGCAGCTATTTGCTTTCTCAAGCTCAACAGCTAAAACTTAAAGCACCCGTTCCCTCTACCCTCCATCCTGCCGCTGTCTACCTCAATTCTTTGGCTGTGGGGTCGCGCCGTGCAATGTTATCTTCTCTTAATGCGATCGCCCAACTGCTGACGGAAGGGGAATGCGATGCCTATTCTCTCGACTGGAGTGCTTTGCGCTATCACCACACCGCTGCGGTGGTTGCGGCTTTTCGTCAGCGATATGCCCCAGCCACCACTAATAAAGCGATTGCGGCTCTACGTCGTGTCCTCAATGAAGCCTATCGTCTTGATTTGATGAGCGCGCAGGATTATCAGAAAGCCGTAGACATTAAATATGTTAAAGGTACGAATAAGCGTCGAGGTCGGGCTTTAGAACCAGCAGAGATTAGCGGACTTATTGCCTGCTGTAGAGCGCATCAACGTCCTATCGATCGGCGGGATGCCGCGCTGATTGCTATCCTTCGCTGTGGTGGTATTCGTCGCCAGGAACTAGCGCGACTCAAGCTTGCCGACCTCAATCTTAAAACGGGGGAGTTGACTATAGAACAGGGTAAAGGAGGGAGATTTCGCCTGGTTTACCTGACTTCAGAAGCTTTGGAACTGGTCGAACAATGGCTACAGGTTAGAACGGCTTTGCCTGGGGCGTTGATTTGTCCTGTGACCCGTGCGGGGCATGTGACTGTGAGACACTTTGCTGATAGTGGTGATGGGATTTATAAGCTTATTAAGAAAAGAGCAGAAATTTGCGGCATTCCGCGCTTTTCACCCCACGATTTTCGGCGCACCTTTTGCACCGAACTATTAGATAAGGGGGAAGATGTGCTGACCGTTAGAGACTTGGCTGGTCATAGTTCTGCCGATACCACAGCAATCTACGATCGGCGCGGAGAAGCTCGGAAGCGTCAAGCTGCTGGGAAATTAAAATTGGGTTAAGGTTTTTATTCTTCAATTTTGAAGCGTAAATTAGGCACTATATCGGTCACAGAAATTCGATCGCCGTTTTCATTAAATCCTCTGACCGAAATTGATTCTAATTTATCTGCATTCATCTTATTTAACGCAGAAGAAAGATCGATTGCCCGCCCAAATTCTCCTCTAAAACCGTTAGGGTTCATTGCTCCACCCATCCCCAGAAGGGTAATTATCCCTGCAAAATTATCTGAATCGATTGAAGGTTCAAAATCGCCTTCCGTATTGACAAAAACTCTTAACTCATAGGTTTCCTTGGTCATGATTAAACCATTAATCAGCAGCAAAGTTTGCTTAAATCTCAGAGATTTTGTAGGTATTTTGCTATCTAATTCAAAAGGTTGAAACGAAGAATCCCCAGAAGGTACTTGTAAAGTGTCGTATGTAATCCCCAGTGCTTTAAAATCCAGAGTATCGCGAATCTTCTGAGAATAAAAAGGAAGTGACTGTTCTAGTAACTCTTCTGGCAAGACCACTTCTGGGTTATTGACCTGCCATTCTGCCCAAAGACGATCGATATTACAGTGATGCAGCCAGAAAATAGGATCGTAGGCAGAAAACGCTACTCTTCCCATATCACCTCTGACCCAATCATGAAAACTATCGTGGGGTGCTTCTAAGGCGGTAGTAAAATCAAGAGTTTCTGCTGAAGCTGTATAAAAGATATTTTGTGCCATTGCCGTAGCAACATCATCGGCATAAAACCTCAATCTTCTAGCCTCTCTAGGGTTGCGGCTGGTAGATCTATTTTGAAAGCCCACTACAGCACTTGCAAGAGGATTGTTGACATCATTACCATCTCTATCGCTTACCGTAGAGTCAGCAATAAGATTGGGAATTCCCTCAGCGATCGCTTGTTCTGATGTCCAATCCCAGTAGGACAAAGTTACGGATGGGTCAAATCTTTGTAGTAGGCTTTCAAATTGACTTAAATACAGTCGATGCCAGGGTAAGAAAGTTGGTAGATGATGGGGACAGTTGCTAGGATTTGGTAATCCATGAAGACCAGCCATAAACTGATAGTTATTCCTGGCTGTATCGTTCTGTAACTGCGTTAAAGCAGCTCGAAATTTTTGCAGTTCAGAACCAGAAAGTGTGCTTATTTCTTTTCTAATGTTCATGGCTTGGCTCGACCAATCTCAATATATTTTTCATGCTATATCAGTCATACTTATTTTGAAAGAACAATATCCTGTAGAAACCAGATTTTGGTTTTCGTTGCCCTTCTCTTTTAACCAAACCCCAAATTAAAATCGATTTTCTTCGCCCAGTCGGGATAGTCAATTAAAGGATTGCGATTGCCTTGAGCAGCAGCAATAGTCGCATTACGGTGGTACTCGTACCGCTCGATAGGGTACTGATCGTGCCATTTGATTAAGGTTTCTAATCTGATTTTGGGCATCTCAGCCTTATCTATCTCTTTGGGATAGCGTATCAAAAAATAGAGGGTGGCTCTAGCAACAACGCCTTTCCCAAACTGTGGCTCGAATTTTCTTTCTTCGCGGCGACCGCAATCAGTTCTAGTTTTTTCTTCTAGAGGGTCAAAGTCAAAATAGGGAATATTACTGCGAAAGCTATTACATCTAGGCTCGCAAGCAAAGAGATGATGCAAATCGGCACGCATGGGCTTTTTCTTAGCAAACCAGGATTGCGGAACGACGTGTTCGCAGTTGAAAGGTAAATCAGATTCTAGAAAGTCAAGATATTCTAAACGTTCTGCTTCAGTCTCAAAAGAAAGATGCTCTCGCTCTAACCGCTGCATGGTCTCATTCGCACGTTCTTCTACTAGAACCATCTCCTGGCGTAATGCTTCGGTAGGGTCTAGAGGCGTACCAGAATAGATATTTCTCAACTCGCCACTTTCATGCCGATCCACCCTGGGATATAGGTACTGCCATCGCGCTTCTCTATAAGAGAATCTGTTTTTGTGGGTTGATTCTAATAATTGGGTTAAAGAATCAAATAGAGCTTTTTTGCTGCTACTGGGATCTATCTCTTTGTAATATTCATCGCGATCGAGAATATCTTGTGTCCCGTCATAATAGGGTTCAGTCTCAAACTCACTATCAGCAATCATTTGCTGGGCTGATTGTAATTTTGGACGCTGTGGCACTGTGGGGGTCGCGGGAAGATTAGTAGCTGGATTACCCTTAGTCACTACTGGGTTGGGAGAAACTAACGGCGTGGGGGTATCTGGGGTGGGCAATCCTACAGGAGAAAAATTGACTTTGAAGAGCCAGGAAACACTACCATCTGCTTCAACCTGGGGACTTGTTGAGGAGTTTGGCACTGAGGATGGTTGGCTCGCTGTCGATGAATTTAGACTAATAGTCTCGTTTGTTGGTGGCGCAATAAAGGCTTCAGCAAACAACTGCTGTGCGGCTAGGGATAATGGTTTCGCGTCAATGAATTGGACGATTTTACTAATGCGTACTCCTTCATTGGCAATCCAGGAAATTTGGGGAATCTGGTCTTCTGCACCATTCCAAGGAACGCCCGTATCGAGCATAATTTCACCCAAACTATTGCGTTCGGGAACGCCAGCATGATGTAATGCTGCTACTTGCCACTGATCGTTGAGGACGGGAGAGCCTGATGAGCCTGGCTGGGTATCGGTTTTGTAATGCAGAAAGTTGTCTAATACATCGACAATTTGATTTTGGCGTAACGATAATTGTTGTGGTTCTCCGCCAGGATGCTGAATAATATTAACCCGCTCGCCGACAACTGCTTTTCCCGACGCTCTGATTAATGGATTCCAGCCTAAATCTGTTATTGCTGTTCTCCCGTCAATACTTCTGGGAGTGATAGCTACCAAGGTGAAGTCCAGCAGGCGATCTGTTTCAAAGAAGGTATTTGGCTCGAAGGTAAACTCAAGAGGAGCAGTGGTTCTCCCTGGAGAAGATTCGTAGTAATTAAACTGAACAATACTGCTACTGGCGGTAAATGTACTATCTAAGACGTGATTATTGGTTAGCAAGAGACGCGGCGAAACCATAAATCCCGTACCAAAGCCTGCCAGACTTCCCGTAGAATCTAAGATGACAATTCGACCAACAGAGCGGGAATAGCCGCACCATCGTAGAGAAATGAAATTCCCGTCAATTCGTCTTCGCCAATAACGCGCTCCAACACGTTAATTTCAGGAATGCCTTCTTTAAGAGAGAAATCAGCCATAGCACGGCTAACTACTTCTCCCAATCCCTGGGTTTCTAGTCTAACTCGCAACCTTTCTGGAGAGTCTATCTTACGCCAGTCAACATTTTTTTTGCCTTCTTTTAAAAGCTTTAGTTGTTCTTCTCGTTGCTTTCTCTCTTGCTGATGGGTAGCGTATCGATATTCGGATTGACGAATTTGAGCCTTAAATTTTTCCAGCATCGTTTGCTCCTTTTAAGTATTTAGACCTAAATCGATAGTAAAAGCAATCTATCCTCAACAAGGGTGGTTGCCGTGCAACGTTTTTAGCTCTTAATTAATACTTAGTGTTGGAGTCTGTTTTTTATGTAGTCTCTAATAATTCTTAATGTTTATACTGGATACTCACGATCTCTTAAACGCAAAAGACCCGCCTTGAGGTGCATCGTTGAGAGGCGTGACGGGTACTGTTGTCTACATAATAGTCGAATTTCACACAAAGCATAAGAGATATTTGGCTTTTTCTCTTACTGAAGATAGAGAAAAGGTTTAAACATCAACCTTGTCGGGATGTACGCTCGTAATTTCCTGCTTAAACCGTCGAAAGTCTTTGGTGTTAAACGTTAAAATGTGGCTAATATTGTGAACGAGCATAAACGCTACCAATCTAGTATCATGGACATTCACTCCCTTAACCTGGTAGTCTGTCGCCAGTTGTTTCCAGATGGGAAATATATCAGGCAGATCTGGAAGTAAGGTGAAATTTGTCCTTAACTCTTGCAATTCAACAAGCACTTGAGCTGGAGTCCTGCCTAAACCATTTTTAGCTAACGGTCTGGTCATGACATTCCATAATTCAATTAAGTTTTGTGGGGCTACTATTAACTCTTCATTGCGAGCCATAAGCTTCCTAGTCGCTGAAACTGTAATCCCATTCATCGAATGTTCAAGGTCGATAGAGCGTAGCAGGATATTTGTATCGATAAGGTAGGACATTAAAATCTGTCTTCGTAAATGCTTTCTCTACTGATAGCCTCGTCACTCAAAGAGGGAAGGTTTTGCCCACGATGACTTTCTATCCAGTCATCAAAAGCAGCTAACCGTTCTTGCACAGATATTTTTTTAGTATCTTCTTTTTTTTCAATCTCAGAGGATAAAAGTTTCTCTAAATCAGTGACTTCTGCATTGTCTGTACCAATCCAGTCAAGAACCACCTGTTTTATTTGTTCTGCTGGTAATTGGTGCAGATGACTGCTAATTTCCTGTCTCACGTTCGTTCCTTTATCCATGATTTGTTGGTGGCATTTAGGTTCTATAACACCACAAATCCCTTTATCAGTGGCATTTACTATACATAATTATAGCGTTCTCTTCAAGTCACAGCCGCCAGTTGGCTTCAGCTCTATACTTACGTAACTAAGGGATGCCATCCCTCGCGCCCACTAGGGTAAAGTCGCCCTTCGCTCCCTCCTGACGCTAAATTTTCCCCTGCCTCCCCTATTCGATTTCGTTGTTGGTTTTAACTTGGAACTAGGAGTCATTCCTCGCGATCGCCTGCGCTCCAAAATTTCCCGCCCTTCGCCCTAGCGGTTGCTACCCCTGCACTCGGCGTGAGCCAGAAGGTTAATGCAGCAGCATTACCTTCACGTCAATTTAAGGGAACAGCCATGACTATTACTCATCAAGACCTGCGCCAATTTACAGGCACGGAGACCTATTACCACCACAGCTTGGCTCGAAACTATCTCTACACCGATGGGGTGCAGTACCTGGCAGAGAAGGCGGGGGCTTATTGGCTGGTTGATGCCATTGTCTTTAACCAAATGGAAAAACCTTTCTCCAACAATCCAGCATTAGCGGCGTTTCAATGTTGGACGCTCAAGGTAACAGAGGGCAGTAGGGCTACTCTAACCTGTGATGACGGGAATAAGAATATCGTCTTTACTCAACAAATCCCCTTTACTGATTTTTCCCTGAAAGAAATTAGCCTGTGGCTGGAAAACAAGGTGCTGCTGCTTCCCTCAGAACACTAGCAAACGGGGACTTTTTCAATCCCCCCTACCCTTTTTTTAATACAGCATCACCAGAGGAAAACTTGACTATGAAACAATTACAATGGCTCAACGACAACAAAATCGATATCAATACAGGACACAAAACCTTCGACCGTCAAACCAACTTTATTGGAGCTGGCAACGTTATTGCTAACACCCAGTACAGTAGCTATATCCGCTCGCGTCATCTTACCGAATGCAATCGATTTGAGTTTGCCGAGGGACACCTACAGCAATACGATCTGCAACATTTCCAGAAAAGTTTTTGGCTGAGTCATCATCTTGCTGACATTGTAAAGCAGGCTGCTGACAGCTACAACGGCGTTATTTTCTATGCCTTGTTTCACTATCAACGCCATCAGAAAATTGTTGATGGTTTCGTCTTGACCAAAACCCACCGTGATAATCACCAATACATCACCTCTTTTGTGACTCATCCCCAGTTTAATAAGGCGCACGGCATTATTAGTACCGTTCGCCAGTACATTAGCAATGGCTATTATAAAGCTGCTAACCAGGGAAAGGATTAAGTTATGTCCAGTATCCTTATCCAAGCTGTTTTTGATGCCTCCAATACCGAAACTATGACCTCTACGACTACTGAGGGTGAATGGATAGAGCTTTCCAAGCTGACCCAAAATGGTTTCTTAGAAGCAGTCGGCAAAGCAATCGCTAAATCTCCTCAAGGTTCTATCGTTCATAGATTAGAAATCACCAACTATGATGGTTTTTACGGCTTAACCCCACCGATTGAAACCGTGCTAGAGGTAGCAAGGCTGCTTGAAGAACAGGGGGAAGCCTATGCTCTTTATGCCCAGAATATTGGTGAGGATATTGTAGATGATTTTGAAGAGTCCTATTGCGGAGAATGGAACAGCTTCAAAGACTATGCCATCGAACAGTTTGATGATGTGTACGCTTTCAACCTCTGTGACTATACCCGCAGCTATATCGATTACGATAAGGTTGCCCGCGATCTTAAAATGGACTATTTCTATGAGACCAGTGAAACTGGAACTGTTCATGTATTCCGCCATCTCTAAGAGATGAATAAGTATTCACTCACTATCGAGTCATTGTTGAGAGTAAGCGATCACTCACAAAATCTAGGCGGTGCGCGATCGCTTGCTCACTATGACGAACGTAGACCTATTTGCCTTGTTGCTAGTTATGGAAACTTAGTTATTTTCCATCATCCCCCTGCCCTGCCATTGGTTGGACTAGTGAAGTTAACAATTCTGGTTTATGCCATCGCGGAATTTTGCCGTTCAAGGCGAAAAACGGTTTCCCGCCGCTACGCTCTATGACCCTCCGTTTTTAGAAGCTGGCACGCCAGCCCTTGACAGCAAAAAAGTTCCACGCTTGGCTACCCCAGCCTAGTTAATTTCAACACCAACCAAAGGAGTCAAGAAAATGGCTACAAACAACAAACTTATCTTAATCGGCAACCTAGGCGATAATCCCGAAGTTCACCAAAACCAAGATGGCAGCAGTCGCACCACCTTAAGCATTGCGACCACTGATTCTTACAAAGAGGGTGAAGAATGGAAAGACTTACCCACCGTATGGCACTACGTCACCTTCTTCGGACAGGAAGCCCAAAAACACGCCAATTTCTATCAGAAAGGGCAACGGGTCAAAATCGAAGGCAGCTTAAACTACTACCCTATCGAGGTTGACGGCAAACAACGCTCTCTTGCTTCAGTTAGAGGCGAACGGATTGATGCTGCTCCTTTACCCAGCAGTAACAAATCTTCTTCTCAGGTTGATACTCAGCCTGGAGCAGAAGAAACCGAGGGTGTTCCTTTCTAAGCTAGGTCGCTCCCCTACCCCACTAGTCATCTAGTGGGGTATATGGGGTTTGTTAAACACTTGTCAGTACTATGCTAAGATGCGGTTCAATCGAAGACTTTACCAACAGCATCTCTCAAAGCAGCGCAAAGCAAGCAATATTGCTGAAGGAAGACAATTGCTTAATGATTTGAGAACTCGTTTTGGCAATGCGGAGAACCCGTTGCCAGCAGTTATTGGCACTCTACGCAGCTGCAATCCCTTTGTATTTGAAGAACTTCTACTCAATGTCTTTGCCGAGATAGAAGAATTTAAGATCGTTAGGAATAAACGCTACACGGGAGACGGTGGTATCGACGGACGCTTTTATTTCGATGACTATCCTTTTCTGATTCAAGCCAAACGCTACACAAGCCATATCAACCCGCAGCATGTTGAGGAATTTGCCCATAAAATAAAAATCTACAATGCAGAATTTGGCTTATTTATCCATACAGGTAAGACAGGCAATCAATCGTGGCAGAATGCCCGCTCTTCTAGAAAAGATCTAATGATAGTCAGCGGTCAGAAACTAGTGGATTTGGTTCTGATAGGCAATGCCACAGAATTATTGCTCAACCACCTGCAATGCACTAGACACTCCAAATAGATAAATTTCTGTAATTTTCAGGAAAACCCATTTTCTTAACATCAATTTGATGCTTATCCAACAAATCAATCAAACGTTCTTTCCAATGATGCCTGGGACTAGTACAGTCCATTAAATATGCCAGAAATACTAATGTATTGTATAGCTTGCGAGTGGCTTGAAAATTTAAGTTGCTAACTATTTCTTGAGGTCTGTTTCTAGGCAATTTAAGGGTGATTGTAAAATTGCTATTCCAGAGACGATTGTGGTGCGCGCAGATATTTCTGATTCCATTGAGATGGTGTAAGAATGAAACCATATTGGTCTCGTCAATATTATACTTGCGCGATATGGCATTTCTATCTTTGCGGCGGTTCAACTTGGCATACCAATGAGAAAGCTCTCCAAAAGTCATGATTTCAACCATAGCCCATAATGGAGGGAGCTTTTCATCATACTTATTACGCAGATGAACAATAAATTCTTCTTGACTCTTAGATACTTTAACCTCTAACGCGCGAACTGCTTTAGAATGCTTCCATCTTTGGCTATTTTTAAACAGAGAGCTATCAAGATGAGCGTGCGCCCCATAAGTTTCAGCTAGGGAATAAGCCCACTTTGCACGAATAGATACTTCTATACGTTCAATTGCATCTAGAATCAGTAATCTTAATTCTCGATCGAATGTATAGAGATTAAGAACATCTTCAAATGTTGCGCCGCTCTTAAATCTTTTTGCCTCATGACCATCGAAGTATGGAATCCAGTAGGCACTTAAACGATAATAGTTAAGATGTTCGAGATAGTATTGCGCCTTTTGAGTATCACTAATTATTAGACCGCGACTTTGCAGAAGAGAAACTTGTTCTGAAAGGGACTTATGAGGTTTGTCGAACTGCACAGTGGGCATAAAAAGTAGAAACCCCCCTGGGTGCGCTTCATTTGCTAGGCGTGGGGGGTGTTATTAGTCTCTAATATAACATCTTTTTGTTAAAAGTCAATTTCGCGACCTTATTAACCTTCGTTGGATTGAATGGCATCGATTTCGGCTAAAGCCGCATCAATTAAGCGCATTACACTGGGTATTTTTTTTGCTAGAGATTGCCTTTTTGGAGTCTCTGGCTGGTCAGCCAGTGATTTTTCCCAGTTTTTGAGATTTTTATAGGTGTTTCTGAGAGCGGTTCGCTCTTGGGAAAGTGCGACGGCTGTCGCACTTTGTTCTGTATTATCAAGGACTTCTTCTTTTAAATACCGCTCTACGGTGCGTTTGCTTTTGTTGATTACAAATGCCAAGGCTAGAACTAAAGACTTTTCCCCTTTGCCTGGTCTGCCCTTTAATCGCTTATAGCCCTGCTGCTGTAAACGATCTGCCAAGGCACGAACTTCATTGGGAGTATAGTCGCGGCGGTGTTCGTTTTCAGCCACTTCTACCTGTAGAGCGAGATCTGGTTCTGCTTCGGCATCAAAAGGCATCACCCGCACCTGAATCGCTTCATTAGGAAAATGCGTCTGATAGGCTGGGAGATTTTCTGCCTTAAGCGATCTAATCGCAGCCAGTCGATGCCCTCCTGCTAACAAGCGATTGCGATTATCTACCACCAATGGTTCGAGTAATCCTAGAACGGCAATGGATTCTGCTAATGATTCAACATGGGCTGAATGGAGGGGGCGAGTATCGGTTTTTCTGTCGATAACCTGGGCTAGTTTGAGGGTCAGTTTTTGTTCAAACTCTTTTTGTTCCTGACGCTGCCGATCCTTATCAGCCATATCGTCGGTAATTGTCTTGACGACTCCCCAATTAGGAGTACTTTTTTTTGCGTTAGCCATGTTGTCCCCACGCTGCTATTGCCTGTAAATCCTTTGCCCCACGACAGTTGGGAGCAAATTCCATAATCGGTATTTGATTGGCGGTGGCATTTGCCATATCGGTATCTTGATGAACAATTAGATTCTCCACATCTGGATAGAGATCCTGTAGCACGGCTTCGAGGTTTTTATCCAGTTTACGCCGTTTATCAATCAGGGACTGGACGATTGCCCAACGAGCTGCGCTATTGCGCCCTTTTTTCTGAGAAGAGGTTAATTCGCTATGAACCCGCCCTGCCCCCATAATTGCCATTGGGTGGGCATTTGCCACAATTAATACCGATTGCGCGGCGAATAATGCCAGTCTTTCTAGATGCTCGTTACCAGGAGGACAGTCAAAAACCATCACATCGTAGGGTAGCTCCCGTACAGCATCGGCAAGATCTTCTGCGTGTGCCGATTGAATTGCTTGGCTGCCTAGCTCCGCGCCACCTGGTAAGACGCTGAGATATTCATCGACAACTAGGGGGGCGGGATTTTTGCCCATGAGTAACTCTGCCGTACCTGCTTTGGTGGGGTCGCCGCCCAAGGCAAAAGCGACGTTAGATTGGGGGTCGAGATCTATGACTAAAACACGCTGCTTCTGGTGAGCGTAGACAGAAGAAATACCACAAGAAATGGTTGTCTTCCCCACGCCACCTTTTCGTCCAGCAACAGCAATGCGGGTAACACTCATAAACAGTTCTTTCAAATGATTGCTTCAAGGGTAATGACGACACCTTAGCAAAGCCACCAGAATTAACAAACTTTTACAATCAGAATCTCATACTTATTTTTCAGTCCTTTAAAGCTGTTGTTGAAAATGGCTGTAAAACCCCATAGAGTGAAGCTTCATACGGAACATCGCGGACGCTAAGACAAGCATGGTACGGTCAACATCTACCCCAGCAAACTGGAAAAAGCCCCAGCAAATCGATCTCTTTTTGGGAAATATTGCCGATGCTGCCTTTAAAGACGACCGCATCCTGATGGAGTTTCCTTTTTTCTCGATTCAAAAACAGCCTAAAATGACCCCGATTCTGTTTCAAGACGAGCGGGTGCAAATTAAAGTCGAGCCTGGAGCAAAAGGGATCGCCACAGTCTGGGATAAAGATATTTTGATTTATCTGGCTACCCTGCTTAATGACAGACTAGAAAAAGGCTTGCCCGTTTCTCGCACTATCCAATTCGCCGCCTATGACTGTCTCAAGAGTACGGGCAGAGGCACGGGCAAACGTTCCTATGAGCTATTTCTCGATGCCCTGTATCGCCTTAGAAGCACTAATATTACCACCACCATCGAAGCCAATCGGCAAACAGAGCGACGCGGCTTTGGCTGGATTGAAGCCTGGCGCGTAATCGAAAGAGAAAAAGCGAACGGTAAAAGAGTTATGGGCGGCGTGGAAGTAACGATTAACGACTGGATGTTTCGCGCCATTACCAAAGAACGGCGGGTATTGACTATCAACGAAAGATACTTCTCTCTCAAAATGGGGCTAGAGCGCAGGCTTTACGAACTAGCCCGCAAGCACTGTGGGAAACAAAGAGCATTTTCAATTCGATTAACTAAGCTCGCCGATAAATGCGGCGGGACGAACGACCTGCGGAAGTTTAGGGCTGCCTTACGTAAAGTTATCGCCAGAGACCGAGTTCCCGATTACCGCATCAATCTAGAAGGCGATGTGCGGCGTAGCCGTGGCAGTATGCCTGAAATTGTTACCTTTTACTTTAGAAATTGCAGTAGCGGCGAACAGCCCACGGAAGAAAATCTCAGCATCGATATTCATACCTTTGAGGAAGCCCAAGGAAAGTATCCAGGCTACGATATTGAAACTATTATTAATGCCTGGGAACACTGGATTATCGACGGTAACAAAGAACATCCCCGCCAAAAAGGCAGGGCGTTTTTAGCTTTTTGTAAAAAGTACGTTAGCAGCAATCCCCTGTAGTTTATTGACTACTCCAGTTGTGGATAACTTTTAAACTATCGGAACATCATAGACAAAGCTATCGGAATATCGAAGACAGTCAGAAACGGAACATCGCGGACGAACTATCGGAACATCGAAGACGGTTAGACACGGAATATCGGCGACAAACTATCGGAACATCGAAGACGGTTTATCGGAACATCGCGGACAAAAAGCATCAATTTGCCGTTATAAGTCAAATGGTTAATAAACCCTTAACGTAATAACGTTCTAACGGAGATTACTTAACTTCTAACTAGATTTATTAACAACCCTAACGTTTAAAGCTGTGGATAGATTTACAATCTATCCAGGAACTACTCACTCCAATCGAATTTTTTTGCAGACGATAGTATCCCCTGATAGTCGGAATATTGAAGACAAAAACAAGAGCATCTACCACACCGAAAAGCTGTAAGGTTAACGAGAGTAGTAGGGAATATTGGCAACATCTTCCTCTAGCTGCAAGCTATTGTACCGTTGAGATATCCTCTAAAGCTTCACAGGAGAGTTTTATAGCCCTACTTCTTTAAAAATAGTTACCTACCTAGCAAAAAGCATTGCCATCGCCTTCTACGGGGCTTAAAATCCTTTTAAATTGATACTAATGACTGGTTCACTACTTACCATGCAGTACCAACTAAAACAGTGGCAATATTCAAGCTGGGTTAAAGACACCCGCTTTTACAGCATTCGCTTGTGCCAGAATCTCTTTGGTGATTGGGTCGTTCAACGTACCTGGGGGCGCAATATGACTCAGGGAGCGGGACAATCGTTAACTACAGACTGCGATAATTATCAGCAAGGGTTAGCAATATATCAACAGCAACAAGCCCGCCGTCTCAAGCGTGGCTATATACTCTATAGAACCCATTTGAGATCTCAAAAAAAGAGTATTAATGATCCAAAAGCGAGAGCGTTGATTAAGTTTTTCGTTCGCTCTGAATATTGCTGAGGAGCCGCAAAAATCTCTCAAATCCAATCAAAATTAGCAGTCCCAGAAAGATATAAACAGTCATTCTAATCTCATGCTCTTCATACGTTATGCCGCTGAGAAAAGGTTTGATAGTTTCATCAGCAAAAAAACCGTACTGCTCGACCATCCTATTTATCGTGTTGGGAAATGTAACTTGGGCGATGGGGATACCAATTAAGAACCCTATCGCCCAAACGATATCCAGAACTGGTGGCAGATAGTTAATAATGCCCACTCCCAAAGTGACCCCATATATCACAGGGGTAAACAACCATAGCGGAATCGTCGTGCCGAAGATATTACTTAGCCAGATCGTCAGAGGTAAAGACAAAACTGTAACGATAGAAAGCAAAATCCAAGAGATCTGGCGTGCTAAGGGGTAACTGAGAAGTCTTACTAATCCATAAATTAGTCCTGCTGCAACTAACAGAATAAATCCTATGGCAATCAGCCAAACAGCTTCTGTGGCGATTCCATAATATGCGTATTCTTCTAGAACAAAAGCGGCAAAATAATACAGATCGATGCCGAACGCTAGGATCTCGAAGATATATCCCGAAAAGATAAAAACCAACAATAAGCCAAGTAAAACAAATGGCACAAAGTAAGGATATTCAATTCGACGTTCTCGTATTGGCTTATCATCTGACGACTTTGCTTTGCGATCGCCACTATCGAGTCTGGGGATGATGTCGTGAAGTCCAATCTCATGGCTGCGGTCAGAAGGTTCTCTTTCTTCTTCTGTATTAGAAGGCAAAGGAGTTAGAAGATCGATTATCGAATTGCTCAAAGCTTCCAGCCTTTTGCCAGCTATATCCAACAAATCTATTTTCATGTTTAACAGCGATCAGCATAAATTTAATACTACACAGACTACATAGTAAGTTCGAGAGCATTAACGAATTTAGGTTTGTTTTAATAATCTAAATTGTTATTTTATGTGTTTCGTAAAGATACCAAACAGGTTCTATAAACAATAGTCGAACCTGACTGAACTTGTACTTGCATCTAGCGCAATGGTTTCCTATAAGGAAATTAAGAACAAAGTAGCTAAAGTTGGTTGTACAACCAATTTCTTTGGAATTAGCAACTTGAACGACTGGTCAACCAAAACCCCAACCCAAGAACTCTGGGAGAGTTACGAAGCTGCCTTCGACTTCTTCAACCAGATGCTTTTTGATGGCGAGCTGCCCCAGTGCGTGCTGAACTTCTCCTGTAAGGGCAGAGCTAATGGTGCATTTACCCCCGCCCGCTGGGAGAAGCAAGTCAGGGGAGCGAAAAATAAAACCTCCCACGAAATCAGTCTTAATCCCGCCTTACTCCAAAAACCCATCGACAGGATTATGAGCGTGTTAGTACGGCTGATGGTGCATTTGTGGCAGTACCAACAGGGAACAGCTTCAGACCATCAGGGCTATCACAATCGCCATTGGTCGGAGAAAATGGCAGACGTAGGCTTGCCCGCTACCCATGACGGTACAGTAGAGGGAAGAAAGTCGGGCTACAAGATGCAGCACTGGAGCGAACCAGAGGGAAAATTCGCCCAGGCTCTCAAAGAAATGCCGCAAAACTACTTCCCCTGGCAGGGAGAAATATCCCTTAAAACGCAGCAGCCTCCCGCCAGAATTAAATATTTCTGTCCCGTTTGTAACAGCAGCGTGATGGCGGGGAAGAACCGAAAAATGCTCTGTATTCAGACGGAAGAATGTGAATCGACTAGAGCGCAGTTTCAAACCGAAGCAGAAGTCCAGCTTGTCTGAGTGGCTTAATAGCTCTCAATTTCTCCTATAAATTAAACTCTTGAGCCAATTCTGATTGAGAATTAGAACTGGGCAAAACTGACGTTATGTTGGTTTTGGATGTGGGGTTTTGCTCTACTTTTTTAGCCGCAGTATTTTTTGGCGATGGTGCAGCTTCCTTAACGTTTTTTTGTGATTTAAGAGGTAGGGTTTCTGGTGTTGGCTGGTTGTGAGGGGTAGAAGTATTGGTAGGCTGTACGGGATAGGAAAGTCCAAAGGTTTGGCGTTCTGGTTTACTGATGAGCTGCGTATTTAGCAGGTGGAGTAAATCGGATTCGCAAGTAAATTTAAGGCTTTCTCCTGCTTCGAGCTGGGTCAGGATAACTTTACCAATCAGGGAATACTTTTTATGGCGCAGTTGGCGTAATTCTTGGGCGCGTTCCTTTTCGATGTGGCGAATTTGAGCATCCAGGGCTAGCTTTTGTGCCTGAAGTTTTTGGAGCTTTTTCTCTAGGGCATTTTTCATGGCTGGAGAGACATGCAGGTATATTGATGATACTAACAAAGCTGTTCTTGTTTTTGTCCAATATTTAGAGTAAAGTACTGACAAAGAACAATATTTTCTACTCCAGCTAGCTTCGGTCGAGAAGTTGCCAAGTCTCAACACTGCAACTTGACATTCGCCTCTAGTTGGCACAAAGTCATCTGAAAAATTGGAGCAAGCCATTGCGCGGATAGCCCCTGCGGGACTCTCAACGCGCAGGCTTGGCAAGGGGGAAACCCCCATTGCATCCCCCATTCCCTCATCGCCTCAACAACAATTGACGGCAGAAATCATTAGAATAAAAACATCGGATGGAAGACGCTGATGGAAAAAAGCAGATCTGGCAGCAATAAGCGGAAGCGACAGAAGCAGTTACTAATTCGACTCACCGATGCCGAACGAGTTCAATTAGATCGCGATGCTGACAGGGTAGGAACGACTGCTGCTTCCTATGCCCGTCAGGTATTAGTTGATGCCCCAATTCCCAAACAGTCAAAGCGCCCTGGGGTAGAAACAGAACTGCTCCGCAAAACTCTGGCGGAACTAAACAAAATTGGGAGCAATATCAACCAGCTCGCTCGCAGTCACAATCAAGGTCTTATCCCTTATCAACATACTGTAGAAGCCGAATTAGAAATTCTGAATGATGCGATCGCTCAAGTATTAGTCGCTTTGGGCAAAATTCCCGCCAATGATAATTAAAGTCTCCGCCAGAGGTGAGGCAACCAGACTCGCTCGCCATCTAACCAACACCACTGACAATGAGGAGGTGGAATTTTCCTCTAGTCGCTATCTCAGTGTCTGGAGAGAACAACCCGTGCATCGCTCGTTGATGGTGATTGATGCCTTAGCAGCAGGGACGGGGAAAAATAAGAATCTCCTCCATGTCAGCTTAAATCCTGACTGCTCGTTAAGTGATGAGCAGTGGCAGCAGTGCTGGTCAGAATTTGAACGAGAATACGATCTAGGAGAGCAAGCCTATATTGAAGTCACCCATAAAAAGCAGGGTAGGCTACACAAGCACCGCGTCTACAATCGTATCAGAGAAAACGGCACGGAAATTAGTATCTGGCATAACTATCTCCGCAATGAAAAACTGGCGCGGAAATTCGAGTACAGCTTCGGACATCCCTTAACTTATGGCAAACACAACCGCGCTGTAATCTCTCAGTTAACTAAAGAAGGCTACAACGATATTGTGCGGTGGATGGAGCAGCAGCAGGCTACCCAGGTAGAGCGTCCTGTTGCCGACCGCACCTGGCGAGAGACCCAGCAGGAAAAACGCACCAAGGTTAATTTGGGTGAGGTCAGAGCTGACTTGAAGAATGCCTATGAAGAGGCGGATAATGGTGAAGCATTTCAAGAAGCAATCGCCGAACTGGGCTATCAGCTAGCTAGAGGAGAACGGAAGGGAAAAAATGGCAGAGTTAGAACTAGCTATGTGATTGTCGATTCAACGGGGAACGTTCACGGACTGCGGCGCAGGTTGGGAGTTAAAGCTAAAGAATTAAATAGCAAATTAGCAGATGTTCCCTTGAGTAACTTGCTTACAGTAGAAGCGGTTAAAGATACTATCGACGGTAAAGGAAGAGTCGAACGAGAAGCATTCAAGCAGCTTTCTACCGATGAGAAGATAAATCAACTTCAACAACAGCAATCGCTGCTAGACGCTGAAATCCAAGAGATAGAAAGGGCATTAGCCAGTCATAATCAGGCAGATTTGACTGAAGGCATTGATAAGGCATTACTCCAACAAGCCCAGGAGCAAATCCCCAATTTCGATCTGAATGCTCTAAACCAATTAGAAGAAATTATCAGAGATTTAGAAGCCAAGAAAAAAGCCAAACAGAAAAAGGGCAGGGGAGATATACCTCCCGAACAACTGCACTATCGACGGGAATCAGACTCGGAACGAGGTAAGCCTCTTGGTAGAACCATACAGTTCGATGCCAGAGGCGACAATTTACAGGCTGCTAATAATAACCAGGAAGCCGAATCAGTCAGGGCAAAAGTTAGCCGTATTAGAGAAAAGATTCTTACCATAGAAGGAGATGCCACTCGTCGAGAAAGCGATCGCCGACTGCACCTGGCAAAAGTAGCCAGCAATAAACCAATAAAACCAGACCCCAACTGTAGAAGACCAATTCGCGCTTATCTAACGGAATTAGGACAACACCTGAAACAACAGGGTAGGGGAGCATATCGTACTGCTGATAAGTGGTTGGTGGAGAAACTAGCTCAACGGGGCTACAGCAAAGATGCCATTCGCCGTACCCTGTTTAGAGCATCCCCCGAACTTCTCGAACGACAACCCAGTCAAAGACAATCCTATGTCCGTCGGTTAGTCGATCGCGTTGAGGTCAAGATTCGGCAAATTAAGAAAGTTGAAGCCCAAAAGAAACAGGAAAAACCTGACAAACAAGTTCCTGGCGCAATCGCTATGATGAAAGATAGTAGCGTTCCAGGTAATCCTGATATGACAGGAAAAATCATTATCGATGCCGCCAAAGCAGTTTTCAATATTGGTGGAAAAAAAGCAGCTCAAGAAGCAGTAAAGCAAACAGCAAAAGAAGGTACAGAAACCGCAGCGAAGAAAACCGCCGAAGAAGCTGCCAAGAAAAGTGCAGAGCAGGCGGTTAAAAATAATGTAACACGGAAGGTTTCAGAGAAGGAAATGCGAGACCTTACCGATCAAACCCTTAAGTCCACCATGAAAGATAAGGGGACTAAGATTGAGACTACTCCAAAGAAAATTAGCGATAAATCTCCTGAAGCAAAACCTGTTAAAGATACTGGAAAAACTGGTAAAGAGACTAATCCTTTTCCCAAAGATACCAGAGAGCATCGAGAATTTAAGGAGTTGATGGCAGAAAGAGCATCTCGTCTCGATAAAGCTTTTGAGCAAGGCAAAAAACTGAAAGAAAGAGACCCAGACGATTTAACAAATGCCCAGCATTACAGGCAAAAATTAGCTCAGATTAAAGATAAAATCGATGAAGATTTGGCTAACAACAACATGGGTTCTTTGAATAAAAAAGACTTTGATCGAGGGATTAATAAAAAAGCCGATCTAGAAATTGCCAAAGCTATGAGACAAGAGAGAAGGAATGCTGACGGAATTAAAAAAGCAATTGAAGAAGCTAGTCCAGAAGCAGGAATGTTGCCTAAAGATATGCGAGAGCCTTATGCAGCAGATATAGCCAAGAAAGCTGAAGAGTGGTGGGGGCAAGTCCAGAATCAACGCCCAGAAAGAAGTAATTTTAAAATCGAACTTCCTCCCACAGCACCTAATTTTACGCCCGATATTGAACGATGAATGTGCAGGAAAGCGTTAAGGCTGACATTTTCTTGTCCAAGGATAGTATTGCCTCTCGAACTGTCAGTAAAGGGGCGAGCGCAAGCGTCTCCATTTCATTGCGACCCCTTGACAGACAATCCCATCGGCGATTTAGGGCTGGACAAGAAGAAAAAGCCAGAATGTAAATGATAGAGGGGATTTGATCTGATGGAATAGGGAAAATATGCGTATTGATAATGTGATGTGGCTATTTTTGAGGCGAAAAATAGCAGTATTCCTTGATGCTGAAAATCCCAGAATAATTCAGCGAAAAATTGAACTATTTTCTTGAATTTTATAGTGAAAAATGGCACAAATATAGTGTCATGAAATCATCGAAAACCATTGAAACTATTAGAAAATATCTTGTCCAACTCAATCAGAGAAAAGAGAAAAAAACTGCCTCAATCAACCCCAACAAGATCAAGGTAAATAAGCTCAAGCAGCTTAGTCAGGAACTATACAGTGTAAGCTACCAAAGCATGGGGCAGTTAATCCATCCAGCAGCCGAAAGAGATCGGGTAGAGCAATCGATGGATGGAAAAGAAGAAATTCCCGATGAATATCTGAATCAGATTTCTGAACTAGCAACGTTGGTACAGGTCAAAATTCTAGATGCTGTAGATACTATTACTAAAAAGGGTAAGAAAAGAGTCTACTTGGTTGACCACATTAATGACTGGACATTAGAAGACTACGAACCAGAGCAATACAGTATTTTCAGAAATTCAGAATTGCATTGTAGCTTTATTATCAAGCTAAGAACCGCTCTTAAAAAAATCGGCAGAGAAGTTTATCTGACTCGTTTTGATTATAAAGACTATGATAGTTGGCTAAACATCACAGGTCTTAAAAATAGCCCAGAGAGCATAGAGCTATGGGCTAAGAAACGACATGAGGAAGGTATTAATAGCTTTGGCGAGACTCCTGATGAAGAAGAAAAGCGAACGCGAGAAACGATCGCGCCTTTGGTAGACCATATTATTAAGGAAAGAATTGCTAGAGGGGAAATTCTCAAATCCTAACCAAGTCTGGGTTACAATCCCTGACATTCCTGACTATCTACTGCTTTCAAACCCTCCTGACAGTCCCTAATTAAAGTTCTGCGCCAAATCCATTGCGATCGCTCGGCAGTATCGAGGAGTATGTCTTGGGCTGAATATACCTGCCAGGCACTAAATCCCATGAGAGCTAAGGTCATAGTAGATAGTAGCAAAGATAAATTACCGCTCCAATTCTTGGTCTTGGGCGGAGGCGCGGGACGAGCGTTGAAGCGTTGATTTTGCTGCTCTTGTATTTCCCTGACCTTTTTCAAATCTTTGATTATAGTCTTGTTGGAGGTCTTTAACTTTGACAGAGAGATCTCTAAGTTCGGGTCGGAGGTCAGCGATCGCTGCATCAGCTCTTGTGATACTGAGACTAATTTGGTCAATATAATGGTTAGCTCTTTCGATACTTGACTCATCTCTTCCATTGTCTGGGCTTTGCGACTGAGGGCTTCCAGAACTGCTAGATGGTTGTTGCTCCATGATTCTAGTTGGGTAGTAAATTCAGTAAGGATGCTAGGGGTATCTTCGAGTAGAACGAAAATTTGGTTGAGACCCAAGCAGATCAACCACATGGGATCTTCTGGCTGGATATCCATTTTTAGCGTTAAGTCATAAATTTTGACTTTCTTGGCTTCGGGTAAATCCTGGAGATAGCGATCCAAATGTCGAAATCGATCTCGCTCTGTATCGGGAAGATTGCCGTTTTCGGTCATGGAATTAATTGGTTAAGGTAGTTTACAAATCTGTGAAGGCTGGTGAAAGGTAAAGGGAGGAGGATTTGTCTGCCTTTTCCCTTTGTAGAAACCAAACTAGGCTTTTATGGGCTGATGAAGGTATGAGAATACCTTGTCAAATTCAGCGGCAGAATCTCTCAGAAATCGCCGAACCCGTTGCTTTTCGATGGAGGTAAAACCTTTATGGGTTAATGCTTGGATAAATGATAAAGACGAACTATCAATCTCATTGAGAGTCTTTCTGCCAGTAAAGCGGGGAAAGTCGATAACCTGAACCTTCCTATCCCTCATTAGCTGCTGGAGTTCTTTATCCTCCATCCCTGTCCAATCCTCGGTACGACCGTAGTTTTTGATAAATACATGGGGAATGGGAAGCATCTCCAGGGATTTGCGAAATAGCTTCAAGGAGTCATAGCCACCATCGGAAACCCAAAGAATCATAAAGGTTACGCCATCAATGGGGGCAATTTCCAAAAGCTCGTTTTTGAAGAAGAAATCGTAAAATGGTTGTTCAATCTGCGCGGGTAAATTTACCAGAGTGTTAGTTTCAATGCTGAGATTGTAAATCGCATTAGCTGAATCCTCATGAGCTTCCTTCTCGGAGAATATCGCAAAACGACAGTCAATTTCTGAGGCTAGAGCGCGATAGCAGTCGGGATTCGAGCGATCTGCTTCAATAAGAGTAAATTCAATTTGTTTTTCTAAAAAGTAAGCTGCCACAGTACGGGAAACGATTGATTTCCCAGTTCCTCCTTTAATACCAGAGGTCATCACACACATTGCCATCTTAAAAATCTCCTAAAACTAATTTATAATGAGGGCATCACAATGCCCTCAGTGCAGCGATTACTCGCTTTCGTCGTCTTTTTCTGAAAGTTGATCCCAATCAAAATTCTCAAAAGCCTTGCCAATCTCTTGCTGACGAAGGATTTCAGCAATTCCCAATCTTTCGATATCTTCTCCACTCCAGAAACGGAATTTCTTGTATTGGGAATCTGCTGGGATAAAATTCTCAACGGTCTTATCGCTGGGTGTAAGTTTGTCCCACAGTTTTGGTAACTTATAGGTGTACTTAAAGGCTGATTCGCCCAGGTAGTATCCTGTAAGACCGATATTGTTCTCCACATTAATCGCTGTAATATCGAGAAGTTCGCTAGGCATCACCACATCGCGCCAGTAGGTGCTGGTTTGCAGATGATTATTTTCATCCTTGGACTTTTCTTCTACTAGCTGTCGCCCGTAAAGAGTATGAGCATATTGAGAAGTGGTAACATCAGCTAATTTGAGAAAGGATTTTTGCAAGAATTGTCCAAGTAGTTCTTCTGTTGTTTCCTTGGTGTATATTTTGTCCAAACTAGCTTTACTTTGCGCTCCAGCCACCATCATTACGTTGCGTTTCCTGCCTTTGAGAAGAAGAGGAGACAATTTGCGTTGATAGCCAAGGGCTGGCAATTCATCAAAAAAGATGGATGTTTGAGGTCGTTGGGGTTTAATCTCTGGCAAATCCAGCAATATTTCACAGATGCGATGGAAAATAACCGAGTTCAGTAAGCTCATCGCTACATCAGACTTGTTGCTGCTACCCATCACTAAGATAGATTCACTCGTAGACCAGTCTAGTAAGCTGATGGTGCGACCCTCCGACCAGTGATGAAACATCAGAGCTGCCAGGGTTTTGAACTTACCGAGCTTGGTTACAAGGCTTGCCAAAACCCCAGCTTTTTGTTTAGCAGCAGAATTATCTTTACCTCCTAGTAATTCAAGCCTCCATCGTTGGTCGGGAGTATCAAGCAGAGCAAAAATAATAGACTCAGAAAATAAAGCAACAAGAACGTCTCTTAGTGTCCATTCACCAGGGGCAGTAGCATTAAATACTTCAACTACACCCTTAAATAGTTCCCTTGCTGCCGTATCGAAGAAGTCATCTTTTTTGTTCTGCTCTGTAGGTATAAATATTTCAGCGAGGGCTTCAACATCTTCTGGGTCGGTGAAATCCCTTGCCCAGTCGATAGTATAGCCCCGCTCGTCAAAGCTGTTGAGGAGATAGGCTGGGCAATCAATACCCATTCCATGAAGCTCTTGTAGTATGTCTTGTGAGTGATCGTAAATTAGCGACCGACAATTGCTGCCTGGCTTGATTTTTGGCAAAGTAGCGATCATCAATAATTTGATAGAAATACTCTTGCCCGAACCAACCATGCCAAAGAAAATAAAGTTTTTGACGGCGGAAAAGGGGGGAATCATCACCCCGCCGAAGGGATAGCCATCCTTGCTTTTCAGATCTTCCTCGGTAGCGAGGAGGTTATATTCTCCTTTAACCTGTAGTTGAGGTTTTAGGGCAAATCCCCTCAGCACTTTTACTTCTTCTTTTGGGATTCTGCTGAGTAAGATAAAGCCTGTAATATTGGAGATAGCTAACCCTGCGATGAAGTCTGCACCAAAGGAAGTAATGGTGACGATAAGCTGCGCCATCAGATATAACCAGTATTTTTGGCGAGCTTTTTCTCCCTGACAGGTAAATTTACGCTGCTGTGGAGTTAACAAAAGAAAATACACTAATGCCATTAGGAAGATGACAGTGCGGTAGTTATACCTGACGGCTTCTCCAATTTCGGCTTTTTGAATCTCCGTTGTAGCATCCTCTTGAGCTAGCTGAATGATGGTATCTTTTTTGGGTAAAGTCAGGCTGGTGATTGCAGTACAGCTACCAATAGCGACAAAGGTGAGCAGCCAATTACCTAAAGGTTTGTGTTTTAGCTGGTGCTGTAAATAGCGAGTACGGAGTTTGCCATACCAGGGAATATTATCTTCGAGTTGTCTTTGAGGTCGTTGATTACTGGTCATAGTTATTGTGGAGTAAGGGAATAAAAAAGGGAGCAAAGAGAAGCTTTACTCCCGTCACTGAAGGGGAAAATTGATTACTGATTTGTAGTTGTGTATTTTCTAGCGAGCCACTTTCGGATGACGCGATCGCTCACTTCATTCAGAGGAGGAAAAATGATAGGAGCTTCAGGATGCTTATCGTTAAAGCTCTTGAGGATGATTGCGTAGCTATCGAAGGTTTCTCCTGCTAAGCGCAAGGCTTGTTCGCTTTGTATCTTCAGATGGTTATAGCTAGCATCCAAACGATAGTAATCAATTGAATACCAGATAAAGCCCCAGGAAACGCGAATTTGTTTTGCGCCTTTGACCAAAATTGAGTCGGTAATCAGAGCTAAGGCAAACAATGCCCCGACCAAAAGTAGATTCTGGATTTCAAAGCTTTCCTTATTGCGATAGTGAGCAATATTGGTTGCCAGCAGAAGAGTTGGTGTAATCCAGACAACAATGCGGTTAAAGTATCTCAAAGAGATTTCCTCTTCGTCTTTAATAGTTGCAACTAAAGTCGCGATCGCCAGTACCATAAGCACGAATAAAACGGGAACGAACAAAACCAAAATAGAAGCTAGAAAAGAGTTCTTGACGCTTTGGTTTACCAAATATTCTGCTGGCTGATAAATTAGCAGGATATTGACGATATAAGCAATGAGCGGGACTGAAGCCATCAACAAATAGCAAATCTTCTCTCCAATCCTGGCGATCCTGTAATTAGGATGAGACCTTCTGAGGTCTTCTTTTTCCCAGGCTACTTGTTGAGCTTTTCTATCTGAGGCTTCGTGTTCGTAACACTTCACATCAACAATAATGCGTTTCTTCTCTGAGTCTCTGACTACTTTTTCTCTAACTGCCTCCTGACGACGATTTTCATTGAATTCAAATTCTTCTCGATTCATTTATTTAGAAGCCACTTTATGACTCTTTAGATTGGGCAATGTGGACTAAGTAGCGCACCGCGCTAGGAACGCTCTCGAATTGCTTGTACGAGCCTTCAGCAAAGACTCCCGAACTGCCAGAACCATTGACTAGTAATAGTTCTGCATCTTTGGTTAGTTCTACAGGTTGCAGCTCTCTCGTATCGAGACCATCGGTTACAAAAAGGGCGAATTTCTTGGGCGATTGTGACCAACCAATTTGCTCCTCGTTGAGAACTAAATTGGCGCGATCGATAACTGAGTAAATATCCGTTAGCTGGCAAGTGGCATCGCGATTTAGCTCTGGTTGAAGCTGGGTTTTAAATGCTCCAAGCTTTTGATTGGCTTCTTTCTGCCGTAGATCTCGTTTACTTTGTTTGTCCGCTAGAATTTTTTGATTCTCAGCTTGCTGTGCCTGGGATTTCGCTTCTTCATTTTCAAATTCCTTTAACGCCTGGGGATAGTCGAAAGCATTAATCTTGTCGCGATCGGGTGGAACTGGCACAGAGACCAGTTGGAAATCATCTTTGGTGATTACAGGAGGGGAGGGGATTTTGACTCGAATAGCAGCGCGGTTGGAATCGTCACAGATGCTGAGAAAAGCTATTTCTCCACCATGTTTAGAGATATAAGCTATGAGTGGCTGTAGCTGTTCTAAAGTTAGAGAGGCGATTCTGTGGTCTGCTCTACTACCTGATAAGTCATTGGCTATAACTACCGATAATGGTGAATTATTTGATTGCTGTTCGATTCCAGCAATAATTTCTGGAGAAAGGCTGGGAGCTTGAAAATTGTTGGTCTGAGGGATTTTCTGGGGCGTGCAGGCAACAATAACGGGTAGCATCACTGCCACAGGTAGTCCTTTGATTCGGATCTTGAATTTCATAGGTGCAATGAGGTTATAAATTTACAGAAGTTGGACATTATATTTCTCTGACCAGACAGGATTCAGTTGGGGTAAAGAAGGGAAAGCTCTGTTCTGGGGCTGAATACAGTGTCAGGAACTGCATCAGGCTTGCGGTTTCAACCACGATAGAAATAATGGTCAACGCTGTTAGGAAACTATGTTTTTGAGGCATGATTTTGAAGATTGAAGATGAATAAATTAGGCAGTGACTTTGAACACGTGGATCTGTCCGCTCTCACCTGTGATGTAGACAAATTGACCAGAGCGAGGGAAAGAACCTACATCGACTTTGAAGCTTACAAATCCAGGGGCTGTATCATCAACGGTGTAAGCATTTAGTAGCAAGGCATACAGGGAATCATTTATGCCTTCGGCAATAAAATTATCAAGATCTTGGTAAGTGCCGTAGTAAGCGTTCTCTAGATCCTTCAGGCTTAGGTACAAACCTTGTTGATAAAGTTGATGTCGCATGCAGCAACAGGTATGAGGAATATCTAGGAAAGAGAGATTCTCAGAGCTTTGATTAATCATGGGTTTAAGTGGTTATAGAGGATTTTAAGAAAAATTGGACATAGGAATCCTGTCAGGGATTGAACGCATGGATGCAATCCCTGTTGGGAATATTCAGAGTAGGGAAAATCCTATAGGATACGCTTAGATATCAAGTTTTGAATAACTTGTAGGTGTATGTTGAACCTTTGGAATCATCTCTCCAAAATCAGTCGCCATTGACTTGGTGAGCATTTTGATTATTTTTTCTCTCCTCAGTGCTACTTATTGAAGAATAAAATAAAAAATAAATTCATGTGTTCATAAAATTTATTTCGTTCATTTTGCTCACTGAAATTTTTGAGCGAGAGCCAAAACCATATATTTCAAGAGTCATGGCGAATATTAACAAATATTAAGTTACTTATCTAAATCACATTGAAGAAATCCATTTTGAAAAAGCTGATAAATTACTTCTTCATGTTCGTTTTGGAAGTTGTTATTAGCTTCTTCATCCTCAATTAATTTGTCAGTAGCATCTACTAGATAAGGTTTATCGTTAGTTGTAACGGAATGATTAGTAAAAAAGCTTGTGTGAAAGAAATATTCGCTCAAACAGTCTAGCCATGTCAGACTTTGTTTTATTTGTGTATTTGGATCTAGACCGCGAGTCTCTAAAAGATTACTACCTCTAAACCACTTATCTCTATCAGAAACTTTATTTTTCGCATAGCTTGTAAATTGAATATTCCGCTGCAAGCCCATCTGAAACAGTTCTTTCTTACTTTGATAGATTAAATTATGGTCTGCATTCTTGATAAACTTTATATTGATAAAACCTTGGAACAGTTGTAGTGCTTGAGTAATAGTTTGTTGGCGAACATTTGAACTCAAAAGGTGCTGTGATAACTCTTCCATACTCATTTCAGCGTCTTCAATAAGCTCAAGAATTACTCCTCTCTTCTGCTTTCTAATGCAATCGTATTCAGCTTCTCTTCTTTCAGATATAAAATTTTTGAGATCCTCATAAGACATTTAAAAACTTTGCAGCATAAAAAAACAAAAGTAAATAGTAAAACTGGATATTTGCCTCAAAATATGCTATTTTTTACTTAAAATAAATGAAATTTAGTATTTTATTTTGTTGGAGTCTGGTTTCACACCTATTTCTACGGGTATGAAGCTTCAGCATTTTTATCTCGTTCTATTATTCCACCCCAAGAGTAGGCATGACTGAGGTGGTAAATATTTTAGTTTAAAGTTTATTTCTATAAATCTTAGATTGATAGATTTGATGAGATTATCAAATGAAGGGTTATTAATAGCGATAAAAGCTTATGCAAAGCTACAGAAACACTACAACTTAAATTCTGATGATAAAAATAAATATTCACATGCAATACTTGCAGAATCAGTTGGAACTAGTAGATCGACAATAAGTAGATTTTTTGGTGGGGAAAATATTCAAGCTCCAACTTTTATGAGTATTTGCTCTGAACTGAATATTGAACATTCTGATGTAATAGAATTTTATAGTATAAAAGATAAAAAGAATAATAGTGATGAAAAACAATCATCTACTATTATAAAAATTCAAGAGAGACGACAAAAGCGTAATGATAGGCATGATCAAGAGGATTATAAGTTAGCACAATCATCAGGAAAAATACTGAATTCAGAACAAGTTGAATGCTTAGAAATATTGATTAATAATAAATATAATGATTTAGATCTAAGAAGAGAATTATTAATTTTTCACGAAAATATTATAAAACGGGCATTAAATAGAGAAAAAATTTCTCCAAAAACTTACAGAAGAATAGATAATTATTTCTTTAATAATGCGTCTTTATTTAAAAAAGTATCAACAATACGTAATAATATTTTAAAAACCTTTAATTCGGAAACAAAGTTTATACGAATTTTAGGAATGGAAACACCTATTAGTTTTGATGATATATATATTAAAACTAAGGTTCTTAAGAGGCTGTCAAAGAATCAATATTTTGATATTAATGAATTAGTAGAAAATAATTTTCAATCAGACACAAACATTCTCGACAAAGGAATTATCAACAAATCAAAAAATGAAGACATAGACGAAATAATAAGCAAACATAATAAGATAATTATTTATGGTAAACCAGGAGCGGGAAAGACAACTCTATTAAAAAAAATCACTTTAGATTGTTTAGAAAATAAAAAATTTGCTTTCAAGCTACCTATATACTTAGAGATAAGAGACTGTGTTGATTCAGATAATAATTACAAAATAGAGGAATATATTAATTTATATTTAAATAATTACAACATCTCTTTATCCAATAACGAAATAAATGAACTTATAAGAAAGGGAGTAATCATATTACTATTTGATGGATTAGATGAAATAAATGATGATAATCAGAGACAATTTATAGATTATATATCAAAAAGGTTTAACAAAGACTTCAAAGAATGCTTCACAATAATTAGTTCTAGATTAATATCTAGAAAATATCCAATTAATTATTTTAAAGAGCTGGAAATATCAGATTTTTCAGAAGATCAGATCTTATTATTTACAAGAAAATGGTTTAAAAATAATCTAAAATTTTCAGACAATCTATTAAAACAGATAAATGAAAATAGTAGATTATATGAGCTTTCAACTAATCCATTATTGATTACTCTAATTTGTATTGTATACGAAAATAGAAATCAAAAACTGCCTAATACTAGAGCGGAGCTATATGAAGAAGGAATAAATATTCTTGTTGAAAAATGGGATTTAGAAAGAAGAATAAAAAGAAATTGTAATATAGATTCTCCAAATTCTATTCAACAAAAAGCAATTTTGGAAAAATTAGCATATGATTTTTTTACTGTCAATAAAATATTTTTCTCCAAGGATGAATATGAAAATAAAATTAATTATATTATAAATAATACTTTAAATAAAAACAGCATTGAATATTACGAATTAGATTTACAGCACGGGATTATTGTAGAAAGAGCAAATAATATTTTTTCATTTTCACATCTACTTTTCAAGAATA
>JBCBIE010000042.1:0-47333 GCA_038524995.1 Cyanobacteria bacterium J06621_8
TTAAACTTTCCTTTTGCTGCTCTTTAATTTCGGAAAGTGACAAAAGAGGGATAGTAGGCGATACCGCCGCTCTCCGCTACATATTCTGGAGACTCGCTATAGAAATCTCTTTCTTCAGTTGAAGTCGTATAGAAATGTGTGTCTAATTGAGAATTGTAAAAGCGATATAGAGGAACTGTTCCCTCAACTTGGGTATTGTAAGCAGAAAAATTACTCCCTTCAAAAATATAGTTATCTAGGTTGGCTTGGACAAAAGCTGCTTCAGCTTGATCTCCAGTATAAAAATGTGCTCCTGTGCTGGTATTAAAAAAGCGATATACATCAATTGTGCCCGTTAGCTCATCTACTGCTTCTGTCGCTGCTCCGTAAAAAGCAACTCCCTGTAATTCATAATGATATAAGTTATCTAGAATCCAGTCACGCTCAACTATGTCAGTAGTATAAAATTGAGAATACGTATCAGTTCTCAGGAATTTATAAACAGGAACTTCATCGTTCACAGGTGATAGTAATTCAGTAGGTACTTCAAAATCTTCATAGATCTCTGACGCACCAAAAGCTTGACCATAAAGTGGAGAGTTGATTCCCTAGATTTCAGTATCTAGAACTCCCTCCCCCGTACTGGGATCAATAATAATCCGCTTATTTCCAGTAAAGCCGATTAAGTGATTGTTTTCGATTGACAATCCAAAAACACTACTAAAGCCAATTCCGCCGATTTCAGTTGTTTCCCCTGTAGGAGAAATTGAATATAAAAAGTCTGTGCCCGCAAAACCTCTGGAGGTGGCATAAAAAACATGGTCATGAGGATCAAAAACTATGTCTCCACTACTGGAAAAATTTGAGTCTAAGGCAGCTACTAGAGTTGCTTTACCCGTGTGGAGATCAATCGTATATAAGTTAGAATCGCCAGCCCCATAAAGCTGATGATCTGCGCCAAAAGCTAAGGCATTGACGTTCGCGTTAACGTTAAGTGAACCAATTTTATTCAAGGAAGCTGATTCTAAATCAATTTCATAGAGTTCTCCTCTACTGGTAGTTCCAAAAAACTGATTGTCTGGAGATAGGGCAATGTCAAAAAAAGTAATTCCTTCAATTATTGAAGTAAATGTTCCTGACGAATCTACTATCCCAATTTTGCCATTACTTAGTGCAACCAGAGATTCTTGAGTGGAACTATATTGCTCAGACATATAACTTTAAAAAGGGAAAAAATTTAATAAATATAACTTGGAATTAATATAGTGCCAAGGTGTATTATGCTGAACTCCTTTAACTCAAATTCCTTAAATCTTTATCAAATAAGCATTGAAGTATGTCTAAACCTTTTAGAGCGTAAAAATTTAGCATCAACAAATTTACAGGGAGCATCCCACTTTTTAGCCAAGCATAAATATCCAGATTGATATCTTTGCTCAAATGAGTACAGCAGCGATTATTTCATTATTTATTCATAAAAATGACGAAATAGATCTGATTCAGGAATGTATCTACAAGCTTGTTTATAAATTGCTCTACAAGTTCCCGTATCTAATTGACGATGATTGGGAATTGTTAAAGTTTCTTTCCCCGATATACCCATGCGGCGTAACTTAATATGACTTCCTCTTTGACTATGAACTTCAAAACTAAACTGTGTCAGTATCCTAATAACTTCTGCACCCGATAATCTTTTAAGCTTGGGCATAACTAGGCTGTAACTCAAATGTGACTAGAATTGAAGGATTGGCAATTAATCCAAACTCTGCGGGATCTTCATCTTCTAAATGTAGAGATACAGCTTCTTGTAGATTTTGAACAACCTCATCTAAAGTTGCTCCCTGAGTTACAACCGAAATTTCTAAACATTCGGCTACATAACCGCTTTGTTCTCCTGGGCGAATAAAAGACTTGATTGTTTGCTGAAGCTGCATATTTTTGTTGTTATCAAAGTTACACTAGATTAAATTATAACGAGATCGCATTTCCTCTCATGCTTAAGTATGAGTTAATTGTTCAAAAAAAGCGATCACTCCTCAATAAAATTAAAAATTAAAATATGATTTGACTAGCTAGGCACAATGATTATCTACTTGTCTAGATTAGTCGATGCAAACACAATATATATGTGATTATAAACACAGGTAATCTACGGAAGTTTGCTTAAGATACGCTATGTATTAATACATATTGACTATTTAATATAAGAGAACAAATGTTTAACCGTACGTCTGTCATGCTTTTAGTCTTCAATCAAGCTTATATTTACACAGTATATGAAAATCATTCAAATATTCTTTGCACATTAGAAGCTATGTATATCTGTGAAGAATTAGAAGACAATAAGATTCTGCTTAGAAATTCAAGTTCTAGATCTCTAAAAAGAAGAATTGAAAATTTATCAAAGTTGATTTATATTCACGAAAAAGTCAACAAAGATAAGTCCAAATACTATCGTGCAATGTCAAAGGATGTTTTCAATAAAATTTAGTGGATCAATTTACCTACAAATAAGACTTTGAAAGATTTGAGAAGTTATTTCAAGCAAGTTAAATATTATTGGATAATAGGCAAGATGGGAGAAATAGAAATTGATTCTACAATACTATCAAATCAACAAACAAAATGGATTATAATCATAGATTTTATTAATAAAACTTTAAGCTTTGCTGAAAGATTATTATCTATTGTAGAAAGAATCAAAAAACTCATTACCTTGAAAAAATAACAAATGATACTAAATCCTGTTTAGATAGAACACTTATTGATTATGCAAGGGTAAAAGTTAACGGTTAAAGGGGAACAGGGTTTGAGGGTTTTCAGGCTTGCATTTAGTAAGTGTATTTTGGTAATCGGATTTAGCACGAACCCTTTAGGGAGTCATTCGCCAATTTTATTCATACCGACCTACTTAGAATAGCGATCGCCCGTTTAACTAATAGCTAATCTCAGATTAAAATTGCCGCAAGAAACGTAAATCACTGTTATACAAACGACGAATATCATCGATTTGATGTAGCACCATAGCAAATCTTTCCACCCCGAAACCAGCGGCAAAACCAGTGTAGATTTCTGGGTCGTATCCCACAGCCTTGAGAACGTTGGGGTCTACCATACCGCACCCCATGACTTCTAACCACTTTCCTCGCCACTGAACGTCTACTTCTGCGGAAGGTTCGGTAAAGGGAAAGTAGCTAGTGCGAAACTGTACGGGAAGCTCATCCCCAAACATCTGCTGCAAGAATTCTTTGATCGTCCCTTTAAGATCGGTAAATTTTAGTCCCCGATCAATCGCCAGTATTTCCACCTGATTAAACACTGCCGAGTGGGTAGCATCGACGGTATCTCGACGATAAACTCGTCCAGGGGCAATAATCCTAATAGGGGGTTCGTGATTTTCCATGTAGCGAATTTGCACCGAGGAGGTGTGAGTCCGCAGTAAGTTTCCCCCAGGGAGATAAAAGGTATCCTGCATATCTCTTGCGGGGTGATCCGCAGGAGTATTTAAAGCCTCAAAATTGTAGTAATCAGTTTCAATTTGGGGACCTGTGGCGACGGTGTAGCCCAGACCAACAAAAATGTCTAACACCCTATCTACCACGCCATTAAGGGGATGGACTCTTCCCAGGGAACGAGCAACTCCAGGCATGGTGACATCAATAGTGTCGGCTTTGATTTGTGCCGTAATTAGCTGCTGCTGAAGGTTCTGTTTACGTTGTTCCAGGCTGGTTTGGACTTCTTCCTTAACCACATTTGCCTGAGAACCTACTACAGGGCGTTCTTCTGGGGATAATTTGCCCATACCGCGCAAGATCTGGGACAGCTGACCTTTTTTCCCAAGGTATTTTATTCTTAGCTGCTCTAGGTTATCTAGGCTATCAGTTGCGGCGATCGCCTCGATGGCAGTAGTATTTAGTTCTTTAAGTTGTTCTAGGATCGAAGTCATAAAGGATAATTAGCGATCAGGAATATTTGCGCGATCGCTTCTAAGGTATTTGGTATCGATTAACAGTAATTTATTTACCCATAGATTAATATACTACAATCGTTGGTTTTATTGGACTATAAACTATGAGCAGAGCGGTCGCCTAAACGAAATTATTAACTAAACACCTCATCACACCAGCTACCGTGTAAGCCATAGGGGACATGATGCTTGAGATGTAACAGTGCGATCGCATCTCCATCTAGGTTTTCTCCATCGAGAATCGCTAGGGTGGAGCGATGTTTGCTGCCGTTATACACTAAGGTCAATACCCAGCCTTCATCCTCTCTAGTGGCGTTGGGCTTAGGAACGAAAATCGGTTCGCTAACGTAGCCGCTGGGGGCAAAGGAGTGCAGCTGACGTTCTCCTGTCTCTAAATCTAGCTTCATAATCGCCTGCAATGGCGCATTACGCCCTGTATCTTGAGCTACTGCCCCAACATAGAGATAGCGATAGGGACGACCAACATATTCGGGGTTGTGGGTGGGAAATTCACAACAATGACCTTCTAACAGCTTCCGATTAACTGTATCCGCCTCTAAATCCATGGTGAAGCGCCATAGCTGACCAGGATCAAAGAGATCAAAGTTAACTTCTTTATAATGCTCATCACCGCTCACCAAAGGTAATTTTTGATAGGCAATGGAATCAACGCAAATTTGGTTACCCTGCTCAAAAGCATTAGCATGGTGGAAGACAAAGCCCGACTCAACGCTAAAGGTTTTGACATCTTTACGATTGGGATCGCGAGGAATGACAACTACAGTAGTAGGCTTCTGGGGTTGAAACTCCACGCACTGCCCTGCACCACGGGTTCCGAAGAGGAAGGGTAGGGGATTGAAGTTAACGGGATTTTGAAAGAAGATGGCGTAATTAGGCGTAATAATAAAGTCGTGAATAAAAGAAAAGCCAGGTATGGTGTGGGAGTGGCGACGCAGCAGTTTACCATCAGGAGCAAATTCAAATAGGGTAATCTTACTGGAGAGTCCTGGATCGACGCGGAAATTAACCAGACAGGGTGCACCATCATCAAAGATACAGTGAGGATCTACCCAAGGATGAGCCGAGAAGGCATCACCTGGTTCTAACACCCCATCGAGATAGTCAATTCCCACGGTTTCTAAGGTTTGGGGATCTAGGCGGTGGGGTTCTGCGGCTTCCCAGAGAGCGAGTAACTTCCCGCCCCAGTGGATTACCCCCGTGTTAGCAATATTTTTTAGCCTGAGATCAAAGATATTATTGAATAAGCCTCCAGGCTTTTGGGTACCAAACACCCCACGATAAAGAATTTCTCCTGCTTCCCGCTCTTTAAGGTAGAATTCAGTTTTAACAAACCGATTGCGATAATGCACCTTGCCATCTTGGAAAGAAAAGGCGCTAATCATGCCATCACCATCAAAAGGATGCTGAATCTCCGTCCCCCCAATATCTAATAGCCCAGGACCGTTACGATAGAGAGTTCCTGACAATTCAACTGGAATCTGCCCCTCAACATCAGTAATTTCGTAATCATATTCATTAGGTTGTGAATCATAGCCCCGCTTCCATTCTTCACGATCATATTGCTGGGTATTGTCTGACTGGCGATTAACTGATGAAGGAATGGTGTTGGTCATGATATTTGGTTGTTAAGAGACTCTACGGAATACAGAAAATCAAGTTTTGTAAACTTATGTATATATAAATAGGATAATCTTAATTTGTCTTAATTGAGTAGGGTTGAGCAACAAAAAAAGTCGAGACGGCGATCGCCAGCTTCATAAGAATCAATTATTAACCCTTACTTTTCCCATAAGAGAGTCAGTATTGATCAAGTGGTTTAGTTTAAAGCGATCTCAATTTTAGGAGATGAAAGCATTTAAACTACGCTTAGTAGGTTCTTTCGATAAAATTTAAGATATCTCCCGCAGCTACTAATTAATAAGCGATTCCTGGTAAAAAACTGGATTTAATTTAAATAAATGACTGATTTAGAAAAACTTATAGAATCCAATGCCAAAGCTATACAGGTTTTAACTTCGGATATAGCAGAGATGAAACGCGATCGCGACTTGATGTATTCAACTATGAGGGACTTGACGGACAAAATAAGTACTTTAGTATCAGTGTAAACCCAAAGTTATGATTTGATGAAAAATCTTGATAACCGTCAGGGTCAGCTAGCTAATCAACAGCAGCAATTAATTGAGATTTTGAAAAAGATTTCTGACTAGTACTACAAACTTCAACTGTTAGAGCAAGAAACTATTATGGCTGAAAAAAAATCTTTAATTGACGGTGGTATTGATGCGGTGGAAGCAGCTTTTACTAAAGGTATTGCAGGAACTCTGTTTCAGATTGCTAAGGGATTGGGCGGTAGTGCCATTAAAGCTGTTGGTAATAAGCGTCAGGCTGCCAAAGCATCTAGACAGTATGAGGATCGCTATCAAAAACGCTATGGCTTGCTCAAGCTGTTAGGAATGCCCCAGGGGTTAGCTTTGGAATCAGTGTATACTCCTGTTCGCGTTCTCAATGAGTTAAGTATTCGACAGTTTGAAGGTGAGAGAGGGCGAATCTAATTCGCCATCTCTAATCACCTTGTTGAAACCATTACTGATTTAGAACAAAACTATCGCGATAGTGAACAGCGCAGGTTACAGAGAGGAGAATGTAGCACTGAAGACGGTATTACCGTAGCGGGTCGTCATCAATATCTGATGGTTTTGGGCAATCCAGGGGGCGGCAAGTCTACTTTCCTCAGGCGTTTGGGCTTAGAAGCTTTGAACGAAGATCGGGATAAGTTTCTTCACGACTGCATCCCTGTAATGTTGGAGTTAAAGCAGTTTGCTAGTAGTGATTTCGACTTGATTACGGCGATCGCCGCAGAATTCAATATATTTGGTTTCCCTAACACTAAGGAATTTACCATTAAGGCTTTAGAAACAGGCAAGTTAATGGTTTTGCTGGATGGGCTGGATGAAGTTCCCAACGAATTTACCAATTCCGTAATGAATGCGATCGATGATTTGGTGACAAAATACCCAAAAAATCGCTTTATCGCTTCCTGTCGCATTGCCGCATACCGCAGTAATTTCCAACAGGACTTTCAGGTTATTGAACTTGCCGACTTTGACGACAAGCAAATTAAGCAGTTTATTACCAACTGGTTTAGTACCAAGTTAGATCAACAGTCACAGACTGCTGAAAAGTGTTGGGAGACTCTTAATGATGACAGTAACAAAGCAGCTAAGGAATTAGCCCAAACCCCACTATTATTAACTTTTCTCTGTTTAGTCTATAATCGCAAACAAAGCTTTCCCCCTACCCGCAGTCGTCTTTACAACAAGGCTTTAGATATTTTGCTGGAAGAATGGGCAGCAGAAAAACGCATTCAGCAAGAACCAATTTATGAAGGATTAAACACCGATCTAGAGAAAGTAATGCTGGCGGAAATTGCCCATGATGGTTTTAAAGACGACCAATTATTTTTTAGCGAACAGCAGATTGTTAATTCCATCAAAGAATTCTTGGCGGATTCCGTGGATAATCCCAAATATTTAGACGGTAAGAAAATCCTTAATGCGATCGCGGCACAACAGGGCACCTTAGTACAACGTGCCGAGGACATTTATTCTTTTTCTCACCTCACCCTCCAGGAATATTTAACCGCCCAATACATCAGCCAAAAGAATAGTCGGATTGAGAAATTAGTTAGCAACCATTTAACAGACAAACGTTGGCAAGAAATATTTTTGTTAGTTGCTGGTATAAAAGACGATGCGGGGGAGTTACTGGAACTGATGGAGCAAGCCACCAAAGAGTTAATCAATACCGATAAGCTACATCAACTCCTAGTGTGGGCAAAAGATCGGGCTAATAATTCATCAGAATACTTTAATCCTCTCGGAACCAGAGTGATCGCCTACGCTTACGCTTACGCCAACGCCCTCGCCAACGCCAACGCCAACGCCCTCGCCTACTCCTACGCTAACGCCAACGCCCTCGCCAACGCCATTGCCCTTGCCAACGCCCTTGCTAACGCCAACGCTTACGCTTACGCTTACGCCAACGCCAACGCCCTCGCCAACGCCATTGCTCTTGCCTACGCCCTTGCCAACGCCAACGCCAATGCCTACGCCAATGCCTACGCTAATGCCATCGCTATCGCCAAAGCCAAAGAAGCTCTAAAAAATTTTATTGACTACACTAAATGGTCAGAAAAATCACAAATTTATCTGGACGTAAATTATCCTCGGCTAATTGCCACCCTAAAAGAACTCCAGCAGCAAATACCAAGTAAAGAAGCTATAGATGTTTATCAAGCTTTTGGCAAACAGATAATCGATATTTGGCTAAGGGCGTTTCATCTTAAACCTGAAATGGTCGATTTATCTAGGCAAGAAATCAAAATCTTAGATAATTATTTCTATGCCAATCGTCTAATTATGCAGTGTCAAGAAGCAGCAGTGCGAGTATCCCGTCGAACCTGGTCAGAAATTGAATCGCGGATGTTAATGCCTTGAACAAAACATTGAACATTAAGCATTGAACATTGAACATTAAGCATTACTCAAAGTAACTTTTAGATAGACTCAATCCCTTGGCTAGTAATCTATTTGGAAAACTCTCAATCCGATAAAAACTGCTTATTTATGGTTAGATAAATCTCTAAAAAGCCCGAGGCTAAAGGCTAATGGTGAGACAGTTGCGTCCTAAAGGATATATTATGCCCTTGTGGTACCGCTCCGCATATTGGGCGGTTACATGCGGCGAATATTATCCCGCCCTGACGGGACTAAGCGTAAATGTTAAATGCTCAATGCTCAATGCTCAATGCTCAATGCTCAATGTTAAATGTTAATAGCTCCACTGATTTTGAAAATTATACTGTCCAGTATGATTAATAATCGTGTTGTCTTGACCAACTGCTACACCGCTACTAGTAGCATCTTGAATACTTTGCTGTGCTTGGGGATGGTAGTAACCCTGCTGATTTTGGACGCTTACCTGTTCAATACCGTTAATTACTACATTATTCTCACCAATCGCAGCGGCATCACTATGACCTTGTTGAACGATTACCTGTCCTGCGGGATTTATGCCTTGTTGCGCGGCGGACTGGTGTACGCTGCTAGCAGCATAATTATTATTACCGATCGCCGTAGCGCTGCTGCTAGCCTGTTGATTAATGCTGGATTGAGCAGATGCGGAGTTGGGGAGTAAAACAACAGCAACAATACCTAATGAAAATATTCTAGAGAGCATGATTAAAATTTAAAATGATTAATTCCTTAATTAAGCTATAGGTTTGATTAGTTAAAAATATGCAGCATTGGGATTCTTGGATAAGTCCAAATAACCTTGGTTAGGCTAAGGGAAAGGGGAATGGGGAATAGGGCATTAATTATAATTTCTGATTTATTTTTGTAAGATGCCTCCTCGCTGCATTTTGTTCCTTTTCTTAGCGACCCATTTGTTAAAGTTATGATTATCAGTAACTCCATGAATTTATGGCTGATCAAGAAAGCAATCTACGGTTGAGGGAGGTTAGTGGACAACTGCTGCCTTTAGAAAGTGGCGATCGCCTGTCACGTCAGGAATTTGAGCGACGCTATTTAGCAGCACCCCACATTAAAAAAGCCGAACTAATTGAAGGTATTGTTTACGTGGCATCTCCCTTACGTTTTCAGCAACATGCAGAACCTCATAGTCGTCTCCACGGATGGTTGTGGACATATCAAATTTCTACCCCTGGATTACGTATTGGTATTGAACCGATGATTCGCCTTGATCCTGATAACGAACCCCAACCCGATGCTGTATTGTTAATCGACAAAACTCTAGGAGGGCGATCGCGCCTCGGTGATGATGGCTATCTTGAAGGCGCACCAGAACTTGTAGCGGAAATCGCTGCCAGCGGTGCTGCTTATGACTTATATGACAAGAAAACAGCCTATCGCCGCAATGAAATCCAAGAGTACATTGTTTGGCAGGTTTTAGAGCAAAAGCTAGACTGGTTTATTCTGCGAGAAGGCAGGTATGAATCATTAATGGCTGATAGTGGGGGAATTATACGGAGTGAAGTATTTCCAGGGGTGTGGCTGGATGCCTCAGCATTGCTAGCAGGAGATATGACCAGGGTATTGTCAGTGCTGCAAGAGGGTTTAGATTCTCCCCAACACGCAACATTTGTTAATCAGCTGTCCATTAATCTTTGAGAATATCTTCCAGACTATATTTTCGTTCTGGGGGAAAGCGATCTTCTTTAATACTGCTCTTGGTTTTGATTACCGCAGCTTTATAGGCTTTACGATAGAGAAAATCAAGACGTTCCGATAAATGATTGTATAGATTTGTTGAAAGTTTATTATTAAGCTGGAGGCGAAATCCTGTTATTTCCGCCTCCCAATCCCTTGATTGGACACTCTAGACAGTAAGGCTTATTTTGCTTCCTTTTAAACTATTAGAATATTTCGATGAAAAAGGCGATCGCCTGTCAAGCGATCGCCTGTGATCTTAATTAAACTGAATCTCTGATTAATAACTGCTTTAGCAACATTTAGCAGCTTTTTGTGGATTAACCACCAAAATCACTCCATAAAGTACCTTGATGAGGAATTACAAATTCATAGTTATCAGTGACAGTCTCTTGAACCTGAGTTTTGCTTAGATGAGCCCGAGAAGCTGTATAACCTACAACAAAGGTAGTGAGGGCAATCACGGGAATTGCGATCACTCCATAGGAGCTAAATACATTTTCGTTTTGTGTCTGCAACTTCATTTGTTACAATCCCAATCAAATTTAATATAAGTTCTCGGTTATATTATTTCTGATAAGAATGTAACAATAGCTACTTTTTATGTTTTCTTAAGATTTTTTTGACATTTCTAAACTGCCAGTTCAGTAAGAATTAGAAGATTAGTCCCCACAGTGAACCCCAAAATTACTTGTTGCTCACTGACAGAGAGAAGCAACTTAGCAACCCTGGCAAGTTAATTTTATTTACGGCGATCGCCTTGAATCTAATTGAAGCTGTTAGGATTAATAGACTCAATGATCTGCTCAGATAGAGAAAAAGGCAAATCCTGGTAGTGGGAGACCATACCATGACCAACTCCAGCGAATAAGCCTAGAATTGCAGGAAGGATTAAAGATGCAGAACTTTTCATGCTTGGAAGAAATATTATTTCGTTCCATGGTGGCATCGAAACCTGTGGTGATTTGTATCAAAACTTACGAAAAATCACTAAAACTCAACAAAAATGCGATTTAAGCATTAAAACAATTAATTATTCGCATAATTTCCTAATCAGTCAATTTACATGATTAACCGAGCAATATAAGTAGCTGGATGTATTTAAGTATAAGATCAAAAGATATTAATCAACCTCAATGAACTGTAATCAATGCCCGCCTCAGTAGTTACCATCCTCTCCGCTGAAGAAATTCGTCGCACCATTAATCGAATGGCTTCCCAAATTGTTGAGAAATCTGGAGACTTATCAGAAACGATTCTCTTAGGAATCCATACTAAGGGAGTGCCCTTTGCTCATTTACTGGCAAAGCAGATTGAGATGCTGGAAAATATTTCTCTTGCCGTAGGTGCGATCGACGTAACTTTTTATCGAGACGATCTAGATAAAATTAGGACGCGCATTCCCGCTAAAACAAAAATTCCCGTAGATTTAACGGGTAAGACAGTAGTTTTGGTAGATGACGTAATCTATAAAGGTCGAACCATCCGCGCGGCACTCAATGCCGTTACCGAGTATGGTAGACCAGAAATCATTAGATTAGCAGTTTTAGTTGATCGAGGACATCGGGAATTACCCATACACCCTGATATTATCGGTAAGACACTACCTACTGCATCGGAGGAAAAGGTTAAAGTTTATTTTCAAAATTTAGATGGTAAAGATGCCGTTGAGCTGATTAAAACATAGGACGTTGCTGGATAGGTAACTGTTTAAGAGCTGGTTCGTAAACAAAACATTAAGCTGATAATCTTCTGGTCATGAGGCGAATCAATGAACCATATATCATCGCTGTACTCATATCTGTATATAGCTCATAGTCTTTGCTCAGGCGTCTAAATCGATTTAACCATCCAAAGATTCTTTTAAAAACCCATCGCTTCGATAAAATTTCAAATTCCGCTGAAAGCTGAAAGCCAAGAGCTTAAAACCCAATTAATCAACATCGCCGCCGATCAATTTATAACCTTCGACTGCTCCTCCGACAAATCCGCCATAAACCGCTCCCTCTGAAATTGATAATCTCCTCCCAAGAAATCAATTATTTGTTCCGTATCTTCGAGGGCGTTTTGCAAACAGGTTGAGGCACCAGGGGAGGGGGTGATGTTAAAAACAATATTGTCGCCGACAATCTTAGCCGCTCCCATTTCTAGCTTTTTGGTGTTGAGGTTAACCACCTGGGGACGAACACCGCCGTAGCCCTTAGCATAGCTCAGATCCTTGAGCTTAATTGAGGGGATGATTCTGCGGACTTCCTTAATAAAGAGCCGTTTGCCCAGCCAGGGAAGATCGTAAAGTAAATTAAGCAAAATATACTTTAAAATTACTAAGTCAGATAAGATATTGGCAAAGCTGAGGAAAGCTTTGAGGCTTAACCCCGCAGTCTGAAAATATTCAATGATGCTGCCGTACTTATGACGTTCCAACATCGGTAGCACCTTTGCTGTGGGACCAAAACGAGCGATCGCACTATCATGGACTTCGGGATCTCCATGAACTGCGGCAAAGGGCAGTTTTTCTCGCTGTACGGTGTATACTTTGCCGTTAAGTACCCCTGGAGCAAAATAAAAGCTTCCTGCTACGCTGAGAAGAGCGTAGTTAAGTCCATACCCCAAAGATTTAGCAAATAACAGGCTGTGGGCTCCTGCTGCCACAATTACTACTGGACTCTGCAAGGTTTGAGACTGGGTTTTTACCTGATAGAGATCTCCTTGGCGAGAAATCTGTTTAACCTTGGTATTAAAGAGAAAATCCGCTGCTGTATCGGAATTTGCCGCACCTTCCACAAATGATTGAGCCAAGCGACGATAGTCCAGGGTGTAGCCTTCATCGGTATATAGGGCAATTAGATCTTCATTAGCATCTCGCTCAACAAAAACTTTTGGTTCCTTAGCGGCAATTTCTTGAGGCTCTAGTAACTTTAAATTGGGAAACAGGAGGCTAAATTTCTGATAGCGAGCTTTTAATTGACTCACCTGTTCTGTTCCTACCCCCAAAACCATCTTGTGGTACTTGGTATAAATATTCTGCTGGGAATCTTGAGTTAGGAGATAATTTTTAACTAGGGATGCTCCTGCGTTTACTTTTTCTGCCTTGGCTAAGGTGTAGTTAGTTTCGATATCACCAAAATGTAGGGTTTGGCTATTGCCATTGGTAAAAGAATTAACTAGGGCAACATCTGCTTCCTTTTCAATGAGGGCAATTCGCTTCAGATTTGTGTAGTTACTTAAAGTGTAAAGCAATGCCGTGCCACAAACGCCACCGCCGATAATAATAACTTCGTAATTACTTTGAGCCATAACAAACCTTAGTTGGAGTCTAACAGTAAATAGTAGGTTATTATTACTGCTAGTAGTATAAATCTAGCCAAATACCCAGATTAGCGATGTCTTGATCGCAAAATTCTAATCCTAGCTCTGACTAACATAATAATCATACCGAAATAAGAGCTAATACTAAATCCTGTTTAGATAGAACACTTATTGATTATGCAAGGGTAACGGGTAATGGGTAATGGGTAATGGGTAATGGGTAATGGGTAATGGGTAATGGGTAGCGGGGTTTTTCAGGTTTGCATTTAGTAAGTGTATTTTGGTAATCGGATTTAGTATAAGAGCGCGTGAATCACACTGAGATTTCCCCCGCAAGTGCAATCATGTAAGAAGCTAAAAGCTAATTAATAACTATCCTAGCCCCTTCAACTATCATGATTGTTCTTTTGCGATCGCCGATTTACGCTTTGCAGCGATGGATTTTGCCTCAATAAAGATATTCTTAACTTCCCTATGGTGGCTATTAATATTTCGCTCTAGACGCTCTACGGCATTGGCTAAGTCAGCAGTTTCTAAATCGTCAATAAATTTAATTTCTAGATTTAGCAAGACTTCTTGAGGACCAAAATGCAGGGTAAGAACCTTAATTACTTTCTCTACCGCAGGATCATTATTAGTAATCTGGCGGATACTGGCAACCGTCTCAGCATCAGCCCCCTCGCCAATAAGCAAACCTTTACTTTCTGCTGCTAGCAGCAAAGCTACGCTACACAAAATGATGCCGATGGCTATGGAAGCTGCGCCATCAAGGTAGATATTGCCCCATAGATGACCACCTAAAACTCCTAAAAAAGCAATAAATAAGCCAATTAATGCCGCAGTGTCTTCAAATAAAATGGTAAAGATTGTGGGATCTTTGCTGGCGCGAATTGCCGTCCAAAAACTAGCCTCATTTTTACTAGCGAGAAACTCTTGCAAAGCGATATTCCAAGAATAGCCTTCAAAAATTACCGCCAAACCCAACACAATGTAGTTCCAGCGAGGATCGGCTATGGGCTCAGGGTGCTTGAGGTGTTCAATCCCCTCATAGATAGACATCCCACCACCAATGGCAAAAATAAACAGTGCTACTATCAAAGTCCAAAAATAAAGCTCCTGTCCATAACCAAAGGGATGACTATCATCCGCTGGTTTCTTACTCTGCCTAATACCCAGTAATAACAATAGTTCATTGCCCGTATCCACCACTGAGTGAATTCCTTCCGAGAGCATTGCCGAACTTCCTGTAACAGAAGCAGCAATAAATTTAATTATGGCGATCGCAAAATTAGCAACCATCGCCGCATAAATCGTTTTTTTAGCAGAACCTGACATAAAGTACTTATCTGTATATAAGAATATCTCTTTTAAAGATAACTTACAGCCGTTTTCAGTTGAATCGTTATTGGGGACTACAGATCAAAAAGCGATCGCTCAATAATATCGAGCGATCGCTTTTTAAGAGAACTTTTATATATACTTGATAGTTTTTGAGTATTGAGTTCAATAAGTTAAACTGCTTGAGGTTGAGCCTGTGGCTGAGGCTGGAACTGGAAGAGCGAGTAAACCACATTACGGCGGATATCAATCATCATTTCCAAGAACATTTCATATCCTTCCTGCTTATACTCAATCAAAGGATCTTTTTGTCCGTATCCCCGTAAACCAATTGATTCCCGTAGAGCATCCATCGCCTGAAGATGTTCTCGCCAGAGAGTATCGATTTGCTGGAGAATAAAGAATCTTTCCGCCTGACGCATTAAACCAGGCTGCATACCATCAATTTGATTTTCCTTGATATCATAAGCTTTGCGAACCTCTTCACAAAGGAAGTTCTTCATCTCATTGACGGTCATATCCTCCAGATGTTCAGGTTCCACGTCCTCTAGAAGGTAGATAAACTCTTTCGCCTTGGCGACCATTTTATCCAACTTCCACTCTTCTGGAGGTAGTTCAGGATTGACGTAGGCATCGACAATCTCCCCCATGGTTTTCTCCGCGTACTGAACCACTTGTTCCTTAAGGTCTAATCCTTCGAGAACGCGACGGCGTTCAGCGTAAATTGCCCGACGCTGATTGTTCATCACCTCGTCATACTCAAAAACCTGCTTACGGGTATCGTAATAAAAAGTCTCAACTTTCTTTTGTGCCCCTTCTAAAGAATTAGTCAACATCTTGGATTCAATGGGCATATCATCTTCTACCCGCATCATGTTCATCAATCTTTCCACGCGATCGCCGCCAAAGATTCTTAACAGGTTATCCTGGAGACTGAGGAAAAATCTGGTAGAACCAGGGTCACCCTGTCTTCCTGCACGACCTCGTAACTGATTATCGACTCGACGGGATTCATGGCGTTCTGTGCCAATTACGTGGAGTCCGCCATTTTGAATTACCTCTTCGTGTTCGGCATCGGTAAATTGTTCGTATTCTTTGCGGACTGCCTGGTATGCTTCCCGTAGCTTTAGCAATACGGGGTCTTCTACAGGAGCATTCTCCGCCGCTACCGCAATTTTCTCCTCCGCTTCAAGTTCTGGCAAGCTCTGCTCTCCATACTGCTGCACGGCAAACTTAACAGTTTCCTTAAGTAAATCATCCGCTTCAGCAGATAGTTCCGTGGGAAATATCTGTGGAGATGCTTTCCAGGTCTTGACCTTTTTGCCATTACCGTTTGCAGCAAACCCTTTAGCGCTGTTTTTGCCCATGTTGATCCCTGGCACGCTTGCCATTAGGCTATCGTCTTCGGGAGCAACAACCCGAGGCATCAGGTATTCTCTCACCTTGAGCCTTGCCATGTAGTCAGCATTGCCTCCCAAGATGATATCCGTACCACGACCAGCCATATTAGTGGCGATAGTTACCGCCGTTTTCCGACCAGCCTGAGCCACAATTTCCGATTCGCGCTCTACATTTTCAGGCTTGGCATTGAGCAGATTGTGTTCGATGCCCTTTTGATGCAGCAGTTGAGAAATCAACTCCGACTTCTCTACGCTAGTAGTCCCCACCAACACAGGACGACCCCTTTCGTGCATATTAGCAGTATCTTCCGCAACTGCTTGCCACTTGCCGATTTCTTGCTTAAACACAACATCAGCTAGGTCGGCACGCTTAGGAGGAAGATTAGTAGGAATAATTGTTACCTGGAGATTGTAGACCTTTTCAAACTCAGTTTCTTCGGTTTTTGCCGTTCCTGTCATTCCCGCCAGGGTGGGGTAGAGCAGGAAGAAATTTTGATAGGTGATGCTGGCTAGGGTTTGAGTTTCTTTCTGGATCGGTACCTCTTCTTTAGCTTCGATCGCCTGATGCAAGCCATCACTCCAGCGTCTTCCTGCTAAAACCCGTCCCGTAAATTCATCAACGATTACAATCTCATCATTACGCACCATGTAGTTAACATCTTTGGTGAATAACTCTTTAGCTTTAACTGCATTGGAGATATAGTGCGCCCAAGGATTTTCAGGGTCATATAAATCAGTTACTCCCAGCATTTCCTCCGCACTGGCAAAACCCTCGTCCGTCATCAAAATGTTACGAGCTTTTTCATCCACCTCATAATCGCCGATGCCTTCTTCACCGCTAACCTCTTCATCATAATCTTCATCTTGCTTGACTAGCTGTGCTGCGATTTGGGCTGCCTGTAGATACTTTTCTGTCGGGCGTTCCACCTGTCCTGAAATAATTAGGGGAGTTCTCGCCTCATCAACAAGTACTGAGTCAACCTCGTCAATTACGCAGTAGTTGAAGGGACGCTGTACAACTTCTTCCATGGAGACAGCCATGTTATCCCTTAGATAATCAAAGCCCAGTTCGCTGTTAGTGGTGTAGGTAATATCGCAGGCATAATTTTTCTGTCTTTCCCCAGGGCTCATTCCCGCCTGGATTAGCCCCACAGTTAGACCCAAGAAGCGGTGAACCTGTCCCATCCATTCCGCATCCCGCCGCGCCAGGTAGTCATTAACCGTCACTACGTGAACACCCTTGCCCGTCAAGCCATTAAGATATGCAGGGAGAGTACAAACCAAGGTTTTTCCCTCCCCCGTCTTCATCTCCGCAATCTGCCCTTTATGTAATACTATGCCTCCCAAGAGCTGTACGTCATAGTGACGCATCCCCAATACACGAATCGCGGCTTCACGCACCACGGCAAAAGCTTCAGGCAGAATCTCATCGAGAATGTCTTTTAAGTCCTCATCATTTTTAGCCTGAGCAAGCTGTTCCCGAAATTCTGTCGTTTTAGCCTTAAGCTCGTCATCAGATAAATCTTTGATGTCTTCTTCAATCAGGTTGATTTCTGCCACCAAAGGCTGAAATTTCTTTAATTTACGTGCATTGGGGTCGCCCAACAATCTTTTCAGCATAGTAATTTTTATGAATAATCCGATTTCTTAATCAATCTGATATTTGCTTTCTAATATTTGATCGTCTAGTTAGACAGCAATATTTAATAACTCGTAATAATTCTATCATTTACCAACTTCTTAAAAGTTTAGGGATATCCACCCCTTGAGCATTGAACATTGAGCATTGAGCATTGAACATTCAACAGAGCACGGTCTTAATGTGGTTTTGAGCTAGCGCGTAAGATTATGGAAAAGGGTTAGTGTTAAATATCGCAGCGAAAAATTATGGAGTTACAGGCTCTAATTCAACGGCAAAAGCAGATTAGAGTGATCGGATTTGATGATGCTCCCTTTGAACGGCATCAGCAACATAAGGTTAATATTGCTGGTGTGGTTTGCGCCAATACTCGTTTTGAGGGCATGGTTTGGGGCGCGGTGGACGTGGATGGAGATGATGCTACGGAAGCTATCTGTCGGCTATTGATCGGTAAAAAATTCCTCCCACAGCTACACTTGGTTCTTTTGGATGGCATTGGCTTTGGCGGGTTTAACCTAGTCAATCTATCTTTACTAGCTCAAAGGCTAAGTCTTCCCTGCGTCGCCATGATGAGAAAGCTGCCGAATATTGCCAAAATGACAGCGGCAATGTCTCGTCTGCCCAGCTATCAGCAAAGGCTAACGATCTTGCAGCAAGCAGGAGAAATTCACACCTATCCCCCCTTTGTGTTTCAGGTACAGGGAGAGCAACCAGAGATTATTGCTCAAGCTTTATGTCAGTTGACGGATCGAGGCAAAGTTCCAGAAGCATTGCGCATAGCTCATTTAGTTGGATCGGCTGTGCTGAAGGGGGAGAGCGGCTCTCAGGCTTAAATAATTAAACCATCAAGATTATTAAATTTCGATAAAGAGCTATTGTGAGCAATAAAGCTTAATTTAACTGTAAAATAAGCGATTGTGCGGTGGAAACAAACCTCGCTAACGATAGATAATTTTTTATGATTTTGCATATCCATGAAAAGTCATCCATAAGATATTTATGACAACTTTTAGTGTCAAGTTCTTAGCGCAAGTAAGTCTTATGAGTGCCAAACGTAATAAAAATCAAGTAGTCCAGTTTCTCGGTCAACCCAAAGGAGGAAAAGCCTACTTGCTAAATGCTTTAAATTCCCAATCGGAACAAAAATTTATTGAAGCGCTACACAATATTATCGATGCCATCACTCAGGATATAACTCCTAAACTCTAAATATCTTAAGATATATATTTGTGAATTTATATTTCTTAACATGGCAAGAGATCTTCGAGGGTTCATTAAAATTTTGGAATCAAAGGGTCAGCTAAGACGCATCACGGCACTGGTTGATTCGGAATTAGAGATTGCAGAAATTTCCAACCGCATGTTACAGGCGGGGGGACCAGGATTACTGTTTGAAAACGTTAAAGGATCTCCTTTCCCTGTGGCGGTTAATTTGATGGGGACGGTGGAGAGAATCTGCTGGTCGATGAACATGGAGACCCCAGAGGAGTTAGAAACTTTAGGCTCAAAGTTAGCCATGTTACAGCAGCCTAAACCCCCCAAAAAGATTAAGCAGGCAATTGATTTTGGCAAGGTGCTGTTTGATGTGTTGAAAGCCAAGCCAGGAAAAGATTTTTTTCCCCCTTGTCAGCAAGTTGTAATTGAAGGCAATGATGTAGACCTCAATCAGATTCCCCTGATTCGACCCTATGCTGGGGATGCAGGTAAGATTATTACTTTAGGTCTAGTTATTACGAAGGATGTGGAGACTGGCACACCCAATGTAGGAGTATATCGCCTCCAGCTTCAGTCAAAAAATACCATGACGGTTCATTGGCTGTCGGTGCGTGGTGGCGCTAGACATTTGAGAAAGGCAGCAGAAGCAGGAAAAAAATTAGAAATTGCGATCGCCCTGGGGGTTGACCCAATGATTATTATGGCGGCGGCAACACCAATTCCTGTGGATCTTTCTGAGTGGCTGTTTGCGGGCTTGTATGGCGGTAGCGGCGTTAAGCTGGCAAAGTGCAAAACCGTCGATCTAGAAGTCCCTGCTGATTCTGAATTCGTCCTAGAGGGGACGATTACTCCTGGGGAAATGCTCCCTGATGGTCCTTTTGGCGACCACATGGGCTACTATGGCGGCGTTGAAGATTCTCCCCTGGTACGTTTCCAGTGTGTTACCCATCGTAAAGATCCGATTTATCTGACTACTTTTAGCGGTCGTCCTCCCAAAGAAGAAGCAATGATGGCGATCGCTCTTAACCGTATTTATACCCCCATTCTTCGCCAACAGGTATCGGAAATTGTTGATTTCTTCCTGCCGATGGAGGCATTAAGCTACAAGGCGGCAATTATTTCCATTGATAAAGCTTACCCAGGACAGGCGAGAAGGGCGGCACTAGCTTTTTGGAGTGCTCTACCTCAGTTTACCTATACCAAGTTTGTAATTGTCGTGGACAAGGATATTAATATTCGCGATCCCCGTCAGGTGGTCTGGGCAATTAGTTCCAAAGTTGATCCGACTAGAGATGTCTTTATTTTGCCTGATACTCCCTTCGATACTCTAGATTTTGCCAGCGAAAAAATTGGTTTAGGGGGCAGAATGGGTATCGATGCGACAACTAAGATTCCGCCCGAAACCGACCATGAATGGGGTGAACCGCTGGAGTCTGATGATGATACGGCGGCAATGGTTACTCGACGGTGGCAAGAGTATGGCTTAGGGGATATTAACCTGGCAGAGGTCAATGCTAATTTATTTGGCTATGACATTAAGCATTGATCATTTATCATTTGGCATTTATCAAACGTTTGTAATTAGGCTTGCAAGCAAATCTAGATGTAAACTGTCGATTCCCAATCTCATTTTCTCGGCTGCGGCTAAAGCTATCGTGACAAATATTTCTGTTAATCCTTGGGCAGATAATCCTTCTTTGTCAATCTGTTAAGACAGTTAAAAGCCGAGAAGAAATGGACTTAATTTCCAAAACAACTTATTTTTCAACACTAATGCAACAAAATCGTCTCGACTGGGATTAAACTGATCTTTTATTTTTTTATATTCAGTCCAATTTATGTTTCCTTGACGTAGTTTTTCTAAAATCGCATTAGAGAAATCTACCTTAACCTCATGCCGCTGAATTTGCTGAATTGAATATCTTCCATCTGTAACCAGCAAGCCTAAACTATTCTGAGCGCAATATGCCTTTAAAGCAGAGCATTTGGTAAGATTTTTCTTGAGAGCCATTTTAAAAATGGGCTTTACTTCAGTGATTATTCCTGTTCCATTTTTCAGCACAAATAGAAAATCAGGATAATAAGAATAAGTAGCTCCTTGAAACTCATAAGGTATTCTGACTGGTTGTTCTTGATAGAAAATTACATCATGAAAACATTCTAAATAGAATAAAAAGTCCATTTCTAAGCCTGATTCATACTGAACTAATCTATTCAATTTTTTGCTATAAAAGCTGCCAGCTTTTCCCTCACCATCCAATAAGACTTCACGTTGCCGACTAAATGATCTAAAGTCAATCTCTTTTAAAGATTTTAATTCTCCAGGATAAATAACGTACGATAACAATTCTTGAAATCTAGATAATAACTTTTGCTGTTCATAATTTTTTCTTTGCTCATCTTCTAAATCTTTAAATATTTTTTTAGCCGCTTCTAGACTTTGCTCTCTACTTGGCTTATCTGGGTATGCTAAGTGTGCTGCAAGTGAAAGAGCATGAGTTTTTTGAGGCAAGGAAGATAGATTATTTCTACAAAACTCAACTAATCTCTCTGATGAATCTGGCTCTTGTGGACGAATAAATGACCTTACATACATTAGCAATTCAGCACAAGGATCATTTACATTATTGGCTTTAATTTGTCTTTGCCCCTTGAAGAGGATTTTTCTGTGAGCTTTAGATAAAAGTTGGCGGATTCGTTCTCTAGAAACTCCAAAGACTTTAGCAATAGCAGCAAGCGTAGCAGCATTTTCTCCTGTGAGACCGTACCTTAATTCTACAATTCGTCTCTCTCGCTCTTGCAGAGCTTCTAACTGTTCTTGTGCGAGATATTCAAGGAATCTGATGTCATGATTCGTCATAGATGAGGTCAGCCAAACAGAAAAAAGTTTTTCTAATAGCTTAGAGTACCCAAAGATTAGAGACGTTTAACTTCCTTGAGTTTGGCTGCCGATGCGAGACGTTATAAGCTTAAGTCAGTTAACGACTGAGACATTAGCTTCTTCCATAATGTTCAATAAAAGATTATTTTTCTAAACGAACAACGTACCACTGAAGATAGCGATCAGCACCAATATCTAACTCAAAGTAGTTTTCGATTAGGTGCTGTGCCTGTAATTCAGCAGAGTCAAACTGTTCTAACTCTCGGGGAATAATTACTTCATCTGAGGACAATAGACCAACCAGCTTCGCTTGCAACTCAAAGTAGTTCATGAATTGCTCTGGCTGGTCTGATTCTAGGACAACATAGCCGTCCTCTTGATACATGATGGGATCTGGCATAATACTAAATCCTGTTTAGATATAACACTTATTGATTATGCAAGGGTAACGGGTAGCGCCGAGACCCCGCGTCGCCTTCAGGCGCAAGGGAACGCTCGGCAAGAAGGGTAACGGGGTTTTTCAGGTTTGCATTTAGTAAGTGTATTTTGGCAATCGGATTTAGTATCCAAGTGAGCCTGTAACCTAACAAGTTTAATTTTAGAAGCTACGGGACATTAAGGTAATTATTGAGACCTCTCCAACAATCCCTAACAAAAAATCTCAACGATCTGGTTGATATCTCCTCTTGAACTTTATCAGGTGGTAGCTTAACCTTAGTTGCCAGACCAAGCCAAGATAGAGTTTTAATCATCATCCAGGTGAGGTCAATTTCCCACCACTCTAGTCCATGACGTGCCGAGTATTGGAAAGCATGGTGGTTATTATGCCAGCCTTCACCAAAAGTAAGCAGTGCTACCCACCAACAGTTGAGGGAGGTATCTTTAGACTCATAACTTTTATAGCCAAATTTATGGGTTGCGCTGTTGACAAACCAAGTACAGTGAAAAACTACTACGAGACGGACAAAGATTCCCCAAATCACAAAAGGCAAACCACCCCAAAGATACAGTAGGAGTGCCAAAGTAAGCTGAATCGGAACCATGCCATGCTGACAAAATTGATAAAAGCGATCGCGGGAGATATCTTTGGTGTAACGGGCAATATGGGCATTGGCGGGATTGTCATATAACATCCAGCCGAGATGACTCCAGTAAAAACCTTTGAGGGAGTTGTGGGGATCGGGTATCTGATCGGAGTACTGGTGATGAATCCGATGTAAACCGACCCAATCTATGGGTCCTCCTTCCCCAGCTAGGGTGCCACAGAAAACCAAAAAATATTCTAGTAACTTGGGGACTCGATAGCTACGATGGGACACCAAACGATGAAATCCGAGGGTAATACCTACCCCCGCCGTTAACACATAAAGTGCAAACGCTACCCCTAAAGCCCCAAGGTTAAAATTACTGGGAAACAGGGCAAATAATGCCAGTCCATGAATGATTCCCATGTAGATAATTGTCCCCCAGGCTGGAGGTAACTTTTCTGATGTAGCAACTGTCATTGATCAATCTCAAATCTGAACTCTACGTGATTCTGTGTAGTGCAGTTAGTGATATTGCAGTACATCGTCGTGCCAAAAAGCGTTTAGGATCTGCATGTAAAAATTACCCAAATCAAGATAAGCTGCAAGAGCCTGACTTCGACTGGCAATTATACACAACGGCAAGAGTTTCCTAGACAAAATGAAAACTAATGATCTGCTGTTAGAAGCAGAAAAAGCACTAATACCGATTTTTTCTGGTATTGACGCTCAGGTCAAGCAAAATCTCCAGAAAGTTTTAACCGCATTTCGTGAACATCGGGTAGGAGTGCAGCATTTTTCTAGCGTTAGCGGTTACGGACACGATGATTTGGGAAGAACTACCCTTGACGGAGTATTTGCCCAAATTATGCAGGCGGAGGCAGCAGCGGTTCGGGTTCAGTTCGTTTCTGGAACCCATGCGATCACCTGTTGCTTATACGGCGTATTACGTCCAGGTGATGAGATGTTGGCGGTTGCAGGTAAGCCCTACGATACTTTGGAGGAGGTGATTGGCTTACGGGGCAGTAATCAGGGCTCCCTCAAGGATTTTCAAATTAATTATCGTCAGCTTGAGCTTACTCCCCAGGGCACTATTGACTGGCAGGGGTTGAGTACCGCAGTAAACTCTAAGACGCGCCTGGTGCTGATTCAACGTTCCTGTGGCTATACTTGGCGACAGAGTTTGTCCATTGAAGAAATTGGCAGAATTGTCCAGATAGTTAAGGAGCAGAATCCTAATACAGTTTGTTTTGTCGATAACTGTTACGGTGAATTTGTCGCTGTAAAAGAACCAACGGCAGTCGGGGTGGATTTAATGGCAGGTTCCCTAATTAAGAATCCTGGGGGCACTATTGTTACGGCTGGGGGCTATATTGCAGGAAAGGCTGAACTAGTGGAAGCTGCTGCCTGTCGTTTAACTAGTCCAGGAATTGGCAGCAGTAGCGGCGCGACTTTTGACCAAAATCGGCTTTTATTCCAGGGATTATTTTTAGCACCCCAGATGGTGGGGGAAGCCATTAAGGGCAGTCATTTAATTGCCTACGTGCTGGAAAAGTTGGGTTATCCCGTTAACCCCCTACCCCTGGAACCCCGCAGGGATATTATCCAAGCAGTACAGCTAGGTTCTCCAGAAAAGTTAATCGCTTTTTGTCGAGCTATTCAGCAGCATTCCCCCGTAGATTCCTACGTTGAGCCTGTACCTGGGGCTATGCCTGGTTATGCTAGCCAGCTAGTAATGGCAGGGGGCACTTTTATTGATGGTAGTACTTCAGAATTTTCCGCCGATGGTCCCCTCAGAGAACCCTACATTGCTTTCTGTCAGGGGGGAACTCACTGGACACATATTGCGATCGCCCTAGAAGCGGCGATTGAAGTTCTCAGGTAATGCTAGTTTTGGGGAAGAATATTGAACGGTTGGAAAAGCTACAGGCTGTTTATTGCTGATTGTTCAAATAAGTCAGACATAATTTGTCAAAGTAAAACAAATAAACGAACGTAATTGCTAATATCTACCGAGGATACTTATAAGTAGTTAAGAGTGACACTAAAAAAGTGAACTTGCAAGTTTTACTAGTTTAGTTCCACTCAAATTCTTGGTTAATCATCATGGCTCTTGATTTTGCTCGAAATCAAGAGTTTTTTATTTGTTTTCTGGATAATGGAAAACTTATCAAGAGAATTTAATCGACTTTTCCTTGATGACAGCATTACTATAGTTTTAGAATCTGGAGTCGGCTGAAGTTTCTTAGGTATCAAACATCATGTTAGATCTAGCTAAAATTGCGGGGCAAATTCCTGGCATCAGTCAACATCTCCATCAAGAGGCGATCGCATCTCGCCAAAGGCTGGAGTTGGCACAGAAGATACAGCAACAGGTGGCACAGCTTGAGATAGATTCTGGCGATCGCCAGTTGTCTGCCGCCGCAACTCCCATCGAGCCTCTAGATAAATGCTATGATATCCAGCCTGCACCCCGTAGCCACAGCGTTTTCGCCACTGATGGTTCGCAAATCTCTCCTTCCCACCACGAGGTGGCATACTGCTATCTGATTAATATTGGTCAGATTATGCTCCATTACGGGCAGAGTTTACATCCTTTATTAGATAGCTCTCCTGAAGTATTCTATAAATCTGAAGATCTGTATGTTTCGCGGCAGTGGGGCATTCGCCTCGAAGAATGGATGGGCTATCGACGTACCGCTTCGGAAGCGGAGATGTTAGCGGAAATTGCCTGTAATTGGGTGTTGCCGCCAGGGGCACACGGAGACGTACCTAACTTAGCCCTGGTGGATGGTTCTCTAATTTACTGGTTTTTAGATGGGTTGCCCGTAGAGGCAAGGGATAAAATATTGCCGCCGATTTTAGCTGCCTGCGAACGGTTACGCACTACCAATATTCCCCTGATGGGCTATATTAGCGCCTCCCGCAGTACCGAAGGTATCAACTTTCTGCGCCACCAAACCTGTATCCATGAGCCTCCTAATTCTTTCATTAACTGTAGTGATTTAGGGAATAAATGTCCCTGTCAAAAAATTGCTTCCCTGCGAGACTCTAGCCTTTGGGGTCACCTGCTACAGCCAGGACAAAGAAGCCCTTTTTATCGCAGCAATCAGCGGATTTTAGACCTTTATGATGAATCCCAGCGGGTTTATTTCTGCTACGTTAACGTTGGCGCGGAAGTTGCCCGCATTGAAGTTCCAAGCTGGGTAGTTGCCGATACCCCATTACTAGAACAGTCTTTGAGTATTATGCTCGCCCAAGTTCAGAAAGGCTACGGCTATCCTGTCGCTCTGGCAGAAGCACATAATCAGGCAGTAGTTCGGGGTGGCGATCGCGCGCGTTTTTTTGGCTTACTGGAACAGCAGTTGATTAAAGCTGGCTTGCGTAATGTGGGAACGTCCTACAAAGAGGCTCGCAAAAGAGGGAGTGTTGCTTAATTATATGAAATACTTAAATACTTGCTACAAACAATACGGGCTTTAGCTATCAGCTATTAGCTATTAGCTATTAGCTTTAAGATTTTCTTCTTTTTCTCATACGTAGCGTTCTTTTTTGTATTTCATATTAGAAGCTTACAGGGGAGCAGTGTTTAGGATTACTCTGGTGTTTTAGTCGGTGGAATGCCCTCAATATTAATAATGCCCTGAATCACTTTACCTACAATGGGCGCAGCTACGGTTGAGCCATAGGTATGCTCTCCTTGAGGTTCATCAACTACGGCTAAAATAGCATATCGCGGCGCCTCGACGGGGAATAGCCCGACAAAACTGGTGATTTTCGCTGTTTCATCATAACCACCCTTATCGTCTGCCTTTTGGGATGTACCTGTTTTACCTGCGATGCGATAGCCAGGAATTTTAGAGGCGTAACCGCTGCCGTCTTCTACTACTTCCTCCATCATTGCTAAAACCGTGTTGGCTGTCTCTGAGGAAAAGATTTGCTTAGTGTTGGGGGGCTGAAAATAGTGGAGATGTCCCTGATAATCTGATAAGCCCCTAACTACATGGGGAGTAATTAATTTACCTTGATTGGCTAGTGCAGCATGAATCTGGATCAGCTTGAGGGGAGTCAGGGAAAAACCCTGCCCGAAAGCCGTGGTGGCGGGTTCAATTTCGCGCACGGTAAACTCTACCTCATTCTTTAAACGACCTGTAGTGTATCCTGGGATATCAAACTCTAATTGCTCTTCAATCCCCAGCTTTTGTAGATCTTGGTAATAATCTAATGGTTCCATGCGGCGCATGATTTTGATCATCCCCACGTTACTGGAAAATTTGAGGATTTCTGATAAAGATACTTTGCCCCGTGCTCCTTTTTTGAAAAAGTCATGATTACGTACCACAGCATCTCTGATTTGAATCTTGCCCGTATCATCGAAGGTATCACGGGGTGATATCACTCCTGCATCCAAAGCCAGGGCGATATTAATGGGCTTAAAGGTTGATCCAGGTTCATAGAGATCGGTAATCGCCCAATTCTTAAACAGGCTGATATCGTATTTATAGTAGGTATTAGGATTGTATGTAGGCTCAGATACCAAAGCAGCGATCGCCCCATCCCGTACATCCATCACAATTACCGCCCCGCGTTTTGCCTGATACTGCTCCATCTGCTGCTTGAGGGCGTTACGGGCTAGCTGCTGTAGCCGCAGGTCAATGGTTAACTGTAACCTGAGGTCATCAAAGTTAAACAGCTGTTGCGATCGCTCTAAGTCTCCTGGATGAAATACAGCTTTGTGACGATTAAAGCTGCGGCGCATCTTCCAGCTAATGGGCGATCGCTTTAGCAGTCGATTTTGAGTATACTCAACCCCTGCTTGGGGAGTGCGATCGCGATCGCGGTTAACATACCCCGTAACCTCTGCTGCCATTTCTTGGTGGGGATAAAAACGAGCATAATTCTGCTTGAGATCTAAACCATCAATTTCCATGCTCTTAATTTTCATTTTTGCCGATTCTGGCAAGTTACCCTCCAAACGAATCCCCCAATCCTTTTGAGCAAAAATACCCAACAATTGCTCCTTGGTCTTATTTCCTAAAATCTGTGCCAACTCCTCGGCAATCTCCTCTGGTGGTACTGGCTTAGAGTTTCTTCTGAATAAGTGGGGATGAACGTAGAGGGTGTAGGTAATGCGATCTGTGGCTAAGACATTTTGTTGGCGATCAACAATTTGACGGCGAGGAATATAAAAATTAAGGGTAGCTGTCTGCTGATCTTTGGCGATCTGAGTCAGTTTTTTACCCTGGGGTGCTTGCTCATACTTAACTACAGGATCGATGATTTGTAGGTAGTATAGCCTCCAGGCTAACCCCATGGTTCCGACTACTAAGATACCCCATACCAAGAACAGTCTCAAAATTACCCCAGGACTTTGTCGGCGGTGGTGGGGCGATCGCCCTTGATTTATAGCAGGAGAACGGGGCGGTTTTTTTCTAGTTAGCTGATGAGTCAGTCTCAACTTAGATTTAGGCATAGTTCAATTTCTCAGCTATCTAATATTAGATTTTTATAGCGAGCATCATGCCGTATGATAGTCAACTTTTTGACTGTTATGTTTCCGTATTTTCTGGCAGACTAAGCTGTATAAATTAAGTCTTGAGCAATCTTAGATCTCGTAAGTAATTATTCCCTAGCTTAAATAGCTGATATTAGTAAATAACAGCTTAGGCTATTAAAAACTAGTAATTAATATCCCCAACTGTAAAACTTAAACTGAGCTAACTGAGCTTGATTATTAGGAATGCTTGCTGTTTCTCTCGGCTCAACTTTAGCTGGATTAATAAACACTGCTGACTCTGGAGTGGAAATTCCTAATCGCTTATCTTGTGCTGCTTCTTGGGCTATTTGATATTTAATCGTTTCATTAATCGAAATTAGTTGACGTTCTTGTTTCTGGAGATTTTCTAAATGATGATACTCCTGACTCCAGATCTTGGGAATTTCTACAGTAGAAATATAAAGAGCGATACTAGTAGTCATAGAAGCGATCGCCAAGGCAAAAGAACTTTTTTGCACTAGAGATAAAGTCTTGAGATGTTTAGGGAAATTATCTGAAGCAGAAAAGGCATTAGACTGAACTATCTTGCGAGATTTTACTGAAGTCTGTTGTTCTATTTGTTGCCGATGCAGAGTTTTTTTTGGCAGTGTTAGTGGCAAGCTTTTACGCGGAAAATCAGGCTGACGTAGAGCAGACATGGGACAATCTCCGTGTTTATTAATGAAGTCGTTGGGCGAATTTTAACTCATATTTTCAAAAATGATAAGTCAGTTGATCTCAATTAAGTTAACTATTCAAATAAGACAATTGCTAGTTTCTGAAAATGCCGTAGAGGCGATCGCCTTAATAGATGAAATAGCTCAAAAATAGTAAATGTAGACAATTAGTTATAAAAATATTTTTTAACAATAGAAAAGGACAGCTATAGCAATATACTATCTAATTGAAACATCTATTTCTGATTTATTTTGTCCCAATCAAACTCCGCATAACTATATATCTTGTCCTTTCCCTAAACAATCAACTAATTAAAATTTACTTGTCTGGTTGAGGAGTCATCCGCAGGTAGGGCTTAATTTCCGTAACGCCTTTAGGAAACTTCTCCTTCGCTTTGTCGGTAGGAATAGCAGGAGAAACCACCACATCTTCCCCTTCTTTCCAGTTGACAGGGGTTGCCACAGAGTAATTATCAGTTAACTGTAAAGAATCGATTACTCTCAAGATTTCAGGGAAGTTACGACCTGTACTTGGAGGATAAGTTAAAGTAAGACGTAATGTTTTCTTGGGGTCGATGATAAATACTGAGCGAACAGTGACTTTGGCATTGGCATTGGGATGAATCATGTCATAGAGATCCGAAACCTTTTTATCGGCATCCGCCAAAATGGGATAGTCAACCTTAGTACCCTGAGTTTCATCAATATCGCAAATCCAGCCGTTGTGTGACTCAGCACTATCCACGCTTAAGGCAATTGTCTTAACGTTTCGTTGATCAAATTCAGCCCTGAGTTTTGCCACTTCTCCCAATTCTGTAGTGCAGACAGGAGTGTAGTCGGCAGGATGAGAAAATAGGACTACCCAGCTATCACCAGCCCATTCATAGAAAGAAATTTTTCCCATGCTGGAATCCTGGGTAAAATCAGGCACGGTATCCCCTAACCTAAGTTGAGCCATTATTAAAACCTCATTATTATTTCAAGAAAAGCAGTTTTATATCTTCCCATGAAAAGATCGTTCTGTATCCAGCGCTTAATTCTTCTTGACAACATATCTCAACTCTTAACTTAAAGATTTATTCATTGCAGCCATTAGCTTCCAGGAAAGAGAGAGATTTCATCTTTTCAAGACGGGGTTGACTCTGACTTCATAAATATCTACTAATTTTTTTAGGAAATGTCATCATCTCCTTGCCATAAGATAGAATCAACGACCTGAACAGTTAAGGACGACTCCATGGAAGATAAACATCTATTAATGATCCCTGGACCTACACCCGTACCCGAAAAGGTACTGACGGCTCTGGGAAGAAGCACTATTGGACATCGCAGCGGTGACTTTAGCAAGATTATTGCGGAGATCAATCATAATTTAAAGTGGTTACATCAAACCCAAAACGAAGTTCTATCCCTCAACGTCTCAGGCACGGGGGCAATGGAAGCGGGAATGATCAATTTCCTCAGCCCAGGCGATCGCGTTTTGGTTGGGGTTAACGGTAAGTTTGGCGATCGCTGGGCGCAGATTTGTGAAGTGTTTGGCATGCAAACCGAGCGCATTACTGCTGAGTGGGGCACTCCCGTAGATCCTGAAGAGTTTAGAGCAAAGTTAGAGGCAGACAGCAGCAAAGAGATTAAGGCAGTTGTTGTTACTCATTCCGAGACTTCCGCAGGGGTGCTTAACGATCTGGAAACGATTAATAAGTACGTTAAAGCCCACGGCGAAGCCTTAATTATTGTGGATGCAGTAACCAGCCTGGGGGCATATAATCTACCCATTGATGACTGGGGCTTAGACGTAGTTGCATCTGGCTCTCAAAAAGGCTACATGATTCCTCCAGGACTGGGCTTTATTTCCGTGAATGATAAAGCCTGGCAGGCTTATGAAACCAGCAAATTTCCTCGCTTCTATATGGACTTGGGTAAATATAAGAAAGCCAACGCCAAAGACAGCACTCCCTTTACCCCTCCCGTTAACCTGATGTATGGGCTACAGGTTGCCCTACAGATGATGCAGCGGGAAGGTTTAGAAAATATCTTTGCTCGCCATGCCCGCTTAACTAATGCCACTCGCGCGGCGGCAAAAGCCTTAAACTTGGAGTTGCTGGCACCAGACAACGCAGCTAGCACAGCAGTAACCGCCATCAGATCTGATAACGCGGAAGCCATTCGCAAGATTATGCGCCAGAAATATGATATTGCCCTAGCTGGGGGACAAGATCACCTCAAGGGTAAGATCTTCCGTATTGGACATCTCGGCTTTGTCGGCGATCGCGATCTCCTGATGACGATCTCCTGTCTGGAAGCAGCATTGACCGAACTTGGTCATGATTTTGAAGCGAAAGCAGGGGTTAAGGTTGCAGCGGCAGCTTTAGCTTAATTGCTGATATTTATCGCCAAACTAATGGCTAAAGATTGGGCAAAGAGTTATTTAATTTCTTTACCATTCTGTTAAAGAATTTTAGAAAATTTCATCAGTCTAGTATTTAGTTCTTCCTGAAAACTTAAACAGGTAAGACTAATCATCGAGTCCCCCTTTTTTAGGGGGATTTCTCTTATGGATTATGCAGGGGACAAAAGAAAAAATGCCATACCTTATACTAAAAAAGTTCCCCCAGTTTTAAATTCTGATTCCAATCAGGCGTGTTCAATAACCTGGAACTACTCACAAAAATAGTTTCGTTCCAAAACCAAGAGCGCGAGGATGACCTAATTCTTGTGCCATCTTTAGCACTGCGCTACGACCAACTTCAGTTTCAAAAACGGAAGAAAATACTACCTCTAATGAATATTGCTGACAAAACTGAATTAATCTTCTAGGAAAGCCCATAATTGCGGCTTTAATGACGTATATTCCTGACCAGCCTTGATTATAAATTGATTGTAACCGCTGAAAGCTAGCAACTGATTCATCTAGAGCAATTGGAGTACAGTGAGTCAAACTTAATTGTTTCAAAGCTGCAATTTCATCAACAGCTAAAGGCTGTTCGACAAACTCAATTCTCGATAAAGTATCAGTTAAATTAAGTAACTGCTGCGCTTCAGCAAAATTTAGCCCCCCATTAGCATCTAGCCTTAGTTGAACTGTGGGAGGCAACACTTGATCAAGCTGCTTTAATAGCTCAATTTCCTGTGCCATTGGTAAAACCCCAATTTTCCATTTAAAGGTTGTAATGTTTTGATTCTGATAGCTTGTCTGCCAAGAGGTTAGAGCCGCTTCTCCTGCGGGCAACAAACAGCAGAAATCTAGATTTAGCGACTGATTACTAGGGTCGTGATTGGCAAAATTGAGCCAGGCAGATTCTAAGGCAAATTGACAGCAGGGCAAGTAATCGGGAATTGCTTTGATGTCTTTTAGTGTAATAGCCGTGCCCAACTGCTGGCAAAATTCAAGGGCTTGATTCAAAGTTTCTGTGCCAAACCAAGGTAGATGGGCAATTTCTCCCTGAGTGCTAACACCAGAAGGATCAATCAGAGTTACTACAATGCCTGATCTTGTTTGCCAAACACCATGGCTAGTATGAAGTGCTTGCCTAAAGGGACGATGATAGACCTCAAACTTAAACCTCTTGACTAGCTGATGTCTCATCTATCTGCTTAACAACGCTCTGTTCTTCATGTTGATTTAAGCGAATGCCCAGAAATATATCGTAGAGAAAATTGACAAAGTTTTCCCCCTCTAACAGTCCTAAAGACTGTTCACAGCCCTTGGAATCCAATAATGGCTTGATTTTATAATACGCCGCCTGATATTTATACCAAGGGATAGAGGGCCAGAGATGATGAACTAGATGATAATTTTGACCAAGAATCAGTAAGTTAAGAACTGCACTGGGATAAACCCGCGCATTTTTCCAGCGATCGCGCTCTTTGAAGGGACGATGGGGTAGATAGTCAAAGAATAATCCCAATGCCATACCCACCACTAATGCGGGTACAAACCAAAAATTCATTACGTAGCCGATAAAATCATAATGAATTGCCAGCAGGACAATGGTAACCAAAAACAATCGACTGAGAAACCACTCTAGCAGCTCATTTTTACGCCAAAGTCGTCTCCTAAAGAAGAAGTATTCATGATAGAAAAACCTCGCCGCAATCAGCCATAAAGGACCCCCAGTAGAGACAAAATGATCGGGGTCGTTTTCGGGATCATTAACATGGGCGTGGTGTTGCAGATGTACCCTGGTAAATACGGGAAAAGCAAAACCCAACATCAGCGCACTACAGTGCCCCAGGATGGAATTGATGAATCGATTTTCGTGGGCGCTATTATGAGAAGCATCGTGAATTACAGTTCCTGACAGGTGCAATGCTAAAACGTTTGCCGTAAAACAACACCAAGAGGGAAATTGCCATAAAAAATAGCCCAAAGTCGATGTTGTTATTAACAGAATTGACGCAATCACCATTATCACGTTGGGATTGAAACCACCAGGAGCTTTCAAATACTCTCTTGGTACTCTTCGCAGTGTCTGAGCCGACTGCATGTTTTCCTTTGCTCCTCTTACTTTTGTTCTAGGACTTTTCTCAGGTAGTTTACACCAATTTCTGGCTCGGGTAAAGAATTGTAAATAATTTTCGACATTTTCTCATTTTGCTCTGGGTCAGCATTAATCCAGTTAATTATATTTAATAATTGTTGAGATCAAACCTGTTGGTTTTACTTAAGTCTTTTGTCGCTTAAAATCATTGCATATCAGCTAAATATGCTTTATATCCTAATTTATCAAGTCTCTGCTGTTTCTCTAGTACAGAACTTGCTAATTGCTGACGATAGCTGCTAATTTCAGCCTGTAGTTGTGGATTAAACGAACCCAAAATCTGAATCGCCAATAAGCCAGCATTTTGCCCGTTGCCGATCGCCACAGTCGCCACAGGAATCCCCCGTGGCATCTGCACAATCGAGTAGAGAGAATCAACCCCCTGTAATTGACGAGTTGATACGGGAACACCGATTACTGGAAGAGGACTAAGAGCTGCCACCATTCCTGGTAAATGCGCCGCTCCTCCTGCTCCCGCAATAATAACTTTAATACCTTTGGAATGTGCATTTTTGGCGTAGTTCACCATTCTTTCTGGCGTACGATGAGCTGAAACAATCGCCACCTCATAAGGAACTGCAAAATCTTCACAAACGGCGATCGCTGGTTCCATAGTGGGCAAGTCTGAATCGCTGCCCATGATTATGCTAATTACAGGTTGATTGGCACTCAAAATTTTTCGTTAAATTCTGGTTGTTGTATTGTAACTTGCTTTGTTGGTCTAAATTTTAAAATTTAGTTTTAAAATTTAGCTTTATTTTGCAAATCAGGGTAAACCAAAGATTTAAGTAGTTCAGTAATTAACAATCTGGGTAAAGAAAAATGAACGGAGATTTATGGCTCAAAAATGCGCAGATTGTCGGACAAAAAGGTAGAAATCAGGTTTTAGTCAAGGCAGGTAAAATTCAGGCGATCGCGCCGCAGCTAGAGGTGGCTCAGGAGATTCCTTCAGTCGATATAGAGGGAGACTGGCTATCTCTGGGGGGAGTCGATCTCCAAATCAACGGGTCCTTAGGTTTAGCCTTTCCTGACTTGAAGCCAGCAGACTTGCCTCTGCTGAAGCAGATCTGTGATTTTCTTTGGCAACAAGGCGTTGACGGCTTCTTCCCCACAATAGTTACCACTGCGGTAGATAAGATTCAATATTCTCTTAAAACTATTGCTCAGTTTATGAGCCAGCAGCGATCGCAACCTACGGCACAAATTTTAGGGGTTCATTTAGAAGGTCCTTTCTTAAATTACCAAAAGCGCGGAGCGCATCCCGCTCAATATTTGCTGCCCCTCACCGTGGAAAATATTAAACGAGTTTTGGGGGATTTGAGCCAAATCGTTAAAATCGTAACTCTAGCACCTGAGCTAGACACCAATCATCAAGCAATCGGCTATTTACTTCAGCACAATATCGTTGTTAGCTTAGGGCATTCTTTGGCAACTGAAGCCGAAGCACAGCAGGCATTTAATCAGGGGGCATCGATGGTAACTCATGCTTATAACGCGATGCCCAGCCTACACCATCGCCAACCAGGTTTACTGGGGGCAGCAATTGTTAATCCTGATGTGTACTGCGGCTTGATTGCTGACGGGGAGCATATCTGTCCCACGATGGTCGAAATTATTCTTAGAGCCAGCAATTATGCTCAGGGGATCTTTTTGGTGAGCGATGCTTTATCACCTCTGGGTTTACCTGATGGTGTTTATCCCTGGGATAACCGACAGATTACCGTTACACATGGTACCGCCAGATTGCCCGATGGCACTTTATCTGGGACAACTTTACCCCTATTACAGGGAGTCACTAATCTTGTTCGATGGGGTTGCGATCCCGAACAGGCGATCGCTATGGCTACTCTATCTCCCAGAAAAAGTCTAGGATTATCGGGTTTATCAGTAGGACAGCAAGCTAACTTTTTACGCTGGCATTGGGAGCCAACAACACAAGAGTTATCTTGGTCAAGATTATCAGCAGGCTGACTTCAGTAAACAATGATCAAAAAAAAGCTAGCCCGAAGACTAGCTTGATTAATCATGAATCAAATAATGAGCGGATCAAGCCCAAATTGAAATATTAAACTTGTGGAACAAATCTTTCTTTCTCTGGAATTTCAGCGTACTCAGAGATGATTTGCTTCAGTTCATCACCATCAATGGTTTCTTTTTCAATTAACAGGTCAACTAGGCGATCAACTAGTTCACGGTTTTCGCGAACGATTTTACATGCTACTTGATGACCATGCTCGATGATTTCACGAACTTGAGTATCGATACGGGATGCAACCTCTTCTGAATATTCAGCGCGAGAGGTTAAACCAGCCCCTAAGAATACTTCTCCACCTTGTCCACCGAGGGCAATGGGACCAAGGTCGCTCATGCCGTAGATAGTAACCATCTGTCTTGCCATTTCGGTTACCTGCTGGAGGTCACCACCTGCACCAGTAGTTACTTCATCGCCGCCAAAGATCTCTTCTTCCGCAGCACGACCACCCATAGCACCAGCGATTCTTGCCATGATTTGAGAGCGGCTAATTAAGCCTTGGTCTTCGCTGGGAGTAAACCAGGTTAAACCTTGAGCCTGTCCGCGAGGGATCAGAGTAACTTTCTGTACTGGGTCGTGCTCCTTAACCAAAGTACCAACGATCGCATGTCCAATTTCATGATAAGCAATCAGACGCTTACTCTTACCATCGGTTAGAGGGGTACCTTCCATACCCGCAACTACTCGATCTACAGAATCATCAATTTCGTGCATTGTAATCGCTTCCTTGCGTCTTCTAGCAGTTAGGATAGCTGCTTCGTTGAGCAAGTTAGCCAGATCTGCACCAGAGAAACCAGGAGTACGACGAGCGATCGCATTTAAGGATACTTCAGGAGCAATTTTCTTGTTGCGGGAGTGAACTTCAAGGATTTCCAGACGACCCTTAATGTCGGGGTTGTCTACCATTACCTGGCGGTCAAAACGACCAGGACGCATTAAAGCGGAGTCAAGTACGTCAGCACGGTTAGTTGCGGCAATAATAATGATTCCAGTATTACCTTCAAAACCGTCCATCTCCGTCAGTAGCTGGTTGAGAGTTTGCTCTCTTTCGTCGTTACCGCCGCCAATACCTGCGCCACGCTGGCGACCTACAGCATCAATCTCATCTATAAAGATTAAGCAGGGGGCATTTTCCTTAGCTTTCTTGAACAGGTCACGGACACGAGATGCACCAACACCGACAAACATTTCCACAAATTCTGAACCAGAGATACTGAAGAAAGGAACTCCAGCTTCACCAGCGATCGCTTTTGCTAGTAGAGTTTTACCAGTTCCAGGAGGTCCTACCAAAAGAACTCCCTTGGGAATTTTCGCTCCTACAGCAGTAAATCTTTCAGGCTGCTTCAAGAAGGTAACAACCTCTTGCAGTTCTTGCTTTGCTTCATCAATACCCGCCACGTCATCAAACATGATGCCAGTTTTGGCTTCCATCTGAAACTTAGCTTTGGATTTACCAAAGCTCATCGCCTGTCCAGGACCACCTGGCATATTGTTGGAACGGCGGAACAAGAAAAATAATGCTCCAATTAAAATGATGGGGAATATTAAATTACCCAAAAGACCCCAGACGGCACCCTCATTACTAGCAGGATGATATTCAAAGTTAACGTCCGCTTCTCTCAATTTAGCGATTAACTCAGGGGAATTAACAGGCAAATCAACTCGCAGTTTCTGTAGTCTGTTGTCTAACTCAGGATCGATCGCCTGCACAATTGCAGTTCTGCCGTTTTCATAAAGTTCCACGGAAGTTACTCGATCTGAATTGAGATAATCTAAGAAACGACCGTAGGTCATACGAGTACTTGCTGTGTTGCCACTCAAGCTAGTACCAGCTGTTGGTGTTGAGAATGTACCTTGCCAGAGGAAAAACCCGACTATCAGCAGGGGTAATGTCCAAAGTAATAGGATTCTCCACGAAAAATTCTTCATAGGATCAGCGTTGTTCTAAATTAAATATCTATTAGCTTATTTGTGGTCTGTCTAGGGGAGGGTATTTGCTGCCCAAGTATTAAGTCATGTCACGTCTTGACAAAGGCTCAATTACTTACTAACCTCATCAAACTGTTGATTTTACAAAAATTGTTCAAGTTTCTTTTCTTTATGTTACCTCTAGCTTAACTAAATTTAACGTAATTCTCATTTTTGATGCAAAATTTGTTAAATTCAATCACTGAAAGCAGACCGATAAACTAAGCTTAAAGCTTTATGGCATATGGCTTATAGCTATGAACAACCTAATTTATCTAATCGCCGTAGCAGATCCGATAGCTGATCGGGATTTTGGAGGATAATAATTTTCTTAATCATTAAAATTATTTGTCAGTCAAAAAAAAGCGATCGCCATTACATCTGGCGATCGCTTTTTTTAAGGCTGTAAGTTAAGAGCTAATTAGTAAGTTTCAACGTGCCAGCGATGTTCTTTTTTCATCCCCTTACGGAAATCTTCCCAGTTAGCGCCTTGTTTTGATGCAGCAGCACTCAATGCCTCATCAATGCCGTCTTCCATACCTTGAAGACCACAGATGTAGGTGTGAGTTTTGGGGTTTTGCATCAATTCCCAGAGCTTATCGGCATATTCAGCTATTCGATTTTGAATATACATCTTGCCGCCCTCAGAATTTTTCTGCTCGCGACTGATAGCATAATCTAAGCGGAAGTTTTCAGGATAATCCGCCGCCATCTTCTCTAGCTGTTCCTGATAGAGAATATTCGCCGATTTAGGAATACCAAAGAATAACCACGCCAAACCTTTGAAGTTATATTCGGGGTTTTTATCTCCTTCCAAGAACATCCGCCACAGATAAGCGCGGAAAGGAGCAATTCCAGTTCCCGTAGCAATCATAATAATGTTGGCATCCTCATCATCGGGAAGCAACATTTCCTTACCCACAGGACCAGTAATGGATACTTCGTCTCCAGGCTTGAGTCCGCACAAATAGCTGGAGCACAGTCCTTCAACATGCTCACCAGTCTCAGGATCTTTATACTCCAATTTACGGACGCATAAAGAAACAGTTTTGTCTTCTAGATTGTCTCCATGGCGGGTGGACGCAATGGAGTACAGTCTTAACTTGTTAGGTTTACCCTTCTCGTCTTTACCAGGAGGAACTATGCCAATACTTTGACCTTCAACATAATGTAAATCTCCTCCTGAGAGATCGAAGGTCATATGACGACAGGTTCCTACTCCTCCCTCATCTACCAAATCATAGATGTCAGTACACTTACCAATGTAAGGCTTTTTAGGACGATAGATATTGAGGGGGACTTTGTTCTTCGGTTTCTTAGCTTGTGCTTGAGTCATAGATTTTTGATTATTGGGTGCAGCTTCTGGCTGCGGTGCAGGCTGATTTTCTTGACTAGGCGCATCACCACCAACAGGCTTGATGTTAATCACTTTTCCCCCCAAACTGTTGATGCGGCGCATCTCTTGGTTCATTCTGCTGTAAGGAACAGTGATAGATACTGTGCCACTGTTACGGATTGGTACCTTTGTTGCACCGTTCCCATTTTGAGATAGACCTTCTACTTCGTAAATAAATAAACGGTTTTTGTAATCGGTGTTGCTGCTAGAAAACGCAGCACTATAGTTATACATTACCTAGATTCTGATTCTCCCAACTTGATATACAGGCTATTAAATACTTTACATAACTGTCTTCAACTTACAAATCAATCTTCAGATAAGGTTGTAATCTAAAGACAGAGAGCTACTAATTGTTCTGTATTGTACTAATAAACTATCACTGAGAGTAATCGTGATTCACGAGAGGGGGGATTTTAGTCAAGGGTTACAGATTCTTGCTAAATCTGCTGTTCAGATTATAACGAGAGAAAATTTTACGTTTGTAATTGTTAATTCATTTTCATTTTTTCTTAAGCCATGAAACCTGAGTATTCATGAGCAAAATTTTTAGTTATGAGCCACGACAATAGATCCCGTTCTTCTCTTGAAGAGGGGTGTAGCTTCTGGTAAGATTCAGCAATGTTAGTAAATAGCATTTAGTACTGAGTTTAGCTAGAGAATATCAAGCTTATCTCAGATATTATTCTTGGTATTCTAAGAATGATAGTTTTGGGGAATCTCAGGTAATAAATTTGTCAATGCGTCCTACATCATGTTTGAAAAGACATGCCTTGTGGCTCAGCTCCCTGAGACAGCTTAACAATTTATGAGTTAAATATTTAGTTTTGTAGAAGAGGAATTTTATGACCGCTGATATAGACCGAGTGGTACTCATTGGAGTAGCCGGTGACTCTGGGTGTGGTAAATCAACATTTCTTCGTCGCTTGACCGACCTGTTTGGCGAGAAGTTCATGACCGTAATCTGTCTTGACGACTATCATAGTTTAGATCGCAAGGGCAGAAAAGCAGCAGGTGTTACAGCTTTAAATCCTAAAGCCAATAACTTTGACCTGATGTATGAACAGATCAAGTCCCTTAAAGAAGGTAATGCGATCGACAAGCCCATTTATAATCATGAAACTGGAGAGCTTGATCCTCCAGAAAGGATCGAGCCTAATAAGGTAGTAGTTATAGAAGGACTGCATCCCCTTTATGATGAGAGAGTTCGCGAGCTAGTTGACTTCAGCGTTTATCTTGATATTAGCGACGAAGTTAAGATCCAGTGGAAAATTCAGCGGGACATGGCTGAACGTGGTCATACCTACGAAGATATTTTGGCTTCCATCAAGGCTCGTCAACCAGATTTTGAAGCCTATATTGAAGTGCAAAGAGAGCATGCTGATGTGGTCATTCAAGTATTACCTACGCAGCTAGTCAAAGCGGAAGACAGCGATCTGCTAAGAGTTCGTCTAATTCAAAAAGAAGGTGTCGAGAACTTTGATACAGTTTATCTCTTTGATCAAGGTTCAACTATTGACTGGAGACCTTGTGGACGTAAGTTAGAATGCCCTATTCCTGGCATTAAAATGTATTATGGTCCCGATAGTTTTTACAACAACGAAGTATCTATCCTAGAGGTAGATGGTGAGTTTGGTAACCTTGAGCAAATGATTTACATTGAAAGTCATTTGAGCAACACTAGCACCGATCATTACGGAGAAATGACAGAACTATTGCTGAAACATAAGGACTATCCTGGTTCTAAAAATGGTACAGGATTGTTTCAAGTTCTTGTTGGGTTAAAAATGAGAGAAACTTATGAAAAGCTTACTGCTACAGCCGCTCCTACAGCAGACGTTGCTAATGTTTAAGCTTGCTTGCTTTAGTAAATAACCACCAAAATTTAATAAGCTTTGATAAGCTCATGAGCCGCGGTAAATTTAAGTTTTCAATGCCGCGGTTTTTTGTGCTTTACAGTTCTTAGATAGTGATTATAGAGAGCTAATAGCGAAAACTAGAAGAGTATTTCCATGGTAAATTGGCTACTAAAGATTAAGTCTATGGTTAATGGTGACAAAATTAGTAGTTGCGACGGGTAACCCTGGAAAATTAAGCGAAATTCAGGAATATTTAGTAGATTTACCTTGGGAATTGGAGTTGAAGCCTGAGGAAATTGAGATAGAGGAAACAGGAGCAACTTTTATCGAGAATGCTCGAATCAAGGCTTCTGAAGTAGCTAAAGCTCTCAATAAATGGGCGATCGCCGATGATTCAGGATTAGCGGTGGATGCTCTTTACGGTGCTCCAGGTTTATACTCGGCTCGTTATGGCAAGACTGATCAGGAGAGAATTGAGCGTCTACTCCAGGAGTTAGAGGGAATAGAAAAGCGCCAGGCAAAGTTTATTTGTGCGATCGCCATTGCTAATCCCCAGGGAGAGATTGTGCTGGAAACGGAAGGGATATGTCCAGGAGAAATCTTAAAGTCTCCCCGTGGTGCAGGGGGTTTTGGTTATGATCCGATTTTTTATGTTCCTGCACAGCAAAAAACTTTTGCCGAAATGTCTTCAGAAATAAAGGGTCAAGTTAGCCATCGTGGGGTTGCATTTGCACAACTTATGCCTGAATTACAGCAGCTATCCCCAACGTGAGTTCGACGAAAATAATTAAATAAAACATGGTTTTTGTTTTGGTTAAGGGATAATACTAAATCCTGTTTAGATAGAACACTTATTGATTATGCAAAGGTAACGGGTAACGGGTAACGGGTAACGGGTAACGGGTAAAAGGGTCTGAGGTTTTTCAGGTTTGCATTTAGTAAGTGTATTTTGGCAATCGGATTTAGTATAAGGGAAAAGATGCCATACCTCGTAAACATGAGGATTGCTATAAACTAAATCAAGAATTACTATAATAGCTTTGCTTTAAAAATTATTGCTTCAATTTGTTGGCTTGTGAGAGGTTGAGATATTAAGTCCCCCATGGCAAATGTACAGCCCAAACTTTTCCAGAAATCTAATTGTTGATGGTTAGCAACTTCCGCCATCGTAATTGTTATATTTAGCTCCTGACAGACATTAAATATCTTACTAAAGATATCTTTTTCAGATGGCAATTTATTCTTACTGTAGAATGAAATTCCCATAAGCTTTAGATTATTTATCGAGAGATTATGGTAACTCTTTAAAGCCAGATAGTTAGCGCTTAGGTGATCAATACTGAGAGAAAAATTATGTTCACTTAACTTATGAATAATTTTTAATGCAGCCTGGCAATTATGAACTATAAAAGATTCAGGAATCTCTAAAATAATATTGGAACTGTTGATTTCTAGTCTGTCAGTCATCTGCCCTAGATGTTGAACTATGCTCGGTATTGATAGCTGTTCTTCCGTTAGCCTTAATCTTATCTGAATATTTTCCTGAAAACAGCTAGCATCTAAGTTCCAAATCATTGAGTCTTGCCATTTCAGGCGATCGCGATTAACAATTTTTAAAACCCAAGCTAAGACATGGGCACTAAGGGATGGCTGTTGTCGAATTAGTTTTGTGACTTCTGGATTATCCCATGACCAGGAAATTTCTAATGCCTGAATTTTATGATTGGTTAAAGATAGGATCGGCTGATAAAAAATAGTAATTTCTTTTCTTTTTAATGCTTCTCTAATTTTTTGTTCTAATTTTAAAATATTTGACTTTTCATTACTTTCTGTCGGTTTTTCTGTTAAGTTATTCTCTAAATCCTCACTATTTTGATGATTTCCTTGACGAGCTAAGATAATAGTCTCTTGAAACAGTGAATCTAATTTGGGATTTTTTTGAGTTCCCACCGCGACACCATAATTAGCGATTAATTCTAGCTGTTGATGCTTAATATTTATGGGCAGCATCAATTTCTGTTTAATCTCTGCCGCAAGTTTATTAGCGGTAGATGAATCCTGTAATTGCTTAATAATAACAGCGTATTCACAATCTCCTAATCGCGCTATGATGCTTTCCTTTGGCAGAGAAGTAGTTAATATTTCAGCGATCGCAATAGCAAGAGAATCTTCAAGATTTAGATCGAATAGTTTATTGCTTAAGTAGGGACAGCGACAGTTGAAAACTAATAAAGTAAAACCATAATTGGGCTTGTTTTTTACCTGCTTAATTACTTGCTCAAGGTGACCCTTAAAAGAAACCTTATTATCAAGATTAGTTACAGAATCTTTTAAAGTTAATTGAAAAAGCCTTTTTTGAGTTTGCTTGAACTTTTGATTTGCTAGCTCTAGCTCTTTAGTACTGGCGCTTATCTTATCCTCTAGACTAGTATTTAAATCCTTTAATTCCCGCTGTAGATTTAAAATTTTTATTTGATGCTCTACTCTAGCAATAACTTCTTCAAATTGAAAAGGTTTATCAATATAGTCTGCTCCCCCAGCAGCAAAAGCTTTACTTTTATCTTTGCCGTCACTAAGAGCGCTAATAAAAATTATTGGGATGTGTGCCGTTTCAGGATCTTGTTTGAGATAATGACATACTTCATAACCATCTAATTGAGGCATATTGATATCGAGAAAAATTAGGTCAAAATCATTAGCTTTAACAGCTTTTAATGCCATTTCACCACTAATTACCTTTCTCGTTTGATACCCATATTCAAGCAAAATATCTGATAATACTCGCAAATTATCAGGATTATCATCTACTAAAAGAATTTTAATACGATTAATATTTTTTTGGGGAGTGTTCATGGGATATCAAAAGATAAATAATTATAAAAGTTATTAAATTGAAAATAAAAATTTATTTAGGAAACATTAGCTTTTTGCGCCAAATCGAGAATTAAACCATAATCAAAATCATCTAATATATTTTTGAGAGCTTTGGTTAGTAGTTGGTTATCATCAGGAATTTGCTCTAATAATTCTACAATTAAGACATCATTTAGCTCTAAGCTTGCTTGTGCCAAATTAGTTATCCATTCATCAGGCATGATTTGCAAAGCAGAGGCATCGAGGATAAAGTTTTGATCAAGATCTAAATCAATAGATAAATCATTATCTTCATAAATAAAGTGTGTATTTAAATACTTAGTTATTTTTTCCCAAATTATCTCTTCCCGAAAAGGTTTGCTAACATAATCATCGCAACCTACAGCAAGTATTTCCTCCTTTTCCTCATCAAAAGCGCTGGCTGTAAGGGCGATAATAGTTGTATCTTTTCCATGAGGATGAGAGCGAATATTTTTGGTTGCTTGATAACCATTCATCACAGGCATTTGGATATCCATCCAGATCAAATTAGGTTGCCAGTTTAACCACTGGGAAATTGCTTCATGACCATCTGCTGCTTCCCTCACCTCAAAACCAACAGTTTCTAGCAACTGCACTAATACTTGACGATTCTCCACCCGATCATCTACCACTAAAATGCGGTGATTTGGCTGATTAGACTGTAAACTAATTACTTTACGTTGAGGAATTTGTAGCTGAACCTGATCAGCATTACCAGCCTCCGTTACAAAATTAAACTGAACCTTGGTTCCAGAACCAAGAGTACTTTCAATAGCTATTTCTCCATCTAAAAGCTTGATAAATTGACGGCTAATACTAAGTCCTAATCCAGTTCCCTGTTTACTTTTTCTGCCGCTAGCAGTTTGGAGAAAAGGTTGAAATAAAGAATCTAATTCTTCTGCGGCGATACCTTCTCCACTATCTTCTACTTCGCCATAGATTGTAAATAATTGTGCTTCTTTGGCAGTGGCTGAAATTCGCAAAATTATTTTACCTGTCTGAGTATACTTAATAGCATTACTCAGAAGATTAATTAAAACTTGACGTAGTTTTTGTTCATCAGTTTTAAGATATTGAGGTAAATTTGCTGCCAGAATAAAAATTAGCTCAATACCTTTATTTTCTGCCTTAAGTCTAAATAGCTCTTTAAGATTATCTAACATGTGATAAAGATCAAAAGTTACTATATCGAGCTTGATTTGACCAGCCTCAATTTTAGATATATTGAGGATGTTATTAATTAAGGTTAATAAATGTTCACTACTGCGATTAATAATGCTCAAGTTATCCTGCTGTTTTGCCGTGAGGTTGGAGTCTCGATTGATTAAACGACTAAAGCCTAAGATCGCATTGAGGGGAGTGCGGAGTTCGTGACTCATCTGGGCTAAAAATTTACTTTTAGCTTTATTTGCTGTTTCGGCATCTTCCTTAGCCTGTTTGAGTTTAGCCGCAGCCTGCTGTCGCTCTATTTCTAATTGTTTGCGCTGTGTAATATCTCTAGCAAAAGCACAGACATACTTTTCTTGTTGAATTTCTAGATATTGAAAATTAATTTCCGCAGGAAAAATATTCCCCGCCTGATCTTGAACTTGAGATTCAATTATCTTTGCCTGTTTGATCTTGATTTCTTGCCAAAGCTCCCACCAATCTTCCTCGGATAAGTTAATATCTAGCTCTGTAATCTTTTTACTGAGTAGCTGTTCGCTGCTATATCCTAAAGATTGGCAAGCAGAGTCGTTAACGTAGACTAATTCTCCCTGAAAGTTAAGCCAAAAAATAATGTCTGAAGCTCGATCAATGGAGAACTTGAGAGTTTGCAGTGGCTTGGCAATTATTCTACTCAGCAAACATGCTAGTAATAGTGCAGTAGCAATAGAAACTCCGAAGCTAAAAACAATAATTCGCCACTGCAATCGAGTAGACTGCTCTAGAATTGACTCGGCTATTTTATATTCTTGAGAAACTGTTTCAATCAAGCTATCTAAGTCAATTAAAAAACGATTGAGGGCAAAATCTTTATTTAGTGAAACTAAGCTGCTGCGGAAATTTTGCCACTCTTGGGGAGAGATTTTATTCTGTAAAAGTGACTGACAAATTGCCTTTGTCTGTTGAAAATAATTAGTAACTTGAGCGTCATACTTCTGTAAGATCTTTTCTACAATAGCCAGTTCCTCTTCTGTCTCTTCAATATCAGGATTGGCGTAGGATTCCTTAAAATCTGACCAGAGCTTTTCTGCAAGTTTAATATGTTCTTGAAATTGAATTAAATTTTCTTGAAATTCTGGCGTAATTGTCGAACTAGCGCTTAGTTCTTGCTGATAAATAAGGGAATTGAGAAAGTGAATTTCTAACTCACTAGGTAAATGAATTTCTTCCGCTGTATCTTCTAACTGCCGTCGTGCTTTTTCATTATAAAAATTACCAAAAAAGATTCCTGTTCCTGTTCCTGCGATCGCGATAAAAAGAACAATACCGTAACCTAAAGAGATTTGTTGCCCTATTCTTAAAGATTTGAGCCATCCTAAAGCCAGATATTTTTCTAGGACTGAAGGTGAAAATTTTCTATTTTGGCGTGACTGACTATTAAAAATTTTCAATGCCCTGCAAGATATTCATAGAGAACCTGATATAGTTACTGTTCCCTAAAATTCGGCATGATCTTTAATTGCCCTCTAATTATTTTTATTATCAATTAGATAACTTAATCATTATAAAGAATGATCTAAATACAGTTCGGAAACCATCGTCATTTATATGGGGGTTCATAATCTGCCCCGTATTATTCCCCAACTGCTGGCTGGTGGTCTAACCCTTGATACTCCTATTGCTCTGATTCGCTGGGGCACCAGACCTGATCAAGAACAGTTGGTAAGAACTTTGGCTAATATTGTTGAGCTTGTTACCCAAAGCGAATTTAAGGCTCCAGCGATCGCTGTTATCGGTCAGGTGGTAAGTTTACGCTCTCTTTTGGTTTTTTAAACATTATCAGAATATATGATTTGGGCTTTAAGCTATTAGCCATTAACCATTAACCATTAACCATTAACCATTAACCACGCATATTACTACATGTATACGGAAAATTGTAAAAAATTTAACTTTTATTTGTTGCTCAGTTGGTAATTAGAAATAAATAATTCTCTACCTTTAGCTGCATTATTTTGCTTATAGTTATTCATGCCATATTGCACTTCCCATTCCAGTATTTTGGCATCTTTAAAGCCATTTTTTATTTCTGGGCAATTATCGTAGGTAATTAGCCAATGACCGTTGCATTCTTGAATATTCTTACTAAATTTTTGATGCTCAAAGTTTGTATGTAAATCTCCTTTCTTGCCGTATAGTTTGGATTTCTTAGCTGTTAAGTAAGGAGGGTCTAAAAAGAGAAAAGTATTGCGATCGCAACCCTGCAATACTTGACT